>NZ_LQPW01000170.1 GCF_002116635.1 Mycobacterium szulgai | reverse complement strand
GGCAAGATCCCCGACGGCCTCACCCGCGCCGATCCACAGCGACTTCAGCGAAGTGGACCATGTTGGCCCCCAAGCTAATTCGTTGTCGGCGAAGGCCTCGAACAGCTGCTGCGGACGCGCACGGTCCAACCGCTCGCATACGGCGTCGATGGATTCCAATGTATCTGATGGCGGCTCATCGTCGACACCGGCGAGGACGATGCCTTCGGCGTTCAAGGACCAGTCGGCGTCGCGGTCACCGTATGGGCGGCTGTGGATCTGAAAGGTCCCGCCGCGGCTGTCGTCGGGTGGGTGCAACGTCAGCTGTACCTCCCGGGAAGCCTTGTCGCCCAGAATGATCGGCTCGTAGAAGAACACATCATGAACCCGCGCCGGCGTTCCCACCGCGGCAAGGGCCATCGCCGCATAGGTCGCGCCGGGAACCACGACTGTGCCGTAGATGATGTGGTCTGCCAGCCACGGCTGCGATTTCACCGACAGCCGGCTGGTGTAAACGATGTCGCCGGAGGCGAGGTCCTTTGCGCTGCCAAGAATTCCGGAGCTTGCGGTGGCACCGTCCGAGCGGATGCCGGCGGTCTTGGGCCAGCATTGGCGGCGCTGGAACGGGTAGGTCGGTAGTTCGAGTCTGCGATGTGACCGCTGGTGCAGCGCCGCGAAGTCCGGCCGATGCCCGGCGACGTACACCCCGGCTAACGCCTCTGCGATCTGACGCCGGTCGTCGGACCCCTTACGCAGGGAGGCGACGGCACGCGGAGCGGCCGAGTAGTCCGGCCACACCTGCAGGGCGGCGGCGGTCAGAATCGGCTGCGGACCGATCTCCATCAAGACCGAGCAGCCCAGCTGCGCAACCGTGCGGATGCTTTCGGCGAACTGAACCGGCTGGCGAGAATGCCGTCGCCAATACTGCGCGTTGAGCGGGGTTTCTGCCGTCAGAACTGCGCCGGTGCGGTTGCATACCAGGGCGCGGGCCGGAACGGTGAAGCCGAATCGCGCCGCGTACGACTCGAATTCCTCTAGTGCGGGCTCCAGCAGCTCGGAAT
>NZ_LQPW01000169.1 GCF_002116635.1 Mycobacterium szulgai | reverse complement strand
GGATACGTGCACAGCGGGTGCTGTGTACTGGCCTGCGGCTGCGCGGTTGTATACGGATTTGAGGATTTCGCCGTAGCGGGTGACGGATTCCCGGGCAATGGGGTTGTTCGGGAAGGAAATCATCAGTGAGACCTCGTCGAAGAGGCGGATTACTGACATATACAGGTAGGCGGGGCTGCGGGCGTCGTTGTAGGCGGTTGCATTTGTGCCTACTAGTGCGGTGGCGACGACTGCGGAAAGTGGGGGTAGGCCGGCGTCCATGTAGTTCATCATGAAGAACTGGGGGCTGTATTTTTTCAGCCAGGGCGCTAATTCCAGGATGCGGTCGTAGGGGACTTGGGCCAGGGGCATGTTTTCGTCGAATGATGCTTGTACGGCGCGGGCGGTTTCTTCGAATGAATTGGGGTCGACGGTGACGGCGAAGGGGAGGATTCCGGTGAACCAGCCCATGGTCATGTATTCTTCGGGCGTTTGTCGTTTGTCGACCGGGGTGAGGCCGTAGTAGGTTTCCTGGCCGGTCAGTTCGTAGTAGGCCAGGGCGGCGCAGGCGAACAGGCCGCCGCTGAATCGGGCGCCGGCGGCGATGCAGCCGTCTTCGAAGCGGGCTGTTTGCTGTGTGTCCATGAGGGGCACGATCATCATGTCGCCGCCGCAGGGGATGGATTGGTCACCCAGCGGCAATGGGAACTCGGGGCCGGCTCCGCCGGTGTTCTCGGCGAACTCGATCCATTTGCGGACTTCTGGGGAGTCCAGGGTCATGGAGTCCGCGAACGCCTTTTCGCGGATGCAGAAGTCTTCGTGGCTGCCGGTGTCGGAGAGCATGACGGGTGGTTTGCCGGCGACCAGCGCTTGGTAGTTGGCCAGAATTTCGACATACAGGCCGGTGATCAACGCCGGGTCGCAATGCAGGTGGTCGACAATCGCGAACAAGGTGCAGTGATCTTCGTGCTGGATCAGCCCGAACCGGAAGCAATCCCACTGCAGCGGATTCGGGGTGGACAACACCAATTCCTGCCATTGCGGCTGGGTCAGCTCACCGTGCTGAACCGGAACGAACTGGATATCGCGGGGATTGGCCATTTGGTGCCGAAGAATGGTCTTGGCGTCTTTGTACTCAAACCAGTTCCGGTACGTGGAATGGCGACGAAGATGCGCATTGATGACATGCGTCATGGTGCGGATATCACACTTACCCGGAATCTCCCAGGAACCCATCACCAACCGAGAAAATTCCAGACCGCGCTCGGTGAAATCAATATAACTACGCACATGGGCGGCTTGCATGGAACTCGGCGGCGCCGCAACTACGGGTGCTTGTTGGGCTTTTGCAACCGAAGCAGGAGTCGGCTGCCACGTCACCACGGGACCCTGTCCAGGATCCCAGTCATAAATCAGCCCCACCTCCATACTGGCGCTAGCGGA
>NZ_LQPW01000168.1 GCF_002116635.1 Mycobacterium szulgai | reverse complement strand
ACCATGAACGCCACCAACTCCGGCGTCGCCTTCTCCGCGGCGAAGATCAGGTCGCCCTCGTTTTCGCGGTCCTCGTCGTCGACGACGACGACGGCTTTGCCGGCAGCAATGTCGGCTACCGCCCGCTCAACGGAGTCAAACTTTGTCATCGTGCCACCTTGTTGTCAGGCCGGCTCATAACAGAAGCCGGGGGGTCGAAAAGGCGGAAAGGCTGGTCAGCCCGACCGCTGCAGCGTAAATCAGCAAAGCCGCCGCTGGGAAGCGTCCGTTTGGCGCGGAGCCGATTCGCACGTTTATTGATCCCCCGATGGTGATCCACATCGGAGGTCTTTAGCGGCTTGTGACATGAAAAACTATAAGGCCCTATGCGGACAATTAACATTAGTAATTATGCCCAAGTAGCTTGGAAATTCCTGGACAATTCCGTGAAGGGCGCGGCCTCAGCCGCTCACCAGCAATGGCAGTGAGACCGCTCCCGCGCCGCCGGTAACGACGATCACCCAGCGACCGTCAACGGGCATGACTATGTCGATGCCGAAGATCGCGAACCCCACCTCGGCCGCGGTGGCGGCCTCTGGCAGCTCAAACGTCAGATAAAGGGGTTCGTCATCGGTCGGAGGCCTGATCTCCACGTCGACTCGGGGGTCCGGGCCTCCCGTCTCCGCCTGGGTCAGCACGACAAGCAGAAACTGGGCCGACCGGTCGGGCTCAACGGCAAATCGGTACAGCACACCGCCCGACACGTTGAGTTTGTTGTCCACCACCGAAGCCGCTTCGGCCAGGAAGGCCCCGACAATCACCCCGCGAACTTACCGCTCTGTAGTTCGTCGAGACGGTCGAGGGTGCGTTGGGCCACCCGTCAGGGTCAACCCGCGCTATAGGGCTGTTGCTGCGGCGGGGCTTGCGGCGTCTGCGGTTGGGGCGCGCCGCCGTAGCCCAATTGGGAGGCGGTGTAGCGCGCGCCATCGGTGACCGGCACGGCTTGCACCGCGGTGCCGTAGGCGCAGATCTCGGTCCACACGTCGCCGAGCTCGGTGGTATCGAAGCGCATTCCGATGATCGCGTTGCCGCCTTTGTTACGGGCCTCGTTAATGAGCCGGAGCATCGCCTCGTTGCGGCTTTCGGCCAGATTCTTCGTCATGCCTTGCAGCTCGCCACCGAACATGGATTTAAAGCCGGCACCTATCTGAGAGAAGGCATTCCGCGACCGGACAGTGAGTCCAAAGACTTCGCCGCATACGCGCTGGATCTCCCACCCGGGAATGTCATTGGTAGTGACGACGAGCAACGGACAGCCTTTCTGCCGGGATAAGAACTTCGGGTGCAGGGTACCGCGCGCTACCGCAGTTTCCGGTCGTTGCTGTGCGGTTGGCGGCAGGTCTGTTGACGACGGATCCGCATCCGCGGCTACGGTCTGTGTCATGGGTTCGCTGGGCCCCCACAGCCAGGACATCGAGGACATCGACTTCGACGACCTGATCTCGCCCCAGTTGACCGATGTGCAGCGTCAGATCTTGAAGTTCACCGAGTCCAGACACGTCGAATTCGACATCGACCGGATGCTCGCCGAAGCCATCGAACAGGCCGGCGCCGCCGATCTGAACGAGACCGACGGCGTCGGCGACCGATTGCGCGCGCACGTGGCCGCGATCGAAGCCGACGAAGGCCTAACTCAACTCACCCGTTCCACCCTGCGGCAGCGGGTGGTACGCCTGCTGCGCAACCGCCTGTCGCTGACCGAACTCGTCAAGCGCTATCCCGAGATCGAATCGATTCCGATCGAGAAGCCGTTCATCGTCGTGGGCATGCCGCGGTCCGGTACCACTCATCTGGTCAACCTCATCGCCGCCGACCCGCGCCGCCGCGCGCTGCCGTACTGGGAGAGCCAGGAGCCGATACCCGCGCGCGGCCAAGGGCCCGACATCTTCGGCGTCGACCCCCGCTACACGCGCGCCAAGCAGGAACACGACGCACTGATGGCCAGCGCACCGGTGGTGGCCGCCATGCACGACCGGTTCCCCGAGGCCATCGAGGAAGAAGTCGAACTCCTCGACCTGGATCTGGCGAGCTACGTGCTGGAATGGCATGCACGCGTGCCGGATTGGCGGGACTACTACCTCAGCCTGGATCAAACACGGCACTACGCCTACTTGAAGAAGGTGCTGCAGGCATTGACGTTTCTGCGGGGTCCGCAGACCTGGGTCCTGAAAAGTCCTCAGCACTGTGAACAGCTCGGCCCGCTGATGGCTACCTTCCCCGACGCCACAGTGGCTTTCACGCACCGCGACCCGGTAGCCGTCATCCAGTCGGCGATCACGATGATGGCCTACTCCGACCGGCTGCGCCGCACCAGCATCGACCCCGAGTGGCTGCTGGACTATTGGAGCGACCGGGTGCGGCGGCTCTTGAGCGCGTGCGTGCACGACCGCGATCTCGTCTCCGACGAACACAGCATCGACATCGGCTTTCACCACCTCAACGGCAACGAGATGTCGCTGCTGGATGAGCTTTACCGGCGTGGCGGCTTCGAACTGACATCCCAGGTGCGGGACCGCTTGCAGCGATACCTCGACGGTAATCCGCGCGGCAAGCACGGCCGCATTCGCTATGACCTGCAACGGCATTTCGGCATCTCGGCCGATGACCTGCGCGGGCGGTTCGGTTTCTATTTCGACAGGTTCGACGTCCGCCCGGAATGAAGGAGGCAACAGTTGGAACCGGTCTTCCGCAACCGGCCGGGTGCTGACGAGATGCGCCCGGCGTGCGCCGAGCGGGCAGAGCAGATCGCCCCGGGGTTGTGGTGCTCGCCAGGGCTGTCCAATGCCTACCTGCTGACCACGGGGGATGGCCGGGTGATCGTCAACACCGGCATGGGTTTTGAGGGTCCGGTGCACCGCGCCAACTTCGACGCCGTCGACTCCTCGCCGGTGCGCTACATCATCTTCACCCAGGGCCACGTCGACCACGTCGGCGGCCTGGACAGCGTGCGCGATCCCGATACCACCGTTGTCGCGCAAGCGAATTGGACGCTTTGGCGCGACGATAACGAGCGTCTCATCCCATACCGCGCCAGCCGCAGCGCCTTCGCGTTCAAAGACACCCTGGCCGCTGGCGTCCAGGCAATTCAACGACGGCTGGGGACTCGGCGCCTGCCCGGCCAGAGTGTGCCCACCGTCGATCTCGACTTCGAAGACACGCTGAGCCTGGAGGTCGGCGGGCGCAGGCTGCAGTTGATCGCCGTCCCGGGCGGAGAGACGAACGACTCGCTGGTGATCTGGCTGCCCGACGAGCGGACCTGTCTGTGCGGGAACACATTTGGTCCGCTATTCGGGCACATTCCGAACCTGGTCACCATTCGCGGCGACCGGTACCGGGATGCGCTGACGGCCATCGCCTCAGTTGAGCGGGTGCGCCAGCTGCAACCCGAGCTGCTCGTCACCGGCCACTTCGACCCGATCGCCGGCGCCGCCAGGATCGACGCCGAACTGACCCGGCTACGCAATGCGATCCAGTACCTACACGACGAGACCGTAGCCGGGATGAACGCGGGCAAGGATGTCGCGACCCTGATGCGCGAAATCACCTTGCCCGCGGAATACGAAGTGGGCCAAGGATATGGGAAGGTGTCCTGGGATGTGCGGGCCATCTGGGAGAACTACTCGGGCTGGTTCCATCACCGGTCGACCACCGAACTCTATCCGGTCGGTTTCGACGCCGTCGCCGCCGACATCGTGGAACTGGCCGGCGCCGACGAGCTGGCGCGGCGGGCTCGCACTCACTTGGCCGAAGGCCGCCCCCTGCATGCCATCCACCTCGCCGAGCTGCTTCCCGCAGACCACCGCGGCGCGCGCGACGTACTGCGCCAAGCGCACGAGCAGCTGCTGGCCGGCAGCGTCAACTTCTGGGAAAGCGCCTGGCTCAAACAACAGATTGCGAGCAATTCATGACGGCACAGGTGAGTTTCGATTTCACCGGAACCACAGCCCTGATAACCGGCGGCACCAGCGGGATCGGGCATGCGATCGCGACGCTGTTCCGGGATGCGGGTGCCGAAGTCACCGTCACCGGAACCAAGTCGGATTCCGGGGAATACGAAACGGATCTGGCCGGCATGGCCTATCAGCGGCTGCAGATCGCCGATCCCGATTCCGTCGACAACCTGGCACAGGGCTTCACCGGGCTCGATGTGCTGATCAACAACGCCGGTGCCAATTTTCCCGGCGGCCTTGACGAATCGAAGCCGGACGGGTTCGACGCGTCGGTAGCCCTCAACCTGATCGGGCCGTACCGGTTGACGGTCGGCCTCTACCGGGCACTCAAGTGCTCGACCGCCGCGGGGGGAGCCAGCGTGGTGAACCTGGCATCCATGTCGGCCCTGCGGGCGGTCACCCTGGTGCCCGGCTACGGTGCGGCGAAAGCCGGAATCGTCTGTGTGACAAGAAATCTCGCCGTGAAGTGGGCGGGCAAGGGCATCCGGGTGAATGCGGTGGCGCCGGGCACCATCGATACACCCATGACCGCGCCGATGCATGTCGCGCAACAGTTGGTGGATATCGAGTTGGCGCATATTCCATTGCGCCGCTTCGGTTCCGCCGCAGAGATCGCCCCGACGGTGGCATTTCTGTGTACCGAGCAAAGCAGCTACACCAGCGGAGCCGTCTTCGTCGTCGACGGCGCGTCGGATTGCGTGTGACCGGAGTAAGGAACCCGCCATGACCTTCGCATTGAAACCCGAAGATTTCTACCACACCGGCATCGTGGTACCCGACCTCGATGCCGTAATGGCTCGCCTCAGCGCGCTGGCCGGCTACCGGTGGATCAAACCCCTGTCCTACACATTGCCTTTTCGGACCACCGCCGGAATCCAAGAGCTGACGTCGACCATCGTGTACTCCGTGCAGAGTCCATACATCGAACTCCTGCAAGAAGTGCCCGGAACCCCGTGGACGGCCGCACCCGGCAATGCCGTACACCACCTCGGCTACTTCACCGACGATCTCGCCGGCACCGCACAAGAGCTGGAGCGCAACGGCTGCACGTTCGAAATGACCGGCGCCGTAACCGGTTCCGAACTCGCGATGTTCGCCTATTACCTCGACCCGGCCGGCGTGCGCATCGAAATCGTCGACCGCGCATTGTTCCCGGATTTTCCCGCCTTCCTGGAGTCACAGGCCCGATAATGGTGCTGACCGTTCTCCGATTCAACTTCGCTTCCCCGCAAGGCAATCCACGCACTCAGGGCGAGTTGATCCGCACCGCACTCGAACTCGCGCAATGGGGCGAATCGCGGGGGATCACCACGGTCAGTGTCGACGAGCATCATGCGAGCGGGCACGGGTGGAGCTGCAATCCCATCATGGCCGCATCGATGTTCCTCGCGCGAACCTCGCGGCTGATCGCCAGCGTGGACTGCGCGCTCGGGCCGCTGTGGAACCCGGTGCGGCTGGCCGAGGACATTGCACTGGTTGACAATATGAGTCGCGGACGCCTGCATACCACGATCGGACTCGGCTACCGCCCTGTCGAATATGACGCGCTGGGAACAGATTTCAGCCGGCGCGGCGCACTGATGGACGGCCTGATCGAACGAATGTTGTCGGTCTGGTCGCGGGCCGAACCGGATGCCGGGATCTGCACCGGGACCTGGACGCGGCCGCACCCGCCGCTGTACGTCGGGGGCGGTGTGCGCGCCACGGCACGGCGGGCGGCGCGTTTCGGGTTGCCACTGAGCTTGGTCGATCACCTGCCCGACATCGCCGCCTACTACCGCCGGCTGTGCGGCGAGGCCGGCATCGTGCCGTTCGTCATCATGCCCGCCGCCACCAACCGCGGCATGATCTTCCTGCACGAAGATCCGGAGCGGGCGTGGGCCGATCTAGGTGAACACATTCTGTGGGAGGCCGTCACCTACGGCGCCTGGTCCGGCGAGTCACGGTCGCTGATGCACCTACCGGGAGTCCAGACCCTGGAGGAAGTCAAAGCGTCGGGACGCTACCGGTTTCTGACGCCCGACGAACTCGTCGCCGAAGTGCGCGAAGCCCAGCAAGACGGCGAAGACTACGGGCCGCTGGTGATGCATCCCTTGGTGGGCGGCATGCCCCTCGACGAGGCGTGGAAGTCGGTGCAGTTACTCACCGACGCCGTGCTGCCGGCGCTGACCCGGGGTTAGAGACCGAACGAAGGCTGCTGCGTCGGGATGTCGCTGACCAGAACCGGAAGCGAGATCGCCCCGCTGCCGCCGGACACCACCAGCACCCACCGGCCGTTGACCGGGAGCCGGAGCTGGAGCTCGAAGAAGGCGAACCCGGGAAACTCCGCTACCGACGATTCGGGTACCTCGAACTGCAGCTTGATCGGTTCGCCCTCGTCGGTCGGCGGCCGCATCTCGATCTCAACCTGCCGCTCGGTGTTGCCGGGCTCCGCCTGGGTCAGCACTACCAGCACGAAGCGGGCCGATCGGTCCGGCCCCAGCGCGAATCTGGACAGCACGCCGCCCGACACATTGAGTTTGTTGTCTACCGCGGCGGCCGCGTCGGCCAGGAAGGCGCCCGTGAGTATCACGCCGAAGAACCTACCGCACCCTCCCCGGTCGCTGCGCTGAAGCACGAGTTTGAAGAAGCCGGTGAACCATCGCCGGCGACGCACCGTACTTGTGGACAAGGTTTGGTCCATTGCAATGCGTCCGGCGCAGCACCGTTGCAATTTTCCAATTTTGCATCCGGAAACAGTCGCCCATCGCTACTATCGCAGTGAGTAACTGTAGAAGACCAGCTCGCGGACTGATACAGGAGAAACCCATGCAGCCCATGACAATCGGTTCGGCTGCCGCCGACATCGGTTCACAAATCTCTGATAACGCTTACCAGGGCCTGCAGGCTGCTGCGACTGCGTCGACGTCGCTGACCTCGCTGCTGCCCGCGGGTGGCGAAGAGGTCTCAGCTCAGGCGGCGATGTTGTTCGCCGCTGATGGTGCCCAGATGATCGCCCTGAACCAGGCGGCACAGGAAGAGTTGGCCCGGGCGGGCGCGGCATTCATCGACATCGCTCGAATGTATGCCGACGTCGACGCCCACGCCGCCGGCCTGCTGCTGGGTGCCGCTCTGCGATAGTCCGGCTTTGGCAAATTTTCGCGCCCGAAGCGTGATACTGAGGTATGTCTGATCGCCGGCCTGATCGCAATGTGCTGGGCGGCCCGCTGGAGCCGTGCGGTACCGAGCCAATGACTGGCTTCTACCGTGACGGCTGCTGTTCCACCGGACCGGAAGACGTCGGTTGGCACACGATCTGTGCGGTGGTGACCGCCGAATTCTTGGAGCACCAGCGCTCGATCGGCAACGATCTGTCGACCCCGGTGCCCGAGTACCGATTTCCCGGGTTGTTGCCGGGCGATCGCTGGTGCGTCACCGCCGTGAATTGGCTGCGGGCCCACGACGACGGTGCCGCCGCGCCGGTGGTGCTGGCCTCCACCCACGAGCGAACCCTCGAGGTGATTCCGCTCGAGGTGCTGCAGGAGCACTCCGTCGACGTGCCCGACGATTTGGCGAACCTGGAGCAGCCCTAGGGCACTTCCGTCGAGTACAGCCAGGCATCCCACAACGGGCGCAGCGACTCGTCGCAGTAGGTGGACGCAAGTGCGGTGAAGTCCTCGGTGACGACGGTGCCGTACCGGTACCGCTCGGTCCATTCCTTGAGCAGCGCGAAGAAATTCTCGTCACCCAGTTGTGCGCGCAAGGTATGCAGGGTCAACGCGCCGCGCTTGTACACCCGGTCGTCGAACATGTTGCGCGGCCCGGGATCGGCCAGCACCAGGTCTTGGGGCTTGTCGCGCAGCTGTTCGTGATGTAACCCGGCAAGCTCGTCGGCACTGGGGCCACCGCCGTGCTCGGACCACAACCACTCCGCGTAACAGGCGAAACCCTCATGCAGCCAGATGTCCCGCCATCGCCGCGCGGTCAGTGAATTGCCGAACCACTGGTGTGCCAGCTCGTGCGCGATCAGCCGCTCGCTGTCCCCGGTGCCGTCACAGTGATTGCAACCGAAGATTGAAATCCCCTGGGCCTCAAGCGGTATGTCCAGCGGGTCGTCGGTCACCACCACCGTGTAGCCGTTGGCCAGCGGGTAAGGCCCGAACCGGTCGACGAAAAACTCCATCATCTGCGGCTGGCGGGCGAAGTCGTGGTCGAATTCCTCGCGCAGCCGGTCCGGCAACGCGGCCTGCATCTGCACCGGAGTCGTGTCCAGCCGGGCCAGTTCGTATCTGCCGATCTGGAGGGTGACCAGGTAGGTCGACGTCGGCTCCGGTTGTTCGTAGGTCCACACGGTTTGCGAAGCCCGGGCCCGCCGCGACACCAACTTGCCGTTGGCCACCACCCGGTAGGCGCTTTCGGTGCTGACCTGGATGCGGAATGCGGCCTTGGCGCTGGGATGGTCGTCGCAGGGAAACCAGGATGCGGCGCCGTTGGGCTGCCCGGCGACCAGAGCGCCGTCGGTCAGTTCCTCGAAGCCCACGTCGCCCCACAACGTCCGCAGCGGCCGCGGTGCGCCGCTGTAGCGCACCACGATCGTCAAGGCCGCGCCAGTCGGCAGTTTGGCTTCCAGCCGGACACGCAATTTGCCCGCGCGCGAAGAGAATTGGGCCGGGCGCTTACCGTTCACCGACACCTTGGCGACGCTGAGAGCGGCGGACAGGTCGAGGGTGAATTGCTGCAACTCGGTGAGCGTGACCGCGGTGATGGTCGCAGTTCCCGATAGCCGATTGCTGGCGACCTTGTACTCCAGGTCCAGCTCGTAGCGCGACACCCGGTAGCCGAAGTTGCCGTTCTTCGGCAGGTACGGGTCGATCACCTGGGGGACCGCGGGGGCATTCTTGGCCGAACCCTTCATGCGGCGGTCTCCTGGACGCCTTCGGCCGCCTTCTTGTTGGCGGTTTTCTTGCGCCTGGCGTCCCACGGCCTGATCGGATTGCCCTGCCAGCGCGTCGACGGCGGCACCTCGTCGCCGCGCACTACCAGTGACGCGGGGCCGACGGCCGCTCCGGCGCCCAGCCGCGCTGCCGGCAGCGCGACGCAATGCGGCCCCAGCGTCGCGCCGGGCTCCAGCACCACGCGGTCCATCCGCATGATCCGGTCGTGGAACAGGTGTGTCTGCACCACGCAGCCGCGGTTGACGGTGCTGCCGGCGCCGAGTTCGACCAGGTCCGCTTCGGGCAGCCAGTAGGTCTCGCACCAGGCGCCGGAGCCGACGCGCGCCCCCAGGCCCCGTAGCCACAGATTCAGCACCGGCGTTCCACTGGCGGCGCGGGCAAACCACGGCGCCGCAACGGTCTCCACGAACGTGTCGGCCAGCTCGTTGCGCCACACGAAGGACGACCACAGCGGAAATTCGCTCGCCTTGATCCGCCCGACCAGTAGCCATTTCGCGGCGACGGTGATGCCACCGGCGACGGCACCGGCGGCCAGCAGTACCAGGCCGCTACCCAGCGCCGCCCACCAGACGCCGAAAATCCTGGCTAGCGCCTGCAACGCGCCCGCCACGGCCAACCCGATCGCGACGGTCACGAAGACCGGCACCAGTCGGCAGGTTTCCACCGCGGCACGCATGATTCGCAACCGCAGCGGCGGGTCATAGGTGGTCTCGGTGTCGGTCTCGGTGGGCCGGCGCCGCAGCCGCATCGGCGGGCTGCCCAGCCAGGATGATCCGCGCTTGGCCTTGGGCGGCGTCGCCGACAACACCGCGACCAGCCCGTCGTCCGGAACGCGGCGCCCGGGTTGGGTGATCCCGGAGTTGCCGAGGAATGCGCGCCGGCCCACGGTCGTCTCGGCCGCGTAGATCCAGCCGCCGCCCAGCTCGTAGGAGGCGACCATGGTGTCGTCGGCCAGGAAGGCGCCGTCCTCTATGACGGTGAACTTGGGGACGAGCAACACCGTCGAGATCTCGGTGCCCCGGCCCACGCGGGCGCCGAGAACGCGCAGCCACACCGGTGTGAGCAGGCCGGCATAGAGCGGGAACAGGTAATTGCGTGCGGCGTCCATCAGCCGTTCGGTGGTCCACAGCTGCCAGCCGGCGCGACTGCGCACCGGGTGGTAGCCCTCGCGCAGGCCGATGGACAGTAGCCGCACGGCGAGAACCGTGAGCAGCCCGTACATCGCCAGCGCGGCCAGCGCCGCCACCGGTGACCACGCCAGCGCGGGCAGTACTGCCTGTGACAACCTTCGGGTGCCGCGCACGGCCACCGCGATCACGGCGAGACCGCTGGCCACCGCGAGCAGCGGCAGACCGGCGAGCAACAGCGAGGTCAGCCCATAGCCGGCGACCCAATGTGACCTGCGGGCCGGCCGCTCGTCCGGCCAGGGGTGCCGGGCCTTGCCGGACTTCACCGCCGGCGAGCCCTTCCAGTACTGGCCGTTCTTGATCTTGTCGAGCACGCCCGAGCCGGGGGCCACGTCGGCGTTCTTGCCGACGACCGCGCCGGGCAGCAGTGTGGTCCGCGCCCCGATGGTCGCGTCGTTGCCGATTGTGATCGTGCCGAGGTGGAACACGTCCCCGTCGATCCAGTGACCGCACAGGTCCACCTCGGGTTCGATCGCGCTGCGCGGCCCGACGGTGAGGAATCCGGTGACCGGTGGAATCGAGTGCAGGTCAACACCTTTGCCGATGTCGGCGCCCAGCGCCCGGGCGTAGTAAACCAGCCACGGCGCCCCGGCCAGGTTCTCGGCACCGCTGGCGGCGGCCAGCCGCTCGGCGAACCACACCCGCAGGTGCACCGAGCCGCCCCGGGGATAGCTGCCCGGCTGCACCTTGCGCAGCAGGATGCGCGCGAAGAACACCGCGATGCCCATCCGGCCCACCGGCGTCACGAACACCACGAACGCCACCGCGACGACCCACCAGTTCACCGGCACGGTCCAGGGCACCAGATGGACGGCGCGGGCGACGTTGTTGAGCAGCGCCAGCCAGGTCAGCCACGGCAACGCCGCCAGCGTCGCCAGGGGTACCGCCAGGACGGTTTGGGCCAGCTGGGTCAGCCGTGGAGTCGGACGCACCACCCGCTCGGTGACCTGTGGGGGTGGCTCGAGCTCGTCGAGAAACCCGGCCAGCGAGCCCAGCCGCGGATGGTCATAGAGATCGGCGACGGTGATCTGCGGATATTGGTGCCGCAGTGTGGCGACGAGTTGGGCGGCGGCAAGCGAGCCGCCGCCGAGTGCGAAGAAGTCTGCTTCCGGGCCCGCCACGGTGGCGCCCAGCAGGTCGCGCCACATCTCGGCCAGCCGGCCGGCGGTGCCGGCCAGTTCGGGTGTTTCGTCTGTATCTGCGCTGCCCGGGGGTGGCCACGGCAGCGCATCCCGATCGACCTTGCCCGACGTGCGGGTGGGCAACTCGTCGATGTGCACCAGGCGCGGGACCATTGCTGCGGGCAGGTGCCGGGCCAGCTCGCCGCGCGCTGCGGCTATGTCGAACGACGGATCCGCGCTGACCACGTAGCCGACCAATACCGTTGCACCAGAACCGGTTTGGCGAACGGCTGCGGCGCCGCCGCTGACGCCGGGCAGATTCACCAGCGCCGAGTCGACCTCGCCCAGCTCGATCCGCCGGCCGCCGACCTTGACCTGGTCATCGGCCCGGCCGCAGAAGTACAGGCCGTCGTCTTCCAGCCTTACCAGGTCTCCGCTGCGGTAGGCCCGCGTCCAGCCCAGCGTGGGCAGCGCGGCGTACTTCTCGGCGTCTTTGTCCTCGTCCAAATAGCGGGCCAGCCCGACGCCGCCGATCACCAACTCGCCGGTCTCGCCGTGGTTGACCGGCTGCCCGTCGGCGTCGACGACGGCCAGGTCCCATCCGGTCAGCGGCAGCCCGATGCTGATCGGTCCGGCGCCGTCGAGCCTGGCCGCGCAGGCGACCACGGTCGCTTCGGTGGGGCCATAGGTGTTCCACACCTCGCGACCTTCCACGGCGAGCCGCTCGGCCAGCTCCGGCGGGCACGCTTCGCCGCCGAAGATCAACAGCCGGACGGCTTCCAGCGCTTCAGCCGGCCACAGCGCGGCCAGCGACGGCACCGTGGACACCACGGTCACATCGCGGGTGACCAGCCACGGGCCCAGGTCCATGCCGCTGCGGACCAGCGATCGCGGTGCGGGAACCAGGCACGCGCCGTGCCGCCACGCCAGCCACATCTCCTCACAGGATGCGTCGAAGGCGACCGACAACCCGGCCAGCACCCGGTCGCCGGGGCCAATCGGGTTGTCCGGCAGGAACATCTGCGCCTCGGCGTCGACGAACGCGGCGGCGCTGCGATGCGTCACCGCAACACCCTTGGGCGTCCCGGTCGATCCCGAGGTGAAGATGATCCATGCGTCATCGCGGGTTTGCGGATTTCCGGCCCGCCAGCCGCGCGACGAGCCGGGGCCGCGCTCGATGCCCGCCTCGGTGATGACGGCGACCACGTTGGCCTCGCTGAACACCAATTCGGCGCGCTCGTCGGGGTCGTCGGCGTCGACCGGAACGTATGCCGCGCCGGTGGCAAGTGCGGCCAGGATGGCGACATAGAGGGAATAGCTCCCGGAGGGCATGCGGATGCCGAGCCGGTCGCCGCGCCCCACGCCCCGCGCTGCCAGCCAGCCAACGCTGTCCTCGATGTCGGAGATCAGCTCGCTGTAGGTGAGCTGGACTTCGCCGTCGTCGATGGCCGCGGCGTCCGGATAGCGCGCGGCGGTGTCATAAAGGATGTCGATGAGCGTGCGCGGATTGGGTGCCTTGCTCGACAGCAGGTACTGCGCCGGAATCACCCAATATTTCTACGCGAGATTGCCGCACCTGTGGATGTCGACAGGCCCCGGGCCGCCTTGGTGATATCGCCTGCGATATCGCATTTGAAACGGTATACATGGTCCGAACCGGCGCCTTCCCGGGCACGACACCTCTTCAGAAGCGATATCGCAGGCGATATCACCCCCCGGCGCCATCTCCTTTAGGGGCTACCGCCGTTCCAGCCACTCGGCCAGGAAACGCCCGGCTTCGAGAACATGGCGTTCGGCGACCGCGCGGGCACGTTCGGCATCCTTGGTGCCGAACGCGTCCAGCAACTCCTCGTGCTCGTCGAGCGAATGCTTCTCGTGGTCGGGAAACACGGTGAGGAAGTTGGTGGGCACCACCCGGGCGGCTTGCCTGATTTGGGTCAGCAGCCGCGGGGAGTGGGCGGCGCGGTGGATGCGTTGATGGAAAAGCCAGTTCGCCTCCCCGATGCTGTCGTCCCCGGACCGGGCGACGACGTCGGCCGCGAGTTCACGCAGCGTGGCCAGCTCGTCGGGCTCGATACGCTCGGCCGCCCAGGCGGCGGCCTGTCCGGTGAGGACCCCGAGAATGGTGAAGCTGTCCAGCACGTCGGACGGACTGATGCCGATGACGGTGATGCCGCTGCGCGGCGCGACCTTGACCAAGCCTTCGAAGGACAGCTCCAATAACGCCTCGCGAACCGGGGTGCGGCTGGTGGCGAACTCTTCGGTGATGGCGTCGAGGTCGATGCGGGACCCGGCCGGCAGGGCGCCGGTGAGGATGCGGTCCCGGAGTTCGCGGGCGGCACGCTCGCGCACGGTTCCGGAGATGTCGATCCCGGGTCGTGTCGTCACCGGCGCAGCATATCAAACAGAAGACCTCACATTTGATATCTGAAATATCAGATGTTAGTTTCGGAATATGTCTCAGCGGCGAAACGACAAGATGTCCCTGGTGGCGTTCATGCAGGCCGGCAGCACCTCTGTGTACGCGGGGTCGTGGCGGCACCCCGCCACAGAACACGGGTATCTGGACGCCTCTTATTACGCGAAGATCGGCCGGCAGCTCGAGGAGGGCTGCTTCGACCTGATGTTCTTCGACGACCGGCTTGCCATGCCGGGCGTCTACGGAGGATCGGTGGCCGAGGCGGTGTTCCACGGCGCCCGCCCGGTCAAGCTGGACCTTGGTGTGGTGCTGGGGGTGCTGGCGCAAGCCACGTCGAAGATCGGGCTCGGCGCGACGTATTCGACGACGTATTACGCCCCGTTCCACGTGGCGAGGACGTTCGCGACGCTGGACCATCTGTCCCGGGGACGGGCCGCCTGGAACGTGGTCACTTCCGTCAACGACAGCGAGGCGCAGAACTTCGGCGTCAAGGCCCACCTGGGCCACGACGAACGCTACGATCGCGCCGACGAATTCATGGACGTGGTGACCGGCCTGTGGGACACGTGGGAGGACGGCGCGATCCGGCACGACCGGGTGTCCGGTCAATACGCCGACCCGGACAAGGTGCACGAGCTGGGACACGAAGGCCAGTACTTTTCGTCGCGCGGACCGCTGACCGTGCCGCGCACCCCGCAGGGCCGGCCGGTCATCATTCAGGCCGGCTCGTCCGGCCGCGGGCGCGAATTCGCTTCGCGCTGGGCCGAATTGATCTTCACCGGCGATCCCGGCCTGGAAGTCGCACGCAACCACTATGCCGACCAGAAGGCCCGCATCGCTGAAGCCGGCCGCGATCCCGGCTCGGTGCGGATCTGTCCGATGGCCTATGCGGTCGTGGGTGAATCCGAGGCGCACGCCAAGGAACGCGAAGCGATGTTCCTCAACGACCTGGTGCATCCGATGGCTTCGCTGACGCTTTTGTCGGAGTTGATGAATTACGATTTCGCCCAACATGATCTGGACGACCCGGTGACCGATGAGCTGATCGCGTCGGTCTCGGGCATCCGTGGGCTGGTGCAGAATCTGCGCGCCCATATCGGGGGGGACACAGTGACGGTGCGAGACCTGGCCGGCCACCGCGCCACCTTATTGCAGGGCCCAAGGTTCGTCGGTACCGGCGAGCAGGTCGCCGACCAGATGGCGGATTGGTTCGAGGGTGGCGCCTGCGACGGATTCGTCTTGGCCGCAACGCATTTGCCGGGCGCATTCGAAGATGTGGTGCGCATGGTGGTCCCCGAACTACAGCGCCGCGGGTTGTTCCGCACCGAGTATGAATCGTCGACGTTGCGGGACCACCTTGGGCTGCAGAGGCCTTCGAACATGCGGGAGCGCGTTGGTGCGGATGCTTGACGGCCTGCGGGTGCTCGACCTCGCCACCTTGGCGGCGGCTCCGTTGGTAGCGACGTATCTGGGCGAGTTCGGTGCCGACGTGATCAAGGTCGAAGAACCCCGATACGGCGACCCGATCCGCGGCTGGGGCAACCAGCGTGACGGCATCGGATTGATGTGGAAGTCGATCTCGCGCAATAAGCGATCGGTGACCCTGGATCTGCGGCGTGCCGAAGGTCAAGAACTGGTCCGCGGGCTGGTGCGGCACGCCGACGTAGCCATCTTCAACACCCGGCCGCAGACCTTGCGCGGCTGGGGCCTGGATTACGAAAGCCTGCATGCGGTCAACGAGCGAATCGTGGTGCTGCACATCACCGGATACGGGTTGACCGGGCCCAAGAGTGAACGCCCAGGGTTCGGCACCCTCGGGGAGGCAATGAGCGGCTTCGCCCATATCACCGGGCAGGCCGGCGGGCCCCCGACGCTGCCGCCGTTCATGCTCGCCGACGGGGTCGCGTCGCTGAATGCCGCGTATGCGGTGATGATGGCGCTGTATCACCGCGACGTGCACGGCGGCCCAGGACAGCTCATCGACGTCAACCTCATCGACCCGTTGGCGCGGCTACTGGAGCAGACGCTGTTGGGCTACGACCAATTGGGGCTGGTGCCCGAGCGATCCGGCAATAGGTGGGACATCTCGGCGCCGCGCAACACCTATCGAACGTCGGATGGCCGGTGGCTGGCCATGTCCGGTAGTTCGCCGGCATTGGCGCTGCGGGTGTTCAAGGCGATCGGCAGGGCCGATCTACTGGCCGACGCCGACTTCTCCGACCCCCAGCGGCGTCTGGCCCGGGCGCTCGAGGTCGACACGGTCGTTGCGGATTGGGTTGCCGGCAAGACACTTTCGGAAGCCATGGCGGTGTTCGAAGCGCACGAAGTCGCGGCCGCCCCGGTGTATGACATCAGCGATCTGGTGGCCGATGAGCAGCTGGCCCATCGCGGGGTGTTCGTGCCGGTCGCCGACGAACAGCTCGGAACGATGACGGTACAGGCACCGGTGCCGCGCTTCTCTTGTGCGGATGGGACGGTAGGGCATCTGGGCCCGCGTCTGGGTGAACACAACGCCGCGGTGTACGGCGAGCTACTCGGATTGACCGTCGAAGATATCGACGACCTACGCGCCCGCGGCGTGGTGTGACGGAAAGGATTGGCGGTGACAGACCTGTTGCGTCGCTCCGAGCTGGCCGTACCCGCAAGCAATGACAACATGTTCGACAAGGCCGCGGCGTGTGGGGCCGATCTGGTGTTCCTCGACCTCGAAGACGCGGTACCCGTGGCGATCAAAGTGCAATCGCGGGCCAAGGCGATCGCCGCCCTCAACGACATCGACTGGGGCACCACGGCTCGCGCGGTGCGCATCAACGGCCTGGACACCCAGTGGTGTCACGACGATCTCATCGAGGTGGTGACCAAGGCCGGGGCGAACCTAGATACGGTCATCATCCCGAAGGCACGTACCGCGCGTGATGTCTGGTGGGTCGACGTGCTGCTCACCCAGCTGGAGTCAAAGCTGGGGCTGGACAATACCATTCGACTCGAGGTCCTGATTGAAGAAGTCGAGGGCCTGGCCAATGCGGAGACGATCGCGGTGGCAAGTCCCCGATTGGATGCCTTGATCTTCGGGGTGGGCGACTTCTCCCTGTCCCAGGGCGCCCGGGTGGACACCAACTTCGTTCCGCTGGGCGAGTATCCCGGCGACTTCTGGCATTACGCGCGCAACAAGGTCATCGTCGCCGCGCGGATCGCGGGTATCGACGCAATCGATGCGCCCTATCCGGACTACCGCGATCTGGCCGGATACGAGCGGGACGCCCGGCGGGCGTCGTTGCTCGGCTACACCGGCAAGTGGGCGATCCACCCATCGCAGGTTCCCGTCGCCAATGAGGTCTATTCGCCGACTGCCGACGAAATCGCTTTGGCGCAGCGAAATCTAGCTGCCTACCGCGAAGCCGAGGCCAAAGGCCGCGGCACGGTCGGTGTCAACGGCGTGCTGGTGGACGCCGCGCACGTGAAGATGGCGCAGGAGACGCTGGCCCGGGCGGCGTTGATCAACCGAGGGTGAACTCGGCGTACTCGCGATAGGAGACCGGATGCCCAGGGTGGCGATACTCGACGACTACGCCGGTGTGGCCCTGGAGCTGGCCGATTGGTCGGCAGTACAGAGCAGATCAGAGGTCACGGTTTTCGACCGCCACCTCTGCGAAGCCGAGGCCGCAGACGTGCTGCGGCCGTTCGACGTCCTGTGCACCATGCGCGAGCGGATGGCTTTTCCGCGCAGCCTCATTGAGCGATTGCCGGTCCTCAAGCTGGTCACCATCGTCGGCCAGAAGCTGCCCAACTTGGATATGGCAGCCGCCACCGAGTGCGGTGTCCTGGTCGCGCACACGAATTTCGCCCACCCGCGATTCCGGTCCATCGGTGACGCGACACCGGAATTCGCGTGGGGGTTATTGATCGCAACGGTGCGCAATCTCGCCGAAGAGCACCGGCGGATGCGGGCGGGCGGTTGGCAGTCCAGCACCGGAATGACACTGTCGGGCAAGACACTTGGGCTGCTCGGTCTCGGCCGGGTCGGCAGACGCATGGCCGAATACGCCAAAGCATTTGGTATGGAGGTTATTGCGTGGAGCCAGAACCTTACCGAGGAGGCCGCTGCGGCAGCCGGTGCCCGCCGGGTCGAGAAGGCAGCGCTGTTCGAAGAAGCCGACGTGGTTTCCGTTCACCTGGTGCTCTCCGAGCGCACGCGAGGTCTGGTCGGCGCACAGGAGCTGGCCGTGATGAAGCCGCACGCATATTTGATCAACACGTCGCGCGGCCCAATCGTCGATGAGGCCGCGCTGATCGCCACGCTACGGAGTGGGGGCATCGCCGGCGCCGGCTTGGATGTGTTCGACGTCGAACCTGCGCCGCCGGACCATCCGCTGCGGTCGCTGCCGAACGTGACGTTGAGCCCCCACCTGGGTTATGTCACCCGCGAGATGCTGGGCGCCTTCTACGCCGACACCGTGGAAGCGGTGACGGCCTGGCTGGACGGCAAGCCGGTGCGGATCGCCAATCCCGGTGCGCTACAACACTAGAACGGCCACGCAGCGACCCGATTACCGGAAGCAACCGATCCCGCCGTCGACGTTAATGGTCTGCCCGGTGATGAATGTCGCATCCGCGCCTAGCAGAAATGCCACCAGCGCACCCACGTCGGTGCGTACGTCGCCGATGCGTTTCATCGGCACACGGCGTACCGCCTTCGCGTAGTCGTCGGGCGCGTACTGCTTCCACATTTTGACGCCGTCGGATTCGGCGAACGGGCAGATCACGTTGACTCGGATGTTGTCGCGGCCCCATTCCAGGGCGGCCACCTTGGACAGCCCACGGATGCCTTCCTTGGCCGCCGCGTAACCGCCCCACTTGGGTTCGCCGCCGGTGCCGGTTCCCGATCCGAGGTTCACGACCGACCCGCCGCCCGCCTCGACCAGGACCGGGTGCACGGCCTGCATCAGCAGGAAGGTCGCTCGCGGACCGACGTCGTAACCCAGTGCCAGGTCTTCGGTGGTGATGTCGACGAACGCCTTGGGCTCGTTGGTGGCGATGGCGTTGTTGACCAGGCCGTGCACCGTACCGAAGGCGTCGACGGCAGCCGCCACGATGCGCTGGGCGCTGTCCGGGTCACGCAGGTCGGCGGTCAGTTGCTCGGCATGGCCGCACGTCCGCAATTCGGCGGTGGTAGCGCTCAGTTTTTCGTCGAGGATGTCCACCAGCAGAACCGCCGCGCCGCGTTCGAGCAGCGCGGCGGCGATCCCCTTGCCCACACCTTGGGCGGCCCCGGTGACGATTGCGACCTGGCCGCGCAGCGAATCAGGGTGTGAGTACGTCATCGCGCCAGACCCGGCGCCGGGCGTCCGGCGAATAGCGGCAGATCCAGGTATGTCTTGATGCCCGGCTCGGCGGCACAGACGTCGGGAATGGCATTGACGCAGTGATTTGCCGTCGCCACCACGCCCGGATTTCGTTGCAGCCCTTCGGTGATCGAGGGCGGCTGCAAGCCCTTGAAGGTGAGGCTCACGGTGGGATCGCCGGTGATCTCGACCTCGAAGCGTTCACCGCGACCACCGAAATTCCAGGCCGGTTCCAGGTCGGCTTCACCCATCAGCCAGTTGACCGCCGCGGTGATCACCGGTTCGCCGTCGGCCAGGGCTTGCCAGCGGAACCGGCGCGCGGCCACGGTGCCCGCGGTGATCGGGAATGGGTCGTAGTCGATGTCGGCTGTTGCCACCGCGATTTCCTGGCTGGTTCTGATGTTGGGTTCGATACGAAAACCCATGTGGTCGGCGATCATTCGCACCGACATCTTGAAGCCCGATTCGAGCAGGGTTGCCATGGGTCCTTGCCTGGCTTCCTCCGGGGTGCCGCCGAACCCCATGATGTGCCGCACCACGTCCGGCGCGTTGTAGGTGCGGATGTCGGAGAACTCCTCGGCGCGCACGTGCGTGATTGCCGACGACAGCGACGACACCATGAGCGGGAAGCGTTCGGTGATGCCGCCGGGGTGGATGCCCGAGCCATGCAGGGTCACCCCACCCTCGACTGCGGCGTCGGAGATCGCCTTGACCGCAGGGTTGCCCAGGTCCGGATAAACCCAGCCGACCGGGGTCACCACGTTCTTCCCGGACCGCAGAATCGCCACGACCTCTTCGTCTTTGGGGACCAGCGGGCTGTACACCACGCAATCGGCATCCAGCGCCAACACCTCGTCGGCGCTGGTGCTCGCGGTCACGCCGAGCGGCGCCGCGCCAATGATCCGGCCGACGTCGACGCCGTGCTTGTCGGCGCTGTGTACCCAGCAGCCGGCCAGCTCCAGCTGCGGGTGATTGAGCACGCATTGGATCGCGGCCTTGCCCACACCCCCCGTCGCCCACTGGATGACACGAAGCCTGGCGGGGTTACCCATCGTGACCTCCTTGCTTGCTTAGCGCGAGCGTAACGCCACCGCGAAAAACAAACGCGAATCTCGCCGTGGCGTTACGCTCGCGACACTGGGGATACTGGGGAGGCACTGTGTATCGAACAATCATCACCGCGCTGGCGGTCGTCTTTGCCGGCGCTTGGCTGGGGGTCCCGCAGGCCGCCGCCGACAACCCGGTCTGTACATCGACCTGGTGTTCCTTCCTGGCTCCCTCGCACAACCTGGGCTGCGAGATCAACTACCACCGCGGCAGTGGCATAGGCGATGAAACGTATTGTCAGACCGACTCGCCGCCGCAATCGGTGCGGATGGCCACCGACGGATCGTTCAAGACCTGCACGGGCGAGACCTGCCTGGGCAACGCGGGCCAAGGAACCCCGACCCTGGCCTACGGCATGACCGCCGGGCTCGGCCCGTTCAATTGCCGGTCGGAACCCAGCGGGGTCACCTGTACCGTCACGGGAGGCCGCGGCTTCACGATCTCCACCGCAGGCGTCACACCGGTCGGCTAGCGCTGTCCTCAACTGTCAAAAATTTGTCCTCTGCTGTCAAGACGATTGAGCTGGTGCTGCGGCACTGTGGGTAGTACCGCCCCGGACAGAGGAGTTCGGGGGAGAACCCGAACAGGACGCACCCATGAACTCCAGCAGCCTCGAACACGTCGACGTGTTGATCGTTGGTGCCGGCATCTCGGGCATCGGCGCTGCCCACTACCTGCAGACCATGCAGCCCGCCAAGACATTTGCGATCGTTGAGGCACGCGACGACATCGGCGGCACCTGGGACCTGTTCCGCTATCCGGGAATTCGCTCCGATTCCGATCTGCACACGTTCAGCTATGAGTTCAAGGCCTGGGAGGACGACAAGGCGATCGCCAGTGCCGACGCCATCATGTCCTACCTGCGTGAGACGGTTGCGCAGGACGGCATCAGGGAGGCAATAAGGTTCGGGCACAAGGTGATCGCGGCGGAATGGCACACTCAGGACGCCCGGTGGCTGGTCGAGATCGAGCGTCAAGACACCGGCGAGCACCTGACGATGAGCTGCGGATGGTTCTTCTGCGCCAGCGGCTACTACCGCTACGACGAGGGCTTCACCCCGGAATTCCCTGGCCGCGAACGGTTTACCGGGCAGATCGTGCACCCGCAGCACTGGCCCGAGGACCTGGACTACCGCGGTAAGCGGGTGGTGATCATCGGCAGCGGCGCGACCGCGGTCACGCTGATGCCCGCCATGGCCGAGACCGCCGGGCATGTGACTATGCTGCAGCGCTCGCCGACTTACATCGTGCCGGTGCCATCCGAGGACCGCATCGCCAACGCCCTGCCCAAGCTGGTCGGCCGTGACCGGGCTTTCGCACTTACCCGCCGCAAGAACATCCTCAAACAACGGGTGGTCTGGCGGTTGTGCCAGCAGTATCCCGGGGCCGCACGCCGGCTGATCCGCCACCTCAACGCCAAGCAGCTGCCGGCCGGCTATCCGGTCGACGAGCACTTCCGGCCCGCCTACAACCCGTGGGATCAGCGCCTGTGTGCCGTGCCGGATGCCGATATGTTCCGGGCCATCCGCGATGGCCGGGCGTCGGTGGTCACCGACCGAATCGACACCTTCACCGAAACGGGCATCCGGTTGCAATCGGGAGAGGAACTTAGGGCCGACATCATCGTCACCGCGACGGGTCTGAACCTGCTGGCCTTCGGCGGCATCGAGCTTTCCGTGGACGGCGTCGCGGTCAAAGTCTCGGAAAAGGTTGCCTTCAAAGGCTTTCTGCTCAGCGATGTGCCCAACTTCGCCTATGTCTTCGGCTACACCAATTCGTCATGGACGCTGAAAGTCGGCCTGGTGTGTGAACATTTCTGCCGGCTGTTGGCACACATGGACGCGCACGGCCACACGATCTGCTATCCGCAACTGCCCGAATCGATGCCCACGCGGCCGCTACTGGAAATCACCTCCGGTTATGCCAGGCGAGCCGCCGGCCAATTGCCGCACCAGGGGACCGAAGGGCCATGGCGAACCTGCATGGACTACCGAGCGGATCGAAAGATGTTGCGCGAGGGGCCGGTCGACGACGACCGCCTGCGTTTCACCAACTCAGCCGATCTACCTGAACCGGCGTTGGCAGGGTAGCACCGGCTAACTCACAAGGAGCACACGATGGAATTGATGTCACCGGTCGACGCGCTGTTCTTGTCCGCAGAATCGCGTGAGCATCCGCTGCATGTCGGCTCGTTGCAGCTGTTCGAGCCGCCGGTGGGTGCCGGACGCGGCTTCGTCCGCGAAACGCACCGGGCGATGCTGGAATGCACCGACGTCTCGCCCCTGTTTCGCAAGCGGCCCAGTTCCTTTCGTGGCGCGCTGACCAACGTCGGTTGGTCCACCGACGACGACGTAGACCTCGGTTACCACGTGCGGCGGTCCGCACTGCCGGCGCCGGGACGGGTACGCGAGTTACTGGAGCTGACTTCGCGGCTGCATTCCAACCTGCTCGACCGGCATCGTCCACTGTGGGAAACACACGTGATCGAAGGCCTGCGCGACGGACGCTTCGCGATCTATTCCAAGATCCATCACGCCTTGGTCGACGGGGTTTCCGGGCTCGCGCTGATGCGGCAGTCGCTACCCACCGAACCCACCGACCGGGATTTCCGGGCGACGTGGTCGCCGGTGCCGCCAGTGGCGACCACGCAAGGGAAGCGAAACGTACTGCAGCAGGTGGGCGGCGTGCTGGGATCTGTTGCCGGGCTTGCTCCTTCGACGTTACGACTCGCCCGCGCCGCGCTACTGGAGCAGCAGTTGACGCTGCCCTTCGGCGCACCGCGCACCATGCTGAACGTTCCGGTCGGGGGAGCGCGGCGGTGCGCCGCCGAGTCGTGGGAGCTGGACCGGGTCCAGTGGGTCAAAGACGCGGCCGGAGTGAGCCTCAACGACGTCGTGCTGGCGATGTGTGCCGGCGCGTTGCGTACCTATCTCGACGAATACGACGCACTGCCGGACGCACCGCTGGTGGCCATGGTCCCGGTGAGCCTGCGCAACGAGCGAGATGCGCTCGGCGGCAACATGGTTGGGGCTGTGCTGTGCAACCTGGCGACTCACCTCGACGATCCGGCGCAGCGTCTTGAGGCGATCCACAATTCGATGCGCGACAACAAGAAGGTGCTGGCCCAATTGCCCCGGGCGCAAGCGCTGGCGCTCTCGATGGCATTGCTGAGCCCGGCTGCGATCAATGTGCTGCCCGGACTGGCCAAGGCGACTCCGCCGCCGTTCAACGTATGCATCTCCAATGTGCCCGGGGTGCGTGAGCCGCGCTACTTCAACGGCGCCCGGCTGGTCGGCAACTACCCGATGTCGCTGGCGCTCAACGGACAGGCCCTCAACATCACGTTGACCGGTACCGCCGACACCCTGGACTTCGGTGTCGTGGGATGCCGCCGCAGCGTGCCGCACCTGCAACGGGTGCTCAGCCACCTGGAGACGTCGCTGAAGGAACTGGAGCGAGCCGTCGGCCTCTAGCCGCAGCGATGCACGCTGGGTAAATCCTTACGCCAGCGTCATTTTTACCTACGGGACCGTAGCCTTCGGTAACTATTGACAATAGTTACGATCCGTGAGATTTATTTCCCGACATCTGTGCAATAAGCGGCCGCGACCGAAAACCTTCGGGCTTGCGGCCTGGTGAAACGCGTCCAAAGGAGTGTCGGGAATGACGCTGCAAGTAGTTCCGGAAGGTTTGGCCGCGGCCAGTGCTGCGGTGGAAGCGCTGACCATGCGACTGGTCGCGGCGCAAGCCGCGGTGGCGCCCCTCATCACGGCAGTGGTACCGCCAGCGGCGGATCCGGTGTCGCTGCAAACCGCCGCCGAATTCAGTGCCAAAGGCGACGAGCATGTCGCGCTGGTGGCCGAAGGCATCGAAGAGCTTGGCCGATCGGCGGCCGGCGTCGCCGAGTCCGGGGTCAGCTACACCGTCGGCGATGGCGCCGCGGTGGCCTCGTACCTCGCGCTCGGCAGCTGGGTATGACGGCACCCATCTGGGTCGCGTCACCGCCGGAGGTACATTCGGCGTTGCTGGTTTCGGGTCCCGGTCCAGAAGCGCTGCTGGCGTCGGCGGCATCGTGGTCCTCGCTGAGCGCCGAATACGCCTCGACGGCAGCAGAACTCACTGCCGTGTTGGCCGCGGTGCAGGGCGGAGCATGGCAAGGCCTGAGCGCCGAAAGCTATGTTGCGGCGCACCTGCCGTATCTGGCCTGGCTGGCGAAGACCAGTATCGACAGCGCTGCCGTGGCCGCGCAGCAGGAGAGTGCGGCCGCGGCGTATGTCACCGCGCTGGCGGCGATGCCGACGCTGGCGGAGCTGGCCGCCAACCACGTCACCCATGGGGTGCTGCTGGTGACGAATTTCTTTGGCATCAACACGATTCCGATCGCAATCAATGAAGCAGACTACTTGCGAATGTGGATTCAGGCTGCCACCACCATGAGTGCATATCAGGCGGTTGCGAGTGCGGCGATAGTATCGGCACCGCCAACCGCGCCGGCTCCGCTGATAGTCAAGCCCGGCGTCGGTCCCGCCGCCGACGCGCTGACCACGACGACCCAGTCGGCCCTCGGCGACATCCCGTGGAACTGGATCTGGGAACTCGCCAAGCTCGCACTGGAAATGTACATCGACTTCAACCTGTGGGTCTTGAAGGAAGACGCCCTCTTCCTGCAGGACCCGATCGGCAATCTGATCGCGATGTTCAATGCCTTTACGACCGATCCAATCAGTGCACTGTTCCAATGGGGCCCAATGATTTTCGCGCTGGGCTACACGGTGGTGCAGGGCGGGGCGCCGGCTGAGGCGCTGGTGGCCGGTGTGACGACGGGCGCCGGGGCCGCGTTGGTGGCCGCGTTGCCGCCGGCCCTTGCCCCGCTGGCCACCTCGCTGTTGCAGGCGGCGGGCATATCGGTAGCGGCCGCCCCGGCGGCTGTCGGGGCCGCTGCCGTAAGCTCGGTGACCCCGTTGCCCGCTGCCGCCGCGGTGGTGCCCGCGGCGAGCCTGGTTTCGGCGGTGTCGCCGTCTGCGAGCGGGGCCACCACGGTGGGGTACGCCGGGACCGCCGGCAAGCACAATGCGCAACCCGCCGGTATTTCCGTGCTGGACGGCAACGAGTACAGCGGCCCGACACGGGTGCCGATGTTGCCCGCCACCTGGGAATTCGCCTGATCGTCAACAAAGAAGAAGAGAAACCCACACCGAGAGGATCGCTATGAGTTTGTTGGATGCCCACATTCCGCAATTGGTCGCTTCCCAGTCGGCGTTCGCCGCGAAGGCGGGATTGATGCGGCACACGATCGGACAGGCCGAGCAGTCGGCGATGTCGGCGCAAGCCTTTCACCAAGGTGAGTCCGCCGCGGCGTTCCAGGCCGCGCACGCCCGGTTCGTGGAAGCGGCCACCAAGGTCAACACCTTGCTCGATGTAGCGCAGGCGAACCTCGGCGATGCCGCGGGCACCTATGTGGCCGCCGACGCCGCCGCCGCGTCCTCCTACACCGGCTTCTGAGCCACCTCACCAAACACGAAAGGGCTTGTGATGTCACAGATTATGTACAACTACGCGGCGATGCTTGGCCACGCCGGCGAAATGTCAGGCTACGCAGGCACACTGCAAAGCATGGCGGCCGACATCGCCAGCGAACAGACCGCGTTGTCGAATGCGTGGCAGGGTGACACCGGAATGACATACCAGGGTTGGCAAACTCAGTGGAACCAGGCCACCGAGGACCTGGTGCGGGCCTACCAATCGATGGCCAGCACGCATGAGTCCAACACCCTGGCGATGAACGCCCGCGACATGGCCGAAGCCGCCAAATGGGGCGGGTAGGAAGGCGTCAAGCCTTCGCGACGGTTATCAAAGGGGCCGGCATGCGGGTCTGCACCCGGTAAGCGGCGGGGCCGATGCCAAACCACCTCTTGCATGACCGGGTCAGTACGCTCTGCTCGGCGTAACCCAGTTCCCGGGCCAAGTGCGACAGGCCCATCCCGGTGGTGCGCAGGTAGCGATCGGCGGCATTCCGGCGTACCTCGTCGACCACCGCGGCGAACGTGGTGGCCTCGTCAGCCAGCCTGCGTTGCAGGGTTTTCGGATGTAGATGGAACTGCTCGGCGACCACGTCGAGGGTGGCCGCCCCGGTCGGCAGGAGTTGGCGGACGATGGTGCGCACCGACTCCACGATTCCCGCGCCCAGCGGGGTGATGCTGCTCAGGTAGTCGACGACCGCGCGGTGAGCGATGTCGTCGCGGTTCAGCGGCCGGCTCAGGTCGACCGTACGCACCGTGAAACCGCCGCGGGGTTCGCCGAAGTAGGGCGTGCAGCCGAAGTACTGCAGGTAGCTCACCTCGGGTGTGAGCGGGTCGTGCGGCAGATGCACCGACAGTGGCGCGTAGGTGCTGCCCATGAGCAGGTGAAACACCCCGAGCGAGACGCCCATCGCCAGTTCCAGCGTCTGCGGGTGCGGGATCGGTTCGTCCAGCAGGTACTCGAGTGCGATGAATGAGCGTTCGGGGTCGGCCACCGGGGTGATCTCGATGGAGATCACCGGGCTGTAGGCCGCCATGAAGGTGTTGAAGATCGCCAGCGCGTCGGCCACCGTCGCGGCGGTGCGGGCCGCGACGCCGACCGGGCCGAGGATCTCGATGCTTTGCCGCTGTGCCAGACGGCGGCCGAAATCCGGTGTGGCCGTTGCCGCGGCGGCCGATTCGGCCGCCCTGATCGCCGCGCGGAACGGAACGAATGCGTCGTAGTTGCCAACATCCTGTTCCCGGATGCCGGCCGCGCGCAGCAGCGCGGCCGGGTCGCCGCCGAGCTCTGCTACCAGGCTGGGGTAGTTCGAGAGCGCCGTCCCGCGCACCACCGACATGCAGTTGACCCTCAGCGGAACAAGGTGGCCCTGTCAAGGGCATCACAGCTGGCTGCTACCGCTTTACCAGCACATCGCGATCTAATGTGTGCATGGAGCTGATGATGCCCACCGACTCGATGTTTCTGTTCGCCGAATCACGCGAGCACCCCATGCACGTGGGCGGCTTGTCGTTGTTCCAGCCGCCGGACGGAGCCGACGGTCAGTTCGTGCGGCAGTTCACCGACGCGTTGGTCGCCAATGATGAATTCCAGCCTGTATTCCGTAAGCACCCCGCCACGATCGCCGGCGGGATCGCCCGGGTGGCTTGGGCGTATGACGACGAGATCGACGTCGACTACCACGTGCGCCGATCGGCACTGCCGTCGCCGGGACGCGTTCGTGATCTGCTCGAGCTGAGTTCCCGGTTGCACACCAGCCTGCTGGACCGTCATCGCCCACTGTGGGAACTGCATGTCGTCGAGGGACTCAACGACGGCCGGTTCGCCATGTACACGAAGATGCATCACGCGCTGATCGACGGTGTTTCGGCGGTGAAGCTGATGCAGCGCACGCTGTCGCCGGACCCGGACGACACCGAAGTGCGGGCCATGTGGAGCTTGCCCCGGCCGCCGCGCGAGCCGTCGTCGGGGTCCTCGTCACCGCTGGATATGTTGGCCAAGTTGGCGGGATCTGTTGTGGGACTTGCCCCTTCGACGCTGAGGCTGGCCCGCGGCGCCCTGATCGAACAGCAGCTGACCCTGCCGTTCGCGGCACCGCACACCATGTTCAACGTGAAAATCGGCGGAGCCCGCCGGTGTGCGGCTCAGTCCTGGTCGCTGGATCGCATCAAGAACGTCAAGAGGGCCGCCGGGGTGACCTTCAACGACGCGGTGCTGGCGATGTGTTCCGGTGCGTTGCGTTACTACCTGATCGAGCAGGATGCGCTGCCGGCCACCCCGCTGGTCGCGATGGTTCCGGTAAGCCTGCGTTCGGAGAAGGAGGCCGACGACGGGGGTAATAGGGTCGGCAGCATCCTGTGCAACCTCGCCACCGACGTCGATGACCCGGCGCAACGGATTCAGGTGATCAGTGACTCCATGCGCGGCAACAAGAAGGTGCTCGCCGACCTGCCGCGGCTGCAGGTGCTGGCATTGTCGGCGCTGAACATGATGCCTCTGGCGCTGGCGGGTGTTCCGGGCTTCCTGTCCACCGTGCCGCCGCCGTTCAACATCGTCATCTCCAACGTGCCTGGGCCGTCGCAGCCGCTGTACTACGGCGGCGCCAAGCTCGACGGCAGCTACCCGCTGTCGAACATCCCCGATGGGCAGGCGCTGAACATCACCCTGGTCAACAACGCCGACAGTCTCGATTTCGGACTGGTCGGCTGCCGGCGCAGTGTGCCGCACCTGCAGCGGTTGCTTGCGCACCTGGAGTCGTCGCTGAAGGATTTGGAACAGGCCGTCGGCGTCTGACAACCATGGCCAAACTCAGCGCGGGCCTGCTGCTGTACCGCGGGAGCGCCGCTGGTGCCGTCGAGGTGCTCATCGCGCACCCGGGCGGTCCCTTCTGGGCCCGAAAAGACGACGGCGCCTGGTCAATTCCCAAGGGTGAGTACGGCGACGACGAAGATCCGTGGCTGGCGGCGCAACGTGAGTTCGCCGAGGAGCTCGGGCTGGCGGTGCCCGACGGGCCGCGTATCGATTTGGGCTCGGTGAAGCAGGCCGGCGGCAAGACGGTGACCGCGTTCGCGGTCCGCGGCGACCTCGACATCACCGACGCGCGCAGCAATACGTTCGAAATCGAGTGGCCGAAAGGCTCGGGCAAGCTGCGGGAGTTTCCCGAAGTCGACCGGGTGGGCTGGTTTTCGGTGGCGCAGGCTCACGAGAAGCTACTCAAGGGGCAGCGGCCGTTTCTCGACCGGTTGCAAGTGCACTTGGCGCGCTAGGGATGAACGCGTCGGGTGCGCAGTAGCAATACAATCACCACAGCGACGACGGCAATCACTATCGCGGCCAATACGATGAGCTCGATCGGGATGTCGATGTAGTCGTTTACGACGACCACCTGCCGGAAGGCATCGTCGTTGGGAGCGTTGGCGAAAATGAAATCCGATGTGATTTTCGACGTCTGATAGATGTCGGTCTGGGTCTTGGTCAGATACGCCCCGTGATTGCCGGCGAATTCGCGCAGCAGCGACTCGTGAACGGATTGGCCTATGTTGCCGGCGAACTGGACCGTGGTGGTTTGGCCGCTCACGTCGGCGTCGGTGCGCTGCTGCCGGTGATCGGACAACGTGAAGATGGTGACGTGCTGCGGTTCCTGGGCGGCGACCGAAAGGCGCATCGGATATACCAACTGTGACGACCGGAAGGTGAGTCGCACCGGGTCGAGGCCCCCTTGTATCGGGGCGGCGCTGGTCAGGCGCATCGCGACGAACGCCCATCCGTCGCGCACATAGGGATCCAGCGCCTCGGCCACTTCCGGCCGGATGGCATATCCGTTGTCCGCCAACCACTGCTGCAGACCCGCGAGATCACCGCCGGCCAGTGTGGTGGCCTCCAGCGGTCCCAGGTGCACCTGGTTGATGACCTCCGGGGCCCTGGCCGCCGCCATCGCGCCCTCATGCGCTGCGGAGTAGCGCGCACCCAGCAACATCTTGAGTCGCAAGTGCCGCTGGTGCTGTATGTGCGGCGAGCTGAGTTCCTCGAGTTCGGAGAATGCGGCCTTGTCGCCGGCCGAGACGGTCGCCGGGGTGGGCGTCGGCACCACCAAAGCGACGTTGTCGGTAGAGGTATTCATCGCAACTTGCATCAGGATGTTCTCGGCGGTCCCGTCCCAATGCACCAGCGCGACTTCATGGTTCATCGTTGCCTGCGCGCCTGCCGGAGCGATCGCGGCACCACATGCGCATGCATAGCTCGGCGGCGCCAGGACCATCATGGCGGCCAGGACGACGACAACGATCCCTAAGCGGCCCCCACGACGCATCGCCATTCCGCCGATGCTACGCGGAGGAATGTCGGAGGCCCCGGACTTTGCATCCGGTGTTCTCAGGCGTTCTCAGATAACGCAGGCAAACTGTGCAGATGACGACCTCCCCGAGTGTTCAGGTGGAATCGCAAGCGCTCTTGCAGCAGCTGATGGACCCGGCCAACCGGGCCGACCCGTATCCGGTTTACGCCGAGTTTCGCGAGCACGGGCCGTTTCTGCTGCCGAGCGCCAATCTCGCCGTCTTCTCGGCGTATCGGCACTGCGACGAGGTGCTGCGCCACCACGCGTCCAGCAGCGACCAACTCAATTCCACCGAGGCCCAACGCGCGATCGGCAATGGTGCACAGATACGGCCGCTGGGGCCCCCGGGATTCATATTTCTCGACGCGCCGGACCACACCCGGCTGCGCAGACTGGTCAGCAAGGCGTTCGTACCGAAGGTGGTCAACGCACTGCAACCCGACATCAGCGCACTCGTGGACGGATTGCTGGACCGGGTGGCCGAAAACGGCCAATTCGACGTCATTCGCGACTTCGCCTACCCGCTGCCGGTAGCCGTGATCTGCCGGTTGCTCGGCGTGCCGCTGGAAGACGAGCCGCAATTCAGCCGTGCATCGGGTCAGCTGGCGCAGGCGTTGGACCCATTCGTCTCCTTCAACGGCGAATCGGAGGTCGGTGTCGAAGAGCGACTGCAAGCCGGCCGGTGGTTGCGAAGTTACCTGCGGGACCTGATCGAGCAACGGCGCGCCCGTCCCGGCGACGACCTGATGTCGGCTCTGGTAGCGGTGGAGGAGGCCGGCGACCAGCTGACCACCGAAGAGATCGTGGCCACCTGCCAGCTGCTGCTGATCGCCGGACATGAGACCACGGTGAACCTGATCGCGAACGCCATCTTGGCGCTGTTGCGGCACCGCCCGCAATGGACCGCGCTGGGTGCCGACGCCGGTCGCGCCCCTGCTGTCGTTGAGGAGACAATGCGGTACGACCCGCCGGTGCAGTTGACGAGCCGAATTGCGCTCGAGGACATGACGATTGGGGAACTCACGGTGCCCAAGGGCGACACCATGATGTTGCTGCTGGCCGCCGCGCAGCGCGACGGGACCGAATTCGACCGGCCCGACGTCTTCGACCCGGATCGAGGCGCGATGCGCCACTTGGGATTTGGCCTCGGCGCGCACTATTGCCTGGGCGCTCCGCTGGCGCGGCTGGAAGCGGGCGTCGCGCTGGCGGCAGTGACCGCACGCTTCCCCGACGCGCGGTTACTGGACCACAAGCCACATTACAAACCCAACGTCACCCTGCGCGGGTTAGCGGAGTTGGCGGTCGCGGTGTGATTCGCTCGACCTAGTCTGCCCCGGACCCGTTGTTGCCGGCTACGCGCGGGCCGCCCAGCCTGATCGCCAGCGGTATGGGTGTACCCAACTCGTCGGTGGCTTCCGCGTCGCGATAGGCGCCGACCGTGTACTCACCCTCGGACTCGATGGCGAACGACAGGTCGTAGGTGAAGCAGCGGTACTTCGATGGCTTGTTGTCTTCATCGGGCCAGTCCCAAATCGAGCGGATCGCTCCGCGTCGCTCACCGGTGGGGTCCTTGCAGACGACATAGATCTGCGGGTCGTAGTCGCCACCGGCCGGCGCGTGCACCACCAGGACTACCGGAACCGTCAACCACATGGGGATCTGGTCGACGTCGTAGCTGGTCGTAGGGATTTGGGTGGCGTTAATCGCGGCGCCATCGAGGGTGGCCGTGCCGGCCACGAACAATGCGGCTATATGCATTGCGCCAGCCTAAGGTGTGTCGCGCGAAAAGTGTTCGCATTTGTATTACGGCTTATCGGCATTGTTGCTACCAAGCCCGGGCACGATGTCGTCCAGGCTGAAAGTGACTGGTTGCTCTAGTTGTTCGTAGGTGCACGAGCGTGGTTCGCGGTCGGGACGCCACCTGTTGAACTGGGCGGTGTGCCGAAAGCGCGCGCCTTCCATGTGGTCATAGCGCACCTCGACCACCCGTTCCGGACGCAGCGGCACGAACGAAAGGTCCTTGCCGACGTTCCAGCGGGAGAACTCGTTCTTGCGGGGTGTGCGTTCGCCGGCCTCGTGTGCGGCCCAGTTCCACGGGTGCCCGTCGAAACCGGTGACCAGTGACTGCAGTTCGGTGAACAGCCGGCGCCGTTCGGCCATCGGAAACGCGCCGATCACGCCGACCGATGCGAGTTGGCCGTCATCCTGATAGAGCCCGAGCAGTAGCGAGCCGATCGCGTCATCGCCGGACTTGTGCACCCGGTAGCCGGCCACCACGCAATCGGCGGTGCGCTCGTGCTTGATCTTGAACATCACCCGCTTGTCGGGTTGATAGGTGACCCCCAGCGGTTTGGCGACGACGCCGTCCAGCCCGGCGCCTTCGAACTCGTCGAACCATCGCTGCGCGGTCGCCAGATCGGTGCTTGCGGGCGTGACATGTATCGAACGGCCCGCGTCGTTCAGCGCGTCGACGAGTGCGCAGCGGCGCTCGCTGAACGGGCGGGCGGTGTAGTCGTCGTCCCCGAGGGCGAGCAGGTCGAAGGCGATGAAGGAGGCCGGCGTCTGCTCGGCGAGCAGCCGCACCCGCGAATCGGCGGGGTGGATACGCTGTTGCAGCGCTTCGAAATCCAGCCCGTGGTCGGTGGCGATCACGATCTCGCCGTCGATCACGCAGCGGGGCGGCAGCTCGGCCTTGACCGCGGCGACCAATTCCGGGAAGTAGCGGGTCATCGGCCGTTCGTTGCGGCTGCCCAGCTCCACTTCGTCGCCGTCGCGAAAGCAGATGGACCGGAAGCCATCCCATTTCGGTTCGTACGAAGCATCCGCCGGGATCGTCTTGACCGACTTGGCCAGCATCGGCGAAACCGGCGGCATCACAGGTAAGTCCATTGGTTCATTCTTGCCTGCGACGTGCTGGAATCAGATATGGCCACTGCAGCAGAAGAACTCGACGTCGACGGCATCGCCGTGCGGGTGACCAACCGCGACAAGGTTTACTTCCCCAAGCTTGGTGCCAAAGGCACCAAGGGCCGGCTCGTGGACTACTACCGAGCGGTCGCTGGTGGCCCGATGCTGACCGCGTTAAAGGACCGGCCGACGCACCTGCAGCGCTTCCCCGACGGCATCGACGGCGAGGAGATCTACCAGAAGCGGGTGCCGGCGCATCATCCCGACTATCTGGAAACGTGCCGGGTGACGTTTCCGTCGGGCCGGACCGCCGACGCGCTGAAGGTGACCCACCCGGCGGCGATTGTGTGGGCGGCGCAAATGGGCACGGTGACGCTGCACCCGTGGCAGGTGCGGTGTCCGGACACCGAACATCCCGACGAGTTGCGCATCGATCTGGATCCACAACCCGGCACCGGTTTCGTGGAAGCGCGCGCGGTTGCCGTCGATGTGCTGCGGCCGCTCCTGGACGAACTCGGGCTCGTTGGTTATCCGAAGACGTCCGGCGGTCGTGGGGTACACGTTTTTCTGCGGATCGCCACCGACTGGGATTTCATCCAAGTGCGCCGGGCGGGTATCGCGCTGGCGCGCGAGGTGGAGCGCCGGGCGCCGGAAGCGGTGACCACGTCGTGGTGGAAAGAGGAGCGTGGCGAGCGGATCTTCCTCGACTTCAACCAGAACGCCCGCGACCGGACGATGGCCTCGGCGTATTCGGTGCGCCGTACCCCGATTGCGACGGTGTCGACGCCGCTGACCTGGGCGGAGCTGGCCGGTGCCGACCCCGACGACTACACGATGGCGACGGTTCCCGATCTGGTGGCCAACCGCGAGGATCCGTGGGCGGGCATGGACGACGTGGCTCAGTCAATCGCGCCGTTGCTGGAAATGGTGAAAGCCGACGAAGAGCGCGGGCTTGGCGACATGCCGTATCCGCCGAACTACCCGAAGATGCCTGGCGAACCCAAACGGGTGCAGCCGAGCCGGGACACGGATTTGAAGAGGGAGGACAAGTCGAAGTGACGCAGGGCGGCACCATGCCCTGGCAGTAGCCGGCTGCGCTGAGATGGGCTACGCGGACTGACCGTCGGCCCCGTTGCCTTCGGCGTATCCATTGGTGCTGCCTCCGTGTCCGCCGGCATTGATGCCGGCGCCGGCGGCACCGCCGGCGCCCCCGCTATTCGGATTGCCCTTCCCACCAGGCCCGCCGGCGCCGCCAGCCGCACCATTGATACCCGGGCCACCATCGCCACTACCCGCCGGGGTCTTTACCGAGGCGCCGCCGCCGCCACCACCACCGGTGCCGTCACCGCCCGTCCCGGGTGCGCCACCGGTGTTGAAAAAGGGAGACGCCGGCACACTGGCGGCATCACCGCCCGCGCCGCCATTGCCAGCCAAACCGGTAGTCGAGCTCGACGCGCCACCGCCCCCACCGCCCCCACCGGAGCCTGTAGAACTCAGAGCGACACCGCCCGCCGCGCCACCACCACCAGCCCCGCCCAATCCGCCCGCGGTACCAGTGGGCCCGGCGGCGGCGCCCCCTTCACCGCCACTGCCGCCGTTTCCATAGGCGGTGACTGTCAGATCCGAGATGGTGCCCTTGCCGCCGGCCCCACCAGCGCCGCCGTGGCCGCCCGTGCCGCCAATACCGTTGCCGACGCCGATGCCAGCATTGCCGCCGGCCCCGCCCGCGCCACCGCCGCCACCGCCGCCTCCTACGACTGCAAAATTGTCGAACGAGGAGTCGTAGTTGTTATCGCCGCCGCGCCCGGCGCTCCCGCCGCTGCCGCCGTCGCCGCCACTGCCGTTGGTGCCCCCATTGGGGGTGCCGCCTCCATCGCCGCCGCCACCACCGCGGCCGCCGCTGCCACCGTGCCCGCCGAAGGTGTTTGTGGTGTTACTTCCCTTGCTGCTGTCGCCCCAGCCGCCGTCGCCGCCGTGACCGCCGCTGCCACCGTTTCCGCCGATCCCGCCGCTGCCCGTGCCGGTACCGACATCGCCACCCGCGCCGCCGTGGCCACCGTCGCCGCCAGCCCCGCCGTTCCCGGCAGTGATGCTCGGCGTGTCGTAGCTGTAGCCCCTGCTGCCGTTGCCGCCCTGGCCGCCATTACCGCCACTGCCATGGATTCCGCCATCGCCGGCGCTTCCGCCGTGGCCGCCGGCTCCTCCCGCACCTCCGTTTAAGCCCGGCGCTCCCACTGCGATGACGGTGCCACCGTCAGCCCCGTCGCCGCCATGACCTCCATTGCCGCCCGTTCCCGCGTTGCCGGTTTGTCCGTCGCCCAATCCCAGCATTCCCGCATACCCACCGGCCCCGCCTGCGCCCGCGCTGCCGCCGTTCCCGCCGTTGCCGCCGCTTCCGCCGTTAAGCCCGAAACCGGTGCCGCCGTCTCCGCCGTTGCCGCCGAGACCCCCGGCACCCCCCTGGCCGCCGTCGCCTCCCGAACCGAACAACGCACCGAGACCGAACCATCCCGAATTGGCGCCGCCCACGCCGCCCGCACCGCCGGTCCCGCCGGACC
>NZ_LQPW01000167.1 GCF_002116635.1 Mycobacterium szulgai | reverse complement strand
CCGCCATTGGCCATCTTCTCGGCCAGGAACAAACCCAGCCCGCCCAGACCACCGGTGATGATGTAGGACCCATCCCCGCGGAAAACCTGGACCTGCTCGGGCGGCAGCACCACATTGCTGCGCCCGGCGTGGGGCACATCAAGGATGAGTTTGCCGGTGTGTTCGGCGGCTCCCATCACCCGGATCGCAGTGGCCGCCTCAGCCAGCGGGTAATGCGTGCTCTCGGGCATCGGCAACACGCCCTCGGCGGTCAACCGGTACACCGTGGCCAGCAACTCGCGGACCGCGGCCGGTTGATTCGCCGCCATCAGCCCCAGGTCGACGCCGTAGAAGGAGAGGTTCTGCCGGAACGGGTAGAGCCCGAGCTTGGTGTCGCCGTAGATGTCGCGCTTGCCGATCTCGACGAACCGGCCACCCACTGCCAGCAGTTTGATTCCGGCGCGTTGTGCGGCTCCCCACACCGAGTTGAGCACGATGTCCACGCCATAGCCGTCGGTGTCGCGACGGATCTGCTCGGCGAACTCCACACTGCGCGAGTCGTAGACATGCTCGATACCCATGTCGCGCAACAGGTTCCGGCGCTTCTCGCTGCCGGCGGTGGCATAAATCTCGGCGCCGGCCGCTCGCGCGATCGCAATCGCCGCCTGACCCACCCCACCGGTCGCAGAGTGGATCAGCACCTTGTCGCCGGCCTTGATCCGGGCCAGATCCTGCAACCCGTACCAGGCCGTGGCACTCGCGGTCGTCACCGCCGCCGCCTGAGCATCCGTTAGACCCTCCGGCAGCTTTACGGCCATGCGCGCATCACAGGTGACGAACGTGCTCCAGCAGCCGTTGGGCGACATGCCGCCGACGTGGTCGCCCACCTGGTGGTCGGTCACGTCGGGGCCCACCGCGGTCACCACACCGGCGAAATCGGTGCCCAGCTGCGGCTGTTTGCCGTCCGCGGTCTGATACAGGCCGAAGGTGACGAGTACGTCGGCGAAGTTGATGCTGGACGCGCTGACGGCCACCTCGATCTGCCCGGGCCCCGGCGGCACCCGATCGAACGCCGCGAACTCCAGCGTTTCCAGGTCGCCCGGGGTGCGGATCTGCAGGCGCATGCCGGCGTCGGCGTGATCGACGACGGTGCTGTGGCGCTCCTCGGGACGCAGCGGGGCCGGGTACAGCCGCGCCGTGTACCACTCGTCGTGGCGCCAGGCGGTCTCGTCTTCGTCGGAAGCCAACACCAGCTGACGCGCCACCGATTCGGTGCTCGTCGCCTCGTCGACGTCGATGTAGCTGACCTTCATGTGCGGGTGCTCGGCACTGATCACCCGCAGCAGCCCACGCAAACCACCCTGCTCGAGGTTGGCGCAATCTTCGGACCGCACCGTCTGGGCATTGCGGGTCAACACGTAGAACCGGGGCTCCTGGGCCGCGATCTCCGGAATTTCCCGGGCGATACGGACCACATGCTGGACGTGCTGTTCGCCGCGGGCGCCGGATTCTTCTTGCGGGTGGCCGTTGCGCGGCGCGGTAAGCACCATCACACCGGTGAACCCGCCGGTCCCGAGCTGGTCACGTAACCGCGCGGCTTGGGCCACATGATCGGCTTGGAACGGCCAAGAGATCATGCTGCACTGCGCATCGTGCACCTTGAGTGCGTCGGTCAATTCCGCGGCCACCAGCTCGGTGGCGTCCGAGGTGCTGATCAACAGCCAGGTGCCGGGCTCGGCATGACTGTTCTCCGGCAGCTGGCGCTGTTGCCACTCAATGGTCAGCAACCGCTCGCCCAGAACCCGATCGCGCTCGCTGCCCTGCGAAACGCCGGTTCCCATCTCCAGTCCACGCACAGCCAGCACGACTGCGCCGTGGTCGTCCAACACGTCCAGGTCGGCTTCCACACCGGACCCGCACGCGGTCACAGTCGCATAGCAGTACCGCGCATAGCGGGCCGACCCGTACGAGCGCAGCGTGCGCACACCCAAGGGGAGTAGCAAACCGCCATTACCCACTCCCTGGACGGCCGGGTGGGCCGCTACCGACTGAAAACACGCGTCCAGCAATGCCGGATGCACCCCATAGGCGTCCTGCTGGGCACGGATAGAGCTCGGCAGGGCTACCTCGGCAAACACGGAGGTACCTCCGGTCTCCTGGGCGGTGTGCACCGTCGCCAGGCCGGTGAAAGCCGGACCGTACTGAATGCCGTGCAGGTCGAAACCTTGGCGGAGGTCATCTCCGGTCACCGGGTTCGGATGCTTCGCCAGCAGCTCGTCGATGTCCTGAGCGGGTGGCCGGTCGACATCTTCGATGGCGTGCAGCACCGCGGAGGCCCGCCGGGAGCGTTGTCCCTCGTCTTCGGTCTCCACCGCAAACGTGACCACGCCGGGCGCCTCCACCGTCGCGGTCACGCTGACGGGAGTCTCCTCGTCGAGCAGCAGCAGCTGTTCGAAGCGGATATCGCGAACCTCGGACGCCTCGCCGAAGACGGTGCCGGCCGCGGCCAGCGCCATCTCGCAATAGGCGGCCCCGGGCAGAGCGGCCGTTCCGTGAATCTGGTGATCGGCCATCCAGGGCAGCGCTGCGGTGCCGACCTCGCCCTGCCAAACGTGGCGCTCCGGCTCCTCGGCGAGCCGCACGTGCGGGCCCACCAACGGATGCACCGGGACCATCGAAGCGCCGCGCGCGCGTGACTCCTGGCCGCCGGGGGTTAATAGCAGCCGGCGGTGCGCCCAGGTGGGCAGCGGCGCGTCCACAAGTTGACCGCCGGGGTAGAGCACTGAGAAGTCCACCGCCGCGCCGGCCGCATACAAATCGCCCACCAGCCCACGCAGCCCGTAGGGCAGCGGCTGCTCACGCCGCATTCCGGCCAAAGCCGCCACCGACATGTCCAGGCTGCGGGCGGTCTGATCCACCGCATGCATCAGCAGCGGGTGCGGCGACAGCTCCGTGAAGACGCGATAGCCCTCTTCCATCGCGGCCTGCACGGCCGCCGCGAAGCGCACCGTCTGGCGCAGGTTGTCCACCCAGTAGTTAGCGTCGCAGTAGGGCTCCTCGCGCGGATCGAACGAGGTCGCCGAGAAGTAGGGCAACTCCGGAGTGAGCGGAGTGATATCGGCCAGAACCTCGTAAAGGTCGTCCAGGATCGGGTCGACCTGCGGGGAGTGCGAGGCCACGTCGACGGCCACCTCGCGAGCCATCACATCGCGCGCTTCCCATGCCGCCACCAGATCGCGCACCGTCTGGGTTGCCCCGCCGATCACCGTGGATTGCGGCGAGGCGACAACGGCGACCACGACGTCGTCGACCGTGCGGGCCATCAATTCCGTAATCACTTGCTGGGCAGGCAGTTCCACCGAGGCCATCGCCCCGCTGCCGGCAATGCGCGTCATCAGCTTGGAGCGCCGGCAGATCACCCGTACCCCGTCTTCCAGCGACAGCGCACCGGCGACCACCGCAGCAGCGGACTCGCCCATGGAGTGACCGATGACCGCTCCGGGCTGCACGCCGTAGGACTTCATCGCCGCCGCGAGTGCGACCTGAACGGCAAACAGGGTCGGCTGCACGCGGTCGATGCCGGTGACGACCTCCGGTGCCGTGATCGCTTCGGTCACCGAGAAGCCCGACTCCGCGGCGATCAGCGGCTCGAGCGTGGCGATGGTGGCGGCGAACACCGGCTCGCTGGCCAGCAGGTCAGCACCCATCGCCGCCCACTGCGAACCCTGCCCGGAGAACACCCACACCGGGCCCCGATCATCCTGACCGACCGCGGGCAGGTATGGGGTTTCGCTTTCGGCGACCTCACGCAGCGCCGCGGACAGCTCCTCGGGGCTGGCGGCGATGACGGCCGTACGCACCGGCCGGTGCCCGCGCCGGCGAGCAAGCGTGAAGCCCACATCAGCCAGGTCGACGTCACCTGCGCGCTCGGTCACCCAATCCGCCAGTCGCGCGGCGGTTTGCTGCAGTCCTTCCGGTGAGGTGGCCGACAGTGCAAACACATGCGGGCCGGCCGCGCCGGAATCGTTTGCCCCAGCGTCGGCTGCGACACCCGCGGGAGCTTGCTCGACGATGGCGTGAGCATTGGTACCCGACATGCCGTATGACGACACCGCCGCGCGCCGCGGCTCGCCGGTGGCATTGTCCGGCCACGGTGTATTCGCCTTTGGCACAAAGAGATTGGTCTCGATCGCAGCCATCTCGTCGGGCAGTTGGGTGAAGTGGATGTTTTGTGGAACCTCACCGTGCTGCAGCGCAAGGATTGCCTTCATCAGCCCAAGCGCACCGGATGCCGACTGGGTGTGCCCGAAATTGGTCTTCAGCGACGCGAGTGCGCAGGCGCGGTCGATGCCGTACACCTGCGCCAGGCTGGCGTACTCGATGGGATCGCCGATCGGAGTACCGGTGCCATGCGCTTCCACCATGCCGATGGTCGAGGGGTCCACGTCACCCGCGGCGAGTGCCGCGCGGTAAGCCGCGACCTGTGCGGGTCCGGAGGGTGTGGCGATGTTGACGGTGCGGCCATCCTGGTTGGATGACGTGCCGCGGATGACGGCCAGAACCCGGTCGCCGTCTCGCTGTGCATCAGCTAAACGCTTGAGCAACAGCACAACGCAAGCCTCACCGACTACGAATCCATCCGCTGCGATGTCGAACGCATGACAATGTCCCGTAGGGGACCCCATACCCAGTAGCGAGCCCGAGACAAACCTGCGCGGGTCCATCGTCAACGAGACACCGCCGGCCAGCGCCAGCTCGCATTCGCTCTCGTGCAGGCTGCGGCAGGCCGAGTGCACGGCGACCAGGCCGGACGAGCACGCCGTGTCGACGGTCATCGCGGGACCGTGCAGTCCCAAGGTGTAGGAGATCCGCCCGGAGGCGAAGCTGTAGTTGTTGCCGGTGAATCCGTAGGGCCCGTCCAGCGCGTTGGCGTCAGCGGTCTGCAAGGTGTAGTCGCCGCTGGTCATTCCCATGAACACGCCGGTCTGCGTGTCGGCTAAATCGGCCCGGGTGTTTCCGGCGTGCTCCATGGCTTCCCAGGCGGTTTCCAGCAGTAAGCGATGCTGCGGATCCAGCGCGGTCGCCTCCTGCTCGCTGATTCCGAAGAAATCGGCATCGAAACCCGCGACGTCGTCGATGAACGCGCCCCACTTCGATACCGTCCGGCCGGGCACGCCGGGCTCGGGGTCGTAGTACTCATCCGCGTTCCAGCGATCCGGGGGGATCTCGGTGACCAGATCGTCCCCCCGCAGCAACGCCTCCCACAACAGCTCAGGTGAGTCGATGCCCCCCGGCAGCCGGCACGCCATACCGATGACGGCAACCGGCGTAACGCGTGTCGTATCCACGGTCCTTCTCGTCTCCTTACCCGCGTTCAAGCTTTTGTCGGTGGCGCATCGTCGAACCTTGCTCCGGGCTGCGCCAATCGCAGCACCGGGCGCTCCCATCGACCCCCACACTTCAGCCAAACGGATTGGTGATTGGCGTGATCAGCAGCGTAGCCGGTTGTTTTCGCACGCGTGGAAAAATCGTGCGTACGTACAAAAAAACTTCCTGCCGGTGACGTCAATTTCGAGACGGTTACAGGCCTTGTTGACCTTCGAGTCAATAGGCAAAGTGCCAGCGTGTGGCACTAGCGGGCGGATGTGTACGGATGTTCCAGACCGCGCTTGGCACCTCGCGGCCCGATGGCACCTTCCCCGCCTTTTGGCCACGAAGCGACGGTGGAAGGGGCAGCCAGCCGGGTCGGCTTTGGTAGCCAGCGGGGCCCCCGAACCACGTCAAACACCACGCAATTTTCTGCTTTTTGGAAGGCGAATCGCCGAAGTGTGGAAAGCGGTCCGACTCCGATGTTCAGGCTATGCCTTTCGGCGTCGCCAGAGGCCGGAATCGAGATATTCCGGGGCGCTTTTGTCCGCTGTGATCAGGGCCGTTGCCGCTGAAGCTGGCCCCGGTGGCGTCCAACCGCGATCTTGCTGGGCCGGTCGATCAAGCCGTCGGCGACTTGGCCGCATATCGACCTCATTTCTTCGAGGTAGCGCGTCACCGATTCATGGGCTATCGGATTGTTGGGGAACGAGGCGGTTACGGTGGTTTCGTTCTGAAATTTGTTGACCCACATGCACACTCGCGCCGCGATCCTGCCATCGCTGAAGACTTTGGCATTCATTCTTTCCAGGTTCATCGCGATCACAGCTGAAAGCGGAGGTACCCCGGCGTCCAGGAACGAGAGCATGGGAAAGCCGCCTCGTGGGGTCGTCTCGAGCCATGGTGCTAGTTCCAGTACCCGCTCGAACGGCACGTTGGCCAACGGGGTGCCGGCATCGAAGGAGCTCTGCGCGCGGCGGGCAGTCTCAGCAAACGACGGGCCGACTTCCACGGTAAACGGGATATGGCCGATGAACCACCCGGTGGTCATCAGCTCCTCCGGGGTGCTGCGGGTGCTGGTAGGGGTGACGGCGCGGTAGGTGTCCGACCCGGTGAGTTCGTATTCGGTCAGTGCGGCGACCGCGAACACGCCACCGCTGAACCGGGCTCCGGCGCTGGTGCAGGCCGCTTCGAATCCTGCGGTCTGGCGTGCGTCCATCAGTCGCAGCGAGAGCAATTCACCCCTGGTGACCAGCGAGGTGTCACCTAGCGGCAGTGGGAATGCGGGCAGTGTTCCCGCGTCGCTTTCGAAGAATTCGATCCATTGCCGAATCTCCGGTGAGGCCAATGTCAGCGCCGAGGTGTGGGCGCGCTCCCGCAGGCAGTACTCGTCGTAGCTGCCGACGCTTGGTAAGGGAATCGGGCCGCCGCCGTCCATTAGCGCGTCGTACAAGCCCTGGATCTCCCAGAACACGGCACCCAGAAATGTCGCATCGACATGAAGGTGATCAACGCTGAAGCAGAAGGTGAAGTGGTCGTCGCGCTGAATAACCGCGAACCTGAAGCAATCCCACTCCAGCGGACTCGGCGTGGACAGTATGTAGTCCTGCCATTGCTTGGGCGTCATCTCGCCCTGCTCAGCCGGAATCAGTTCGATATCAGTGGGATTGCCGATCGTGTGTCTGACGATGCGTCCGGTGTCGGTGAATTCGAACCAACTTCGGAACGTGTCATGCCGGCGTAGGTGCGAATTGAGGACATACGTCATCGCGCGGATGTCGCATTGGCCGCGGAAATCCAAGGCGGCGACCACGAGTCGCGACATTTCACGGCCGCGTGCGGCTTGGTCGCGATAGCCGCGGAGGTGACGAGCTTGGATATAGCTTGGCGGCACAGCACTTATCGGTGCTTGGCGTGCTGCTTCCAGCGAGGCCGGTGCGGGGTGCCAGCACCACACCGAGCCGGGGTCGGGAGCCCAGTTGTCGACGGTCTCTAGACCCAGATGGCCCAAGACAACCAACATCGCTCCTTCGGTTCAGCCCTGAATTCCAGGTTATTTCATGTCGGCCGCTGAGCCTTACATTGCCGCTGCGGCGTTTCCGGTTGGTGCCAGCGTTTGGCACAGGTGATCGGCCAAGCCGCGCACCGTGGTGATGTCGGTCGAATGGATGCGTATGCCGGTTTCGGTTTCGATGCGGGTTCGCAGTTCCAGGTTGCCCAGCGAGTCAAGCCCGTACTGGGAAAGCGGCCGGTCAGGGTCGACGGAGCGGCGCAGGATCAGGCCCACTTGTTCGGAGATGAGTCGCCTGAAGCGGATTGGCCACTCGTCGTGGGAGAGCTCGGAGAGTTCGGCGCGGAACCTGCCGTGGGTCGAGCGCTTTGCTCCGGCGGAGCGGAATGCGTCGGCGAATCGGCTCCGTTGGGCCAGGGCGGTCAACCATGGCGATCCGGCGATCGGTGCGTACCCGCTGTATCCACGGGTGTGGCTCAGCAGCGCCTCGAACGCGCGGGCACCCTCGTCGGGGGTGATCATCGCGGTGTCGCCGCTTTCGGCCAGGCCAGCGCCTCGGCCGATCTCGGCCCACGCACCCCACGCGATCGCGGTGGCCGGAAGCCCTTGGGCCCGTCGCCAGTGGGCGAACGCGTCCAGCCAGCTATTGGCGGCGGCATATGCACCCTGACCAGGTGAGCCGAGCAGGGCAGCCGCCGAGGAGAACACGCAGAACCAGTCCAGCGGTGTAGTTGCCGTGGCCTGGTGCAGATGCCACGCGCCGTAAACCTTTGGCGCCCAAACCCGCTCGATCAACTCGGCGGTGATGTTGGTCAGGGTGGCATCTTCGACGACGGCGGCGCCGTGTAGCACACCACGCAACGGCAGCCCGGTGGCCGTTGCTGCGGTGACAAGCCGCTGTGCGGTGTCGGCGAGTGCGATGTCGCCGCACTCCACCACGATGTCAGATCCGGTGGCGCGGATGAGTTCTATTGTCTCCATGGCCTTCTGGTTAGGCACAGCCCGAGAGTTGAGGACGATGCGGCCGGCGCCGGCGGCCGCCATCTTCTCGGTGAGGAACAAGCCGAGGCCGCCCAAACCGCCGGTGATGATGTAGGCGCCGTCGGGACGGAAGACGCGAGCCTGCTCCGGCGGAATCACCACGCTGCTGTTTCCGGCTTGCGGTATGTCGAGGATGAGCTTGCCGGTGTGTTCGGCAGCGCTCATCACCCGCAGCGCGGTAGCTGCCTCGGCGAGTGGGTAATGCGTGCTCGAAGGCATTGGGAGCACGCCGTCTGCGGTCAGCCGGTACACCGTGTCCAACAGCTCACGTACCTCCTGGGGGTGGGTGATCGACATTAACCACAGGTCAAGGGCAAAAAACGTCAGGTTTCGGCGGAACGGGAAGAGCCCGAGCCGGGTATCGCCGTAGATGTCGCGCTTGCCGATCTCGATGAACCTGCCGCCGAAAGTGAGCAGGTCCACCCCGGCGCGTTGCGCCGCCCCGGTCAGTGAGTTGAGCACGATGTCGACCCCCCCGGAGCCCTTGCCGTCCGCGGAGCCCCCGCCGGCGGTGTCACGGCGGACCTGGTCGGCGAAATTTACCGTGCGCGAGTCATATACATGCTCGATACCCATGTCGCGCAACATCTTCCGGCGCTGCGGACTGCCCGCGGTGGCGAAGATCTCGGCTCCCGCTGCGCGCGCGATCGCGATTGCCGCCTGTCCGACGCCGCCGGTCCCGGAATGGATCAGCACCTTGTCGCCGGCCTTGATCCGGGCCAGGTGGTGCAGTCCGTACCAGGCGGTCGCGGATGCCGTGCTGACCGCGGCGGCTTGGGCGTCGGTCAGGCCCTCGGGAATCTTGGCGGCCAGGCGGGCGTCGCAGTTGACGAACGTCGCCCAACAGCCGTGCGGGGAGAGGCCACCGACCCGATCACCGACCTTCAGCGTCGTGACGTCAGGTCCGACCGCGGTCACCACACCGGCGAAATCGGTACCCAGTCCCGGCTGCGGCCCGAAGCTGGTGCGGTAGCGGCCGAATACGCCGAGAACGTCGGCGAAGTTGATGCTGGACGCGGTGACCGCGACCTCGATCTGGCCGGGCCCCGGCGAAACTCGCTCGAAGGCAACGAATTCCAGCGTCTCCAGGTCTCCGCGGGCGCGAATATCGGTCCGCATTCCGTCCTGGGCATGGCGGACGACGGTGGCGGTCCGTTCGTCGGGGCGCAGGGGAGCGGGGCACAACCGTGCGGTGTACCACTGGTCGTTACGCCAGGCGGTCTCGTCTTCGTCGCAGCCGGCCAGCAGCTGGCGGCCCAACTGTCCGGCGCCGGTCTGTTCGTCGATGTCGATATGAGTGGTACGCAGATGCGGGTGCTCGGCGCCGATCACCCGCAGCAGCCCACGCAACCCGGCCTGTTGCAGATTTGGGCGGTCATCGGCGAGTACCGTCTGGGCGCCGCGGGTCACTACGTACAACCTCGGCGCCTTGCCGGGCAGGTCGGCCAACTCCGCCGCGAGGCGCACCAGCTGCTCGACGTAGTCGCTGGCCAGAACGCCATCGCCGGTCGGCCGTCCGGTCAGAACCACCAGGTGCTCGATGTCAGGCCGGAGTTCCGGGGCGTTGACAACTGTCGCGCCGTGCCGCGTCAACGCGTCGCTCAATTGCGTCGCCAGCGGCGTAGCGGCCCCATCGGCAGCGGTGCTGCTGTCGATCATCAGCCAAGTGCCCGTTGGCTGGGTCTCGGTTTCGGGCAACTCGCGGCGTTGCCATTCGATGTTCAGCAGCCGTTCGCCCAGCAGCCGATCCTGCTCGGTGCTTGCCGAGCAACCCGTGCCCATCAGCAGCCCGCGCACCACCAGCAGCACCCTGCCGTGCTCGTCCATGACGTCGATGTCGGCCTCGACGTCGGTGGTGCAGGCGGTCACCGTGGTGAGGCAGTAGCGGGCAGTGCGGGTCGGTGTGTAGGCGCGCAAGTGGCGCACACCCAACGGGAGCAGTAGGCCGCCGTTTCCCATCTCCTGCACGGCAGGGTGGGCCGCGACCGATTGAAAACACGCGTCCAGCAGCGCAGGGTGCACATCGAATCCGGCTTGCTGGGTCCGGATGGACGTCGGCAGGGCGACCTCGGCCAGCACGGCGTCGATCGCGCCTTCTGACAAATAGGCCGCGGCCAGGCCGGTGAACGCAGGGCCGAACTGGACACCGCGCGCGTCGAACCACTCCCGCAGCCGGTCGCCATCGATGCGATGCGGATGGGCCTTCAGCAGGGCGCCGATATCCCGGGCGGGTGGCGGGTCGTCATCGACGACGACACCCAACCTGGCGCTGGCGTGCCGCACCCGCTCGCCCTGCTGCAACGTCTCCACCTCGAAGGCGGCGACACCGTCGCCGTCCATCGACGCGACGGCGCCGACGGGGCTCTGTTCGTCCAGCAACAGCATTTGCTCGAAGCGGATATCGCGGACTTCGGACTGCTCGCCAAGCACGGAGCGGGCCGCGGCCAGCGCCATCTCGCAATAAGCGGCGCCGGGAAGCGCGGCCACGCAGTTGATCTGGTGGTCGCCCACCCATGGCAGCGCGGCGGTGCCCACCTCCGCTTGCCACGCATGCCGCTGCGGCTCCTCCAACAGCTGCACGTGCGAGCCCAAAAGCGGATGCACCACAACAGTATTGGAGGTATTGGCACCCGCGGGCCGGCCGGCCGGCTCCAGCAGCAGGCGACGGCTGGTCCAGATGGGCAGTGGCGCGTCGGTCAGCTGCCCGACGGGATGGGTGACCGAGAAGTCGATCGCCGCACCCGCGCCGTACAGGTCGCCCACCAGGGCGCGCAGCCCGGCTGGCAGCGGCTGTTCGCGCCGCATAGCGGCCAGGGCTGCGGCCGGAAGGTCCAGGCTGGCCGCGGTCTGGTCGACGGCGCGGGTGAGCAGTGGGTGTGGCGACAGCTCGCCGAACACCCGGTACCCGTCCTCGAGGGCGGCCCGGACCGCCGCGGAGAAGCGCACGGTATGGCGGAGATTGTCCGACCAGTACCGGGCATCGCACACCGGTCGTTCGCGGGGATCGAACAGGGTGGCCGAGTAGTACGGAAGCTGCGGTGCCAGTGGCGTTACGTCGGCCAGCGCCCGGGACAACTCGTCGAGTATCGAGTCGACCTGCGGGGTGTGCGAGGCCACGTCGACGGCGACCTCGCGGGCCAGCACGTCGCGTTCTTCCCACGCCGCGACGAGGTCGCGAACCGTCTGGGTGGCCCCGCCGATCACGGTGGACTGCGGCGAGGCGACGACGGCGATCACGACGTCCCTGACGCGCCGCTTGGCCAGCTCCTCGCGCACCTGCTGGGCGGGCAACTCCACCGCCGCCATCGCGCCGATGCCCCGGATGCGGTTGCACAGGGTGGAACGCCGACAGATGACGCGTACCCCGTCTTCCAACGACAGCGCTTCGGCGACGACGGCGGCGGCGACCTCACCGAGTGAGTGGCCGATGACCGCACCCGGCGTGATGCCGTGAGACTTCATGCTGGCTGCCAGCGCGACCTGCATGGCGAACAGGGTCGGCTGGACCCGATCGATTCCGGTGACGGTCTGCGGCGCGGTCATCGCCTCGGTGACCGAGAAACCCGATTCCTGGGCGATCAGCGGCTCGAGCCTGGCGATGGTCGCGGCGAATACCGGCTCGCTGGCCAGCAGGTCCGCGCCCATCGCCGGCCACTGCGAGCCCTGGCCAGAGAAGATCCACACTGGTCCGCGGTCGTCCTGGCCGACCGCTGCTTGGTACGGGGCGTCGCCGTCGGCCACCTCACGCAAGCGCTCGATCAGCTTGGTGTGACCGTCCGCGACCACTGCGGTACGCACCGGACGATGGCCCCGCCGGCGTGCCAGCGTGTAGCTCAGATCCGGCAGTGGCACCGGGTTGGTCTGCTCGTCGATCCAGTCGGCCAGCCGGCGCGAAGTGTGGCGCAGCGCCTCGGCCGAAGTTGCTGACAATACGAACAACTCGGGCCCTGCCGGCTGCGTTGGAGAGGCTACCGTTGCGGTTTGGCCGGCCTGCTCGAGGATGACGTGGACATTGGTGCCGGACATGCCGTACGAGGACACGGCCGCTCGCCGGGGTTGGTGACCATGCTTCGGTCCCGCTGTTGGCCAAGCTGTAATCTCCTGTGGCACAAAGAGTCCGGTGTCGATCCGGGCAAGCTCGTCGGGCAGGCGAGTGTGGTGCAGCATCGGCGGCACCACGCCGTGTTGCACCGACAGGATCGCTTTGATGATCCCTACCGCGCCGGCGGCGGCCTCGGTATGTCCCAGGTTGCTTTTTGCCGATCCCAGCGCGCATCGAGTCCCGTTGGCGCCGTACACCTGTGCCAAGCTGGCGAATTCGATCGGGTCGCCAACAGGAGTGCCGGTACCGTGTGCCTCGACCATGCCGACGGTGTCGGCGTCCACCTCGGCCGCGGCCAGCGCCGCGCGGTAGGCCTCGACCTGCGCGTCCCGCGACGGACTGGCAATGGTGTCGGTTCGGCCGTCCTGGTTGGTGGCCGTGCCGCGCAGCACCGCCAGGATGCGGTCGCCGTCTCGCTGGGCGTCGGGCAGCCGTTTGAGCAGCACCATGGCACAGCCCTCGGAACGGACGAACCCGTCGGCGGAGGCGTCGAACGTGCGGCAGCGTCCGGTGGGAGACAACATGCCCAGCGCCGAGGCCGAGCTGAACACGTGCGGTTCCAGCATCACCAGGCAACCGCCGGCCAGCGCGAGGTTGCTCTCCTGCTCATGCAAACTGCGGCAAGCCATATGCACCGCAAGCAAACTCGACGAACAGGCGGTGTCCACGGTCATCGCCGGACCGCGCAATCCCATGGCGTAGGACACCCGCCCGGACGCCATGCTGAAGGCGGTTCCGGTGAAGGCGTACGCGTCAGCCCGGGCGCCTGCCTGGTCGGTCACGAACGCGTAGTCGTCGTGGCACATGCCGACGAACACACCGGTCAGCGAGCCGGTCAACGCTTTGGGATCCAGGCCGGCGTGCTCCACCGCCTCCCACGAGGTCTGCATCAGCAAACGGTGCTGCGGATCGATCGCGGTGGCTTCTCGCTCGCTGATGCCGAAGAACTCGGCATCAAAGCCCGCGACGTCGTCGAGGAACCCACCCCATCGCGACACCGACCGGCCGGGCGCACCCTGTTCAGGGTCGTAGTGCTCGTCGGCGTCCCATCGATCGCTGGGAATCTCGCTGATCAGGTCGTCACCGGACAGCAATGCATCCCAAAACCGGTCTGGGGAATCAACGCCTCTGGGGAGGCGGCATGCCATGCCGATGACTGCGATCGGAGTGACACCCATGGCTTGATCCCCTCGGCAATTGCGTGCAGCGCTCGGTCTTGACGGCCATCTTCCCTGCTCAGGGCCATCAGATCGGGGAGCAACGCGCCGACGTTTTGTCCGGCGGGGGTGCGGCAGGTGCTGGGGCGGGCAAACCGGGGTTGCGGTGAAGGCGAAACAGGTAGTGTTGCTGCACGTGGTCGGCTCTTCCATTCCCTCTGTGCTGCGCGAGCGCGCCAGTCTCAACCCCAACGATGCGGCAATCACCTACATCGATTACGAGCAAGATTGGGACGGCGTTGCCCAGACTTTGACGTGGTCACAGTTGTATCGGCGAATGCTCAACGTTGCCGATCAGATCAAGGATTGCGGCTCGACCGGTGATCGGGCAGTCATCCTCGCGCCGCAGGGCCTCGAATACATCGTCGGATTTCTGGGTGCCCTGCAGGCCGGATTCACCGCCGTTCCGCTGACGGTGCCCTACGGCGGCGCCCACGATGAGCGGACGATTTCGGTGCTGAGCGACACGTCGCCGACTGTCCTGCTGACCACGTCGGCCGTCGTCGACAATGTCGCCCCGCACGCGCAGCCGCATCCCGGACAAAACACACCGGCACTCGTCGAACTTGATTTGCTGGACCTGGATGCACGGCCGCGGCCGGGTGGCTCGCGTGGCGTTAAGGACGCGCCGGAGATCCAATATCTGCAATACACTTCGGGCTCCACCCGGGCGCCGGCCGGGGTGGGCATCACGAACAAGAACGTCTTCGCCAATTTCGCCCAGATGGTCGCCGACTTCTTTGCCGGCGAGGGGGGAGTGGTCCCATCCGACCTCACGGTGGTGTCTTGGCTGCCGCTGTATCACGACATGGGCCTCCTGTTGGGAGCCATCATGCCGATCCTTATCGGGAAGCCCACCGTGCTGACCAGTCCGGTGGGATTCCTGCAGCGACCGGCCCGCTGGATACAACTGCTCGCGCGTCACGGCTGTACGGCTTCGGGCGGACCGAACTTCGCGTTCGAGCTGGCGGTGCGCAAGACGTCGGACGAGGACATGGTCGGGCTCGATCTCAGTGGCGCACACAGCATTCTCGACGGCAGCGAGCGAGTGCAGCCCGCCACCCTCAAGCGTTTCGCCGATCGGTTCGCCCCCTTCAACTTTCCCGCCAAGGCACTGCGGCCCGCGTATGGGATGGCCGAAGCGACGGTGTACATCGCGACCCGTACCGCGACTGAACCACCCAAGATCGGTTACTTCGAATCCGAGAAACTGCCTGCCGGCCAAGCCGTCCCGTCGTCGACCGAAAGCGGCACCCCGCTGGTCAGTTACGGTGAACCGAAGTCGCTGGCGGTGCGCATTGTCGACGCCGACACGGGCACCGAATGCCCGGACGGAGTGGTCGGCGAGATCTGGGTGCACGGAGAAAACGTCGCGGCCGGCTATTGGCAGAAAGCCGAAGAGACCGACCGCACCTTCGGCGCAAAGATCGCCAACCCGGTGGAGGGCACGCCCGAAGGCCCCTGGCTGCGAACCGGAGATTCGGGCTTCTTGTCCGACGGCGAACTGTACATCCTCGGACGCATCAAGGATCTGCTGATCATCTACGGGCGCAACCACTCTCCCGACGACATCGAGGCGACGATCCAGGAGATTACCGCGGGCCGCTGCGCGGCGATCGGGGTTCCGGACGGTAGCGCCGAGAAGCTGGTTGCCATCGTCGAAGTCAAGAAGCGCGGCGACACCGACGAGGATGCCAAGGACCGGCTACGCGTCATCAAGCAAGACGTGAACGCGGCGATCTACAAGTCGCACGGACTGAGCGTGGCCGACCTCGTGCTGGTATCGCCCGGGTCGATTCCGATCACCACCAGCGGCAAGATCAGGCGCGCACAGTGTGTCGAGCTCTACCGGCAACGCGAGTTCAGCCGCTTGGACGCTTAGAGCCATGCCGGACGGCTCGGTTGCGCGGGCATTGGTGCTGGACGCCCCGCGCAGCTTGGTCGCTCGCGAGTTTCGACTTCCAGATATCGGCGCTGACGACGCATTGGTGCGGGTCGAGGCCTGCGGGCTGTGCGGGACCGATCACGAGCAGTACACCGGCGAGCTCTCTGGCGGCTTTGCGTTCGTGCCCGGCCACGAAACGGTCGGGACGATCGAGGTGATCGGAGCCCGAGCGGCCCAGCGCTGGGGCGTGTCCGCTGGCGACCGGGTGGCCGTCGAGGTGTTCCAGTCCTGTCGCCAATGCGCGCAGTGTCTTTCGGGGGAGTACCGGCGCTGCATTCGCCACGGTCTCGCCGACATGTACGGTTTCATTCCGGCTGACCGCCCTCCCGGACTGTGGGGCGGCTACGCCGAATACCAGTATCTGGCACCCGATTCCATGGTGTTGCCGGTGAGCGGTGACCTGCGCCCCGAAGTGGCTACGCTGTTCAACCCGCTGGGCGCTGGAATACGTTGGGGCGCAACCGTTCCGGGTACTAAGACCGGTGATGTCGTCGCGGTTCTGGGCCCGGGTATCCGGGGCTTGTGCGCCGCTGCCGCGGCCAAAGAGGCGGGTGCGGGATTCGTGCTGGTGACCGGAGCGGGTCCGCGTGACGCCGAGCGATTGGCGCTGGCCGCGCAGTTCGGAGCTGACCTGGCCGTCGACGTGACGGTCGAGGATCCGGTGGCCGCCCTGTCGCGCGCGACCGGCGGGCTGGCCGACGTCGTGGTCGACGTGACTGCGAAGGCGCCGGCGGCGTTCGCCCAAGCCATCGCACTGGCGCGTCCCGCCGGAACCGTCGTCGTCGCCGGAACGCGCGGCTTCGGCAGCGGCGCGCCGGGATTTTCCCCCGACGTGGTCGTGGTCAAGGAGCTACGGGTGATCGGCGCCCTCGGCGTGGACACCCCCGCCTACCGGGCCGCTCTCGACCTCTTGCGTTCTGGTCGCTACCCCTTCGAAAGCGTGCCACGCCGTTGCGTGCGCTTCGAAGCTGCCGAGGATTTGCTGGCTACCATGGCCGGAGAACGCGACGCCCTGCCGCCGATACACGGAGTGCTCACACCATGACATCCATGAAGCCGACCCGGGTGCCCCTGTTGCCGGTCGCCGAGGCCAAAGCCGCGGCCGACGAAGCCGGTGTGCCCGATTACATGGCCGACCTCAGCATCTTTCAGGTTCTGCTGAACCATCCACGGCTGGCGCGGACATTCAATGATCTGCTCGCCACGATGCTGTGGCACGGTGCGCTGGAACCCAGATTGCGCGAACTGGTGATCATGCGCATCGGCTGGCTCACCGCCTGCGACTACGAATGGACCCAGCACTGGCGCGTGGCGTCCGGGCTCGGCGTGACGGCCGAGGACCTGCTCGGGGTGCGGGATTGGCAAAGCTATTCCGGCTTCGGGGCGACCGAGCGCGCCGTCCTCGCGGCCACCGACGACGTCGTGCGCGACGGCGCGGTCAGTGCGGAGAGCTGGGCCGCCTGTGAGCGCGAATTGCAGGGTGACACAACGGTTCTCATCGAACTCGTTACGGCCATAGGCTCTTGGCGGATGGTGGCGTCGCTGCTGAAGAGTCTGCAGGTCCCGCTGGAAGAAGGGGTTGCGAGCTGGCCGCCGGACGGCGTCTCGCCCCAGTAGCTCGCCGAGCGTGTAATCACTGCGACATTTTGGCGATTTTTTCACCCTGAGTGCACGTTGGGCGAAGGTGTAAAGCCTTGGGGTTCAGACGATCCGGTAGGTCTGCACGGCATGGGCCACGACATTGCCGTCCGGGTCGGTGGCGGTGATCTCGGTGAAGATGAGTTCCTTGCGCCGCCGCGCGGTTCTCGCCTGGCAGAGCAGATCTGACCGCTTGGCGGCGCCGGTGTACTGAATGCTCATCGCGACGGTCGAGGCGCGCATGCCCTTGTCGAAGTCGTGGTTCGACCACGCGGCGGCGGCACCGGCGGTGTCGAGCACCGAGGCGATCACCCCGCCGTGAAAGTAGATGCCGTCATTGGTGAGGTCCTCGCGGAACGGCAGCCGGATCGTCACGTCGTCGGGTTCGTAGCGTTCGAAGACGAGGCCGAGCCCGCCGATGAACGGTGTGCTCTGCATCAGATCGCGTACCGCCTGACGGCGCTTGTGCTGCTCTGCGGCGGTCAACGGCTCGGCCATAGCGGGTAGGCTACCGGACTCGATTGACATATCAATCAATAGCTTTTAGCGTCCACGAAATGCGAACCAGAGTCGCCGAATTGCTCGGTGTTGAGTTTCCCATCTGCGCCTTCAGTCACTGCCGCGATGTCGTGGCCGCGGTCACCAACGCCGGCGGGTTCGGTGTGCTCGGCGCCGTCGCGCACAGCCCCAAAAGGCTCGATAGCGAACTCACCTGGATCGAGGAGCAGACCGGCGGCAAGCCCTACGGCGTCGATCTGTTGTTGCCGCCCAAGTACGTTGGCGCCGAGCAAGGCGGAATCAACGCAAAGCAGGTCCAGGACCTCCTGCCCGAGGAGCACCGCGCGTTCGTCGAAGATCTTTTGGCCCGGTACGGAATTGTCGCACCGGCCGACGAGCGCGTGGCTGCCGGTGGCGGCGGGCTCAACATCTCACCCAAGGGTTACGAGCCGCTACTGGAGGTGGCCTTCGCCCACGACATCCGGCTGATCGCCAGCGCGCTCGGGCCGCCGCCGCACGACCTGGTCGAGCGGGCGCACGAGCGGGATGTGCTGGTGGCCGCCCTCGCCGGCACCACCGAACACGCACGACGACACGCGGCCGCGGGCGTGGACCTGATCGTCGCCCAGGGCACCGAAGCCGGCGGCCACACCGGCGAAGTATCGACCATGGTGCTGGTTCCAGAAGTGGTGGATGCAGTGGCCCCGACGCCGGTCTTGGCCGCGGGCGGCATCGCGCGCGGCCGCCAGATCGCCGCGGCCCTGGCGCTGGGCGCCGAAGGTGTGTGGTGTGGCTCGGTGTGGTTGACCACCGAAGAAGCCGAGACGCCGCCGGTGGTCAAGGACAAGTTCTTGGCCGCGAGTTCGTCGGACACGGTGCGGTCCCGATCGATGACCGGTAAGCCCGCACGCATGCTGCGTACGGCCTGGACCGACGAGTGGGAGCGGCCCGACACACCCAAGCCCCTTGGCATGCCGCTGCAGAACGCGCTGATCAATGAGCCCCAGTTGCGCATCAACCAGGCGGCGGGGCAGCCCGGCGCCAAGGCTCGTGAGCTGGCGACCTACTTCGTCGGTCAGGTAGTCGGTTCGCTGCAGCGCGTGCGCCCGACGCGCTCGGTGGTGCTCGAGATGGTCGAGGAGTTCATCGATACGATCGGGCAGCTCGAGGGTCTCGTTGACAGGTGACGTGAAGTGAGCAGCGCCGGTACCCGGCGCCGGCGTGCGGTCAGCGACGAAGAGAAGTTGCAGCGGCGCGAGGAGATCATGGCCGCGGCCAAAGAAGTGTTCGCCGCCAAGGGTTTTCATGCCACCACCATCGCCGACATCGCCAAGCAGGCCGACATGGCCTACGGCTTGGTCTATTGGTATTTCGACTCCAAAGATGACCTATTCCATGCGTTGATGGCCGTCGAGGAAGACGCGTTGCGGGCACATCTGACCGCGGCGTTGTCGTCGTTGACCGGGGGCGAAGCGCCGTTCCGGAGCCTGTTACAAGCCGCTGTGCAGGCGACGTTCGAGTTTTTCGAAGCCGACAAGGCCACGGTGAAGCTGCTCTTCCGCGACGCCTACGCCCTCGGCGACCGATTCGAGAAGCACCTGGGCGGGATCTACGAGCGGTTCATCGACGACATCGAAATCTTTGTCGTAGCTGCTCAAGACGGTGGCGAGGTGGTGGCAGCCCCACCGCGGATGGTCGCCTACACCGTGGCCGCGCTGGTGGGCCAACTGGCGCATCGGCGCCTGAACACCGACGACGACGTCGGCGCGGCCGACGTCGCGGATTTCGTCGTTTCGCTGGTGCTCGACGGGCTGCGCCCGCGCCCGTCGTGACCTCACAGCGACGATTCTTACGTGATTCACACGGTTGACTGTGACGTCCATAACACCAGGTCAGAGGCCACAAACCTGACCAATTGCTGTCAGTGGGCCTAGTGAAAGCGTAAAGATTCGGACACAGGGCCTCGATCACGTTGACCGAGTCGGATGGGTCGTGCATCATCGGTCCGGTAAGCACCTCGTTAGGTGAGGCGGCTACACGAACACAGGCCACTGACCCCGAACGTCGAAAGACGCCCCGGGTCAGGACAGCTCCTCCCGGCTTAAGGGTTGAGCCCAGGTGGCTTCCGATTTATCGGACACGTCGTGTGGTGCCAAAGCTCTGACGAGAGGGGTGCGGATTTTCCGGCGGTCGTCGGTCTTTCCTGTGCTCCTTTGTGCGCGCGTAAATCGTGCGGTTGTCCGCACGCGGTGTGGCCATGAGGAGGTGAGGGACGCATGAGTTCCAGTGATAGTCCGGATCGATATCCGGGCGCCGTTTCGTCCCGAACCGATCTCTGCCGCGCTGCTCTTCGCTGAGTCGTCATCGCAGACGCCAAGCGCCTCTAGATCGGAACCGCTACGGGACGGAACCAAGCCAGTCCCAGTAGCTCAGATGTTCCGCTTGATTCCCCGCTAGGAGGCGATCATGACCGCTGTTCTGTACGACGAAGTAGTAACCGTAACCGCCGCGCCCAAGCTGCACGTCGTGCGCGACACCGCGCCCATCGAGGTTCCCGCGCCCGCGCCCAAGAAGGCGGCGCGCCGGACCGACAGCAAGCCTTTCGGCGCCGGTGGCGACCCGCTGGTCGACGGGGCGGCCCGGTTGCTGACCGTTCCGCTGCGCCACATGTACGCAGCGCTGTGGCGGGCTGGGATCCTCGAAATCCAGGCCTAGTCGATGAACGACCAAGCCCGGCTACAAGGGGTTACCCGGCTGCAGGTACCGCCTGCGGCCAGGTAGCCCCTTGGAGCCGTAGAATCGACCCAACGGCATCGATCCGGCCATCACCGGGGAGCCTTCGGAAGAACAGCCAGCCAGGCCCAGTAGAGCCGAACGGGTAGGCCCGTCACAGCCTCAAGTTGAGCGGTCACGCTTCAGCGTGGCAAGCGGGGTGGTACCGCGGCGGCTGCGCATCAGCGCACCGTCGTCCCCGGGCCTGACGTGGCACACGGGAGACGACGGACTTTGACCGATAACGCTGACCCCAGGGCATATCCCAAGCTGGGCGGCGGCGCGCCCGACTTCTCGGCCCTCGAGCTGGAGGTCCTCGACTACTGGTTTCGCGACGACACCTTCCGGACCAGCATCGCCCGCCGCGACGGCGCCCCGGAGTACGTCTTCTACGATGGCCCGCCCTTTGCCAACGGCCTGCCGCACTATGGGCATCTGCTCACCGGCTACGTCAAGGACATCGTGCCGCGCTACCGCACCATGCGCGGCTACAAGGTGGAACGCCGCTTCGGCTGGGATACCCACGGGCTGCCCGCCGAGCTCGAAGTCGAGCGCGAGCTGGGCATCACTGACAAGTCCCAGATCGACGTCATGGGTATCGCCGCGTTCAACGATGCCTGCCGCGCATCGGTGTTGCGCTACACCGACGAATGGCAGGCCTACGTCACCCGCCAGGCCCGCTGGGTCGACTTCGACAACGACTACAAAACGCTCGACATCAGCTATATGGAGTCGGTGCTGTGGGCCTTCAAACAGCTGTGGGACAAGGGCCTGGCATACGAGGGCTACCGGGTGTTGCCGTATTGCTGGCGCGACGAAACCCCGCTGTCCAACCATGAACTGCGGATGGACGACGACGTCTACCAAAGCCGGCAGGATCCCGCTTTGACCGTCGGTTTCCAGGTCACGGGCGGCGCGCTGGATGGCGCTTACCTGCTGGTGTGGACGACCACACCGTGGACGCTGCCGTCCAACCTGGCGGTGGCTGTGCACCCGGATGTGGCCTATGTGCAGGTCGCGGTTGGCGATCGGCGCTTCGTGCTGGCCGAGGCGCGGCTGGCCGCCTACGCGCGCGAACTCGGTGAAGAGCCCGAGGTGTTGGGCAGCTACCGCGGAGCGGATCTGCTGGGTACGAGCTATCTGCCGCCGTTTGCCTATTTCATGGAGTCGCCCAACGCTTTTCAGGTGCTCTCGGCCGACTTCGTCACCACCGAGGACGGCACCGGACTGGTGCATATGGCGCCGGCTTACGGCGAAGACGACATGGCGACCACCGACCCGGTGGGAATCGTGCCCGTTACGCCGGTCGACTCCAAGGGCCGCTTCGACGCCAGCGTCCCGGACTACCAGGGGCAGCACGTTTTCGAGGCCAACACCCAGATCATCCGTGACCTGAAGAATCAGAGCGGGCCCGCGGCGGTCAACGGCGCGGTGCTGCTGCGCCATGAGACCTACGAGCACCCCTACCCGCACTGCTGGCGCTGCCGAAACCCGTTGATCTACCGGGCGGTGTCGTCGTGGTTCGTCAAGGTGACCCAATTCCGCGACCGCATGGTGGAACTCAACCAGCAGATCACCTGGTATCCCGAACACGTCAAAGACGGCCAGTTCGGCAAGTGGCTGCAGGGTGCGCGGGATTGGTCGATCTCACGAAACCGGTACTGGGGTACGCCGATTCCGGTGTGGAAATCCGACGACCCGGCCTACCCGCGCATCGACGTGTACGGCAGCCTTGACGAGCTGGAGCGCGACTTCGGCGTTCGGCCCGACAACCTGCACCGGCCCTACATCGACGAACTCACCCGCCCCAACCCCGACGACCCGACCGGCCGCAGCACGATGCGGCGCATCCCCGACGTGCTCGACGTCTGGTTCGACTCGGGTTCCATGCCCTACGCCCAGGTGCACTATCCATTCGAGAGTGACGACTGGTTCGAAGGTCACTACCCGGGCGACTTCATCGTGGAGTACATCGGGCAGACCCGCGGCTGGTTTTACACCCTGCATGTGCTGGCCACCGCGCTGTTCGACCGGCCCGCCTTCAAAAGCTGTGTGGCACACGGGATCGTGCTGGGTTCCGACGGCCAGAAGATGAGCAAGTCGCGGCGCAACTACCCCGACGTCAACGAAGTGTTCGACCGCGACGGCTCCGACGCCATGCGGTGGTTTCTGATGGCGTCGCCGATCCTGCGCGGCGGGAATCTGATCGTCACCGAACAAGGTATCCGCGAGGGGGTGCGGCAGGTTTTGCTGCCGCTGTGGAACGCGTACAGCTTCCTGGCCCTGTATGCGCCGAAAGTCGGTGTTTGGCGCACTGATTCGTCTCACGTGCTGGACCGCTACATCCTGGCCAAGCTGGCCGAGTTGCGCGATGACCTCACCGATTCGATGGAGGTTTGCGACATTTCGGGCGCCTGCGAGCAGCTGCGGCAGTTCGCCGAGGCGCTGACGAATTGGTATGTGCGACGGTCGCGCTCGCGGTTCTGGGAGGAAGACGTCGACGCGATCGACACCTTGCACACCGTTTTGGAGGTGACCGCGAGGCTGGCTGCTCCACTGCTTCCGCTGACCACCGAGATGGTATGGCGCGGGATCACCGGCGAGCGTTCGGTGCACCTGACGGACTGGCCGCGCAGCGAAGAGCTGCCCGCCGATGCCGACTTGGTTGCCGCCATGGATCAGGTGCGCGAGGTTTGCTCGGCGGCGTCGTCGTTGCGCAAGGCCAAGAAGCTGCGAGTGCGGCTGCCGCTGCCGAAACTCACTGTGGCCGTCGAAGATCCGCAACGGTTGAAGCCGTTCGCCGATCTGATCGGCGACGAGCTCAACGTCAAGCAGGTCGAACTGACCGACGCGATCGACACCTATGGCCGCTTCGAGCTCACCGTCAACGCACGGGTCGCCGGCCCGCGGCTGGGCAAGGATGTGCAGGCGGCGATCAAGGCGGTCAAGGCCGGCGAGGGCGTTGTCAATCCGGATGGGACGCTGACCGCCGGCCCTGCCGTGCTCCAGCCCGAGGAGTACAGCTCGCGGCTGGTGGCCGCCGACCCGGAGTTCACCGCGGCGTTGCCGGGCGGCACCGGCCTGGTTGTCCTCGACGGCACGGTGACGCCGGAGCTGGAAGCCGAAGGCTGGGCCAAGGACCGCATCCGCGAGCTGCAGGAGCTGCGCAAAACGACCGGTCTTGATGTGTCCGACCGCATCCAGGTGGTTATCGCGGTACCTGCCGAGCGGCAAGACTGGGCACATGCGCACCGGGATCTGATCGCCGGTGAAATTCTGGCTACCAGATTCGAATTCGGCGAACCGGCCGACGGAGTCGAGATCGGCGACGGCGTTCGGGTCGCGATATCCCGGGCCGGCGACGATGCGCTCCGTGTAGCGGAGTGAGGAGGAGGCGGCCAATTGGGCTCGGGCCGGCGACGATGCGCTCCGTGTAGCGGAGTGAGGAGGAGGCGGCCAGTTGGGCTCGGGCCGGCGACGATGCGCTCCGTGTAGCGGAGTGAGGGAGGAGGCGGCCAGTTGGGCTCGGGCCGGCGACGATGCGCTCCGTGTAGCGGAGTGAGGAGGAGGCGGCCGATCTAGGTGAGGCCGGTGATCGCTGAGACCCTCGCCTCGCTTGGACGCAAATCAGTCGATCGCCGCAGTCAGATTGAATTCGGCGAAGGTGCGTGATATCAGTTCGCGCAGCTCATCTTTGGAATTTCGGCGGCCGACAAGATAAGCGGTGATCGAGATGCAGATCTTTCCATGGATCCGCATCGAGCCAAGGAAGAGCTGTCCACCCATATGCTCGAGCCGGCTCTTCTTGATACCGGGCTCGATCGGTTGTACGGACAGGTAGTCGGCTTCGGTCCCGTCCGGTCGGTTTACCGCGGTGTCCAGCTGACCGGAATTGGAGCAATCAATCGGAAGATCGGTGACACTCGACCACATCGTCACCAGCCTTCTGTAGAGCCATTTCGGCGTCATCGATGTCAGTGGCAGCAGTGCGAACCACTCGTTGGAGCTCGGTGTTTGATCGATAAGTGCCTGCTTGATCTTGACCCGGATCTCGCTGAGGTCTCGCGCCGCGCCCGTCGCGTTGACCTTGACGATCGCTCTCGTCCACGCGTTCCCACGCGCATCGTCCGGGGCACGCTCGTTCACCGGAATCCAGAGGGTTACTGTTTCATCGTCACTAACGCGTCCAACCCTGACTGCGAGCCGGGACGCCAATCCTGCAAGTAGCGAATTGCTGGTTCCGCCAAGGCGTCTCGCGCAATCATCCCATTCTTCGGCGTCGAGGTATGCGATGAGAGTGGGCACCGAAACGGCGTGATCGCCAGCAGCGGCCCGCGAGGAAATTGGCGTGGCCACGTTGGACGTGAAGAGGTCCGCCCGGTTGCGCCAGGCCCACCGCACGCCGGCGACCGCTGCCCGCGTCAACTCCGGTGTCGCGGCGAGGGTTTGCCAGCCGTCCTCGATCAGAGCCCGCCCGAGCGTGCGCGAACCGGCGGGCCGATAACCCAGATTGCGAGTCCTGCCCTCGACCGCATCGGCGATCGCAAGGCACATCCCGACCCCATCGATAACGACATGCGAAGCCACCAGGCTCACCACGCACCCACCGTCCTCGAGCGGAAGCACGCCGAGATGCCAGCTGGGTCCGTGCTCGGGATCGATGGGTACGCCTGCCCGCTCGTCAACCCACGCGCTGAAATCAGCGCGTCGACGCGGCTTCGGCGCGATGTCGAGATTTTTCGGTGCCGGAGATAGGACCCACCGATCACGCGCGAAACCCAGCGGTGATCGTTCGACTCTGCGCCCCATTAACCCTTGCCCAAGGTTGTGCTGAAAGCGAACTAATCCGTCAATATCAATTGCACGGTCGTAAATCCAGGTGAACTGGATGAGCGTCGCAAAGCCAAGTGCCCGCAGCGCGAGAAACGCGGCTTGATCAGGGTATGCAAGCCTGTCGTCCACGGGCGTATGCTAGCTAACTCGGTGAATTTCGCACAATGTATTCGGTGACGGCTGCGACTGAGTTACTAAAGCTGAATCCACCGCCGGAATGGCCGAATTCCGTGTCGGACCTCGGCGTTGCGCCATAGGGTGGAACGCGAGTTCTTGCGTACTGGATGCGGTTTGGCTGGCGGACCGAGGCCCGCCCTGGGTAGCGGAGGGGCGATGCGGATTCTGGCCCTGCTTCGTGTGCACAACGGAGAGCGCACGTTGCGGACAGCGTTGGATTCGTTAGCCGGCTGGTGTGACGACATCTATGTGATTGACGACCGCAGTACCGACAACACCGACCCGATCCTGAGGCGACATCCTGCGGTGACGAACATCGTTCGCGCCCGTTCGGATCTGCCGCCGACGCCGTGGCTGATTCCCGAGTCCGCCGGGCTGGAATTGCTGTACCGGATGGCCGATTTCTGCCGCTCGGACTGGATTTTGATGATCGATTCGGATCAGTTCGTTCAGGCCGACGTCGACATCCGCGAAGTCCTGTCACGCACACCGCCGGACGTCGCCGCGCTGATGTGCCCGATGATTCCCAGCTGGGATGATCCGGACTTCCCGGACATGATCCCGATTATGGGAAGCGCGGAATCTGTCCGCGGGCCGTTCTGGCGCTGGTACCCGGGCCTACGCGCAGGATCGAAGGCGCTGCACAATACGCACTGGCCCGTCAACATCACCGACCACGGCCGGATCGAACTGGTCAATGAGATTCGGTTGGTCCACACCGGGTGGGCTTCACTTGCAGAACGGATCGCTAAGGTCGAGCACTACCGCAGGTTAGATCCCAACTGTCAATTGAACTTTGGCGTACCCTACGACCGAGCCCTACTCTTCGGCTATGCGCTCGACGAGATAGATCTGTTGAAGGCCGACTACTGGCGGCGCAAGCGCGGCGACTTCGACCCGGCCGAGCCGGGCGCGCGGCTGCCCATCGACCGGGAGCGACTGGCCTTCGGTTCTGCCTACGGCCCCAAAGCGGGTGGCTTTCACCCTGGCGTCGACTTCGCCGCCGAGCGCGGAACCCCGATATACGCTGTCGCTTCCGGAATAGTCGGTCGTGCAGTCGATCTCGATCTGAACAGCGGGTTTTTGTCCGTCACGATCTCCAACGCGAATGTCGATACCGTCTACGTGTTCCGATCCGATGGCGACCGGCCGATCGCGATCGACGATCACATAACCGCGGGCGCGCGGATCGGCACACTCGGCGGTGAAGCCGAATCACCGGACGGATACTTGCATTTCGAGGTTCGTGTCGAGGGTAGGCACACCAGCCCGGTGCGCTATCTGGCGAACATGGGGCTGCGACCGTGGCCGCCGCAGGGACGCCCGCGGCCTGTGTTGGGCAGCTATGCGCCGGTAACGCCGTGCACCATATCCGCCTGACGGATCCGGCGTCATCCGTCGTACGTTGGCTCGACCTCCGGGGTCGCGAGTTGTTCGATCAGGGCTCGGCCGGATCGGATCGTCGAGCGGACCTCCTGCAGGAGCTTGGCCGGATGCTGTTGGTCCAAATCACTGAGCCTGTTGTATCGGTCCACCCCGAACCCGGCTGACTCCAAGCGAATTCCGAAGGGTAGCGACAGAGTTCGCAATGCCTCGAAGTGTAGGTAGGGGACCACCGGTTGACCGGTCACCAGCAAGCACGTCGATCGATGCATGCCAACCGTCCGGGCGGCAAACGTGTAGGTGTCACCGGAGTTGGCCCGACGGTTTTCTGGGTCTGGCGACGGTGTCTCGAGCAAAGTGATCGGCACGCCGAGGTCATTGGTGTCGGGTGCGAATTTCCACACCGTCCGGTCGCGCTGGGGCCGGTCGGCGCGTTCGCGCGCTTGGTCCCGGGCTTGCCGGGTGTCGAGCCCGAATACGTCGGCCGCCGCGGCCACCAGGAGATCGAATTCTGTCCGTGCCCCGGGCGCGCAGGCGGCGACCGCGTCCTGTTCGGAGTCCAGTAGGCCGCGCGAGGCGGCGGCCAGCACCACGTGGCCGACACGTCGACCGGTGGCCATTTCTCGTGCGTAGCCGGCTCGGAGCAGGTTGGTATACCGCCCACCGCCGATCACCAGTATGTGGTCGAACTCTGTTGCGACCGGCGTAGATTCGCCCGTGAGACCTAGCTCGCCGGCCAGCGCGGTGATCTTGTCCAGTTGCCAGTCGGGCAACCTCAGGCGCGGGATCAACCACCTGACCGCGCCGGCGGCATCCTGGCTGTGCACCCGGCCGGCATTGTGGGCCCGTGCCTGCCCCCGGTAATCCCACACGGTACTGAACTCGTCGAGAAATGCGAGTTGAGCCGGGAGGCTGAGTCCCTGCGGAAGGCTCCCGCCAAACATCTCGACCAGCTCGCCCAGGGCGGGATTAGCTGTCCATGCCTCGACTTGTTGGCGGAGTGCCGCGGCGGGATCGCCACCGGATCGGTCCACTTCAGGGAACTCGGTATGGGACGGCGACACGTTCCTTCTCATTTCCGGCGCTGGGCCGTCTCGGTGGTGCGCAGTCTAGCGAAGGAATCACCGTTTGATTGCCCGCCAGCGCTGCCTGCCGGCATCAACGTTTACCTCTACATCGTGAAAGCCCGCTGCGCGCAAGCGGTCCGGCATGTTCTCCGGTGGCACGGGATTGCAGGTGTCGCGGAAGTGCAGAATCCTGAACATCACCGACGGAACCCCGTCGCTGCCGGCAAAGACACCGCCGGGGCGAAGCACGCGGAAGGCCTCGGCAAAGAGCCGGTCCTGCAGCTCGGCGGTAGGGACGTGGTGCAGCATCGTGAATGACACCACCGAGCTGAACTCGTCAGCGGGCAATCCGGTATCGGTGCCATCGCCGTTGATGATGTTTGCCCCGGCTCCGAACTGTTCCTGCAGCCGGTGCGCCATCGCGGCGTCGATTTCGACCGCGGTGAGCTTTGCTGTCTTGTTCATTAACACTCGCAGAAAGGCGCCGTATCCCGGTCCGATCTCAAGAGTGTTGTCGCCCAGTTCCACGCCAGCCAGTGCCCACGGCAACCCGCGCTCTTCCACTTCCCGCGCCCAGCGATTCGAGCTGCAGCACAACCTGTGACACAAATTCATCGCCATGCGCAACGACGTTAGCTCCACAAAGCGAAATAGCATCGGCATTCGTGGAGTCCCGTTGGGTGCTGCACCTGGACATGGACGCGTTCTTCGCATCCGTCGAACAACTGACGCGGCCCACCTTGCGCGGTCGGCCGGTGCTGGTCGGCGGCCTGGGCGGGCGGGGCGTGGTGGCTGGGGCCAGCTACGAGGCGCGGGTATTCGGTGCTCGCTCGGCGATGCCGATGCATCAGGCTCGCCGGTTGATCGGCGTGACGGCAGTGGTGCTGCCGCCGCGCGGCGTGGTGTACGGGGTGGCGAGCAGGCGCGTCTTCGACACGGTGCGCAGCCTGGTTCCCGTCGTCGAGCAACTGTCTTTTGACGAGGCCTTCGGAGAGCCGCAACAACTGGCCGGGGCTTCGGCCGAGGACGTCGAGACTTTTTGCGAGGAACTGCGACACCGGGTGCGCGACGAGACGGGTCTGATCGCCTCGGTCGGCGCGGGTTCGGGAAAGCAGATCGCCAAGATCGCGTCTGGCCTGGCCAAACCCGACGGGATTCGGGTGGTTCGACGTGCCGAAGAACAGTCGCTGCTCGGCGGGCTGCCGGTGCGGCGACTGTGGGGCATCGGCCCGGTGGCCGAAGAGAAGCTGCATCGACTCGGCATCGAGACGATCGGAGAACTGGCCGCACTGACCGACGCCGAAGCGGCCAACATCCTCGGCGCGACTATTGGGCCCGCGCTGCACCGGCTGGCCCGCGGCATCGACGACCGCCCTGTCACCGAGCGGGCCGAAGCAAAACAGATCAGCGCCGAGTCCACCTTCGCGGTCGATCTGACCAGCCTGGACCAGTTGCATGAGGCGATCGAGCCGATCGCCGAGCACGCACATCAACGCCTGCTGCGCGACGGCCGTGGCGCCCGGACCGTCACGGTGAAACTGAAGAAATCCGACATGGGCACGCTGACCCGCTCGGCGACCCTGCCGTATGCGACCACCGAGGCGGCTGCGCTGCTCGCCATGGCCCGCCGACTGCTGCTAGACCCGCTGCAGATTGGCCCGATTCGCCTTCTGGGCGTTGGGTTTTCGGGTTTGAGCGATGTGCGTCAAGAGTCGCTGTTTCCGGATCTGGACCTCTCGCCGGCGATGCCGGAGGAAGCGGGCCAGGATTTCGAGATGCCGCGCGCCGCGCAGCTGGCCGGGGCGGACACCGCACCGTGGCGGGTCGGCGACGATGTTGCGCATCGCGAATTCGGGCACGGCTGGGTGCAGGGGGCAGGCCACGGCGTGGTCACCATCCGGTTCGAGACTCGCGGTTCGGGCCCGGGCCCGGCCCGCACCTTCCCCATCGAAACCGAAGACGTGACCAGTGCCAACCCGGTCGACAGCCTGGAGTGGCCCGAGTATGTCGGTGAACTACGAGTTGAGGAGTCGGGTTCATCCCCACCGGTCGATGACCTCGGCGACCGGTAGCTTGGCCGCCAGCGCCCCCATCAGTAGGACCCGCGCCTGCGGCGACGCTAGCCGCGGCACCAGCACCGCGCCGGCCTGCACCAGGTCGTGCCCAGGTCCGTAGCGCGCACTGACACGCCCGCCGGCGACCCGGGTTGACACCGCAACCACGACCCCCTCGCGGCAGTGCCGGCGCACGCCCTCGACCACCGCGGGTCCGGCGTTGCCCGAGCCCAGCGTTTCCAACACCACCGCGCGTGCCCCGGCAGCCACACAGGCGTCCAGCGCTACGGCGTCACTGCCCAGGTATGCCGCGACGATGTCGACGCGGGGTGCGTCGGCGCCGGCGCTGAGGTCGCCAATATACGGCCGGGTCTTGGTGCGGCTCAGGGTCACGTGACCGTCGACAGTGCCCAGCAGCGGTCCCGCGAAGCCGCTCAGCTCGTCGGTGAATGCCTTGCGCATACCCAACGGCTGCAATACCCGGCCCGCGAAACACACCAGCACACCGAGGTCACGCGCGTCGAGGCTGGCCGCCACTTTCAGCGCGTCGCGCAGGTTGGCCGGGCCGTCGGCGTCGGGGGCGTCGGTGCTGCGCATTGCGCCGGTCAGCACAACCGGGACGTCCCCGGCATAAGTGAGCTCTAGCCACAGCGCGCTTTCTTCCATTGTGTCGGTGCCGTGCAGGATGACGATGCCGTCGGCGCCGGCGTCGATCGCAGCCTGCATCGCCGCGCGAATCCGGTCCCAGTCGGCCAGTGTCAGCTGCGAGCTGTCGACCCTCATCAGATCGATGACATCAACGTCCAATCCGGACGTCAGTGCCGCGCCGCTGCGGGCAGGCCGGAGCACCCCGTCGGCGTCTGTGCTGGTCGATATCGTCCCTCCGGTGGTGATGACGGTGAGCCGGCGCATCAGGGCATCATCTCGCACCGGTGGCACGCCTATCCGCGTGCGGGGACCACAGTGCGTCTGGGGGATGATGGGGGAGTGCCTGACGAACCAACCGGATCGGCCGATCCACTGACCTCAGCCGAGGGGACCGGGGACGCTGGCGAACCCGAAGCTCCCGCGCCGCCGCGGCGGCTGCGCCTGCTGTTGTCGGTCGCGGCGGTCGTTCTGGTCCTCGACATCGTCACCAAGGTGCTGGCCGTCAGACTGCTGCCCCCCGGGCAGCCGGTGTCGATCATCGGCGACACCGTTACCTGGACGTTGGTGCGCAACTCGGGGGCCGCGTTCTCGATGGCGACCGGCTACACCTGGGTGTTGACACTGATCGCGACGGGAGTGGTGGTCGGCATCTTCTGGATGGGACGCCGCTTGGTGTCGCCCTGGTGGGCTTTGGGTCTCGGGATGATCCTGGGCGGCGCCATGGGCAACCTGGTGGACCGCTTCTTCCGGGCGCCCGGTCCGCTGCGAGGTCATGTCGTGGACTTTTTGTCGGTCGGCTGGTGGCCGGTCTTCAATGTCGCCGATCCCTCGGTGGTGGGGGGCGCGATCCTGCTGGTCGTCTTGTCGATCTTCGGCTACGACTTCGACACCGTAGGCCGGCGGAAAGCCGAGGGCGCCACCAGTGGCCGCAAGGCCGATCAGCGCTGATGTCCCACCGTTCGATGCCGGTTCCGGAAGGATTGGGGGGCATGCGTGTTGACGCTGGGCTGGCCCGTCTGCTGGGGTTGTCCCGCACCGCCGCGGCCGCGCTGGCCGAAGACGGCGGCGTGGAGCTGGACGGAGTGCAGGCGGGAAAATCCGACCGCCTGATATCCGGGGCCTGGCTGCAGGTGCGGCTGCCCGAGGCGCCGGCACCGCTGGAGAACACGCCCGTCGAGATCGAGGGCATGACGATCTTGTATTCCGACGCCGACATCGTCGCCGTGGACAAACCCGCGGCCGTGGCGGCGCACGCCTCGGTGGGCTGGACCGGCCCCACGGTTCTGGGCGGCTTGGCAGCGGCCGGCTACCGGATCACCACGTCCGGTGTGCACGAGCGCCAGGGCATCGTGCATCGCCTGGACGTCGGTACCTCGGGCGTGATGGTGGTCGCGATATCGGAGCGGGCATACACCGTGCTCAAGCGGGCATTCAAACAGCGCACGGTCGACAAGCGATACCACGCGCTGGTGCAAGGACATCCGGACCCGTCCAGCGGCACGATCGACGCGCCGATCGGCCGGCACCCCGGCAACGAGTGGAAGTTCGCGGTCACCAAGAACGGCCGGCACAGCCTCACTCATTACGACACCGTGGAGGCCTTCGTCGCCGCCAGCCTGCTCGACGTGCACCTGGAAACCGGTCGCACCCACCAGATCCGGGTGCATTTCGCCGCGCTGCACCATCCCTGCTGCGGCGACCTCGTGTATGGGGCCGACCCGACTCTTGCGAAAAAGCTTGGGCTGGAACGCCAATGGCTGCACGCACGTTCCCTGGCATTCGACCATCCGGCCGATGGCCGGCGGATCGAGATCGTCAGCCCGTACCCGCCCGATCTGCAGCACGCGCTGGACGTGTTACGAGATGAGGGGTGACGAGGCTGTTCAATCGAACGTCCCGTGCGGTTTGCGCGCTTCGACGAGAACCCGCGTCGGGTGGGTGACGAAGCGTCCCTCGGTCTCGATCCGTTCATGCAGTTCGCGCAACCGCTCGTAGTAGGGCTCGACTGTGAAGTCCGGCACCGTCCAGATCAGCTTGCGCAGAAAATAGATGATGGCGCCGATGTCGAAGAACTCGGCTCTGAGCCGCTCCATGCGCATGTCCACGATCTCCAACCCGGCGGCCTGGGCCTGGGCGCGCTGGGCGGCCGGTTCCAGCTCGGACCATGCCTGGGGCTGGGGGCCGATCACGTGCGTCACCAGTTCGGACACCGTCGCCGGTCCGGCATGCTGTGCGAAGTAGGTGCCACCGGGGCGCAGCAGGCGGGCAATCTCGGTCCACCACACGGTGATCGGGTGTCGACTGGTCACCAGGTCGAACGACTCGTCGGCAAACGGCAGCGGCGGCTCGTCGCGCGTGGCGACAACCACTACTCCGAGCGGATGCAATCGTTTGGTGGCCAGCGCCGCGTTGGGCGGCCACGATTCCGTGGCTGCCATTGTCGGCGGGAACTTCTCCGCACCCGCTAGTACCTCGCCCCCACCGGTGTGGATGTCCAGCGCGGCTGACGCAGTGGCCAAACGTTGGCTCATCAGCCGTTGGTAGCCCCAAGACGTTCGTTCCTCGGTCGCACGCCCGTCGAGCCAGGAAAAATCCCAGCCCTCAACGGGTGCCGCCATGGCCTCTGCTACCAGAGACTCGAATGAGCGACACATGACCTGCATTCTGGTGCAGTGCTCTCACCTGTCGATCGGGGGTGGGGTCAATCGTCATAGCGGTGACACCAGCTAGCCCAATCGAACGAGAAAGGGGACTAGACCATGCAATATTGCTTGCTCATGCACTACCAGGAGGGCAGCGAGATCGGGCTGACCGAAGAAGACATGGCGCCCGCGCGAGCGGCATTCGCCAAGTACGCCGACGATCTGAATGCTGCCGGTGTGCTGGTAGGCACCCAGGTGCTGCAATCGGCGCACGCCTCCACCACCTTCACCGCGCGCGAGGGCACCCCGCGGATTCAGGACGGCCCGTTCGCTGACACCAAGGAACGCCTCGGTGGGGTCTTCGTAATCGACGTGCCAGACCTCGACGCCGCGCTGTCCTGGGCCGAGCGTTGTCCGGCCGCGGCGTGGGGCTCGATCGAGATACGGCCCGTCGCAGTCACTTACGCCAGTGGCAAAGGTTGGTACCAGCCTGAGTGACGTTGCGGCCCGGGTGGCCGAGGTGGTTCGGGGATCCTACGGCCGGTTGCTGGCGCTGCTTGCCGCACCGACCGGCGACATTGCCGCGGCCGAGGACGCCATCGCCGACGCGCTCGAGCGCGCCCTAATCAGTTGGCCGACCGAAGGGATCCCGGCAAATCCGGAAGGCTGGGTACTCACCGTGGCCCGCAACCGGCAGCGCGACCGCTGGAAGTCGCATGCCTACCGAAAAACTGGCCCGCTGCCTGAAACAGATCTCGCTGCAACGGCTTCCGAGGACGACCGAGATGGCCCGGACGCGATTCCCGATCGGCGGCTGGAGCTGATGCTGGTGTGCGCGCACCCGGCGATCGCCGCCAACTGCCGAACGCCGCTGATGCTGCAGACGGTGCTCGGCATCGAGGCCGCCGCGATCGCGCGTGCGTTCTCGGTGCCGGCCGCAACGATGGCGCAACGGCTGGTCCGCGCGAAACGACGGATCCGCGATGCCCGTATTCCGTTCGTCGTCCCGGGCCGGGACGATCTCGACGAGCGGCTGCCGGCAGTGCTGGAGGCGGTCTACGGTGCGTGGGCGATCGATTGGCAGCTCGAGCCGGCGGGCGCGCCCATCGAGTCATTGACGGCCGAGGCGCTGCACCTGGCGCTGGTCCTGGCCGAATTGCTGCCGGAGCAGCCTGAAGTCCTGGGCCTGGCCGCGCTGGTGTGCCTGGCTGAGTCACGCCGCCCGGCGCGGCGCGCCGGCAGGGGCGAATTCGTCCCGCTGGACCAACAGGACAGCCGGCTGTGGGACGCGGCGATGATCGCACGCGGGGAGGCGCTACTGCATCGCGCCCACCGCCTGGGCCGTCCGGGCCGTTATCAGTACGAGGCGGCGATCCAATCGACGCACTGCGCCCGCGCGGCGAACGGCCAGGTTGACTGGGTGGCGCTGCGCAAGCTGCATCGGGCGCTACTGCACATCGCTCCGTCGTTGGGTGCAATGGTTTCTCTCGCCGTCGTCGACAGCGAGCTGGACGGACCCGACGCAGGTTTGCGTGCCCTCGACGCGATTACCGACCCCGCGGTCGGCGAGTTCCAGCCCGCGTGGAGCGCCCGTGCGCATCTGCTGGCCAAAGCCGGCCGGCCCGCAGCCGACGCCTTCCGCAGGGCCATCGCCCTCACCGTGGACGCCGGGGTCGCCCGATATCTCAACCGGCGACTCGCGGCCCTTGTCGACAATGAAACCTGATGGCGCTCAGGGTGTTTGGCAGACGAACTTGTCGCCGTTGAAGTCCAGGCGCACCTCACCCTGGTGCTCCCAGTATTCGATGCCCTGGCGGCCGTACCGGGCGCCGCTGCCGGACATTTCCACAAACAAGATGTACTGGTTGCCTTTCCAATTCAGTACCGCCGCTTTGGGGTCGAACTGGTTGTAGAACTGCGCGGTCAGTGGGCCTTTGTCGGCTGGGCAGCGGTAAGTGATCAGCTGGGGTATCGACGTGGCCGGATCGGCGACGGCCAATTGGACCAGCCGCGTCTGGTAGGCCTGCAGCACGCAGGTGGACATGTCAGAGTTCTGCGCGCACTTGTCACGAGTTGCGGCCCAATCGTTTTCCGCGGCCGTCAGCGCCGCCTTGTCCGCGCCCGGGCGGTCCAGCGCCTGCGTGAAGGCGGTCTGCAACCGGTGGTCGAGGTCGGTCAACTTCGGGTCGTTGCACACCAGCTGCTGGGCGGCGTTGGCCGGTTTGGTGCAGTCGAGCGACGGCCCGGCAACCGGTGACGCCGGGGCCGCAGCCGATGATCCGCTGGAAGGCGGACCCGACGCCGGTGGCGCCGTTTTCGAGCTGCAAGCACTTAGCACCAGGGCTGCCACGAGCGCGGCGATCAGTCTCATATGTGCTGACTACCGGTTGCCACCGGCAGGCGGAACGCGACACGCCCACAACGGGCGGAATTGGCCGGCGCTCAGACGTTGGCCGTGGTGGTTTCGCCGGATGCGACGTCGGCGGCCAGCGGGGCAATGAGACCCAGAATCTCGGTGACCGTCGGCGAGGGAACTCCGGCCGCGCTCAGCGCGTCGCCCAGATGTCCGGCGACCAGGCTGAAGTGGTGCATGGTGATTCCGCGTCCCTGATGCACCTGCTTCATTGGCGCGCCGGTGTAGGGCTCCGGGCCGCCGAGGGCGGCGGCAAAGAACTCCGCCTGCTTGCCTTTTAGCCGGCTCATGTTGGTTCCGGCAAAGAAGCCCGCCAATTGATCGTCGGCCAGGACGCGGACATAAAAGTCCTCGACGACGACCTCGATGGCCTCGTGGCCGCCGATTTTGTCGTAGATGCTGACCGGCGCGCGTTTGCGCAAGCGTGAGAGTAGACCCATCGCGCCAGGCAACCATTGTCCGGTTGCGTGACCATTAGGCACCGATCACGCGCGGATTACCTTACGTAACAAGCCGATTGCGTTGTGACGGGGTTCACGTCCGGCGTCGGCGCCCCCCTGTGCACCGGCGCGGGCGCGGATGCCCTAGGTTGGCCGTATGACCCGTGTCACATCCTTGCTATCAGGAGCGACAATCGATGAATCTTGGTGACCTGACGAACCTCGTGGAAAAGCCGTTCGCAACGGTGTCCAACATCATCAACACCCCGAATTCGGCTGGGCGATATCGCCCGTTCTATCTGCGCAACCTGCTCGACGCGGTGCAGGGCCGCAAACTCAGCGACGCCGTCAAGGGCAGAACCATCCTCATCACCGGCGGGTCCTCGGGCATCGGCGAGGCCGCCGCACACAAGATCGCCGAAGCCGGCGGCACGGTGGCGCTGGTCGCGCGCACCCTGGAGAACCTGGAAAAAGTCGCCGACGATATTCGCGCCGACGGCGGAGACGCCCACGTCTACCCGTGCGACCTCTCGGACATGGACGCGATCGCCGCGATGGCCGACAAGGTGCTTGCGGATCTCGGCGGCGTCGACATCCTGATCAACAACGCGGGGCGGTCGATTCGGCGGTCCCTGGAACTGTCCTACGACCGCATCCACGACTACCAGCGGACCATGCAGCTGAACTACCTGGGCGCGGTTCAGCTCATCCTGAAGTTCATTCCCGGGATGCGCGAACGCGGCTACGGCCAGATCATCAACGTCTCTTCGGTCGGCGTGCAGACGCGCGCACCCCGCTTCGGTGCTTACATCGCGAGCAAGGCCGCGCTGGACAGCCTGTGTGACGCGCTGCAGGCCGAAGTCGTCAACGAGAACATCCGCTTCACCACCGTGCACATGGCGCTGGTACGGACCCCGATGATCAGCCCGACCACCATGTACGACAAGTTCCCGGCACTGACACCGGATCAGGCCGCCGGCGTGATCACCGACGCGATCGTGCACCGGCCGCGGCGGTCCAGCTCGCCGTTCGGTCAGTTCGCCGCGGTGGCCGACGCGGTGAACCCGGCAGTGATGGACCGGGTGCGTAACCGCGCCTTCGGCATGTTCCAGGACTCCGCCGCGGCCAAGGGACGCGAATCCGCAAGCGACACATCAGGTCTGGACAAGCGAAGCGAAACATTTCTGCAGGCGACCCGAGGGATACATTGGTGACGTCATGAGTCTGCCGAAACCGAGCAAAGAGTCCACCGTCGTCATCACCGGCGCCTCCTCCGGCATCGGTGTCGAACTGGCCAAAGGCCTGGCCGGCCGCGGCTTTCCGCTGATGCTGGTCGCGCGGCGCCGCGAACGTCTCGACGAGCTCGCCGACCAACTGGGCGACGAGTACGACGTCGGCGTCGAGGTGCTGCCACTGGACCTGTCCGACGCCGAATCACGGGCTCAGCTGGCCGATCGGCTGCGCAGCGATCCGATCGGGGGCCTGTGCAACAGTGCGGGTTTCGGCACCAGCGGGGTCTTCTACGAGTTGCCGTTCGAACGGGAGAGCGAGGAAGTGACCCTCAATGCGCTGGCGTTGATGGAGCTCACCCACGCGGTGCTGCCCGGCATGGTGGAGCGCGGTGCCGGAGCGGTGCTCAACATCGCCTCTATCGCCGGCTTCCAGCCGATGCCCTACATGGCGGTCTACTCGGCCACTAAGGCCTTCGTGCTGACCTTCTCCGAAGCTGTTCAGGAGGAGCTGCACGGAACGGGCGTTTCGGTCACCGCACTGTGTCCCGGTCCGGTACCCACCGAGTGGGCCGAGATCGCCAGTGCCGAGCGGTTCAACATCCCCCTTGCCCAGGTCTCGCCACACGACGTCGCCGATGCCGCCATCGGCGGGATGCTCGCCGGCAAGCGCACCGTGGTACCCGGTTTGGTGCCCAAGGTCATGAGCACCGGCGGCCGATACATCCCGCGGACCCTGCTCTTGCCCGGCATCCGGATCGGCAACAAGTTGCGGGGTGGGCCCGGCCGCTGACGCGTGGCCCGGATCAGTATCTGCGCCAGGGATGCTCGTCGAGCATCGCGGTGACCAGCTCGACGACGTCGCTGTTCTCGTCCTGGTGGCGCAATTGCTCAGTAACCGTCGCAATCCGTTGCAGCAGAGCGCCGTACGCGTTGGCTGCGGCGTTGGCGTAAGTGTTCGCGGCCTCGACCTGCCATTGCGCGCTGTAATACGAAGGCAGGTTGCGCAACTCCTCAGACAGATGCCCGGCCTGCTCCTGCACCGTATGCAGCAGGTTGCGCACCAGCTCGAGGTCGACGCGGCGCCCCGCCCCGGTATCGGTACCGGGGTCGTCGCTGAGACCGGCTTCCAGTACGTAGTCGATCTGACGCAATACGGAAACCGCGTGCTCAATCCGCCCCGTATAGGCTGACGCGCCCAGCGGTGGTATCGGAATGGCCAGCAGTTGCGGTGCTGAGCTTTCGGCCTGTGCGGCCGCCCGAACCTGTTCGACCTCAGCACGCGCCTGGGCCACGGCTTGGATGGCTTCGGCGACCTCCGCGCGGGTTCGCGAAACCTCGGCTTCGGCAGCCTGGTGGGCGGCCGCGATTTCACCACTGGCCTGCCCGCGCGCCGCGGCGACCTCCGACGCCGCGTCGGCCTTGACCTGTTCCAGCTCAGCACTCAGCCGCGCCAACGCCTGCTGCGCCGTCGCGCGCTCGGCCGCCCGTTCGTCGGCCCGCTGTTGGGCACGCGCCTCGGCGGCACTGACCTGCTCGCCTGCCGCGGCAACCTCGGCGGCAGCGTCAGAACGGATCTGTTCGAGCTCGAGGCGCAATTGTTCGAAGGCCTGCCGAGCGGTCGCTTTTTCGGCGGTGCGTTCTCGGGTCCGTTCCTCGGCGCGCGCCTCGGCGGCGTTAGCCTGCTCACGGGCCGCGGCGACCTCGGCCGCTGCATCGGCACGAACCCGTTCGAGCTCGGTGCGCAACTGTTCGAAGTCCCGCGCGCTGGCCGCCCGCTCCGCGGACCGCTCCGATTCCCGCCGCGCCGCCTGCGCCTGCACCTCACGAGCGTGCTCGCGCGCAGCCGTGGCATCTCTTGCGGCTTGTTGGACTTCCGCGCGCGCCAACGCCGCGGCAGCTTCGGCATCCTTCTTCTCCTGTTGGGCTTCGCGGGCGTGCCCCTCGGCCAATACCCGCAAGTGGTCGGCTTCGACCAGCCGCATTACGGCCGACAGCCGCTTTCGCTCCGGTCCTGAGCGGTTACGGTGTGCGACGAGATCCGGCTCGCTCATCGCCGCGACCGCGAGCAGTTCTGCGGGGGCGGTCTTCTCGAGCCGGTCGGCTGCGGCCACTGCAACCGCGGCGGCACGTTTGGCCAGTGCCGCCCACGACGCGGGATCGAGGTCCTCGATATGTTGCCGTGTGGTGGTCACCCGCGCCAGCGCCTTCCCTTGACCGCGGGGACGTCGGGGGATTCATCGGCCGGTGCCGGTGGCGGTGGCGGTGGCGGTGACGATGGCGGTGACGATGCCGCCGGTGGCGGCGTGGCAATCACCTGCGTCGAGTCGTCGCCCAGGCTCGCCTCCGGTGCCGGCCGAGCGGTCGTCAGTCCAGTAAGCGACCCGGCCTGTTGTGCCAGCACCAAAGAGAATTGATTGAGGTACACCATCACCGACGCGGCCAGCGTTTCATCGCCGAGCAGCTCGGCGTCGCGGAGCAGCCCGCGCAGGAGTTCCAGGGCAAGTTCGGGACCCAGGCCCAGCGTGGCACTTTCGCTGGACGCCGGTTCCATCCCCGCGGTTTCCACCACCCACACCAGCCGCTGCCAGCATCGCGCAATTGCCGCGGCGCGCTGCTCGTCTTCGCGAAGCTCTTGGTGGTGGCGCTCTTGTTGCTCGATCAGTGCCCGGTGCCGCTTGGAGGCGCGGCGCGCGGCGAACATCGCGATCAGCGCCAGGATGATGACTGCCGCAAGGGCCGCGGCGCCACCGAAACCCGCTGACGTCAAGAAGTCGCGCGCCGACGGTAGTTCATCCGAGGAAAGCCAAAGTCCTTCCGCAACAAGACTCATGGCTCGGACCGTACCCGTGAAACGGCTCGTTGACGAAGCGGGGGGACGAAGCGGGGGTGAAACGAGGGCAGTCGCGTTAGCGGTCGGGGGGCACTCTGAGCACCTGGCCCGGTTTCGTCAAGTGCTCGGATTCGTCTTCGGTGGCCGCTGAGACGACGTAGAGATTGTTCGCCGGGTCGAAGGTCACACCGCGGGCGCGCACACCGACGGGCACCGTGACCGGATTGGTGGCGCCGACCGGCAGTTCGAACAGGCCCGTGGTGAAAGTGTCTGCGACGAACAGGTTTCCGACCGTATCGACTGCCACGGCCGAGGGTTCTTTGAGCTCGGGGAAGGGCAGCTGCGCGGGCGTGGCGGTACCGGCGGCGAGTTTGCGTACCCGGCCTTTGGCACCGCCCTTGATGCTGTCGCCGATGTAGACATTGCCGGCTTTGTCGGCTGCTATCCCGCGAGGCAGGTACAGATCGGTAATCGGCAGATCAGTCGACCGGGTGTCTCCCGGGGCGAGTTTCTTGGCCCCATATCGCAGGTCATATGTGCCGGAAAGGGCGCCGACCGCGTACACAATGCCCACGGGGTCCACCGCGACGGCATCGACGGTGACGAATCCACGGAACGGCAGCCGGATCGGGCTGGCGGAACCTACCGCCCACTCCCATACATTGCGGTGGTCGCTCAGGTAGAGCTTGCCGGCGGTATCGACTGCCAGGTCTTCGGCCAAGCGGACATCGACACCGGGGACATCGAGCGCGCTCGCACTCGCCGCACCGGGGGCCAGCCGAAAAATCTGCCGCACTGTGGAGAAGCTCAGACCGGTATCTCCCGGATCGGGTATCGAGGTCAGCACGTAGACGTTGCCGGCCGCGTCGGCCGCTACATTCTGCGGCACCTTGAGGCCCGGAAATGGCAGCTCGATGGGCTGGGAAGTGTAGGTGAATCGAGTGGGCGGGTTAGGTTGGCGAGCCGGCCCCGTGGCGCGGGTGGCGGTAGTGGTGTTGGTGTGCCGGACGAGTCGGGGAATCGCGATGGCGCCGCCGACAACGACGCCGACCGTGAGGATCACGGCTAGCGCGATCGCAATGTATCGCGGCCGTCTTTGCGCGCGCGGCACCACCGGAAAGTGGCTTACCGCTGGATTCCATTGGGGTGCAACGGGATTGATGCCAACCGACGGCCCGGTGGAGGGCAGCTGAATTATTTGGGTGGGCCCCTCAAGGTTGGGGGTGGTGGTGTCCGGTCTGGTCGGCCGGTTGCTCGGGGTGTAGTGCGGTGTGGTGGTCAGGGCATCTTGCGCGGCGGCGGCAAACTCACCGGCGCTGCGGAAAAGGGTATCGGGATTTGCGGCCAGTCCGCGCTCAACGACCTGGTCCAAGCCGACCGGGATGCCTGGTCGTAGCCGGCTCGGTGGCGCGTCGGCGCCCTCCGGCCGATTGGGGGGCGAGCCGGTCAGGCATTCGTAGAGCACGGCGGCCAGCGCGCGGATGTCGGCGCGGTAAGCCAGTTCGTCGATCACGGGTTCGGACGAACCGGGCGTGGTGGCGTCGGTCAGATAGGCGTGGCCGTTGGCGGACAGCAGGATGGTGGCCGGGGCGACCTCGCGGTGAAAGGCCCGGTTGGTGTAAGCCTCGTCGACCGCTGCCGCGATTTGGCCGACGATGTGCACCGCCTGCCGCGCGTCCATCGGCCCGACCTGGGCCAGTACCGCTTCGAGAGTGGTGTGCGCACCGGGACCCGCGGCCGTCACCCCGAAACCACCTTCAGCAGTCGATTGTTTTCGGTCAGGTAGATATTGCCGGCGGCGTCCACCGCCATGCCGCCGAACTCCTGGCGCTCTGGTGCGAACAGCGGACTGGATGCGGTGGCGCCCAGCGGGAGTTTTACCAACCGGCCCATGAGGTCTGCGTTGTCGGCCACGTAGACATTGCCGCCGGCGTCGACGGCCAGGAATTGCGCCCGGCCGAGTTGGCCGAACGGCAGCTGTGTGGGGGAGGCGGCGCCCGGGGCCAGCTTGAGCACCCGGCCCGCGTCGGCGGCATAGACGGCACCTGCGTTGTCCACCGCAACACTCTCGTAGAGCCCGTTGCCGAACGGAAGAACGCTCGGGTCGGTGGCGCCGACGGCCAGTTCGAGTACCTGGTAGCGGCTGGCCACGTACACATTGCCGGCGGGGTCGGCGGCGACACCGGTGGGCAGAATCCCGCTGAACGGCAGCTCGGTGGGTGCGCCGGCTCCGGCAGCCAATTTCAGCACCCGACCCGCTCCCTCACGGTTCCAGTCGGTTACGAACACATCGCCGGCCGCGTTGACTGTCACCTGCTTGGGCTTGGTGAGCCCGCCGAAAGGCATCTCGGTGGGTGCGGACGCGCCGGCAGCCAACTTCAGCACCCTGGGGTTCAGCGGGTCGAGGACATAGACGTTGCCGTCCTTGTCTACCGCGACACCACCGAGGCTGCCGGAGCCGACGACCGGCAGCGGGGTCGCCTTGAGCGGTGGCAGCGAACTCGGTGTCGCCGGCAATGTCGTGGAAGCGGGTAGCGATGCCGGGCTGGTGTTGGTGGCCCGCTGGGCGGGGGCGCGGTGGTCGACGATCGCGACGACGACGGCGATGCCGGCCAAGACGGCCGCCACGCCTCCCAGGGCGACGGCGGCGATGATCGCGCCGCGCCGACGGGAATTGCCGGGGCGCAGTGGCGTCGTCGGCGCAAATTGTTGCGCCCAAATACGTTCCGGCACAGCCGTATTCAGGGCCTGCTGTGCTGCGGCGGCCAGTTCGCCGGCGGTACGGAACCGGTGGTCGGGGTTTTTGGCCATGCCACGCGCAATGACCTCGTCGAATCCCACTGGAACCCCGGGGCGTTGCTGGCTGGGGCGGGGCGGCGGAGCGGTCAAGTGCGCAGCGACCAGCGCAGGAATCTCGTCTCGGAGATAGGGCATCGACCCGGTCAGGCATTCGTACAGCACACAAGCCAATGCGTAGATGTCGGCTCCGGGGGTGACCCGGCCGGATGCGAGTCGTTCGGGCGCCAGGTACGCGAATGAACCGATGGTCGTGCCCTCGCTGGTGAGTTTGGTGTCAGTGGCGGCGTTGGCCAACCCGAAATCCACCAGGCAGGCGAAGTCGTCATTGCCGAGCAGAATGTTGGCCGGCTTGACGTCGCGGTGAATCACCTGCTGAGCGTGTGCGGCGTCCAGCGCCCCGGCGATCTGGCGCACGATGTGCACCGCTCGGGCTGGGTCCAGCGCCCCGCCGCGATCGAGAACGCCCTGCAGGTCGGTGCCGTCGATGAGGCGCATGTCGATGTAGAGCTGCCCGTCGATTTCTCCGCAGCTGTGGATGGGTACCACGTGTGGCTCGTGCAGTCGTCCCGCGGTGCGGGCCTCTCTGAACAAACGTTCCCGAAACGCCGGGTTGTGCGAGTAGCTGCTGCTCAGCAGTTTCAACGCCACCACGCGATTCATGGTGGTGTCCTCGGCTTGGTAGACCTCGCCGAATCCGCCGCTGCCCAACAGCTTCAACAGCAGGTACGGCCCGAAGCGCGTACCGACCCGGGAGCCCGGCGAGTGGTTCACGACGCGGCGCCGAGTTCGAGCACCTTGCCCGTCGCGCACTTGTCGACGCGCTGGCAGTCGACGACAAAGATGTCGCCGTCGTTGTCGACCGCCACACCGAACGGGTAGTTGAGCCCGGGGAAGTGAAAGTCGCCAGCGGTGGTCGCGCCGGCCGGCAGCTTCAGCAGCCGATGCTTGTTGGGGTCCGAGACGTAGACGTTCTTGTCCTTGTCCACCGCGACGCCATAGGGGCGATCGAGTCCCGCGAACGGCAACTCGGTGGGGGTGTCGGCTTCGGCGGGCAACTTCAGCACCCGCCGCTCGTCGGAGTCGACGATGTAGAGCGTGCCGTCGTTGTCCACTGCTACGGCCGCGGGCGAACTCAACGCGGTGGTAGGCATCAACCGGATGGGGCTCGTAGCCCCGGCGGTGAGCTTCAGCACCTGCTTCGAACCCTGGTCGGCGACATAGAGGCTGCCGTCTTTTCCTATCGCCACGCCGACCGGATTCCCCAGATGGCCGAACGGCACCAGCGAGGGGCCCCGCGCTCCCGGCGCCAACTTCCACACCCCGGGCGCGTGCGTGTCTGCGGCGTACACATTGCCTGCCGCATCCACCGCCACCCCGAAGGCGTAGATCTCCCCGAACGGGAGCTCAGTCGTAGTCGTTTGGCCCGGAGCCAGTTTCAGGACCTGGCCTTCTGGGACCTGTACCCCCAGCTCGGCGGCATAGACCGTGCCGGCAGCGTCCACGGCTACGCCGCGGGCCTCCGTCAATGCGGGGAACGGCAGTGTGGTGGGGGTGGTCGACGAGGGGCGCGGCTTGCTCATCGCGGGATGCGGGGCTGAGCCGGGCCACGCGACCACCCAGATTGCCAGGACCGCGGCGACGGCGGCGACGAGAGTGACCGCGGCGACGGTGATCAGGGTGCGGCGCCGCGATTTCGACCGTGAGGGCAGCTGGTAGGGGAGGGACGGAGCCAGGGTTGGCGCTTGCGTGGGCCCGGGCGGGTACTGCGGGTGTTGCCAGGGTGCTGTGGTCGGCGCGTACTGCGGCTGGTGAGGCGGACTGGCTCCCAGCGCGCGCTCGGCGGCGGCCGCCAGTTCGCCGGCGCTGCGGTACCGGGCGTCGGGGTTCTTGGCCAGGCCGCGCGCGATGACTTCGTCGAACCCCGGCGGAACGCCGGGCCGCTTCTGGCTGGGCAGCGGGATCGGCGCGAAGATCTGCGCGTTCATCAGTTCATGCAGATCGCGGTGTTGGGCATAGGGCGGCTCGCCGGTGAGGAATTCGTAGAGCACACAGGCGAGCGCATAGACATCGCAGCGGTGGTCCACCGGGGCGTTGGTAAGTCGTTCCGGGGCGACGTAATCGAAGGTGCCGACGGCGCTGCCCGGCTTGGTCAGTCGAGCATCACCGGCCGCGTTGGCCAGCCCGAAATCGACCAGGCTGGCGAAGTCGTCGCCGGAGACCAGGATGTTGGCGGGTTTGACGTCCCGATGAATCACCCTCTCGGCGTGGGCGGCATCCAGGGCCGCGGCGATCTGGCGGACGATGGCCACCGCCCGGGCCGGCTCCAGCCTGCCCTCGCGTTGCAGCACCGTTTCCAGGTCAACGCCCCGGACCAGTCGCATATCGATGTAGACCTGACCGTCGATCTCGCCGCAGCCGTGGATGGGCAGCACGTGCGGTTCGCGCAGCCGCCCGGCGGTGCGAGCCTCGCGGAACAGCCGTTCGCGGAACACGGGGTTCTGAGAAAAACTGCTGCCCAGTAGCTTCAGCGCCACAGTGCGGTGCATGGTGGTGTCTTCGGCTTCATACACCTCGCCGAACCCGCCGCTGCCCAAGAGCCGGATGAGCCGATACGGTCCGAACAGCGAACCCGCCCGAGCATCGGCTGGTTGGCTGACCGCCGAGTCCTCGACCACACCCACCCCCAATCGACGCTTGCCGCCGAGCGTAACCCGGCAGTCTGGCGGCAGTTAGGCTCAGCCGATGGCTTCCGTTGAGATGAGCTCCGACGTACCGATGAGCCCCCAGGACATGTGGGACCACGTGTCGGACCTGTCGGAGTTGGGCGAATGGCTCGTGATGCACGAGGGCTGGCGCAGTGAGCTGCCCGACGAGATCACCGAAGGCACCGAAATCGTCGGCGTGGCTAGGTCCAAGGGGTTGCGCAACAGGGTGACCTGGACGGTCACCAAGTGGGACCCGCCGCACCAGATGGCGATGTCAGGCAACGGCAAGGGCGGAGCAAAGTACGGAGTGACCGTCACCGTGACGGCGAACGAAGACGGGTCCACCATGGGTCTGCGCCTCGAGCTGGGCGGGCGGGCGCTGTTCGGTCCCGTCGGTTCGGCCGCGGCGCGCGCCGTCAAGGGTGACGTGGAAAAGTCGCTGAAACTGTTCGTCGAGCGCTACGCGTAGCGAATATTGGCTTTCCACCAAGCGACCGCGGTTGCCCAGCGGTTCGTTCAAGCTTTCTCAGCCGCCGATCTCGACGCGATGGGACAGTTGCTCGCTGCCGATGTCACCGCCCACATCACCAACGCCGACGGTGAAATCGACGAGGTCGTAGGACGCGAGCCCTACCTGCGCCGAATCGAGGCGATGCAGCTGCCGGCGGTCCGCTTCAGTATCGAGCTGACGCAGCCTCCGGTGGCTGTCGGTCCCGACCGGGCCTTGATCATGGTCGAAGTTGCGGCCCGGAAGGAAGACAGGTCGCTGCGCAACTATGCTGCGCACCTGCTGCGAATCTCGGACGGCAAGATCGCCGAGTGGTGGATGGTGGATGCGAAACCTGCTGAGAGTGCGCGGTTCTGGAGCTGAATCCGGCGAGACGGCGATGTGAACGAGCCGCGGTCACCGTTGCCCGGGTGGTGCCGTCGCGGCGCAAGATAAAGACGTGGAGGACCGCCCTTGGTACGTTCCGCCGAGACACACTTCGCGACACGCCCGTCCTGTGTCGGTGCTCGGTCATAGACTGGCGTCCCTATGAACGGTTCTTCGTCGGGGTCCTCCTTCGTGCACCTGCACAACCACACCGAGTATTCGATGCTCGACGGTGCCGCGAAGATCACCCCGATGCTGGCCGAGGTCGAGCGGCTGGAGATGCCCGCGATCGGGATGACCGACCACGGAAACATGTTCGGCGCCAGCGAGTTCTACAACACCGCTACCAAGGCCGGGGTCAAGCCGATCATCGGCGTGGAGGCGTATATAGCTCCCGCTTCCCGTTTTGATACCCGCCGCATTCTCTGGGGTGATCCCAGCCAGAAATCCGACGACGTCTCCGGCAGCGGTTCCTACACGCACCTGACCATGGTGGCCGAGAACGCGACCGGCCTGCGCAACCTTTTCAAGCTGTCCTCGCTGGCCTCGTTCGAAGGCCAGCTCGGCAAGTGGTCACGCATGGATGCTGAACTCGTCGCCGAACACGCCGAGGGCATCATCGCCACCACCGGCTGCCCGTCGGGCGAGGTCCAGACCAGGCTGCGGCTAGGCCATGTCAACGAGGCGCTGGAGTCGGCGGCGAAGTGGCGCGAGATCTTCGGGGCCGACAACTACTTCCTCGAACTCATGGACCACGGGCTCTCGATCGAACAGCGGGTCCGCGAGGGTCTGCTCGAGATCGGCCGCAAGCTGAACATTCCGCCGCTGGCCACCAACGACTGCCACTACGTCACCCGCGACGCCGCGCACAACCACGAGGCGCTGTTGTGTGTGCAGACCGGTAAGACGCTGTCGGACCCCAACCGGTTCAAGTTCGACGGCGACGGCTACTACCTGAAGTCAGCTGCCGAGATGCGCAAGCTCTGGGACGACGAGGTGCCCGGCGCGTGCGACTCGACCCTGCTGATCGCCGAGCGGGTGCAGTCCTACGCCGACGTGTGGACTCCGCGCGACCGGATGCCGATCTTCCCGGTTCCCGAGGGCCACGACCAAGCGTCCTGGCTGCACCACGAGGTGATGGCGGGGCTGCAGCGACGGTTTCCCGCCGGCGTCGGACAGGACTACCTCGACCGCGCCGAGTACGAGATCAAGGTTATCTGCGACAAGGGTTTCCCCGCGTACTTCCTGATCGTGGCCGACCTGATCAATCACGCGCGGTCCATCGATATCCGGGTCGGACCGGGCCGTGGTTCGGCGGCGGGTTCGCTGGTGGCCTACGCGCTGGGCATCACCAACATCGATCCCATCCCGCACGGTCTGCTGTTCGAGCGCTTCCTCAACCCCGAGCGGCCGTCGGCACCCGACATCGACATCGACTTCGACGACCGTCGCCGCGGCGAGATGGTGCGCTACGCCGCCGAAAAGTGGGGCCAGGATCGTGTCGCCCAGGTCATCACCTTCGGCACCATTAAAACCAAAGCGGCCCTGAAGGATTCGGCCCGGATCCACTATGGGCAGCCCGGGTTCGCCATCGCCGACCGGATCACCAAGGCGCTGCCGCCGGCCATCATGGCCAAAGACATCCCGCTGTCGGGGATCACCGATCCCGCCCACGAGCGGTTCAAGGAAGCGGCTGAGGTCCGCAGCCTGATCGAAACCGACCCGGACGTGCGCACCATCTACCAAACGGCCCGCGGCTTGGAAGGCCTGATCCGCAACGCCGGTGTGCATGCGTGCGCGGTGATCATGAGCAGTGAGCCGCTGACCGAGGCCATCCCACTGTGGAAACGGCCGCAGGACGGGGCCATCATCACCGGCTGGGACTACCCGTCGTGCGAGGCCATCGGCCTGCTGAAGATGGACTTCCTGGGTCTGCGCAACCTGACGATCATCGGCGACGCGATCGAAAACATCAAAGCCAACCGGGGAATCGACCTCGACCTGGAATCGGTGCCCCTCGACGACGGCCCCACCTACGAGCTGCTGGGTCGCGGCGACACCCTGGGCGTGTTCCAGCTCGACGGCGGGCCGATGCGCGACCTGCTGCGCCGCATGCAGCCCACCGAGTTCAACGACATCGTGGCCGTGCTGGCGCTGTACCGGCCCGGGCCGATGGGCATGAACGCCCACAACGACTACGCCGACCGCAAGAACAACCGCCAGCCGATCAAGCCGATCCATCCCGAGCTCGAGGAACCGCTGCGCGAGATCCTCGCCGAGACCTACGGGCTGATCGTCTATCAAGAGCAGATCATGTTCATCGCCCAGAAGGTCGCCTCGTACACGATGGGCAAGGCCGACGCGCTGCGCAAAGCAATGGGCAAGAAGAAACTCGAAGTGCTGGAAGCCGAGTACAAGGGCTTCTACGAAGGCATGACCGCCAACGGTTTCTCCGAGCGTGCGGTGAAAGCGTTGTGGGACACCATTCTTCCGTTCGCCGGGTATGCGTTCAACAAGTCACATGCCGCAGGCTACGGCCTGGTGTCCTACTGGACGGCTTACCTGAAGGCCAACTATCCCGGCGAATACATGGCCGGCCTGCTCACCTCGGTCGGCGACGACAAAGACAAGGCGGCCGTGTACCTGGCCGACTGCCGCAAGCTGGGCATCACGGTGCTGCCGCCGGACGTCAACGAATCTCTGGTGAACTTCGCCTCGGTGGGCACCGATATCCGCTTCGGGCTGGGCGCGGTGCGCAATGTCGGCGCCAACGTCGTCAACTCGCTGATCAACACCCGCAACGACAAGGGCAAGTTCACCGACTTCTCGGATTACCTGAACAAGATCGACATCTCGGCGTGCAACAAGAAGGTCACCGAGTCGCTGATCAAGGCGGGCGCGTTCGATTCGCTGGGCCATGCTCGCAAGGGGCTTTTCCTGGTGCACACCGACGCGGTGGACTCGGTGCTGGGCACCAAGAAGGCCGAGGCGATGGGCCAGTTCGACCTGTTCGGCGGCTCCAACGATGGCGACGGCGCCGCTGGCGACCCTGTATTCACCATCAAGGTTCCCGACGATGAGTGGGAGGACAAACACAAGCTGGCCTTAGAGCGCGAGATGCTGGGGCTGTACGTGTCCGGGCATCCGCTCAACAAGGTCGCGCACCTGCTCGCCACCCAGGTCGACACCGCCATCCCCGCGATCCTGGACGGCGACATCCCCAACGACACCCAGGTCCGCGTCGGCGGCATCCTTGCCTCGGTGAACCGTCGCGTCAACAAGAACGGAATGCCCTGGGCCTCAGCGCAACTGGAAGACCTTACCGGCGGTATCGAGGTGATGTTCTTCCCGCACACGTACTCCAACTACGGTGCCGACATCGCCGACGACACCGTGGTCCTGGTCAATGCGAAGGTGGCCATTCGCGATGACCGCACCAGCTTGATCGCCAATGAGCTTGTGGTGCCGGACTTTTCCAGCGCACAGACGGACCGGCCACTGGCCGTCAGCTTGCCCACGCGGCAGTGCACCATCGACAAGGTCAGTGCGCTAAAGCAAGTGCTGGCCCGTCACCCCGGAACCTCCCAGGTGCATCTGCGGCTCATCAGCGGCGACCGGATCACCACACTGGAGCTCGATCAGTCGCTGCGGGTAACGCCGTCGCCGGCGCTGATGGGGGACCTCAAGGAGCTGCTCGGTCCGGGCTGCCTCGGCAGTTAGGCTAGCCGGCTTCCAGCCGCGCACGAACTGCCGCCATGCGGTCGGCCAGTGCCGCCTCATCGATGACGTCTCGGGCGACGAGGGAGTGCGCCAGCGCGACGAGCTGGGTCTCGGGATACGGCAGGTTTGCATACACCTCTTCGGCAAGGCGGTCCTCGTCTTGCCGGCGCGTCAGCGGCAATAGCGCTGTGCCTGCCCTGTCGAGCGCCTCGCACATCCCTTCGAGGCTGGACTTCCAGGGAGGTACCGGATTCGTCACGCCGTACTTCTCGGCCATCTGCGGCCAGGCGTGTCCGCTTTCGGCAATGCGCGCCAGCGTTTGCACAGTGGTCTCGGTGACGTCGATTTCGCGAGCCATCCGTTGGCCCTCAGTAGTTTTCGGCGGGGCGGACCGCGGGGTGCACGGGTCGGTCCGCGTTGGATGTCACCCCGGGCTTGGGCAGAGCAACACCGATCATGCAGTCACGCGTCACGATCTCGGCGAGTTGCTCTTCACTCCAGCCCTCGGTCCCGTCCGGCCGGACCGGCAGGACGAGGAACCTGTGTTTGGAATTGGAGTCCTCGACACGGATCTCGACACTGTCCGGCAGGTAGAGGCCGAACTCCGCGAGCACCTGGCGCGGCCAGCGCACAATGCGGCGCCGATAATTCGGTGTCCGGTACCACTCGGGCGAGTTTCCCAGCAGCGGCCGGGGATAGCAGGAGCACAGAGTGCACACGATCACGTGGTGCAGGGTCGGAGTGTCCTCGAGCACGTGCAGTGCGGTGAAGTCGCTCGGCGTTCCGAAGCCGGTGGGATGTAACCAGTCGATTCCCACCTCACGGCTGGCGGCAATCGGGTCATCGAGGGCCAGCTTCTTGAAGTCCGGATCAACCCAGGCCTTGGCGACAAACCGGGCGCCCGGTGCCGGGCCGATCTGCTCGACGAACTCGGTGTAGTGGCGATGATCTTCGGCAGTAAACAGGCCCTTCTCAATCGCCAACTCGCGCAACGCGATTTCCAGCACCTCGAAGTCGGTGACTTCCTCAACCATCGGTGCCCCGTGGGGCTCGTGGTTCGCCTCGCCGTCGTGTGTCATCTACTGATCCCGATCATCTAGTGGCTGCAGCCAGCGTTCCGATATCTCCGCCTGCAGCGTGTCGCTCGGGCAGCCCTGGTAGGGCTCCCACAGGTCGGTCATCTTGAAGCGCACAATGTAGAACCACTCCGGGTCTTGATCCTCGCGGTCGAACGCCTCGTCTTCGGCCGCCAAACTTTCATACGTAACTTTTACGACGGTGCCGGGTTTGCCGCGCAGATATTCCTGGGTGCGCGTGTAGAAGATGGTGGGCAGATCACGCACCAGGACCGGGTCGCCGACCGCGAACCTGGCGGCACCGGCCATTCCAGCGAAACATTGCGGATCTCCCTTGCCAAGGGCTTCGAGGTGGTGCTCGTTTCTTGGGACGGCTTTCGCGTCGCCGGCCGAGCGCGGCATGGGTTCCAGTGGTGTGTTGCCGGCATTGGCGCGTGCGCGTACTTCGCTTGCTCGCTCGATCAACTCACCAAGGGTGATGTGGCGCTTGTCGATAAGGCAGCGCGCCGCCGCCAATACCCAGCGGCCGTAGTAGGGGAAGCCGAGATACTGCATCCGTCCAACATCGACGTTGCCGAGCCGTCTGCGCTCCTCGGAGGTCCAGATGCCCCGCCAGCCGAGGACTTCACACGTCACAAACGTGTCGAGCTCCCACTGCTCCTCCTCTTTCTCCTCGTACGTTGCCGGGGCGTCCGGTTCACCACCGACGTCGTGCGAGGTCTTCATGAAGGCGCGAAAGAGGTCATGACCCAGCTCATCGGGATAGGCCCAGTCGTGGAGCCGATGACTCGCTATGCGCAACTGGCTAACCAGGTCGCCCATCACAGAGTTCGCCATGGATACCAACCCTCAAATCAGAAGTGAGAGTGCTCAGTTCAGTCACCGTAGCACCGACCGTGGACGGCGTCGAAGTGCTCGAACGGCGACCAGAGTCGGCCCGGCATCATCGCCGTGCCGGCAACATTATGCAGGGTCAATTCGGACGATGACGCTGTCGTGCCACACCCCGCGATCACGTGCGCGCCGCAACTTTTCCCGAAACGGCAGATCCCGGTGCACATTGGTCACGCCCGGAATCTTGAGCAGCGGCACGATATTCCACTGCCAGCCATAGCGCTTGTGCAGCACGCGGTTGGCCCGCTCGGCCTCTTCGCCGGACAGCACGGTGGCCCGCCCGGCCATCGTCGGTGCGCCTGGCCGTACCCGGCCCCGGTAGTCGCATGCGGCGAGTTCAACCTCGGGCCGGTTGGTCAATCGCTTGGTCTTGGGACCGACCTTGGTGCGGAATAGCAACGCGTCGCCCTCGAAACCGAACCAGATGGGGGTGTCGACGGGCGTGCCGTCGCGGCGAAAGGTTCGCAGCAGCGCGTATTGGGCGCTTTTCAGTGGGTGAAGTGTGTGCATGACACCCAGTTAACGACTTAGAGTTGACTCTAAGTCAAGCATGGGAGGTGGCGGTGGGCCTGAGCATTGGAGAGGTGGCGCGCGGGTCCGGGGTCGCGGCGACCACACTGCGCTACTACGAGAAGCTGGGCTTGTTGCCGGCCCCGGCGCGGCTCGGCGGTCAACGCCGCTACGACGACTCGGTTCTGGCGCGCCTCGAAGTGATCCGGCTGTGCAAGGCCGCGGGGTTCGCGCTGGACGAGATCCAGCTGCTGTTCGCCGATGACGAGCCGGGCCGGCCCGTCAGCCGCGCACTGGCCGAGGCGAAGATCGCCGAAATCGACAGCCAAATGGCGTCGCTGGCCAAAGCGCGAGCCGTCATCGAGTGGGGCATGCGATGCGCGTGCCCGTCGATTGACGCCTGCACGTGCGGAATCCATACAGCGGTGCCGGCCTGAGCGGCATCACTGCCCGCTACGCGCCGTGAACAGCTCGGGATGGACCATGTCCAGCGGCCCGGTCGTTTCGGGCCACCCGCGCTCGCGGGCGACCTCGTCCGTGGCGTAGACGACCAGGTTCTGGCGGTACCACCACTCACACCGCTCGTCCCGCCACAGTTTGCCGCGCAGCAGGTCGTATGGACGGTAGCCGTGGGTGGCAAACAGGTTCGCCCAATAAGTCGGCCATCTCTCGTTCAGATGACCGGTTCCGCCCTGGCCTGGGACGGCCGCGGAGAAGGCGATCGTGTCGGCATGCCGGCACAGGCTGTCGACGAGTGTCTCGGCGGCGTCAGGGGGCAGGTGTTCGGCGACTTCAAGGCACGTGACCATGTCGAATCGACGGCCGAGGTCCAGCGGGGCGCTGAGGTCGTGGGCACGGAAGCGTTCCGGTGAGACGCACAACTGGTCCAGCGGGACGTAGTCGCCGTCCACCCCGATCGCGTCGGCGCCGTTGTCAAGCCAGACGCCGACCCATCCGCCGACCCCGCAACCGACGTCGAGCACCGAACCCGGCCGGGTCAATGCGGCCAGCATCGGCACGATCACCCGGGCCGAGGCGGCCGACCCGGCACCCTGCCAGTGATAGAAGGCCGGGGTGTAGAGGGTTGACTTGGTGCTCACCTCGGCCTGAGGCTGCGCGGCCTGCGGCAATGCGTTGATGCAGAGCACCTCGTCGAGGCTGGCGGCGAGCAGTCCGGCGGCGCCGGCCGGCCCGCCAAGCTCGGCGAGAAGATCGGCAGCGGTGTCATCCAGGCCGCCCGCCTGATCCAGTCGTGCCGTGTCGAACATCGCCGGGCCACGCGCCGGCTTGTCAGTGATGGCGTAACGACCGGCACCGGGTGCTCGGCGCACATCTTGCTCGGCCGCGCAGGTGCCGGTCAGCTGCGCCGAATCCGCGAAATTGATACTCACCTGGATTACCCGCGCTTCGGCGTCGAGCACCGCGATGAGGCGGCCGATCAGGTTCTCCGGTGCAAAGAATTGCCAGCCTTGGCCCAGATGCAGCCAGAACCGCCCGCCGATCTGGGCGCGGATTCGTCCAAGCTGAACACCGGTTGCGGGATCGGCGAATTCGAGAAATCCGTACCGCTCGCACAACAGCGTCCGATCCCGCGGCGAGAGCCCGGCATCGATCACCAGGAAGCGGCCGACCCGCGATACGTCGGTGCAGCAGTTCAGGAATGAGTTCAGCGTCTGCTCGGTGCTGGTGCGATCCGGACCGGCAACCAGGCTGACGGTCACCTCGGCGTCACGCTGGCCACCGCGCTGCAGGGATTGCACCAGCGGTGTGGCTGGATACGCCAAAGCCGCATCGAGCATCGTAGGCACGCAGCCGTCGCGGTTGCGGATGATCCGTTGCCGGTCGTCGTCGGGAATATCTGGCAGGGCGGCCAGCCGACGGCACAGGGTGAAGGCTTCGGCATACTTGCCGATCCAGGATGCACAAACCGCCTGCTCGTCGGTGGCGTGCCAGGCATAGATATTTCCGCAGACGAACAACGTGTCCTCGTCGGGGAAGGGGATGGCGGCGGCACGTTCGGCGAACAGGTAGCCCAGGGTGTAGCGCTGGTCGATGCGGTACTGGCGGGCGATTTCATACAGCGGCTCGGCTCGGGTCGGCCGGAACTCCCAGGCTCGCAGGTAGGCGTCCTGAACATCGGGCCAAGGTTCGTTGAGTTGCGCCATTGACACGGCTATGCGCCACAGCGAGTAGTAGACCTCCTCTTCATAGCCACCCAGCTCGGTTCGCCGGGTGTACCACTGGCGTGCCTTGGCGAAATCGCGCAGACAGAAATAAGTCTGGGCCAGGTAGAAGACCGACCGGGCATCCTCGGGGTTGCGCTCGACCTCGGCCAGCAACAGATCGCGGTCGTTGGTGTGTTTGGTTCCAGATACATTGCGGGCGCCGATGTTCCGGTACTGGACGTAGTAGTCGCCGGTCAACTTCTCCTCGACGCAGGAGTGGTCCCACGCGGCGTATTCATGGGTCACACCCACCCAGCGCGCGGGTGCGCCGTCGCGGAACAGCAGCGGTCGCCAAAAGATGTCGGAAGTGGTGTCCACGCAGCGCAGCCAGTAGACGTCGGCGTGGAGCCGGGAGAAGTCGGGCGCGCCCAAGACCGTGTCGTCGGCGTCCATCACCCAGATGTAGTCGCCGTGCCCCTGCGCAAGCGCCAGGGCTTCGGTCCGGTTGTCGCCGAAGTTGCGCCACGGCCGTTCGTGCAGTTGACCCGAGATGCCCAGACGGGCCATGTGGTTTCGGATCAGGTCCTGCGTACCGTCGGTCGAGCCGGTGTCCACGATCACCCACGAGCTGATGTAGGGCGCGACCACGTCGAGCGCCTCCGCGACCACGCGCGCCTCGTTCCGCACGATCATGTTGAGGCAGATCGCAGGGCGGGAGGCTGCGGGGCAGGGCACGGCCAGATCGTACCCAGCAATCCCGTGGCCAGGGCTGATATCGCCCAAGCTCCGTCTGATTGCGCCCAGTCGCGACGTCGAATAGCGTAAATCCGTTGGTATTCAATGGAATTCAGTCGGATGCGGGCAGCGCCCCGGATGCGGGCGGTGCCCGGATCGCTGCGCCGGGCTAGGGGAGGGTATTCCGTGCCGTTTGACCTCGGACGTACGCTCACCGGTGTGATGCGAACGACGGAGCCTCCGGCGACCATGTGTGAGGCCTTTCAACGCAATGCGGTCATCGACCCGGACGCCGTGGCGCTGCGCACACCGGGCGACGCCCAGACGCTGACCTGGCGCGAGTACGCCGCGCAGGTGCGCCAGGTGGCAGCCGGCCTCGCCGGTTTGGGGGTGCGCCGCGGCGACACCGTTTCACTGATGATGGCGAACCGGATCGAGTTCTATCCGCTGGAGGTGGGCGCTCAACACGTTGGCGCCACATCGTTTTCGGCATACAACACCCTTCCCGCCGAACAACTGACCTACCTGTTCGACAACGCCGGCACCAAGGTCGCGATCTGCGAGGAGCAGTACGTGGACCGAATCCGCGCCAGCGGCGCACCCCTCGAGCACATCGTCTGCGTCGACGGGTCGCCACCCGGAACGCTTTCGCTGGAAGACCTCTATGCGGCGGCCGAGCCGGACTTCGACTTCGACTCCACCTGGCGGGCCGTACAACCCGAGGACGTCATCACGCTGATCTACACCTCGGGCACCACCGGAAACCCCAAGGGCGTCGAGATGACGCACACGAATCTGCTGTTCGAGGGATATGGTCTCGCAGACGTGCTGGGCGTCGAGTTCGGTGATCGGGTCACCTCCTTCCTGCCGACGGCACACATCGCCGACCGGATGATGGGTTTGTACATGCAGGAGATGTTCGGCACGCAGGTCACAGTGGTCGGCGACGGGCGCAAGATCGCGGCCGCGCTGGCCGACGTCCGTCCCACGGTGTGGGGCGCCGTGCCGCGGGTATGGGAAAAGCTCAAGGCCGGAATCGAATTCATGGTCGGACACGAAACCGATGAGACCAAGCTGGCCGCGCTGCAGTGGGCGATGGCGGCGGCCGGGCGACGCGCCGCGGCCCTGCTTGCCGGTCAGCCCATGCCGGATGAGGCCGCGGCCGAATGGGCCAAGGCCGACGAGCTGGTGCTGTCCAGGCTGCGCGAGCGGCTAGGCTTCGGCGAACTGCGCTGGGCGGTCTCGGGTGCGGCGCCGATCCCCAGGGAGACGCTGGCGTTTTTCGCCGGCATCGGCATACCGATCGCCGAAATCTGGGGAATGTCCGAACTCAGCTGCGCCGCCAGCGTCAGTCATCCGCGCGACGCACGCCTGGGTAGCGTCGGCAAACTGCTGCCCGGGCTGGAAGGCAAGATCGCCGACGACGGCGAGTACCTCATCCGCGGCCCGTTGGTGATGAAGGGCTATCGGCGTGAGCCCGAGAAGACCGCCGAGGCGATCGACGCCGACGGCTGGCTGCACACCGGAGACATCATCGACGTCGACTCCGACGGGTACTTACGGGTGGTGGACCGCAAGAAGGAGTTGATCATCAATGCGGCCGGAAAGAACATGTCGCCGGCCAATATCGAGAACACCATCCTGGCCGCGTGTCCGATGGTGGGTGTGATGATGGCGGTCGGCGACGGAAGGCCTTACAACACCGCGCTTTTGGTCTTCGACGCCGATTCGGTCGGCCCGTATGCGGCTCAGCACGGACTGTCCGACGCGTCGCCGGCGGCCCTGGCAGCCGATCCCGAGGTGATCGCGCGCATCGCGGCGGGGGTGGCCGAGGGCAATGCGAAACTCTCGCGGGTCGAGCAGATCAAGCGGTTTCGCATCCTGCCCAGCTTGTGGGAACCGGGTGGTGACGAAATCACGCTGACGATGAAGCTCAAGCGCCGGCCGATCCTCGCCAAATACTCCGCGGAAATCGACGAACTCTACGCACCTGAGCCGGGTCCGGGAATCCACGAGCCGGCCTCGGCGTCAACGGTCCAACCGGCGTGATGGGGGAGAAGCGGTGACTGCACGGGAGGTCGGGCGCGTCGGGTTGCGAAAGTTGTTGCAGCGCAGCGGCATTGTTGAGGAGGCCACAACACCGCTGTCGACCGACCCGGCCGAGGTCGGCCAGCTGCTGGACGCGCAATGGTTCGGCGAGCGGCTGGACGCGCTGGCCGACGAGCTGGGCCGCGACCCTGAAAGTGTGCGGGTGGAGGCGGCCGGCTACCTGCGCGAAGTAGCCGCGTCGATGGACGAGCGCGCGGTGCAGGCCTGGCGCGGCTTCAGCCGGTGGCTGATGCGGGCCTACGACGTGCTGGTCGATGAGGACCAGATCGCAGCGTTACGTGCGCTGGATCGCAAGGCGACGCTGGCGTTTGCGTTTTCGCATCGCTCCTATCTCGATGGATTACTGCTGCCCGAGGTCATCGTGGCCAACCGCCTGTCGGCGGCGCTGACCTTCGGCGGCTCCAACCTCAACTTCTTCCCGATGGGCGGCTTCGCCAAGCGCACCGGGACGATCTTCATCCGACGGCAGACCAAGGACATTCCGGTCTATCGGTTCGTGCTGCGGGCATACACCGCGCAGCTGGTGCAGAACCACGTCAACCTGACCTGGTCGATCGAAGGCGGGCGGACCAGGACCGGCAAGCTACGGCCGCCGGTATTCGGCATCCTGCGTTACCTCACCGACGCCGTCGACGAAATCGACGGTCCCGAAGTGTATTTGGTGCCCACCTCCATCGTGTACGACCAGTTGCACGAGGTGGAGGCGATGACCAGCGAGGCATACGGCGCGGTGAAGCGGCCCGAAGACTTGCGGTTCCTGATCCGGCTGTCCCGGCAGCAAGGTGAGCGGCTGGGCCGGGCCTATCTCGATTTCGGTGACCCGCTGCCGCTGCGGAAACGGCTCGATGAACTGCGCGCTGACCCGTCGGGCACCGAGACCGTCGTCGAACGCATCGCACTGGACGTCGAACACCGGATCAACCGCGCCACGCCGGTCACCCCGACGGCGGTGGTGAGCCTGGCGCTGCTGGGCGCCGACCGCTCGTTGTCCATCAGCGAGGTGCTGGCCACGGTGCGTCCACTGGCCAGCTACATCGCGGCGCGTAACTGGACGGTCGCCGGCGCAGCGGACCTGACGAATCGCTCGACGATCCGCTGGACCCTGCATCAGATGGTCGCCTCGGGAGTGGTGAGCGTCTACGACGCCGGCACCGAGGCGGTCTGGGGCATCGGGGCCGACCGGCATCTGGTGGCGGCGTTCTACCGCAACACCGCGATTCACATCCTGGTCGATCGCGCCATCGCCGAGATGGCGCTGTTGGCAGCCACTGAGGACTCCGCGGCAGCGCAGGACGCCACCGTGGCCCCGGCTACAGTGCGCGACGCGGCGCTGAGTCTGCGCGAGTTGCTGAAATTCGAATTCCTGTTTTCCGGCCGCGCCCAGTTCGAAAAGGAACTCGCCGACGAGGTGCGGCTGATCGGGCCGGTGGCCGACACCACGAAGTCCGCCGATACAAGCGATGTGCGGCGGCTGCTGGAGTCGGCCGATCTGCTGTTGGCTCACTTGGTGTTGCGCCCGTTCCTCGACGCCTACCACATCGTCGCCGACCGGTTGGCCGCCCTCGAGGACGACGAACTCGACGAGGACGCGTTCCTGGGTGAATGTCTAGAGGTGGGCAAGCAGTGGGAGCTGCAACGCCGGATCGCCAATGCCGAGTCGAGATCGATGGAGCTGTTCAAAACCGCGCTGCGGCTGGCGCGGCATCGCGAACTGGTCGGCGGTGGCGATCACGAGCACATTGCCAAACGCCGGCGCGAATTCGCCGACGAGATTGCCACCGCGATAAGGCGGGTCAATGTCATTGCCGAATTGGCAAGAACGAGCGTCAGTCGCGCCGGTAGTCAACCGCTCTGAGCGATAGCGCCACCACGATGGCGACCGCGGTGCCACCCAGCACCGCCGGTGCGGCACTCGTCGTCACCGCTCCGACCAGCAGCAGCGCGATAAACCCCGCGACTATCGCGAACAGCTTGTGCCGTGGCCAGGGGACACCCGCGATCAGCACTTCCGAACTTTTCAGGGCAGGCCCGGTCATGAATTGAGAGTACCCGCCAGTCTTGTTTTCGGATAATCGAAACATTAGATGTGGCTGAGCTCATAAGAAGCGGGCATAGAGTGGTGGGCATGCCGCTTTTCGGTGAATACGCCCCGAGCCCCTGGGATTGGTCCCGCGAACAAGCCGAGAAGTACGCCGAATCCGGTGGCTCCGAGGCTGCCGATATGAAGGGCAAGCCCATAATCTTGCTGACCACGCTCGGAGCCAAGACCGGCAAACTCCGCAAGACCCCGCTCATGCGGGTGGAGCACGGTGGCGAGTACGCGATTGTGGCCTCGCTCGGCGGCGCCCCGAAGAACCCGGTCTGGTACCACAACGTGGTGAACAACCCGCGAGTCGAGTTGCAGGACGGCGCCGTCACCCGCGATTACGACGCCCGCGAGGTGTTCGGCGAGGAGAAGGCGGCCTGGTGGGAACGCGCCGTCGAGGCCTGGCCGGACTACGCTGAGTACCAGAAGAAGACCGAGCGCCAGATTCCGGTGTTCGTGCTGACCCCGGTGAGCTGATATCGCCTCCTCCCTGGCATGGCACCATTGATCGGTGTCCGCTGAACTGAGTCAGAGCCCGCACCCGTCACCGCTGTCTGCGGCTGACATCGACGGTGCGGCGAAGCGGATCGCTCCGGTCATTACGCCCACTCCGTTGCAGCTCAGCGATCGGCTGTCGGAGATCACCGGCGCGACCGTCTACCTCAAACGCGAAGACCTGCAGGTCGTGCGCTCCTACAAGCTGCGCGGCGCCTACAACCTGTTGGTGCAGCTATCCGACGAGGAACTGGCCGCCGGTGTGGTGTGTTCGTCTGCGGGCAACCACGCGCAGGGCTTCGCGTACGCGTGCCGGTCATTGGGCGTGCACGGCCGTGTCTATGTGCCGGCCAAGACCCCTAAGCAGAAGCGGGACCGCATCCGCTACCACGGCGGGAAGTTCATCGAGCTGATCGTGGGCGGGTCGACCTATGATTTGGCCGCTGCGGCCGCCCTCGACGACGTCGCACGAACCGGCGCCACGCTGGTACCGCCGTACGACGACGTGCGCACCATGGCCGGGCAGGGCACCATCGCCGTCGAGATACTCGAGGCACTCGACCAGGAGCCCGACCTGGTGGTGGTCCCGGTGGGCGGGGGTGGCTGCATTGCCGGCATCACCACTTATCTGGCCGAGCGGACCAGCAACACGGCCGTGCTGGGCATCGAGCCAGCCGGGGCGGCCGCGATGATGGCAGCCCTGGCCGCGGGCGAGCCGGTGACGCTGGACCATGTCGATCAGTTCGTCGACGGCGCCGCGGTAAACCGGGCGGGCACCAAGACCTATGCCGCACTGGCGGCCGCAGGCGACATGGTCTCGATCACCACCGTCGACGAGGGCGCGGTCTGCACCGCGATGCTCGACCTTTACCAGAACGAGGGCATCATCGCCGAGCCGGCCGGTGCGCTGTCCGTCGCCGGCCTGCTGGAGGCCGACATCGAGCCCGGCTCCACGGTCGTGTGTCTGATTTCCGGCGGCAACAACGATGTCTCCCGGTACGGGGAGGTGCTGGAGCGCTCGCTGGTCCACCTGGGCCTCAAGCACTACTTCCTGGTGGACTTTCCGCAGGAGCCCGGGGCGCTGCGCAGGTTCCTCGACGAGGTGCTCGGCCCAAACGACGACATCACGTTGTTCGAATACGTCAAGCGCAACAACCGCGAGACCGGGGAGGCGCTGGTCGGTGTTCAACTGGGATCGGCCGCGGACCTGGACGGGCTGCTGGGCCGGATGCGGGCGACCGAGATCCACGTCGAAAGCCTGCGGCCAGGCTCACCCGCCTACCGCTATCTGTTGCTCTAATCTTCGCGCCGCGAAGTTGCGCAGTTGTACGGGCTTTGCGTGCGGCTGGGTTAGAGGTAGGGCGGCAACGGGGTAGCGGGGTTCAGGTCGGTGGCGGGGTGTGGAGTCCCGGCCGTCATACGCAGGGGTACCACGCCCGCCCAATGCGGCAGTGCGTGGTCTTGCGGATCGTCGACCGCGCCGCCGTCGCGCACCTTGGCCGAGACTTCGACCAGATCGAGCGCGAGGACCGCGGTCGCTGCCAGCTCCCGCGCGTTGGGGGGCCGGCAGTCGGCGGCGCGCCCGGGCGCGATGTGGTCGAGCAGGGCAGCCAATGCCTGCCGCTTCTCGGTCCGGTCCGCCACCAGCCGTGCGGTACCCAGCACGACCACCGAACGGTAGTTCAGCGAGTGGTGAATCGCCGAACGGGCCAGCACCAGCCCGTCGACGAGAGTGGCGGTAACGCATACCGGCAGCCCGGATTGTTGAGCCGCAAGCATGGGGCCACTGCCGGTAGAACCGTGTAGGTACAGGGTTTCGCCGAGGCGGGAGTGTGTGGTCGGCAGTACCACCGGCCGGTCGTCGCTGACGTAACCGAGGTGGCACACCAGCGCTTCGTCCAGGATGCGATGGACGATCTCGCGGTCGTAATGCGCGCGGTCGCGATAGCGGGTGGGCGTTGTTCGCTGAGTGGGACGGTAAGCGGTTTCCATCGGATTGCCCTTGATTTTGTACTAGTACATAATGGACTATGTGCCAGTACATTACAGGATCGCGGGGACGGGTGCCGAGTCGATAGCCGCCAACGTGGAGTCGGCCATCTCGCACGGCGAGCTGTCACCTGGCGACGCATTGCCGCCCATCCGCGAGGTCGCCGCCGAGCTCGGCGTCAACCCCAACACCGTCGCCGCGGCCTACCGGCTGCTGCGCGACCGTGGGGCGGTCGAAACCGCAGGGCGGCGCGGAACGCGGGTGCGGAGCCGGCCCGCCACCACGCCGCGGTCCTTGCTCGGTCTTGCCGTCCCGGCGGGTGCGCGCGACTTGTCGACTGGAAATCCCGACCCCGCGATGTTGCCGATCGCCGACGCCCAATGGCCGGCGCCGGCGGGGCGGCGCCCGTTGCTATACGGGCAGTCGGCGATGTCGGCCGAGTTGGCCGACATCGCCCGTGCCGCTCTGCAGGCGGACCGGGTACCCGCCAAGCACCTTGCGGTGACCAGCGGCGCGCTGGACGGCATCGAGCGGGTGCTCACCGCGTACCTGCGCCCGGGTGACCGGGTTGCCGTCGAGGACCCGGGCTGGGCCAACATGCTGGACCTTATTGCCGCACTGGGTCTTTCGGCCGAACCAGTGGGAGTCGACGATGAGGGCCCGTTGATTCTCGACATGGCCCGGGCGCTGCGCCGAGGTGTGCAAGCGGTGCTCGTGACCAGTCGTGCGCAGAACCCGACCGGGGCGGCGTTATCCGGGGATCGTGCCAGCGCGCTGCGCAGCCTGCTGGCCGGCCGCGCTGACGACGTACTGGTTGTCGAGGACGATCACTGCGCGGGCATCGCCGGTGCAGCACTGCACACGCTGGCCGGGTCGACCCGCCGCTGGGCTTTTGTCCGGTCGGCGTCCAAGGCTTATGGCCCCGACCTGCGGCTCGCCGTCGTCGCCGGAGACCGGCGCACCGTCGAGCGGGTGCATGGGCGGCTGCGGCTCGGGCCGGGGTGGGTGAGTCACCTGCTGCAGGACCTTGCGGTAAGCCTGTGGTCGGATGACACGGCGACCGGACGTGTCAGCGACGCCGAGCAGCGCTACACCGACAACCGTGTACGGCTGTGCGCCGCGCTCGCCGAGCGCGGCGTCACCGCTTTCGGCCGGTCCGGGCTCAACGTGTGGATTCCGGTTCCCGACGAGGCGGTCGCCATCAGCCGGCTGCTCAATGCCGGCTGGGGCGCAGCGCCAGGGACACGGTTCCGCATCCGCAGCGAGCCGGGAATGCGCATCACCATCGCCGATCTGAGCGCCGGTGAGATTGATCCGCTCGCTGACGCGATCGCCGAGGCGGTGCTGGTCACCGGTCGCCGTAGCGTGTAGCCGGGTCGAGGCGAATGCCGGCGGCTTGGGCGGCCTGCGCGTAGACGGCCGCGAGGCGGGGCAACGTCGCGTGGGCGTTGCGGCCGCTCGGGTTGGGCAGCACCCACAGGTCGGTTCCGGGATGGCTGGGATAAGGGGAAAGCTGCTTGCCCAGCTTGGCCTGGCGGTCGCCGAAGGCTGCGCGGTATGCGGTGATTCCGAGAACTGCAACCACTCTGGGCGAGAATTCCTGAATCATCCGGTCCAGCTTCTGTCTGCCCGCGATCAGTTCGCCGGCGGTGAGTTCGTCGGCGCCCGCGGTCGCCCGCTCCACGAGGTTGGTGATGCCGATCCCGCGGCTCAATACATACTCCCGGTCGGCGACCGCAAACCCGGACGAGGCGTCGATCAGGTGTTCGGTGATGCCGGCACGGTAGAGCGCAGGCCAGAATCGATTGCCGCGCGGGGCGAAATGGGCCTGCACCGCAGCGGTTCTCAGCCCTGGGTTGATGCCGACGAACAGTAGCCGGACCTGATCGGAGATCAAGTCGGGCAGCGTCTTGCCGCTGAACCGCCTCAGCTCGTCGCGAGTGAACCTGACTTCATCCATGGCGCAGCGTAGCTTTACGCGTCGGCGCCCTTTCCGGCGCGCAGGATCGCGAAGGAGTGTGCGGGCAGCACGGTCGCCTTGTCGCCGATCGACGGCGCATCCCAGGCCAGCACCAGCTCCCCGGTGACGGGCACGCTTGCCGCGTCGGTGCCGAGGTTGCAGGCAATCGCAATTCGATTGCGGCGCATGATGATCCAGCGTTCGTCTTCGTCGTAGTCGACGACGAGGTGGTCCAGCCACTCGTCGTCGAAATCAGGTTCTTTGTGCCGCAACGCGATCAGGTCGCGATAAAGCTGCAGGAGCCGGGCATGATCGCCGGACGCCGGCTCGGCCCAGTTCAGCTTTGAGCGCTGAAATGTCTGCGGGTCCTGTGGGTCGGGGATGTCTCCCTGTTTTGCGGCGTCCCAGCCGTGTTCGGCGAATTCGGCCTTGCGTCCCTCGGCGGTGGCCCGGGCCAGCTCGGGTTCGGGATGCGAGCTGAAGAACTGGAACGGGGTTCTCGCTCCCCATTCTTCGCCCATGAAAAGCATTGCGGTGTAGGGCGATCCGAGCACCAATGCAGCTTTGACGGCAAGCTGGCCGGCGGTGAGGTTTTGTGACGGCCGGTCGCCAAGGGCGCGATTGCCGATCTGGTCGTGGGTGCAGGTGTAGGCAAGCAATCTGGTGGCCGGGATGCGGGCGGTGTCCAGCGGGCGCCCGTGGCGCCGGCGCCGAAACGACGAATACGTGCCTGCGTGAAAGAAACCGTGGCGCAGGGTGTGCGCAAGCGTCGCCATGGACCCGAAATCGCTGTAATACCCTTGCCGCTCTCCGGATACCGCGGTGTGGATGGCGTGGTGGATGTCGTCGTCCCACTGCGCGGTGATTCCGTAACCCGCCTCCTCGCGCGGGGTGATCAGGCGCGGGTCGTTGAGATCGCTTTCGGCAATCAGTGATAGCGGACGGCCCACTTGTTTTGATAGCCAGTCGGTTTCGCTGGAGAGTTCCTCGAGGATGTGCACCGCGGTGACATCCACCAGCGCGTGCACGGCATCCAGGCGCAGGCCGTCGGCGTGGAAGTCGCGCATCCAGCGCAGCGCGCACCCGATGATGTAGCGGCGCACCTCGTCGGAGTCGGCGTCGGCGATATTGATGCCTTCGCCCCACGGGTTGCTCGCCGACGACAGGTAAGGCCCGAACCGCGGCAGATAGTTTCCCGACGGGCCAAGATGGTTGAAGACCGCGTCGATAAGCACACCCAAACCACGCGCGTGGCAAGCGTCGACGAATCGGACCAGGCCGTCGGGGCCGCCGTAGGGTTCGTGCACGCTGTACCACAGCACGCCGTCGTATCCCCAGCCGTGTGTGCCGGCAAACGAGTTGACCGGCATCAGCTCGACGAAGTCGATTCCGAGACCGACCAGATAGTCCAGCTTCTCGATAGCCGAGTCGAAGGTGCCGGCCGCGGTGAACGTGCCGATATGCAGCTCGTAGATCACCGCGCCCGCGACCGTCTTGCCGGGCCAGCAGCCGTCGGTCCAGGTGGCTCGTGCGGCATCCCAGAGCTGAGATCGTTCATGTACGCCGTCGGGCTGGCGCGCCGATCGCGGGTCGGGCAGCACGGTGGGGTCGTCGTCGAGCAGGTATCCGTAACGGGCGTCCGGCGCGGCCTCGACTGCTGCGTGCCACCAGCCGCCGTCTGCGCGGGTCATCGGATGCACCGCGCCGTCGACGTCGAGGCGTACCAGCGCGGGTTTGGGCGCCCAGACCCGGAATTCAGCCACAGTCGCGCTCGAGCAGTACGACGGGCAGATCGGCGAACAACTCGGCAGCTGAGGTCGGTCCGCTTGCCACGGCGCCCGTCAGCCGGTCGGTCCAGGAGCCTTTCGGCAGCGGCACAACGGTGTTGCCCCAGCCGGTTTCGTGTAGCCGTACCGTCCAGCGGGTCACCGCGACCAGGATGTCGTCGCCGCGAAGAAACGCCACCACATGATCGCTTGCCTGCCCATCGGCCAGCACGGGCAGGTAGTCGCCGAAGAAGGCTTCCGGACGGGCGCGGCGTAACCGAAGCGCTGTGGTGACGACCCGAATCTTGGGATGCTGCAACTCTTTCAGGGCCGCCCGGCGAATAGCGTAGTCGACCTCACGCCGGTTGTCGGGATCGACGAGGCTGTCGTCCCACAGCTCGGTGCCCTGGTAGACATCGGGTATTCCGGGCGTTGTGAGGGCCAGCAGCTTCTGCCCCAGCGCGTCGCTGGCGGCATGCGGGTTGAGCTGGGCGACGAGTTTGGTGAGCTCGCCGGCCACCGGCCCGTCGAGCACGCTATCGAGCCAACAATGCACCGCGTCTTCGAATTCGGCGTTCGGGTCGTTCCAGCAGGTGTGCCAGGCCGCCTCCCGGATCGCCTTTTCGGCGTAGCCGTGTAGTCGCTCGCGCAACTGCGAGCTGACCTCGCCGCCGACTGGCCACACGCCGAAGATGTTCTGCCACAGGAGCTGTCCGGTCGCGGCATCGGGGGAGGGGGCGTGTAATTCCCAGCGCCCGATGAATTCTGTCCACAGCGAAGGCACCTGTGACAGCACGCCGATCCGGGCGCGCACATCCTCACCGCGTTTGGTGTCGTGAGTGGTCAGTGTCGTCATGGTGTGCGGCCACATCCTGGCACGGGTGGCGGCGCTCTGGTGGAACTCCGCGGCGCCGACGCCGAACCGGTGTGGTTCGCCGCCCACTTCGTTGAGCGACACCAGCCGGGAGTCGCGGTAGAACAGGCAGTCTTCAACCGACTTGGCGGTCACCGCGCCGCACAGCTGTTGCAACCGGGTGGCCGGCTCGCCGTCGCGGGCCAGCGCCGAGGCCAGAACCTGCAGCGCGGGGCCGTATTGCGGTGCCGCGGCTTGCGTCGCGGCCAATGCGGTGGGCAGGGTGGCGGCCAGGCCGGGATAGTCGCAGCGGTAAACATCGATATGGGTGAGCAGCGCGGCCACGGCCTCGGGCAGCAGCGGATCATCGGCGTCGGCGGCCGCCGCAATGGACCGTCGTAGCCTGGCCATTTCACTGCTCAGCGTGTCGGTAGCCGCGCGAATCTTCAACTCGGCCAACAGCTCCGGCATGGCGCCGTAATCTACGCCGGCGGATCCGACCAACTCCGTCAGGGCCGGTGCACCGGTCGGATCGATGAACAGGCCACCGATTTCGCGCAGCGCGTCGTAGCCGGTGGTGCCGGCCACCGGCAGGGTCGGTTCCAGCGCCTCGTCGACACCGAGGATCTTTTCGATAACGATCCAGGCGTCCGGTCCCACCAGCTCGCGCAGCCACGCCAGATATGTGCAGGGATCTGACAATCCGTCGGGATGGTCGATGCGCACACCGTCGACGAGCCCTTCGGCGAACCAGCGACCGACTTCGGCGTGACCGGCGTCGAACACCGCGCGATCTTCCTGACGCAGTCCGGCCAGCGAGGTGATGGAGAAGAATCGGCGGTAACCGACCACGCCGCTTCGCCAGCCCACCAGCCGGTAGTGCTGACGGTCGTGCACTTCCGGGCCGGTGCCGGCGCCGGTGCCCGGCGCGATCGGGAACGCCAGGTCGCCCAGGCGCAGCACTTCACCGTCGACCGCCAGGCCGGCGACGTCCTCGTCGGAACCCAATACGGGCAAGACGATTCGGCCGTCGGCCAGATTCCAGTCGATGTCGAAGAATGTCGCGTAGGGCGACGAACGTCCGTGCCGCAATACGTCCCACCACCACGGGTTCTGCTGTGGCTGGTCGATCCCGACGTGGTTGGGCACGATGTCGACGATCAGCCCCATACCGCGGGCCCGCGCAGCCGCGGATAGCTTTGCCAGCCCGTCGGGACCACCGAGTTCCGCCGACACCGTCGTGGGGTCGGTGACGTCGTAACCGTGCGTCGACCCTGTTACGGCGGTCAGGATCGGCGACAGGTACAGATGCGAGACCCCGAGCTCGTCAAGGTAGTCCAGCAGGTTCTCGGCGTCGGCGAAGGTGAAGCCGAATCCGCTCGACGCACCCCGCAGCTGCAACCGGTAGGTTGACAGAACCGAAAAAGTCATGTGTCACAGCGTCTTACGCAAGATAAGGACCGATCGTGCCGGTAGTGCGATCTCCTCGCCATCCTTGACGACCCGTTCTGCGACACCCGTGGGGACGGTTGTGTCGAGCTCGACGGTCCATTCCTGCGCGTAGTCGTCGTGGGGCATGACGAAGTTGACTTCGTGTTCATGGGCGTTGAAACACAGCAGGAACGAGTCGTCGACGATGCGTTCGCCGCGTCGGCCGGGTTCGGGCAGGGCCCGGCCGTTGAGGAACACCGCAATGCTCTTGCCGAAGTCGTTGTCCCAGTCTTGTTCCGTCATCTCCTGGCCGGCCGGCGTCAGCCAGGCGATGTCGCGGACTTCGGCGCCGCTGCGGATGGGTTGGCCCTTGAGGAATCGGCGACGCCGAAATACCGGGTGTTTGCGACGCAATCGCGTGACCTTGCGGGTGAACGTCAGGTGATCCGCGTTCTTCTCGACCAGTGACCAGTCCATCCAGGACAAGGCGGAGTCCTGGCAGTAGACGTTGTTGTTGCCCCGTTGGGTGCGCCCCATCTCGTCGCCGTGCAGGATCATCGGGGTGCCCTGGCTGACCATCAGGGTGGCCATGATGTTGCGCATCTGCTGGGAGCGCAGTGCCAGGATGTCCGGGTCGTCGGTGGGGCCCTCGACTCCGCAGTTCCAGGACCGGTTGTGGCTCTCGCCGTCCTTGTTGTCTTCGCCGTTGGCCTCGTTGTGTTTCTCGTTGTAGGAGACGAGGTCATTGAGCGTGAAGCCGTCGTGGGCGGTGACGAAGTTGATGCTGGCGCTGGGCCGGCGCCCGGTCGCCTCATACAGGTCCGACGACCCGGTCAGCCGGGAAGCGAACTCGCCCAGGGTTGCGGGCTCGCCCCGCCAGTAGTCGCGCACAGTGTCGCGGTATTTCCCGTTCCATTCGGTCCACAAACCTGGGAAATTGCCGACTTGGTAGCCCCCTTCGCCGATATCCCACGGCTCGGCAATCAATTTGACCTGGCTGACCACCGGATCCTGCTGGACCAGATCGAAGAATGCCGAAAGGCGGTCGACGTCGTAGAACTCGCGGGCCAGGGTGGCTGCCAGGTCGAACCGGAAGCCGTCGACGTGCATTTCCAGAACCCAATAGCGCAGCGAGTCCATGATCAGCTGCAGGGTGTGCGGGCCGCGGACGTTGAGGCTGTTACCGGTGCCGGTGAAGTCCTTGTAGTGCCGTAGGTCCCCGTCGACCAACCGGTAGTAGGCGGCGTTGTCGATGCCGCGGAAGTTGATGGTGGGTCCCAGATGATTTCCTTCGGCGGTGTGGTTGTAGACCACGTCGAGGATGACTTCGATGCCCGCTTCGTGGAAGGCCCGGACCATCGCCTTGAACTCGGCTACGGCGGCTCCGGGCTTTGGCGTCGACGCGTACTGGTAGTGCGGGGCCAAGAAGCCGAAGGTGTTGTAGCCCCAATAGTTTCGCAGCCCCAAGTCCAAAAGCCGGTGGTCGTGCATGAACTGGTGAATCGGCATCAGCTCGATGGCCGTGACACTGAGCGACTTGAGGTGGTCGATGATCACTGGGTGCGCTAGACCCGCGTAGGTGCCGCGCAGTTCCTGCGGGATGCCGGGGTGGGTCTGGGTCATGCCCTTGACGTGGGCCTCGTAGATCACCGTCTCGTGATAGGGGGTGCCGGGCGCGCGGTCGGATCCCCAATCGAAGAACGGGTTGATCACCACACTGGTCATGGTGTGACCCAGCGAGTCGATCATCGGGGGAGTGCCGGTTTCCGACGGGTCTTCGGCCGCCGCGGCCATGTCGTAGGAGTACAGCGCCTGACTGAATTCGAAGTCGCCGACGAACGATTTTCCGTACGGGTCGAGCAACAGCTTGCTCGGATCACATCGATGACCCGCGCCCGGGTCGAACGGTCCGTGCACCCGAAACCCGTAGCGCTGGCCCGGCGTGACGTTCGGAAGATAGCAATGCCAGATGTATCCGTCGACCTCGTCCAGGTTGATTCGGGTTTCTTCACCGTCGCGGGAGATCAGGCACAACTCGACCTTGTCTGCGATCTCGGAAAACAATGAAAAGTTGGTGCCTGCACCGTCATACGTGGCGCCGAGCGGAAAGGCCGTACCGGGCCATACCATCGCCATCGCCGGCGAGGTGTCGGTGATCTCGGCTTCGCTTTCGGACGACGACATCATTCGACCTTAGCTGCGCCGGCCGGCTGGCGCGGTTACCACCAACCGGTGATCGCCGCGATCTGGCGACCGAGTTCAGGGGCCATGGTGCGCACGTAGGTGGGCGTCAGGTGATGGGCATCGCGGTAGATGAGGACGTTTCCTTCGACAGCTCGGCAGAAGTCTGGCCGGCAGATCGCATCGGACATGTCAATCGGCTTGAGCAGTGGGAACTGCGCGACGAAGTCGAGGGTGGTGTTGTGCTCGGACAGCAGGTCGGACCGCTTGATCCCGCACGACTCGGAATTGCCGCCCTTGGCCAGGCAATCCGCGGGATTGAACGGCTGGCCGTTCTTGACCAGCCACGGGGTGTCGCGTATCGCGAGGATGGGAATGTTGTTTTCGGACAACGTTTGCCAGATACCGATGTAGGTGGCGGGCATGACGTCGCCGGGCTTGATGTTCCACGGTCGGGTCGAGGTGGTGAACACGTAGTCGGGGCGGTCGGCAACCAGCTTGGCCATCGTGGTTTCCACCCATTCGCGGCACTGCGGATAGGCGGCGTTGTTGCCCATGATCAGCGGGACCTGCTCGGTGGACAGCGCGCAGCCCATCTTCAGGTACGTCACCACTTTGAAGTGGTGCAGACGGCCCAGCAGGTCGAGCGCGGTCAGCCAGTGCTCGGCGTGCGACCCGCCGGCCAGCGCGACCGTCCGGGCGGCATCGGGATCGCCGTAAGTGCAGTTCACCATCGCGGGGTTGACGAAATCACTGATGCAGCCATCCCTGGTGGAAGCGGGCAGGTCTTCCTTGACCTCCAGCACCGTGGGCCGCATCCGCAGCGTGGGCACCCGCACATGGTCGGTCAACGCGCGCGCGCCGGGATAGTCCACGGCGCTGAGCCCGCTGAGCTCTTTGCCCGAGGCGCGTTCGACGATCAGGTGCTCGCGCCAGGTGAACGAGGTTGCGGTCAAGGTGACGCCCAGTAGCGCAACGGCCGACCCCAGCGCGATGGTCGGGCGGCGCAGTCGCTGATTCCACGCAATCGGCGGGGCTGCTGCGGCGGGCGTGGCGGTTGCTGCCGGTGCCCGGTACCGCAGCGGCTCCTCGACAAACCGATTCGTCAAGTACGCCAGTACCCCCGATACCAGCAGTACGGCTGCGCCCTCGACGAAATTGGCTTGCCGGTGCCCCGAGTAGGCGAGCCAGAAGATCAGCAGCGGCCAATGCCACAGGTACAACGAGTAGGCCATCGCGCCCAGCGTCACCAGCGGCGCGGCCGCCAGCACGCGATTGGGCAGCGGCAGGCGGGCACCTGGCTGCGCCGCCAGATTGGCGCCGACGAGGATCATCACCATCGCCGCCCCGACGGGGACCAGCGCCCAGGGACCGGGAAATTCCTTGACGCCGTTGATCAGCGCACCGCACGACAGGACCGCCGCCAGTGCGATCGTGGCCAGCGCGGTGCGTAGCCACATCGGCCAGCGGATGTGCGCGACCAGTGCGCCGACCAGCGCTCCCAGCAGCAGTTCCCACGCCCGCGCGAAGCTGTTGTAGTACGCCGACATCTGATCGCTTTGGTGGGCGATCACCGCGTAGACGAAGGACGCCAGGGTCAACCCGCTCAGGAGCACCACGAACAGGGTGCGCAGGTGCTTGCCCAGCGAGCGCTTGAACAGGTACGCGCATCCGGCGATGAGGAACAGGAAGGCGACATAGAACTGGCCCTGCACCGACATGGACCAGATGTGTTGCAACGGGCTGACGGCCTCGCCGGCGCGCAGGTAGTCGGAGGCCGAGTTGGCCAGCTCCCAGTTCTGGTAGTAGCCAAGGCTGGCCAGACTCTGGTTGGCGTACGTCTCCCAGCGCGTCTGCGGCTGCACCAGGACGGTGAGCAACGCGCACCCGGCAAGCACGACAACGAGGGCGGGAAGCAGTCGCCGGATCAACCGGACCACTTCGGAGACCGGCGATAACGACAGCTCGGGATTGAGCGCGATGCGCAGCATCTTGCCGCCGAAGAAGAACCCCGACAGCGCCAGGAACACGTCCACGCCACCGGAAACGCGGCCGAACCACACGTGAAAGACGGCGACCAGCGCGATCGCGATACCGCGCAGGCCGTCCAGATCATGGCGATAGAAACCTGTCGTGCGGGTACCCATCGCGACCGGCGTCGCAGTTGCGGGTGGTGACAGGCTGATCATGATCGTCAGCCAATTTACCGAAACCCGCCACCTGCTCTCCTCCCGCTGAGCAGCAGCGCAGTCGGGGAGGGAACAGGTGGCGGGTGTCGAGGGGGTTCAGCCGGTTGTGCGATTACCGCGTCGGGACGGTGGTAGTGGGCTGCAACGGCGTCTGCTGTGCGGGCACCTGCTGTCCGGGCAGGGTCAATCCCGGGGTGGTCTGGGCCGGCGGGGTTTGGCCCGGCACGGTCTGGGCGGGCGTGGTCAGCCCGGGCACCGTCTGGGCGGGTGCGGTCTGGCCCGGGACCGTCTGGGCGGGCGTGGTCAGCCCGGGCACCGTCTGGGCGGGTGCGGTTTGACCCGGGACCGTCTGGGCGGGTGTGGTCAGCCCCGGCGTTGTTTGCCCAGGTGCGGTTTGCCCCGGTGCGGTCTGGGCCGGCGTGGTCAGCCCTGGCGCTGTCTGCGCCGGCGTGAGTTGCCCGGGCATGGTCTGCAACGGCGCTTGCTGCACCGGCGCCTGGGACGGTTGGGCTCCGAGGATCCGGACGAGGTAGGGCGCCATGTTGCTGGTGCGCACCGGCGAGACCTGGACGACGTCGCCGACTTCCAGCATCTGGCCGTTGCCCAGGTACATCGCGACGCTTTGCGTGCCTTCGGGGCCGTAGAAGATCAGGTCCGCCTTGCGGGCTTGCTGCGGCAGGACCCGCTGGCCCACCTTGTACATCTGGCCGGACGACCGCGGCAGCTTGAGCCCGGCGCCGGCGTAGGCGTATTGGATCAGGCCCGACGCGTCAAAACCGACGGTGTTGATGCCGGTCCCGGTGCCGCGGGTGGGGCCGGTGACGCCGCCGCCGGCCCACGAGAATGGCACACCGCGCTGTGCCAGCCCGCGCGCGATGACGGCGTCGGCGGCCTGCTGGTAGTCCGTCGCCATGGTGACCGGGTCGGCGGCCGCGATGCCGGGGAAGGCCACCACCGGGGCAACCGTGATCGCCACACCGAGTGCGAAGGCGTATATGCGTTTCATTGTGCTTCCAATCTCCTTGGCAATCTCGTTGGCCCTGTCGGGCTCGGTGTGCGTTGGCGTTTTGGCCGCCGCGCCGGGGCCTGGCGCCGCAGTAGTCACACCAGTCACTACAGACACTCTGACAACAGGCGAGTTCGATTGCCAGAGAGGCGAAGGATTATTTGTCGTAACGTGACCGGACGGTGATTAGGGCTGCCCAAAGTTGTATGGGCAGTTGTGATTTCAGTCTCAGTAACGTTGCCGCGGCGAGATCAGGCAGATGCCGCGATTAGTGCCAGTACCGTTCACTGAAACCGGTAAGCGCGTAGCCGAGCACCGAGGTGACAGTGAGGACGCCGATCGCGATGATCGGCCAAAAGGACATGTACCAGCCCTTCACCATGGAAACGAACGGTCCGATCACGGCCGCGGTGACGGCAGCGCCGATGCCGCCCCACATCAGCGGATAGATGTAGTAGTTGAGGCCGTAGGGCACCGGCGGGCAATCGTCTGTCACACAGACGTTTTCGGCGAAACCGAACAGTTGCTGCGGCCAACTGGTCATCGAGACCAGGATCAACAGCACGCCCAGCACCGTGACGGTGCAGATCACGTCCCAGGGGACTATCCGCAGCTTGAGGATCTGCGGCGCCTTTTCCTCAGAGCCGGTGCTTTCGGGCTGAATCGGCGAAGCCATGCCATGCATGCTTCCCGATGGCCGCGGTTTCTGCGACCGGTGCCGGCATTACCCTCGGACTCCATGACCGCGGCTGACAGATCTGGCCCCGGGTGGACGCCCGAACAGATCAGCGCGATAGACGCCGCCCACGTGTGGCATCCCTACAGCACCATCGGGGCCGAATCCCTGCTGCCGGTGGTGGCCGTCGGCGCCCACGGCGCCTGGCTGACGCTCATCCGCGACGGCCGGCCGATCCAAGCGCTCGACGCGATGAGTTCGTGGTGGACGGCGATCCACGGGCACGGGCACCCGGTTCTGGATGCGGCCATGACCAGCCAGTTGAGCGTCATGAACCACGTCATGTTCGGCGGCCTGACCCACGAACCGGCCGCCCGGCTGGCCAAGCTGCTGGTGGATATCACCCCGGCGGGTCTGGAGACGGTCTTCTTCAGCGACTCGGGATCGGTGTCGGTGGAAGTCGCGGTGAAGATGGCCCTGCAGTACTGGCGCAGCCGGGGCCAATCCGGAAAACACCGGCTGATGACCTGGCGTGGTGGCTACCACGGCGACACCTTCACGCCGATGAGCATTTGCGACCCGGACGGCGGCATGCACTCGCTATGGACCGACATCCTGGCCCACCAGGTGTTCGCCCCGCAGGTACCACGCGACTACGACGCCCGTTACAGCGCAGCGTTCGACGCGCAACTAGCGTGCCACGCTGCCGAGCTGGCCGCGGTGGTAGTGGAGCCGGTGGTGCAGGGCGCGGGCGGGATGCGCTTCCACGATCCGGCCTATCTGGCCGATCTGCGCGATATCTGCCGGCGTCACGACGTCCTGCTGATTTTCGACGAGATCGCCACCGGCTTTGGCCGTACCGGAGAGCTGTTCGCCGCCGACCACGCCGGCGTCAGCCCGGACATCATGTGCGTGGGCAAGGCGATGACCGGCGGGTATCTCAGCCTGGCCGCCACCCTGTGCAGCACCGACATCGCCCACACCATCAGCTCCGGTGCCGCGGGCGCGCTGATGCACGGCCCCACTTTCATGGCCAATCCGCTGGCCTGCGCGGTGTCGGTGGCCAGTATCGAGTTGCTGCTCGGCCAGGATTGGCCGTCGCGGGTCGCCGAAATCTCCGCCGGGTTGACCGCCGGCCTGGAAGCTGCGCGGGCCCTGCCCGCGGTCACCGACGTGCGGGTGTGCGGCGCGATCGGCGTGATCGAGTGCGATCGGCCGGTGGATCTGGCGGTCGCCACTCCCGCGGCGTTGGACCGCGGGGTATGGCTGCGCCCATTCCGGAACCTGATCTACGCCATGCCGCCCTACATTTGTCCACCCGCCGAGATCGCGCAGATCACCTCAGCGATGGTGGAGGTCGCACGCCTCGTAGGCTGAACCCCGATGAAAGGCGTGCCGGCACCGATCGATCTCTCCCCGCTGTCCTGGCTGGAGACGGTGGAGCAACAGCGTCGCGCGGCCGGGCTGCGCCGCTCGCTGCGGCCGCGGCCGGCCGTGGCTACCGAGCTGGATCTGGCGTCCAATGACTACCTGGGTCTGTCGCAGCATCCCGAAGTCATCGAGGGCGGTGTGCAGGCCCTGCGCATCTGGGGCGCCGGTGCCACCGGTTCGCGACTGGTCACCGGCGACACCGAGCTGCACCAGGAGTTCGAGTCCGAGCTCGCCGACTACGTCGGGGCCGCGGCGGGATTGTTGTTCTCCTCGGGATATACCGCCAACCTGGGAGCCGTCGTCGGTTTGTCGGGTCCGGGTTCGCTGTTGGTTTCCGACGCCTATTCGCACGCGTCGCTGGTGGATGCCTGCCGGTTGTCGCGGGCGCGGGTGGTGGTGGCGCCGCATCGCGACGTCGACGCCGTCGACCGGGCACTGCGATCGCGCAAGGAACAGCGCGCCGTCGTCATCACCGACTCCGTGTTCAGCGCCGACGGTGCGCTGGCGCAGGTTCGCGAGCTGCACGAGGTATGCCGTCGGCGCCATGCCCTGCTCATCGTCGACGAGGCACACGGCCTGGGTGTGCGCGGCGGCGGGCGTGGGCTGCTGCATGAGGCCGGGCTGGCGGGTGCACCCGATGTGGTGATGACCACCACGTTGTCCAAGGCGCTGGGCAGTCAGGGTGGGGTAGTGCTGGGGCCGGCTTCGGTGCGGGCCCACCTGATCGACGCGGCCCGGCCGTTCATCTTCGACACCGGCCTGGCTCCGGCGGCGGTGGGTTCGGCGTTGGCCGCCTTGCGTGTGCTGCAGGCCGAAGCGTGGCGGCCGGAAGCCGTGCTGACGAACGCGCGCGAATTGGCCAGCGCCTGTGACGTCCCGGAAACGCCGCAGTCTGCAGTGGTTTCGGTGATCCTGGGCGATCCGGAGGTAGCGTTGGCCGCGGCTACCGCCTGCCTGGATGCCGGTGTGAAGGTGGGGTGCTTCCGGCCGCCGACCGTGCCAGCCGGAACGTCGCGGCTGCGGCTGAGTGCACGCGCGTCCCTGGATGCCGACGATCTCGAGCTGGCCCGCCGCGTACTGACCGACGTCCTCTCGGTGGCGCGCCGTTGACCGTCCTGGTCATCACCGGGACCGGCACCGGCGTCGGCAAGACGGTCGCCACCGCGGCCCTGGCGTCGCACGCCCGTCAGGCGGGGATCGAGGTCGCGGTGTGCAAACCCGTCCAGACCGGCACCGACGCCGGCGACGACGATCTCGCCGAGGTGGGCCGACTATCCGGGGTGAGCGAACTTGCCGGCCTGGCGCGGTATCCGCAGCCCATGGCGCCTGCGGCTGCCGCCGAGTGCGCCCAGAAGGCGCTACCCACCCGTGCTGACGTGCTGGCGCTCATCCGCAGTCTGGACCGCCCGGGACGGCTGACGCTGGTCGAAGGCGCCGGGGGGCTGCTGGTGGAACTGGCCGAGGGCGGCGTCACCTTGCGTGACCTGGCCGTGGACCTGGCCGCCGCGGCGCTGGTCGTGGTCAGCGCGGAGCTGGGCACCCTCAACCACACCGCGCTGACATTGGAAGCGCTTGCTGCACAAGGCGTTTCCTGCTGCGGCTTGGTGATCGGCAGCTGGCCGGAGCGGCCCGGTCCGGTGGAGAACTCCAACCGCTCCGCGTTGGCTCGGCTGGCGCCGGTGCGTGCGGCACTGCCGGCCGGGGCCGGCGCGGTCTCGGACTTCGCGGCACTGAGCGCGGCGGCGTTCGACCGCGCTTGGGTGAGCGCGCTGGTCTGCTGATGGTGCACTCGATCGAGCTGGTTTTCGACAGCGATACCGAGGCGGCCGTGCGTCGCATCTGGGAAGAACTGGCCGCGGCCGGAATACCGAGTCAGGCGCCGGCCAGTCGTCCCCATGTGACGCTGGCCGTCGCTGAACGCATCGACAGCGACGTCGACGAATTGCTGCGTCCGGTCGCCGCCACGTTATCCATGGCCTGTGCCATCGGAGCGCCGGTGTTGTTCGGGCGCGCGAACGTGGTGTTCACCCGGTTGGTGGTGCCGACCCGTTCGCTGCTGGAACTGCATGCCGAAGTGCACCGGTTGTGTGGCGCGCATCTGACGCCAGGCCCGATGGCCAACAGCCTGCCCGGTCAATGGACCGCCCACGTCACGCTGGCGCGCCGGGTCGGCGGCTCGCAACTAGGTCGCGCCTTGCGTATCGCGGGCCGGCCTGCCCAGATCAACGGCCACTTCGCCGGCCTGCGCCGCTGGGACGGCAGCAAGCGCGCCGAGCATCCGATCTAGGCCGATCTAGCCGCCGAACAACAAGTACAAGCCGGTAAAGGTGTAGAAGACCATGACCAGCATCATGGTCAGCTGCCCGGTTAGCTGATGGCCGGCCGGCAGCAGGCGCAGTGCCTTGTCGTGCGCCGCGATCACCGCCACGATGTGCCCGGTGACCACGCAGGTCACCTTGATCGTGGCCAGCACCGGCGGGTGCATGGACAACACATATGCGACGTGCCAGCCGCGGCTCAACGGGTCGGCCAGGGCGATGAGCGTCTGCTGCCCGCGCTCCACCAGATACGACAGGTAGTGGGCGAAGATGTAGCCCACCACGATGGGGATCAACGAATGTGCCATCTGGCCGGGCAGCGCGCGCCGCTGCTTGGCGTCCACTCCGCCCGTCGCCCGCGCGGCAAACGAAAAGGTCAGCGCCACAACGGAAATGAATACGATCAGCCCGAGGGTCCGCAGCCCCGACGATGCCGCGGTGTCGGGCATGACATGCATGCCGCGCACCAGGCGGTCGGAGAAATTGCGCCACGTCGGTGAGGACGAGAAGCTGTCGAAAGCGGTGGATCCCAGCAATACCGACAGCATCATCACCACGCCGGGACGCACCGGCAGCGACGGCAGATGGTCGAAGGGGTTCCCGATGACGATCTTGCCGGTATCGGCATTCCGCCGAAACGGGCAGAGCCGGGACACCGCCACGCTGTAGACCCCGAACGGGTCGGCCCGGGCCAGCCAGCGCTGTCCACACAGCCACACCCCGATGAGCAAGACCAGCGCATAGGTCAGCAGCCACACCTTGACCCATGACAGCGCAGCTGGGTCGGGGCTGGCCAGTTCCATCCACACAAACGCAAACAGACCCAGCGCCGCAGGGCGATACCCCCACGACTGCGGATATGACACTCGCGGCTCACGAACCCGCGGCGGCATGATGCGCTGCAGCACCAGATACACCGTCCGGACCGGTGAGATCACCCGCCAGACCGGCCCCAAGAGTAGGGACGCTGCCACCACACCGACCCACAGCAGCACGTAGAACGCCCCGAGTAGGCCATTGTCCGACGTCTGCGGGCCCCATAAGCCCACCGCGACCACCCACAGAGCAAAGAGCAGCGCCAACCCCGCCGCTGTCCGGCGAACGATCCGGGAGTCGACCAGCGTGGTCACCGCCGTCGGCAATGGGCGGCCAGGCTTGTCCGGATCGAACCGTGGCTGCCGCCAGGCGAAGGCCACCAGAGCGAACGTGAAAGTCAACGCCCAGGCGGCGCCCACCATCGCGTAGGCATAGGGCACCGGAAGATCGCCCGACCCGCCCAGCCCGTGCGCCAGAAACATCGTGGCGCTGCCGCCGGTCACGAGTTCACTTGGATTGTGGCGATTGTCCGCTTGAGATGATGCAGTTCCACGTCGACCTTGCCTGGAACTTCGACGCTGAACTGAAAGGTCTGGTTGGGCGCGGCGGCTACCTCGAACTTGTGGTCCGGTGTCGAATGCACGTGCAGTTCGTCGGTGGCGTCACTGGTCACCCGCAGCGTGATTTGCTCGCCCACCTTTGCCTGCAGCGTGGCGTTGGTGGGGGTCACCTGGCCGTCGGCAATCGTGACGTCAACCGCCAGACCCTGTCCGGAGGGCTTGGGCGGCGAATTACTGCAGGAGACCAGGCCCACGATCACCACCGCCGCCCAAACCGCGCGGGACAAGCGATTGATCGTCATCGATCTACGCCGCCCGCGGGAGTGGCTGCTTATCCTCTTCGACCTGCTGAGGAATGGTTTCGGTGTTGATTCGGCCGGCACCCCAGGTGATGCCGGCGATCACCATCAGGGTCAGGATCAGCACGACGATCGAGCCGGCGTTGAATAGCCATGTCGGGCTGTTCTGGTCGCGTTCGCGCTGCAGGATGGTGATCTCCTGGACGAACGGCCGGGTGCTGGACGCCAGCGCGGGAACCTCGGCCGCGGGGATGGCGTCGTCGGCGGGTTCGTAGATCGGCACGGCCGTCATCGTGTACCCGTCTTGAACCCGCAACAGCGTCTTCCACGACCCCCAGACGGGAACCGGCTGAGTGGACCGATAGTGTCCCGGGCCGACTCGCTGAAGCCGGTCGATGACCAGACCGCGCTGGTTTTCCATGCGCCCCTGCCAGGACAGAATCGACAGCCAGGCCGGGTTGTCGCTGACCATGTCGGGCGGGTTGAGCTGCACATCCGCCGATACCATGCGCTGTCCGGGAGGACTGGGCAGTTCGGTCAGGGTGACGGTCGCCGTGTCCTGCTTGGGAACCACAATGTGCAGCCCGTTGGCGACCGCACCCCCGATCACCACCACCGTTGCCACCACCATCGAGATGCCGATAGCGCGGCGGGGCAGGCGTTGCCCGGTGAGGACCATCCCCATCATTGCTCCGCACAGCCCGGTCAGCACCGCGACCGGCACCGCCATCGCCAGGGCCTCGCCCCACATACTCGTCGGCCACGGGTAGTGATACACGGCCCCGATCCACAGTGACTCCAGCCACAGCCCAACCGTGCTTACTCCCAGACCGGCGGCCGCACCGAACGCGATCGGCCGCTTGAACAACGGTGTCAGCGCCAGCAACTCCACCACGATCGCCGGACCGAGATACAGCGGGAACCAGTTGGTCGGAGCGCCCAGGACGGGGCCGACCAGAAACGCGACGCCACCGCGCAGCGCGATGGCGAATAGCGCCGCCAGGATTGCCGCGCCGCGCCCCATCGTGATGCGGGCCACCACCAATCCGAGCGCCGCGACGCCGGCGATCATCATCGGCTGCAGCACCAGCCGGAACTGCTCGACACCGAAGTCGTATTCGATTTGGTAGACGGACAAGCCGATCAGCAGGCCGCCGCAGGACAGGTAGCGCAGGAATTTGACGAACCGGCGTTCGGGTTCGCCTTCCTCCATGGTCCGCCCGCCCTCGTACTCCAGCATCAACACGGCGAACAGCGAAAACCCCGCACCGCCGATCATCATCAAATGGGTTGGGCCCCATAAGGTTACGTCTTGTCCGAAGAGGCGATGCCAAATGTCGTCGAGGGGAAAGCCGATAAGGGCGTACATTCCGCACCCGGCCATCAGCACCCCGCCCACCGGGGCGTGCCAGTTGCGGGTGATCCGCACCGGTGCGGGCCCTGGCTGGTCGAATGGCAGGACAATCGCGATCATGCCGGCCAGGAAGATTCCGAACAGGCCGATGATGATGAAGTAGTGAGCAGGGTTGGCCAGCGGACCAGGGTCACGGCCGTTGCCGATATGCCAACTCACGTCCCAGATGAACCCGAACAGCGCGCAAATGATCGACGTGGTGAACACCAGTACCGGCAGAGCGACCCAGGACGGTCGCTTGAACTTCACGGCCATCCAGTCGGCGAATCGGCCCAGCCAGGTGATGCGATGGCTGCGGTGTGCATGGCCCACCCACAGCATCACCACGACGATCACCGTCGCCGCGATCGACAGGCCGATCACCTGATCCAGGCCGGCTCCGCGCGCCGGCGCCTCCGCAACAATTGACAGTCCCATTGCGATTGCCTCCCGTACCAGGCTGCTGAGTTGGTTCGAACCACGAATGCCCACCCGGAGCGTTCGTCAATCCTGGTTTTCTCAGCTGCGGCGGTCCCTCAGCGCGATGTAGAGCACCACGCCGACGACGATCACCGCCGGCAGAAACGCCGGTATCGCCAGTAAGAGCCCGTGGTGCGCGAAGTAGAGGACGTGCGCAGTGGCCATGGTGGGGGTATACCCCGGACATGGCCTGAACACCGGTCAACCCGGCGCCGTGATGATCCCGGCTTTGGTCGCTAGCCGGCTTGGCCGTTGTTTCCGGCGCTGGCCGCCGCGCCGGGATTGCCGGCGATAGCTCCATGCTGGTCCGGACTGAAGTTGGTGGCCCCTGGGAGTTTGGCGGTGCCGGCGGTGCCGGCGGCGCCTGGGGTGCCCGCGGCTCCACCGGCACCGCCGGCGCCCCCGGCAGCAGCGCCGCCCTGATGGCCGGCCGTACCGAACATTCCGCCCAGGCCGCCCGTACCGGCGAGTCCGGCATGGCCGCCATCGCCGCCATCGCTGCCATGGCCCGCGTTCCCGCCGGTCCCGCCGCTACCGGCGTCGGGAGTCGCGGTGGCGGCACTCGCTACCACCTTGCCGCCCTGGCCGCCGGCTCCGCCGTCACCTCCGTGACCGCCCGCGCCGCCGATACCGCCGAATCCGGCGCTCCCGCCGTCGCCACCGGAGCCGAAGTATTGCGCACCGTGCCCACCGGTGCCCCCGACGCCGCCGTTACCGCCGTTGCCGCCGACACCGAAGGCATCGCCACCATTACCCCCGGCGCCTCCGGAGACCTTTTGGTTGAGTTGGCTATAGCCATGAACGGCATTGGCTCCGGTCGCGGTTCCGCCGTTGCCGCCGTTACCGCCGTCTCCGCCGGATAGGGCGGCACCGCCGGCCCCGCCGGTGCCCCCGGCGCCGCCGTGACCACCGTTACCGAAGATCATCCCCGCGTTTCCGCCGCTGCCGCCGGCGCCCCCGTTGCCGCCGTCGCCGCCGGACAGGGTGGCGGCGTGGCCGTTTCCGCCGTTGCCGCCGACACCCGCAAAAGCGGTGCCACCAATGTGGCCGAATCCATTGCTGCTGCTGGCGGGATTGGGGAAGTCGGTTGCTGAACCGCCGTTGCCGCCGTTTCCGCCGTTGCCACCCTCGCCGAGAGCAGCGCCCCCGATGCCGCCGTTCCCCGCACGCTGGACGTATCTGGTGTCGCCCATGCCGCTAACATCCCCACCGGTGCCCCCGGCACCACCGTTGGCGCCGTTGCCGCCATTGCCGCCGTTGCCAGTTGGGAAGCCCGGGATAGGGTGGCTGTTTAGATCGGTTTTTTCGATGGGTCCGCCATTTCCGCCGTACCCACCATTCTGCATAGCAGTGCCAGTTGAGCCGGCAGTGCCGGACGTAGCGGCATTACCGTTATTGACCCCGTCCGTCCCGTTTGTCGATGCGGCGGCGAACTGTGGTTGCGTCGCGTCTGTGCCGTCCCAGCCGGTGCCGCCTTGGCCGCCGTTGCCACCGTTGCCGAACAGGTAGGAGTTGCCGCCGGTGCCACCGTGGCCCGGGTCGATGCTCTTGAATCCCAGCGTGGGGTTGGCGAGTTGGCCGGTTCCGCCCTGGCCGCCGTCGCCACCGTTGCCGAACAGTTGCCCGCCGTTGCCGCCGTTACCCCCGGCCATGCCTGCCCCGCCGACCCCGCCGACCCCGCCATTACCGATCAGTCCGGCCGATCCGCCGTTGCCGGCGGTACCGCCGTGCATGAGGGCTGAACCGTTGCCGCCGGCGCCGCCGATACCTCCGTCACCGAACATGCTTCCGCCGGTTCCGCCGTCGCCGCCGGTCCCACCGGTGCCGAACCCGCCCAGGCCGGTGCCGCCGGTGCCGCCGGCTCCGCCGGTGCCCCACAGTCCTGCGGCGCCGCCGTGGCCGCCGGCGCCGCCACTGCCCACCAGGCCGTACAAGGAGTCGGCGGTGCCCAGGCCACCGGTCCCGCCGGCGCCGCCGGCGCCGTAGAGCCAGCCGCCGGCGCCGCCGTTGCCGCCGGTCCCGGCGGTCCAATTCGTGCCTCCGGCGCTACCGCCGGCCCCGCCCGCGCCGCCGACGCCGATGAGTCCGGCCGCTCCGCCGTTGCCGCCGGCCTGGCCGGGTGCGCCGGCCGCGCCGGCCCCGCCGTTGCCGTAGAGCCAGCCTCCGGCGCCGCCGTTGCCGCCAGGGGTGGTGGCATTGGCGCCGTTGCCGATCAGGGCGCGCCCGGTCAACGCGACCGACGGGGCATTGATCGCGTCGAGCAGTGTCTGGATCGGTGAGGCATTGGCGGCTTCGGCGATCGCATAGGCGTTCGCGCCGCCGGTAAGGGTTTGGACGAACTGGTCGTGGAACGCCGACACCTGCGCGCTGAGGGCCTGGTATTGCTGGGCGTGACTGCCGAACAAAGCCGCAATCGCCGCTGAGACCTCATCGGCACCTGCGGCGGCAACTGCGTTCGTGGGCAGCGCCGCTGCGAAATTGGCCGCAGTGATGTGGGAGCCAATGCTGGCAAGATCGCTGGCCGCATTCGCCAGTAGATCTGGGGCAGCAATTACATACGACATGTCTCACCTTTCGGCTCGAGTCACGACTCGGGGGGCGCCCGACAGTGACACGCAGATCGTTGTTCGATGAGACGGTTGCGCAGAGAAGCTGAATAATCATTGAGTAAATCTGGAAATCGACTGATGGCAGCCCTGGGGGGCAGCACCGCCGGAGCTGGGATCGGGCCGTCGGCAGCGGGGCCGGGATTTGTACCCCCAGGAAGGACTCCGGCAGCCGGTGTGCGCCAGGTAACCGAAGTGCGCCCGCTACCCTTGCTTGAACACCGCTTCGATTAAGGCCGCAATGACGCATGTGGCACCCGAAAAGATGCAGGGGAGTACCTGGTGACTCAAGCGCCAACTCGACCGACTTCTGATGCCGGCCAGGATGGCCCACATAGCCCCGACGCCTCAGACATTCTGGCCGAAGCCCGCCAGCAGGTGCTCGAGGGTGGCGAGGGTCTGAACCAGCAGCAGGTGTTGCGAGTGCTGCAGCTACCCGACGAGCGGCTTGAGGAGCTCCTGGCGCTGGCCCACGAGGTTCGGATGCGCTGGTGCGGGCCCGAGGTCGAGGTCGAGGGCATCATCAGCCTGAAGACCGGTGGCTGCCCGGAAGACTGCCATTTCTGCTCACAGTCGGGCCTGTTCGCGTCGCCCGTGCGCAGCGCCTGGTTAGACATCCCCAGCTTGGTCGAGGCGGCCAAACAGACCGCCAAGTCCGGAGCCACTGAATTCTGCATCGTGGCCGCGGTGCGCGGACCCGACGAGAGGCTGCTGGCGCAGGTCGCGGCGGGCATCGAGGCGATACGCAACGAAGTCGAGATCAACATCGCCTGTTCGTTGGGGATGCTGAGTGCCGAGCAGGTCGAGCGGCTGTCGGCGATGGGTGTGCATCGTTACAACCACAACCTTGAGACGGCACGCTCGTTCTTCACCAATGTCGTCACCACGCACAGCTGGGAAGAGCGCTGGCAGACGTTATCGATGGTCCGCGACGCCGGCATGGAAGTCTGCTGCGGCGGCATTCTCGGGATGGGCGAGACGCTGGAGCAGCGCGCGGAATTCGCCGCCGAACTCGCCGAGCTGCGCCCAGATGAGGTACCGCTGAATTTTCTCAACCCACGGCCTGGCACCCCGTTCGGCGATCTGGAGGTATTGCCGGCCGCTGAGGCGCTGAAGGCGGTGGCTGCCTTCCGGCTGGCACTGCCGCGCACCATGCTGCGCTTCGCCGGCGGGCGCGAGATCACCCTGGGAGATCTCGGTGCCAAGCAGGGCATCCTGGGCGGCATCAACGCGGTGATCGTCGGCAACTACCTCACCACCCTCGGCCGCCCGGCCGAAGCCGATCTGGAACTGCTGGACGACCTGCAGATGCCGATCAAAGCGCTCAACGCCAGCTTGTAGAAGTCGAATAGAAGTCGAAACGTGGCTGGAAAACTGGGCGCTCCGGTGGCCGCCGGCGTTTACAACGTCTACACCGGGGAATTGGAGGGTACGGTCACCCCGACGGCCGCCCAGCTAGGTCTGGAGCCTCCCCGGTTCTGCGCGGAATGCGGGCGACGGATGGTTGTGCAGGTTCGTCCGGATGGGTGGTGGGCGCGATGCTCGAGGCACGGACAGGTGGACTCGGCCGAACTGGAGGCCCAGCGGTGACTGAAAACTTGCGAACCGTCGGGCCCCCCGATCCCGCAGAGCCCACGGCACCTGCCGCGCCGGACGGTATCCCGTCGACCGCGCCGACCCGCATGATCTTGGCGGTGGTCCTGGGCCTGTCGGCAAGCGGGGTCTTGGTCGGTGTGCTGTGGGCATGGATCGCCCCATCCATCCACGCGGTGGTGGCGATTGCGCGGTCCGGTGAACGGGTGCACGAATATTTGGGCAGCGAATCACAGAATTTCTTCGTCGCCCCATTTCTATTGCTGGGACTGCTGGGAGTCGTAGCGGTGGTGGCATCGGTGCTGGCCTGGCAGTGGCGAGAGCACAGGGGCCCTGGGATGGTCGCCGGGCTCGCGATCGGATCGGCGGGTGCGGCACTGGTCGCGGCGGCCGTGGGTGCGCTGCTGGTCCGCCTGCACTACGGCGCGCTGAATTTCGACACCGTCACGCTGGCCAGCGGCGATCACTCGCTGACCTACGTCAGGCAGGCGCCGCCGGTGTTCTTCGCTCGCGGGCCACTTCAGATAGCCGCCACGCTCATGTCACCGGCTGCGGCCGCTTCGTTGGTGTACGCGCTGCTTGCCGCCGGAAGTGCCCGCGACGACCTGGGCGCATACCCGGGCGACGAGCCTCCCGCGACGGTGCTTACCGAAAACTCAGGGGCCCCGGAGGCCTCTGTCTCCTAGGGTCTCCTAGACGGCGCTAGAGCGGCCGCCGGCTGATCTTGCGGCCGGTGATCACCTTGGCGGCGATGATTCCAAGTCGCGCCATCCCGGCATAAGTCATCGGGTTGAACATGGTCGGCCACTTGGTCCGGATGAGGTGGTCGGTCAGCGGCCGGCGGGCGAACCGGTCGGTGAGCCAACGAAGGGTCATCGGCGCCGATAACGGGTGCAAACAGATGTGCTCGTTGAATGCGTCGCGGTGATAGGTGACGTCGGCGCCGCCCGCCGAGTAGGCGTCGGCCAGCTCGTCGATGTCGTTGACGTCGATGAGGTAGTCATGCACGGCCTGCACGATCAATACCGGCGGCGTGGGCACCGCGGCGCCCAGTTTGGTGTTCTCGAAGACGTGTGCCACCGCCGGGGTGGACAAGATTTCTTCCAGCGGTTTGTCCAGGTAGCTGCCCATGTCTTTGTGGGCCATCCGCACGACGGCCTCCGCGGTCGTCATCTTCTCCAGGCTGTTCAGCACGGCACGCCCTTCTTCGCTGGCGTGCTCGTTGATCACCTCGTCGAGGTCGGGGTAGGTGTGCGCCAGCGCGGCTACCACCAAGGCGGGCAACCCGGCCAGGAAGCTGCCGTTGAGCCGCCGGAACGTGTTGCCCAGGTTCCCGACGGGCGATCCGAGCACGGCGCCGACGATATCCAGCTCTGGCGCGTACTCGCCGCACATCTCTGCGGCCCATGCGCTGGCCAGCCCGCCGCCTGAATAGCCCCACAGCCCGATTGGCGCCGTCGGGGACAGTCCGAGACGCTCCGAACTCATGGCCGCCCGGATCCCGTCGAGTACTCGGTAGCCCGGTTCATACGGCGCGCCCCAAAGCCCCTTGAGTCCTTCGTGATCAGGTACCGAAACCGCCCAGCCTTCGGCGAGCGCGGCGCTGACCAGCAGCAGCTCCAACTGTGCCAAGGAACCGAGGGCCTTGGACCGCCGGCGAAGCGCATACGAAGGGAAACAGCGGGAGGTCATGGCGTCGATTGCGCACTGATAGGACAGCAGCGGGCAGGTCTGGCCCGGTTTGAACCCGGCTGGCAGGACCACCGTGGTCACCGTCGCCTCGGGGTTTCCGTTCATGTCCGTCGTCCGGTACAGGAGCTGCGTGGCGGTGATCGACTGCGCTATCAGCCCCATGAACGCCAATTCAACTTCTCGGGAACGCAGCACCGTCCCGGGCGCGGCGTGCTGGTAGCCCGCGGGCGGCTCGTAGAACGGATCGTCGGAGGGCAGCAGCGGGCGGATCTTGCGCTGCAATTGCTCATGCGGCGGGCGACCGATCCATTCGGCGCCGCTGGTGCCGACGGTCGCGCCTGCCAAATTGCCGAGCTCCGCCATTCAGGCTCCCTTCATGGCCATCCGGCATTCTGGCGCAAGAACACTTCGGCGATGGGGATCGCAGCGCAGTTAGCCCTTTGGCAGTTCAATGCCGGCGATCCAAAGCGCCAGCATTTCTTATCTAGGTCTTATACAGCCTTAACCAACTCTTACTCAAGTTACCGGCATTGTCTGCGGCATCGTGTGAGGCGCGGCGTGCCGCTCATCACAATTCGAACGCGCGGGCTAAAAGTGCTGGTAAACCCGTCGAGCGACGGGGTGGAGTATGTGTTCCACCCGCTGGTACAGCCTACGCTGGCAAGGAACTGTGAAGTTCCCGAAATTCGTGCCCGATCATTCGCGATCGGAAATTCAGGCCTGGCCCGGCGGGCGAAGTGCGGCGAATTCGTCGGTGACCCGCAACTGGGAGTCGGTGAAGTGATAGAGCGCTGCCGGCCGCCCGCCGCTGCGGCCGGACTGTGCCATGGTGCCGGTCTGGCTGATGACGCCGCGCCGGGCCAGTACCCGCTGCAGATTGGTCGCATCCACCTGGTAGCCCAGCGCCGCGCCATAGATGTCGCGAAGCGTTGAGAGTGCGAATTCCTTTGGTGCTAAAGCGAATCCGATGTTGGTATAAGACATCTTGGCGACCAGCCGGGCGTGGGCGTGGGTGACCATCGGTCCGTGGTCGAACGCCATCGTCGGCAACGAATTCACGGGGTGCCAACGAGTGTCTGACGGCAGTTCGGGGGTGGCGGGGGAGGGCACCAGTCCCAGGAACGTAGAGGCGATCATCCGGGTGCCGGGCACCCGGTTCGGATCGGAGAACACCGCGAGTTGCTCAAGGTGTGCGACCTCTCGCAGGTCCACTTTCTCGGCCAGTTGGCGCCGAACGGAGGTCGTCATGTCCTCGTCGTTGCGCAGCCGGCCACCTGGCAATGACCAGGCGCCCTTCTGCGGATCCTGTGCACGTTCCCATAACAGCACGTTCAACTGGGGTTTTTCCGTGCTTAATCCATGTGTACGGCCTGTTGAAACGCTGCGAACTTGAAACACGACCGCAAGTACCTCGTGTGAGGTGCTACCATATGGCATGTTTTCGATTATAAGTCGAAAACCTCTCCGGTGCGAAAGGAGCCGCCGTGACGGTTTTGACCCGCATGGACACGCTCGCCGATGACGTGATTGCGATGACTGCCCGAATCACCAATTCCCCGACCGGCTACGCCGGGATCGACGGTGACGAACAGTGGGCCGCCGAAGTTCGCCGCTTGGCGCGGCTGCGCGGGGCTACGTTGCTGGCACACAACTACCAACTGCCCGCGATTCAGGACGTCGCCGATCACGTGGGGGATTCGCTGGCATTGTCGCGGATCGCGGCCGAGGCGCCCGAGGACACGATCGTGTTCTGCGGGGTGCACTTCATGGCCGAGACCGCAAAGATCCTCAGCCCGGAAAAGACGGTCCTGATTCCGGATCAGCGAGCCGGCTGCTCGCTGGCCGATTCCATCACCCCCGACGAACTGCGCGCCTGGAAGGACGAGCACCCCGGCGCAGTCGTCGTCTCCTACGTCAACACCACGGCCGCGGTGAAGGCCCTTACCGACATCTGCTGCACCTCCTCCAACGCGGTCGAGGTGGTCGCTTCGATCGACCCTGACCGTGAGGTGCTGTTCTGCCCGGACCAGTTCCTCGGTGCGCACGTGCGCCGGGTGACCGGTCGCAAGAACCTGCACGTGTGGGCCGGGGAGTGCCACGTGCATGCCGGGATCAACGGTGACGAGCTAACCGGCCAGGCGCAGGCCAATCCCGACGCCGAACTGTACGTGCACCCCGAATGTGGTTGTGCCACTTCGGCTTTGTATTTGGCCGGCGAAGGCGCATTCCCGGCCGAGCGGGTCAAGATCCTGTCCACCGGCGGCATGCTCGAGGCGGCGCACCAGACCCGCGCCCGCAAGGTTCTGGTTGCCACCGAGGTCGGCATGCTGCACCAGTTGCGCCGGGCAGCGCCCGATGTCGACTTCCAGGCGGTCAACGACCGTGCGTCATGCAAGTACATGAAGATGATTACCCCCGCTGCCCTGTTGCGCTGTCTGGTGGAAGGGGCCGACGAGGTTGAGGTCGACCCGGAGATGGCCGCGGCCGGACGGCGCAGCGTGCAGCGGATGATCGAAATCGGACAACCCGGCGGTGGCGAGTGATCGCCGGCCCTGCGTGGCGGGACACCGCCGACGTCGTCGTCATCGGCACCGGCGTCGCGGGGCTGGCCGCCGCGCTGGCCGCTCACCGGGCCGGCCGCCGCGTCGTCGTGCTCAACAAGGCCGCCGACACCCATGGGGTGACCGCGACCCACTACGCGCAGGGTGGCATCGCCGTGGTGCTGCCCGATAACGACGATTCGGTGGACGCCCACGTCGCTGACACGCTGGCCGCCGGTGCCGGGCTGTGCGATCCCGACGCTGTGTACTCGATCGTCGCCGACGGCTACCGTGCGGTCGCCGAATTGGTCGGCGATGGCGCGCGGTTCGACGAATCAGCGCCGGGGCATTGGGATTTGACGCGCGAAGGCGGTCACTCGCGGCGGCGCATCGTGCACGCTGGAGGCGACGCCACCGGAGCCGAGGTGCAGCGGGCACTCGATCGCGCCGCGGGCGTGGTGGATATCCGCAGCACCCACGTCGCGCTGCGGGTGCTGCATGACGACACCGCGGTGACGGGGGTTTTGGTCGGCAGACCGGATGGTTGCGGCATCATCAGCGCGCCATCGGTGATTCTTGCTACCGGCGGGCTCGGGCACCTCTACAGCGCGACCACCAACCCCGACGGCTCCACCGGAGACGGGATCGCGTTGGCCCTGTGGGCCGGTCTCGCGGTCGGCGACCTCGAGTTCATCCAGTTCCACCCGACGATGCTGTTCGCTGGTGGCGGCGGCGGCCGGCGCCCGCTGATCACCGAGGCGATCCGTGGCGAAGGTGCGATATTGCTTGACAGGCAAGGTAATTCGATTACCGCCGGCGTCCATCCGATGGGCGATCTGGCGCCGCGCGACATCGTCGCCGGCGCAATCGACGCTCGGTTGAAGGCAACCGGCGACCCGTGCGCCTACCTCGATGCGCGTGGCATCGCCGGGTTCGAGGCCCGGTTCCCGACGGTGACCAAAGCATGCCGGGCCGCCGGAATCGACCCGGTTCGCCAACCTATCCCGATCGTTCCGGGAGCCCACTACAGCTGTGGTGGCGTGGTCACCGACGTCTACGGCCAGACCAGGTTGCTCGGACTGTTCGCAGCCGGCGAGGTGGCCCGCACCGGCATGCACGGCGCCAACCGGCTGGCCTCCAATAGCTTGCTGGAGGGACTGGTAGTGGGCGGTCGCGCCGGAAAGGCCGCGGCCGCGCACGCGGTGGCCGCCGGACGCCGCCGCGCCAGAATGCCCGAGCCGATCGGCCACATCGCACCGCAGCGCAGCGATCTGCAACGCGCGATGAGCCAGAACGCCTCGGTGGTGCGTGACGCCGACGGGCTGCGCCGGCTGTCCGAGACGCTGAGCAACGCGCCAGTTCGGACGGTGGCGAGCCGTCGCGATTTCGAGGACGTGGCACTTGCAGTGGCGGCCCGAACCGTGGCCGCTGCAGCCCTGGCCCGAAATGAAAGCCGGGGTTGCCACCACCGCGCCGAGCATGAGGGTGTGTCGCCGGAGCAAGCGCGAAGCAGCCTGGTCCGGCTGGCCGACGATCAACGCACGGCGCGTGTGGAGGCGTTGGCGGCGGTGGGCTGATGAAGCTGTCCGAATGGGAACTGGCTGCGGTTCAAGACACCATTCGGCGCGGTCTCAGCGAGGACCTGAACTACGGGCCGGATGTGACCACGATCGCGACGGTGCCCGCCGGCGCGGTGGCCACCGCGGCGATGATTCCTCGTGAGCCCGGCGTCATCGCCGGTGTGGATATCGCGTTGCTGGTGCTCGACGAGGTGATCGGCGCCGAGGGCTACCGCGTGCTCGATCGTGTTGCCGACGGTACCCGGTTGCAGCCTGGGCAGCCCGTGTTGACCGTGGAGGCCCAAACGCGTGGCCTGCTTACCGCCGAGCGGACGATGCTCAACCTGGTCTGCCATTTGTCCGGTATCGCGACCGCCACCGCAGCGTGGGTGGACGCCGTGAGTGGCACCAAGGCCAAGATCCGTGACACCCGCAAGACGCTGCCCGGCCTGCGTGCGGTGCAGAAGTATGCGGTCCGCGTCGGCGGAGGTGTCAACCACCGGTTCGGGCTGGGTGACGCCGCCTTGATCAAGGACAACCACGTTGCCGCCGCGGGGTCGGTAATCGAGGCGTTGCGGGCGGTGCGTGCCGTCGCGCCCGAGCTGTCGTGCGAGGTCGAGGTGGATTCGCTGGAGCAGCTGGATGAGGTGCTGCCCGAGAAGCCCGAGCTGGTTCTGCTGGACAACTTTCCGGTGTGGCAGACGCAGACCGCGGTGCAGCGCCGCGATGCCCGGGCGCCAACCGTGCTGCTGGAGTCGTCCGGCGGGCTGACCCTGGAAACCGCGGCGACGTATGCCGGTACCGGGGTGGACTACCTCGCCGTGGGTGCGTTGACCCATTCGGTGCGGGTCCTCGATATCGGCCTGGACATGTAGCGGTCAGTCACACCGCAATAGCGTGCGGGCCGCCGGCTTGGCGGCGTTGAGCGCCCCCGCGTCGCCGGCGATCCGGGACAGGATGAGCGCTCCCTCGATCAAGGCGATGACGGCGACGGCAGCCTGCTCGGCCTCCGTCGTGGACCAGCCTTCGCCGCCCAACCGCTCCGCGATGGCCGCACACCAGCCTCGGAACGCGCGCGCCGATGCTGCGCGGACCTCGGGGCTGCCGTTGACCGACTCGGTCGCGATGGGTTCGATCGGACAGCCATCGCGGTCGTCGCCGTCCAGTGCGGCCACCAGCAGGTCGATCCAGCGATCGACGATGTCGGCCACCGGGCGGCCGGTGGTAAGGAACCTGCGCAACAGCTGTTCAATGCTCGCTCCGGCGGTGTCGACGACTGCGGCGGCCAATTGCTGCTTGCCCTGCGGAAAGTGGTGATAGAGCGATCCGGGTTTGACGCCGGCCTCGTCGAGGATCTGGTTGAGGCCGGTCGCCGCATAACCCTGCCGGCGGAACAGGGTGGCGGCTTTGTCTATCAGTGCTGCCCGGCTGCGATCAGGTCTCGGCATGTCTTGACAATACTTGAGTAATCACTCAAGAATGCTGAGATGAGGCAGCTGACGTACGAAGAGGCCGGCCGATACGCGTGGCGTGAGGTTCCGGAACCGGCAATCACCGCGCCGGGGCAGGCGCTGGTTCGGCCGGTGATGGTGGCGTGTTGCGACCTCGACGTCGCCGTCTGTCACGGTCGGCTGCCGTTGCCGCCGGGATACGCCGTGGGACACGAGGGCCTGGCCGAAGTCGTCGCCGTCGGCGACGACGTGAGCGCCGTCCGCGCCGGTGACCGGGTGATAGTGCCGTTTCAGATCAGCTGCGGCAGCTGCCGCGAGTGCCGTCGCGGCGTGACCGGGTCATGTGCGTCGGTGCCCTTGATGGCGGCCTACGGCATGGCCCCGATTTCCGGTCTGGACGGTGGCGGATTCATGTCGGACCTGGTGCTGGTGCCGTATGCCGACGCGATGCTCATCCCGATCCCCGAGACTGTCGACCCGGTTTCCATCGCGTCGCTATCGGACAACATTCCTGATGCCTGGCGGGCCGTCGGTCCCTTTGCCGAGCAGCTGGCCAAGCTCGATCCGGCGGATCGCCGAGTCCTGGTGGTTGGCCGGCTGTCGATCGGGCTGTACGCCGCCGCCTTCGCCGCCGCGCTGGGGGCCCACGTCGACTATGTCGACACCGACGAGCGGCGCCTGGCCGCCGCCGCCAAGCTCGGTGCGGTGGTCCACGATCGGGAAAAGCCGGACAAGACTTGGGAGCGATACCCGGTTACCGTGCACACCTCGGCCGAGGTGGCGCTGTTGCGCGCGACGCTGCGCGCGACCTGGCCCGACGGCGTGTGTACCGATACGGGCATCTACTACCAGGCGGGCGTCGAAATGCCGTTGCTGTCGATGTACACCCACGGCGTGCAGTTCGTCACCGGCCGGGTCAGCGCGCGCACCGTCATTCCGCAGGTGGTTGAGCTGCTGGCGGACGGATTGGACTTGTCGCCGGTGGTCGAGCGGGTCGTGGAGTGGGAAGACGCCCCGTCGGGCTGGCCGGCGATGACTGGCAAAACCGTCTTCGTGCGCTGAGCGTGGTGCAGCCGGCTCAAGCGATGTCGGCGACGAATACCGCCATTCGGCGCAGCTGCGCGCGCGCCATGAACGGCAACTCCGCTACCTCGGGGCCGTTGGAGGCGGCCGGCAGAATGCGGGTGTTGGTGATGTGCACCTGGCGGCGGGTGAAGTGCACATCAGCCTCGCCGGCGGCCATGACGTTCTTGACCCAGTCGGTCTTGCCGTGGCCCAGCGCGATCGCCAGCGTGTTGCCTCTGCGGTAAGTGGTCACGATGGTCTTGTACGGCTTCCCCGACTTGCGGCCGCGGTGTTCGATGGTGGCGGTTCCAGGCAGGTAGCGCGCGATCGGCTTGAGTACCGGGTTGATGTATTTGACTTGAAACTTCTCAAACCAGGGCGGGAATACCATGGGGATGCCCGGGGCGTTGTTGGGGTGATCCTTTGCGGACATGGGGCCACACTACCGGTCGGATATCCAGTTGAGCTGCTCTGGGACAATGGTCCACGTGACGATGAAGCCTGCGCCGCTGGCCCGCATTGACCTGCGGGGCGCGGAGTTGACGGCAGCCCGATTGCGGGCCGCCCTGCCACGCGGCGGCGCCGACGTGGAGAGCGTGCTACCCAAGGTGCGGCCCATCGTGGCGGCCGTTGCTGAGCGCGGGGTCGAAGCCGCTCTCGAATTCGGTGCGTCGTTCGACGGTGTGCGGCCTGCGACGGTTCGGGTGCCCGAAGCAGCGCTCGATGCCGCGTTGGCCGGGCTGGATGGCGACGTGCGGGACGCGCTGCAGGTGATGATCGAGCGGACCCGCACGGTGCACGCCGATCAGCGCCGCGCCGACGTGACGACCACGCTGGGGCCGGGCGCGACCGTCACCGAGCGATGGGTTCCTGTCGAGCGGGTGGGGCTCTATGTGCCCGGCGGCAACGCCGTGTACCCGTCCAGCGTGGTGATGAACGTGGTGCCCGCGCAGACCGCCGGGGTGGACTCGCTGGTGGTGGCGAGCCCGCCGCAGGCGCAGTTTGACGGCTTGCCGCACCCGACGATCCTGGCCGCGGCGCGGCTGCTGGGCGTCGACGAGGTGTGGGCCGTCGGCGGGGCCCAGGCGGTGGCATTACTGGCCTATGGCGGCACCGATACGGACGGTTCCGAGGCGGCGCCCGTCGACATGATCACCGGGCCGGGCAACATCTACGTCACCGCGGCCAAACGCCTGTGCCGCTCCCAGGTTGGCATCGACGCCGAAGCCGGACCCACCGAGATAGCCATTCTCGCCGACCACACCGCCGACCCGGCGCACGTCGCCGCCGACCTGATCAGTCAGGCCGAACACGACGAGATGGCCGCCAGCGTGCTGGTCACACCAAGCGAGCAGCTGGCCGACGCCACCGACGCGGAATTGGCGGCCCAGCTGCAGACCACCGTGCACCGCGAGCGGGTGAGCACCGCGCTTTGCGGGCGCCAGTCGGCGATCATCCTGGTCGACGACCTGGATGCCGGGATAAAGGTGGTAAACGCCTATGCCGCCGAGCATCTGGAGATTCAGACGGCCGACGCTGCCCAGCTTGCCGGCCGGATCCGTTCGGCCGGCGCCATTTTCGTCGGCCCGTGGTCGCCGGTCAGTCTTGGTGACTACTGTGCGGGGTCTAATCACGTGTTGCCCACGGCGGGCTGTGCCCGCCATTCAAGCGGTCTTTCCGTGCAGACCTTTCTGCGCGGGATCCATGTCGTCGACTACACCGAGGCGGCCCTGAAAGATGTTTCCGGGCATGTCATTACGCTGGCCAAGGCCGAAGACCTGCCCTCGCACGGTGAAGCGGTACGGCGAAGGTTCGAGCGATGACCGAATCGAGGCCCACGCTGGACGACTTGCCACTGCGGGACGACCTGCGGGGCAAATCGCCATACGGTGCACCGCAATTAGCGGTGCCGGTCCGATTGAACACCAACGAGAACCCGCATCCGCCCACCCAGGCGCTGGTCGACGACGTTGTGCGGTCGGTGGGCGAGGCCGCAGTCGATCTGCACCGGTACCCCGACCGCGACGCGGTGGCCCTGCGAACTGACCTGGCGGCCTATCTGACGGTACAGACCGGAACGGCACTAGGTGTCGAAAGTATATGGGCGGCAAACGGTTCCAACGAGATACTGCAACAGCTGTTGCAGGCGTTCGGCGGGCCCGGACGTACCGCAATCGGTTTCGTACCGTCGTACTCGATGCACCCGATCATCTCAGACGGCACCCATACCGAGTGGATCGAAGCGGTTCGGGCTGGGGACTTCACCCTCGATGTCGATGCGGCTGTCGCGGCTGTCGCCGAGCGGAGGCCCGACGTGGTGTTCATCGCCAGCCCCAATAACCCCACCGGGCAGAGCATTTCGCCGCAGGACTTGCGCAGGCTGCTCGACGTGGTGCCCGGAATCTTGATCGTGGACGAGGCTTACGGCGAATTCTCCTCGCAGCCCAGCGCGGTGGCGCTGGTCGAGGAGTACCCGACCAAGCTCATCGTCAGCCGCACCATGAGCAAGGCGTTCGCATTCGCCGGCGGACGGCTTGGATATTTGGTCGCCACTCCGGCACTGGTGGAGGCGATGTTGCTGGTGCGGCTGCCGTATCACCTGTCGTCGGTCACGCAGGCCGCGGCCCGAGCCGCGTTGCGCCACGCCGACGACACGCTGGGCAGCGTCGCCACGCTGATCGCCGAACGCGAACGAGTGTCAACGGCATTGACCAACATGGGTTTTCGTGTGGTCCCCAGTGACGCCAACTTCGTGCTGTTCGGTGGATTCACCGACGCGCCGGCGGCCTGGCAGCACTATCTGGATGCCGGCGTCCTGATCCGCGACGTCGGGATTGCCGGTTACCTGCGTGCCACGATCGGTCTGGCCGCCGAAAACGACGCGTTCCTGAAAGCGAGCGCCGAGATCGCTGCCACCGATTTGGCCCCAGCCACCCCCGTAGGAGCAACGTGACCGCTACCGAAAGCACGACACGCCGCGCGCGGATAGAACGTCGGACAAAGGAATCCGACATCGTGATCGAACTTGACCTGGATGGCACCGGCCAGGTGGAGGTCGACACCGGTGTCCCGTTCTACGACCACATGCTGACCGCGCTGGGCAGTCACGCCAGCTTTGACTTGTTGGTGCGCACCAAGGGCGATGTCGAGATCGAGGCCCATCACACCGTCGAGGACACCGCGATCGCGCTGGGCCAGGCGCTCGGGCAGGCTCTCGGCGAGAAGAAGGGTATCCGGCGGTTCGGCGATGCCTTCATCCCGATGGACGAGACGCTGGCACACGCCGCCGTCGACGTGTCCGGCCGGCCCTACTGTGTGCACACCGGAGAACCGGATCACCTGCAGCACACCACTATTGCCGGCAACTCGGTGCCCTACCACACCGTCATCAACCGGCACGTGTTCGAATCGCTGGCCATGAACGCCCGCATCGCGCTGCACGTGCGTGTGCTCTACGGGCGCGACCCGCACCACATCACCGAAGCCCAGTACAAGGCCGTGGCACGGGCGTTGCGTCAGGCCGTCGAGCCCGACCCCCGCGTGTCGGGTGTGCCCTCCACCAAAGGCGTTCTGTGACAGGCAAATCGGTGGTGGTACTCGACTACGGCTCGGGCAATCTGCGTTCGGCCCAGCGTGCGCTGGAGCGCGTCGGCGCCTCGGTCGAGGTGACCGCGGACGCTGCGGCTGCATTGGCTGCCGATGGCCTTGTGGTGCCTGGCGTCGGCGCCTTCGAGGCCTGTATGGCGGGACTTCGCAAAATCGATGGGCAGCAGATAATCGCCGAGCGGGTCGCCGGGGGACGCCCGGTGCTGGGAGTGTGCGTCGGGATGCAGATCATGTTCGCCCGCGGCGTCGAGTTCGGTGTGGAGACAACAGGTTGTGGGCAGTGGCCGGGTGCGGTCACCCGGTTGGACGCGCCGGTGATCCCGCACATGGGCTGGAATGTAGTGCAGCCGGCGGCAGGCAGTGCGCTGTTCAAGGGCCTGGACACCGACACCCGCTTTTATTTCGTGCACTCCTATGCCGCCCAGCAGTGGGAAGGCGGGCCCGAAGCGCTGCTGACCTGGGCCACACATCAGGTGCCGTTCCTGGCTGCGGTCGAGGACGGGCCGCTGGCCGCCACCCAGTTCCACCCGGAGAAGAGCGGGGACGCGGGGGCAGCCGTCTTGAGCAACTGGGTTGGGGGACTGTGAAAATGCCATTGATTTTGTTGCCGGCTGTCGACGTCGTCGAAGGTCGTGCCGTGCGGCTGGTACAAGGCAAGGCCGGCAGTGAAACCGAGTACGGCTCAGCGCTGGACGCCGCACTGGGCTGGCAGCGCGACGGCGCCGAGTGGATCCATCTCGTCGACCTCGACGCCGCCTTCGGCCGCGGCTCCAACCGTGAACTGCTCGCCGAAGTGGTGGGCAAGCTGGATGTTCAGGTCGAGCTGTCCGGCGGTATTCGCGACGACGATTCGCTGGCCACTGCGCTTGCCACCGGCTGCGCGCGAGTTAACTTGGGTACTGCGGCGCTGGAAAATCCGCAGTGGTGTGCGCGGGCGATCGCCGACCACGGCGACAAGGTCGCAGTCGGTTTGGACGTCCAGATCGTTGATGGCGAGCATCGACTGCGCGGCCGCGGCTGGGAAACCGACGGCGGCGAGTTGTGGGAGGTGCTGGAACGCCTTGATGCCGAAGGGTGTTCGCGCTTCGTTGTCACCGACGTCACCAAGGACGGCACCCTGGGCGGTCCCAATCTCGACCTGCTGGCCGGTGTCGCCGAGGTGACCGAGGCACCGGTGATCGCCTCCGGCGGGGTATCGAGCCTGGATGATTTGCGCGCGATTGCCACCTTGACCGACCGCGGAGTCGAGGGCGCCATCGTCGGCAAGGCCCTCTACGCCGGGCGATTCACGTTGCCGCAGGCGCTGGCCGCGGTGCGGGAGTAAACCTCCGATGGATTTGGACGCGTTGGTGGTCGAGGCTTCGAAAATCCTCGACGCGGCCACCGAGCCGTTTCTTGCCGGCCACCGCGCCGACTCGGCAGTGGCCAAGAAGGGCAATGACTTCGCGACCGAGGTCGACCTCGCGATCGAGCGCCAGGTCGTTGCCGCGCTGGTGGCCGCGACGGGAATCGAGGTGCACGGCGAGGAATTCGGCGGTCCGGACGTCGACTCGCCGTGGGTCTGGGTATTGGACCCCGTCGACGGCACGTTCAATTACGCCGCTGGATCGCCGATGGCCGCGATCCTTTTGGGCCTGCTGCACAACGGGGAGCCGGTGGCCGGCCTGACCTGGTTGCCGTTCACCGGCGAACGCTACACCGCGGTGGCCGGTGGCCCGCTGATGAAAAACGGTGTCGCACAGCCGCCGTTGGCCCATGCTGAGCTCTCCGACGCGCTCGTGGCCGCCGGATCGTTCAGCGCGGATTCCCGGGGCCGCTTCCCCGGCCGCTATCGGGTTGCGGTGCTGGAGAACCTCAGCCGAGTGTCCTCACGGCTGCGTATGCATGGTTCCACCGGCATCGACCTGGCCTACGTCGCCGACGGAATATTGGGTGGCGCAATAAGCTTCGGCAGCCATGTATGGGATCACGCAGCCGGTGTGGTGCTGGTGCGGGCCGCCGGCGGCGTCGTCACCAACCTGGCCGGCGAACCGTGGACACCGGCGTCGCGCTCGGCTCTGGCAGCCGCTCCAGGCGTGCACACCCAGATCCTCGAGATCTTGCGCAGCACAGGCGAACCGGAGGACTACTGAGATGTCCCCAACCAATGATCTTGCGGTGCGGGTGATTCCGTGTCTCGACGTCGACGACGGCCGAGTGGTCAAGGGAGTCAATTTCGCGAACCTACGCGACGCCGGTGACCCGGTCGAACTCGCCGCCGCCTATGATGCCGAGGGCGCCGACGAACTGACCTTCCTCGACGTGACCGCATCGTCGTCGGGGCGGGCAACCATGCTGGAGGTGGTGCGCCGCACCGCCGAGCAGGTGTTCATCCCGCTCACAGTTGGCGGTGGGGTACGCACCGTGGCCGACGTCGACATGTTGCTGCGCGCGGGTGCCGACAAGGTCTCGATCAACACCGCGGCCATCGACCGTCCGGAGCTATTGGCCGAAATGGCGAGGCAATTCGGGTCGCAATGCATTGTGTTGTCCGTTGATGCCCGTACGGTGCCCGCCGGATCGGCTCCGACGCCGTCAGGCTGGGAGGTGACCACCCACGGTGGCCGGCGCGGCACCGGCATCGACGCGGTCGAGTGGGCGGCTCGCGGTGCAGCGCTGGGCGTGGGGGAGATCCTGTTGAACTCGATGGACGCCGACGGCACCAAGGCAGGGTTCGACCTGCCTCTGCTGCGCGCGGTCCGCGCCGCGGTCACCGTGCCCGTCATCGCCAGCGGTGGCGCCGGCGCCGCCGATCACTTTGCGCCCGCGGTCGCCGCCGGGGCCGATGCGGTGCTGGCCGCAAGTGTCTTTCACTTCCGGGAATTGACCATTGGCCAGGTGAAGGCGGCAATGGCGGCGGAGAAGATCACGGTCCGATGACACTGCACCCAGACATCGCCGCGCGGCTGAAGCGCAACGCCGACGGACTGTTCACTGCCGTCGTCCAGGAACGTGGCACCGGCGATGTGCTGATGGTCGCGTGGATGGACGACGATGCATTGGCCCGGACCCTGGAAACCCGTGAGGCAACCTACTTTTCGCGATCACGTGGCGAACAGTGGATCAAGGGCGCCACGTCGGGCCACACCCAGCACGTCCACTCGGTGCGACTGGACTGCGACGGCGACACCGTGCTGTTGACGGTTGACCAGACCGGCGGAGCCTGCCACACCGGCGACCACAGCTGTTTCGATGCCGCGGTGCTGCTCGAACCCGAGAATTGACGGCTAGCGCGGTGCCACATCCAAGCCGTTGGCCGCTGCCAGCGCCGCGCGGGTCCATTCGCGCTTGAAAACGGCAGGCTCGATGCGGTCCCGGCGGATCAGCTCGACATCGATGGCCTTGCCCTCGGTGACCGCGGCGGGCACCCGGAAGGAGAAGGCCGGCGGATCTGTCGCGATCGCGAGGATGGCATCGGTGTCGGCAAAGCCGTTGGCGCGCATGACTTTCTCGGCCCATTTGGCCGGCTTGAGGCCGCCGAAGTCCTTCACGTACACCACCCAGAGCCGCACGCCGCGCTCGTTATAGAGCTTGGTAAGAGCGCGCTCGACCATGATGCGTTCGCCCGCGGTCAGAACCCCGGCTTGATCGGTGAGATTCTTGGAAAGCTGCAACGTTGGCATCGGCGTGGGCTCAGCGCTGCTGGCCGGCGGGCCCGATGACTGGCCCGAACCGTTGTCGGCCGGACTGTTGGATTGACCGCCCAGCAGGCGGACGCCGAGCACCACGGCCACCGCGACCAGCACCGCGGCGACCAGCGCCACGATCACCGTCGCCGGCTGGATCCGGCTGTGGCGTGGCTTCGGCACACTGGCATGCGGTGTCGCGATCACCTGCGTAGGACCGGTGAAAGAACCCATGTCCTCGGCCGCGTCGTCCTCGTCAGCGATTGGTGGGGCAGCGAAGGCAGCCGCGAAATCCGCGCACGTCGCATAGCGATCGTCTGGGTTCTTGGCGAGTGCTTTGGCGATCACGGCGTCGAGATGCGCCAGTTCGGGGCGCTGCGCGCTGATCAGCGGCGGTGGTGCGGTGAGGTGCTGGGTGATGACCACGGCCGGGTTGGCGGCAAGAAATGGGGCAGCGCCAGTCAGGAGTTGATAGGCGGTACAACCGAGTGCGTACTGGTCGGCTCGCCCGTCGAGGTCGGCGCCCTGGAGTTGCTCGGGCGCGCAATACGCCGTGGTCCCCATCAGCATGTTGGTTGCGGTGAGCCCGCTGATCTCGCCGAGTTGGCGGGCGATGCCGAAATCGGCGAGCAGAATCCGCCGCCGTGGATGGCCGTCACCGAGCAGGATGTTGGCCGGCTTGACGTCGCGGTGCAGCAGCCCGCGGGAGTGGGCGTAGTCGAGCGCGTCGGCGATGGCCGTGATGATCTCCACTACCTCGGTGCGGGGCATCCCGGACGGGTATTGGCTGCGTAGCAGTTGGGCGGCATCGGTTCCCTGCACGTAGTCCATCGAGATCCACAGCTGACCTTCGAACTCACCGCGGTCGTGGATGCCGACGATGTGCTCGTTGTACAGGCTTGCGGCCAGATCGGCTTCCCTGTTGAAGCGTTGCCGGAACTCGAGGTCGGCGGTGAGGCTGCTGGGCAGGATCTTCAGCGCGTCACGCCGGGGCAGGCGGGGATGCTGCGCCAGATAGACCTCGCCCATCCCGCCGGCACCTAATCGCTCCACGATGGTGTATCCGGCGAATACCTGCCCTTCTTTCAGGCTCGCGTTGCGGCCGTCGCTGTGGCCATCACTTGGCGGCATGCTGAGCATGCTACTGAGACGGCCCATCGGGTCGTCGCCCGGCGCGCTGGTACACTTGGAGCGGTTGTATTGTGGCCGCGATTGCCCCGCTGATATGCGAAATGGGTTGTGGCGCAGCGTGATTCGTAGCCACCGAGGTAGGTGGCAGGGAGCGGATTCGGCGGCCCAGCCCGCTTACCTTCGATCCTCGAATCGTGCTGTGCTGCAACATATTTGCATAGCCGTCCGTGGTTTGGGAGGAAACTTTTCAGTGAAGCAGGTGTCCTGGACGCTGGTGGTGCCCCTGCTTGCACTGGCCGCGCTGGCATTGAGCTGGGGCGAGGACATCGGGCCGGTTGTCGGGCTGATCGAGGCGGTGTTGCTGGCCGGCGCGGTTTTGGCCGCCGTTCACCACGCCGAGGTGGTAGCACACCGGGTCGGTGAGCCGTTCGGGTCGTTGTTGCTGGCCGTCGCGGTGACCGTCATCGAAGTCGCGCTGATAGTCACACTCATGGCGTCCGGGGGACCCGAGGCGGCGACACTGGCCCGCGACACCGTCTTCGCCGCGGTAATGATCACCACGAACGGGATTGCCGGGCTGTCGCTGTTGCTGGGTTCGCTGCGCTATGGTGTGACGCTGTTCAACTCACAGGGCAGCGGCGCCGCCCTGGCCACGGTCGCCACCTTGGCGACCCTGAGCCTGGTACTGCCCACGTTCACCACCAGCCAGCCAGGTCCGAAGTTCTCGCCAGGCCAGCTCGCCTTCGCCGCGATCGCTTCGCTGGGGCTCTACCTGCTGTTCGCGTTCACCCAAACGGTGCGGCACCGCGACTTCTTCCTGCCGGTCAGGCAAAAGGGCGCAGTCGAGGACGACAGCCACGCCGACCCGCCGAGCGCTCGGGAGGCGCTGACCAGCCTCGGGTTACTGCTGGTCGCGCTTGTCGCAGTGGTGGGTTTGGCCAAAGTGGAATCGCCCATCATCGAGCGTGGGGTGTCGGCGATCGGATTCCCGCAATCGTTCGTCGGCGTGGTGATCGCGATGCTGGTACTGCTCCCGGAGACGCTCGCCGCGGCCCGCGCGGCGCGGCAAGGACGCGTGCAGATCAGCCTCAACCTGGCGTATGGCTCCGCAATGGCCAGCATCGGGCTCACCATCCCCACCATTGCGCTCGCTTCGCTGTGGCTCAGCGGCCCGCTTTTGCTGGGTCTCGGCTCGACCCAGTTGGTGTTGCTGGCGCTGACCGTGGTGGTCAGTGTGCTGACGGTGGTGCCCGGCCGGGCCACCCGGCTACAAGGTGAGCTGCATTTGGTATTGCTGGCCGCCTACCTGTTTCTGGCGGTGATCCCCTAGGGATCTCGGTGGCGAGCGGACGGAAACTTCCCCAAACCCGGTGCGCCTACCTCCACCCACCCGGCAGCATCGGCACCTGCGGACCGCGCCCGACCTCGCCGTCCAAGACCGTCAACCCACACGGTTGTCCGACAGTCGCGGGACCGTGTGCGCCGGCAAAGCCCAATGTCCCAATACCCCGATCCGAGGCGACCGTCGCCACGACCCGTGCCGGCACCGCGACGGCATGCGACACGGGTTCCACCGGCGCGGCGGCCACCGGTGCATCCGCCAGGTCTGGCGCCGGTATAGCGGCCAATCCCGCCAGACCGGCTAAACCCGGAGCTGCCGCCGCGGCCAACGCTCCTAACACGGGAACCGCCAACAGCGGAGCAAAAGGAATCAGATTCCCAATCATCCACTCAACAACAATGACCACAACGCCCAAGGCCTCACCGAACATTAGGAACGGAATTAAAAAGCCAATTATGGGAATCCACATCCCGGCAAGGGCGAGCGCTATAAGAGCTTCAAGCGCCAATGGAAAATTCAACTGCAGAATAGCCTGAATCAGATCGGCCATCCATACCGCCATGCCCTCGATGATTCGCAAGGCAAGTTCACCGATCTGCGCCCATGCTTTATCGCATAGGGCTAAGAATTGTATTAGTTCTTGCCACGGGAACGGGGTGAGGGTGACCACCGCTTTGTTGACTTCATCGGCACCGGTCTTGACTATGACCGGTGCCGAAGCGGTGTGTGGGGCCGCCGTCAACGCCGCCGCGGATGCTGTTTGGTAAGCGCTCATCGTGGCCGCGGCCTGGACCCACATCCGCACATAATCGGCCTCGTTGAGCGCGATCGGGATCGTGTTGAGGCCGAAGAAATTCGTTGCCAACAACACTTCGTGCGTGACGTGGTTGGCGGCCAACTCCGCTGTTGTCGGCATCGCGGAAAGCGCGACGGAATAGGCCTCAGCAACTGCCTCATGCTGGGTGGCCATGGCGGAGCTGTCCGCGCTGGCCTGGGTTAACCAGGCCACGTACGGCGCGTAGGCGGACTCGCAACTCTCCGCGCTGGGCCCTGCCACGCTGTAGTCCGCACCGCAGCCAGCGCTGCGGTGAGTTCTTCTGCCACGCAGGCATACGCGGTGCTCAGCGAGGTACACGCCGTTGCGGCAGCCAACAACGAACCAGCGCCGGGACCCGAAGCGAGCAGCGCCGAGTGCACCTCCGGCGGCGTAGCCATCCAGATCGCCGCTGTCACGCGGGGCCGCCCAGAGCGGCGGCCGCTGCGGCGATGTCACTGGCAAAATAGCTGAGACTGAATTCGGGGGTCACTTGCGACTTCACCATCAATACACCTTCCATCCGTTGCAGGCCGGCTCGGTCCCAATCGAAAGGCGCGTGGAGGTCATGCTTTTCGCTGCGTATTAGTAACACCGCCGACAGCATCGACTGCATCGTCCCTAGCCGCGCGAAGGCAAGCAAGCGTTAATTCATCCCAACTGTTGCTATAAGTTGGTGCGCAATGCCACCGAATGGCGACTTGACTTTTACCGGCGAGGCAGGTTTGGCGGTTCTGCAAGAAGGCTACGAACTGCCGGCTTGTCGTCTATTTCGTGCGGATTTGTGCACTAGGCGTAGTGAACAGCCCCTGGTGTCCCTGCGGGTCGGCGGACCGTCCTCGCCGAACTGACTATCAGACCTGCTCAACCCCGATCACTGTGGCAGGCACCGCCTGAAACCCGCTCGCAATCCTTGGGGGACACTGCGTCGGTCGCAGTACGTCTAGGCCGAAGACCGGCCCCGCAGCGTTGCTAACGCTTTATCGGCGTGGGTATCCATGCTGATTTCGCTGGAGATCACGTCGAGCACCGTGCGGTCGGTGTCGATGACGAACGTCGTCCGCTTGACCGGCATCAGCTTGCCGAGCAGGCCGCGCTTGACCCCGAACTGCGTGGCGACCCTGCCGTCGGCGTCGGAGAGTAACGGATAGTCGAAATGCTCCTTGTCGGCGAACTTGGCCTGCTTTTGCACGGCATCGGTGCTGATTCCCACCCGGCTTGCCCCCAGGGCGGCGAACTCCTGTCCCAAGTCGCGAAAGTGGCAGGCCTCTTTGGTGCAGCCCGGCGTCATCGCGGCCGGGTAGAAGAACAAGACCACCGGCCCGTCGGACAGCAGGGCGCTGAGTTTCCGTGGCGTGCCGGTCTGGTCGGGAAGCTCGAAGTCGGCCACGCTGTCACCAGTTTTCATGGCCGCCACGCTACGCCCGGATCGCCCGGTTGCCGGCCGAGGGCCTTCAACGTGCGTCGAGGGTGGAAATCCGGACGGTTTTTCACCCAGTGCCCACATTCGAATCCCAGGATGCACGGTCGATTACCGGACCTGATCCGCGCGTCTGGGAAGATACCTGCGTGCACGCCCACCTTGCAGCCACAACCACGCGGGAGGATTTCCGCGTGCTGGCGGCCGAGCACCGGGTGGTTCCGGTGACTCGCAAGGTCTTGGCCGACAGCGAGACTCCGCTATCGGCATACCGCAAACTCGCCGCCAACCGCCCGGGGACATTCTTGCTCGAGTCTGCCGAGAACGGCCGGTCCTGGTCACGCTGGTCGTTCATCGGCGCTGGGTCGCCGACGGCATTGACGGTGCGTGACGGGCAAGCGGTATGGCTCGGAGCGGTGCCGCAGGATGCCCCCACGGGAGGGGACCCGCTGCAGGCCTTGCACACCACCTTGGAGCTGCTGGCTACTGCGGCCCTGCCGGGGCTTCCGCCGCTATCGGGCGGCATGGTCGGTTTCTTCGCCTACGACATGGTGCGGCGGCTCGAGCGGCTGCCCGAACTGGCCGTCGATGACCTGCAGCTGCCGGACATGCTGCTGCTGCTGGCCACCGACATCGCCGCGGTAGACCACCACGAGGGCACCATCACCCTGATCGCCAACGCGGTGAACTGGAACGGCACCGACGAGCGGGTTGACTGGGCTTATGACGACGCGATCGCCCGTCTTGACGTGATGACCACGGCGCTCGGCCAGCCGTTGCCCTCGGCGGTTGCCACTTTCAGCAAGCCGGAACCGCAACACCGTGCCCAGCGCAGCGTCGAGGAGTACGGCAAGATCGTCGACTACCTGGTGGACCAGATCGCTGCCGGTGAGGCTTTTCAGGTGGTGCCGTCGCAACGCTTCGAGATGGACACCGACGTCGATCCCATCGATGTGTACCGGATGTTGCGGGTGACCAACCCAAGCCCGTACATGTATCTGCTGCAGGTGCCCAATAGCGATGGCGCCATTGACTTTTCGATAGTGGGATCCAGCCCGGAGGCGTTGGTCACGGTTCATGACGGCCGGGCGACGACGCATCCGATCGCCGGAACCCGTTGGCGCGGACAGACCGACGAAGAAGATCAGCTGCTGGAAAAGGAGCTGCTCTGCGATGAGAAGGAATTGGCAGAGCACTTGATGCTGGTGGATTTGGGCCGCAACGACCTTGGCCGCGTCTGTGCGCCGGGCACCGTTCGCGTCGAGGATTACAGCCACATCGAACGCTATAGCCACGTCATGCATCTGGTTTCCACGGTTACCGGATTGCTCAGCGCAGGCCACACCGCCCTGGACGCGGTGACCGCATGCTTTCCCGCCGGGACCTTGTCGGGCGCGCCGAAAGTGCGCGCGATGGAGCTGATCGAAGAAGTCGAGAAGACGCGCCGCGGCTTGTATGGCGGAGTCGTCGGATACCTCGACTTCGCCGGCAACGCCGACTTCGCCATCGCCATCCGCACCGCGCTGATGCGTAACGGCACTGCCTACGTCCAGGCCGGTGGTGGCGTGGTGGCCGACTCCAACGGACCCTACGAATACAACGAGGCGCGAAACAAGGCGCGGGCGGTGCTGAACGCAATTGCCGCCGCCGAGACGCTGGCCGCGCCCGACGTGAGCCCGAGTGACTGACGCCCAGCCCGGCCGGGGGCCCAGGCTGACGATCGGGATAGCCCAATTGCTGCTGGTGGTAGCCGCGGGAGCGCTGTGGGCGGCGTCACGGCTGCCATGGGTGGTGATCAGGTCGTTCGACGGGCTGGGGCCGCCCAAAGAGGTGTCGCTCTCCGGTGCCGCGTGGTCGACCGCGCTACTGCCGTTGGCGGTGTTGATGCTGGCCGCGGCCATTGCGGCGCTCGCGGTGCGGGGCTGGCCGCTGCGGGCGCTGGCCGGCCTGCTGGCGGCCGCGAGCTTTGCGGTCGGGTATCTGGGCATCAGTCTCTGGGCGATCCCAGATGTAGCCGCGCGCGGAGCCGATCTCGCCCACGTCCCGGTGGTGACGCTGGTGGGCAGCGCACGTCACTACTCCGGGGCGGTGGTCGCGGTAGCGGCTGCGGTGTGCACGTTGATCGCCGCCGTCCTGCTGATGCGCGTCGCAATGTCGGCCGGTACGACGAAGTATGCGGCGCCGGCCGCGCGCCGCTCGGCGACGCAGCGCGACGGCGCTGAAGAAACTCCCGAGCCCGTTTCGGACATGTCCGAGCGCATGATTTGGGATGCTCTTGACGAGGGGCGCGACCCGACGGACGGGTCGCGGAAGTCGGACACCGAGGGTCGGTGACGGCGTGCGCGGTGAAGGTCGCTACCCTTCTTGAACGTCGTCGAATCGGCGTGCGGAGCGTGGGTCACGGTGGGAAGGAGCCCGCAGGCATGAGCCCGGCAAGCGTGCTTGACTCCATTCTCGAGGGAGTCCGGGCCGACGTTGCCGCGCGCGAGGCACGGGTAAGCCTGACGGAGATCAAGGCAGCCGCCGCCGCGGCGCCGCCGCCACTGGATGTGATGGCCGCCCTGCGCGAGCCGGGCATCGGTGTCATCGCCGAGGTGAAGCGGGCCAGCCCGTCGAAGGGGGAATTGGCGCCCATTGCCGATCCGGCGAAGCTGGCGCAGGCCTATGAAGATGGCGGCGCGCGGATCATCAGCGTGCTGACCGAGGAGCGACGTTTTCAAGGGTCGCTCGATGATCTGGACGCTGTGCGGGCCGCGGTTTCCATCCCGGTACTGCGCAAAGACTTTGTGGTGCAGCCATATCAGATCCATGAGGCCCGTGCGCACGGCGCCGACATGCTGTTGCTGATCGTCGCGGCTTTGGATCAGTCTGCGTTGGTGTCGATGCTCGACCGCACCGAATCTCTCGGTATGACGGCGCTCGTTGAGGTGCACACCGAACAAGAAGCTGACCGGGCGCTGAAGGCCGGCGCCAACGTAATCGGAGTCAACGCCCGGGATCTCACGACGCTTGCGGTTGACCGGGACTGCTTTGCGCGGATCGCCCCCGGGTTGCCCAGCAATGTGATCCGGATTGCCGAATCCGGTGTGCGTGGCACCGGTGATCTGTTGGCGTACGCCGGTGCGGGCGCTGACGCGGTGCTGGTCGGTGAAGGTCTGGTCAAGAGCGGTGACCCACGTGCGGCGGTTGCGGATCTGGTCACCGCGGGCACTCATCCGTCCTGTCCGAAACCGGCTCGCTAGCAGTTGATGAGCCGCGTGCGCGTTAAGCCTTGGTAATGGCCGATCTATCCCGACCGGATCTTCCGCGCACGAGTGCTGCCCTCGCCGAACGGACCAGCCACGAGCCTGATGCAGGCGGCCATTTCGGCGTATACGGCGGCCGATACGTTCCCGAGGCGTTGATGGCGGTGATCGAAGAGGTCACCGTCGCTTACGAAAAGGAACGGGTCGATCAGGATTTCCTGGACACCCTCGACAAGCTGCAAACGCACTACGCCGGCCGCCCGTCGCCGCTCTACGAGGCGACACGGCTAAGCGAGCACGCCGGTTCGGCGCGTATTTTCTTGAAGCGAGAAGACCTGAACCACACCGGTTCTCACAAGATCAACAACGTCCTGGGCCAGGCGCTGCTGGCGCGCAGGATGGGGAAGACCCGGGTGATCGCCGAGACCGGCGCCGGACAGCACGGTGTGGCAACCGCTACCGCGTGTGCGTTGCTCGGCCTGGACTGCGTGATTTACATGGGGGCTGTCGACACCGCGCGTCAGGCGCTCAATGTCGCGCGGATGCGCCTACTCGGCGCCAAGGTCGTCTCCGTGGAAACCGGCTCCCGAACACTCAAAGACGCCATCAATGAGGCGTTCCGGGATTGGGTCACCAACGCCGACGCAACCTACTACTGCTTCGGCACCGCCGCCGGGCCACATCCTTTTCCGACCATGGTTCGCGATTTCCAGCGGATCATCGGCATGGAGGCGCGCGTGCAGATTCAGGCGCAGGCGGGCAGGTTGCCCGATGCCGTCACCGCCTGCGTGGGCGGCGGATCCAATGCGATCGGGATCTTTCACGCGTTCCTCGACGATCCCGGTGTGCGGCTCGTCGGCTACGAGGCTGCCGGTGACGGGGTCGAGACCGGAAGGCACGCGGCGACATTCACCGGCGGTTCGCCGGGGGCGTTTCAGGGATCGTTTTCCTACCTGCTGCAGGACGAGGACGGCCAGACCATTGAATCCCATTCGATATCAGCGGGTTTGGACTATCCGGGAGTGGGCCCCGAGCATGCCTGGCTCAAGGAGATAGGCCGCGTCGATTACCAACCGATCACCGACTCGGAGGCGATGGAAGCGTTCGGTCTGCTGTGCCGCGCCGAAGGCATCATCCCGGCCATCGAATCCGCGCATGCGGTGGCTGGCGCCCTGAAGCTGGGTGCCGAATTGGGCAGGGGCGCAGTGATTGTGGTGAATCTGTCGGGCCGCGGTGATAAGGATGTCGAGACGGCCGCCAAGTGGTTCGGCCTGCTGGACCCCGATTCGGATAAGCGATGATGACTGCCGAACAACGGGAAGCGAGCAGGCTCAAAGGGCTTTTCGATTCGTGCCGGGCGGAGGGCCGCGCGGCACTGATCGGTTACCTGCCCACCGGTTACCCCGACGTACCGGCGTCCGTGGAGGCGATGACCGCACTCGTCGAATCCGGTTGCGACATAATCGAAGTCGGCGTGCCATATTCGGATCCCGGAATGGACGGCCCCACCATCCAGCGGGCAACGGAGGCCGCGCTGAGTGGGGGGGTGCGGGTACGCGATACGTTGGCTGCGGTGGAGGCGATCAGCAGCGCCGGCGGCCGTGCGGTGGTGATGACCTATTGGAATCCGGTGCTGCGTTACGGCGTTGACGCATTCGCTCGGGACCTGGCGTCGGCCGGCGGGCATGGTTTGATCACCCCCGACCTTATTCCCGACGAGGCCCAAGAATGGCTGGCGGCATCCGAGGAGCATCGATTGGATCGCATATTTCTGGTGGCGCCGTCGTCGACGCCTGAACGTTTGGCGACCACCGTCGAGGCGTCACGCGGATTCGTATACGCAGCCTCGACGATGGGTGTGACCGGGGCGCGTGACGCCGTATCGCACGCTGCTCCCGAATTGGTTGCCCGGGTGAAGGCGGTCTCTGACATACCTGTCGGCGTCGGTCTGGGTGTGCGGTCGGGGGAGCAAGCCGCGCAGATCGGTGGCTACGCCGACGGTGTCATCGTCGGTTCGGCGTTGGTGTCGGCATTGGGCGAGGGTTTGCCCAGATTGCGCGCTCTGACCGAGGAACTTGCCGCCGGTGTGCGCCGGAGGGTGTCTGCATGACGACGACGTGGCTCGCGTATTTTCCCAGCCCGCCGCGCGGGGTATGGCACCTTGGGCCGCTGCCGTTGCGCGCCTACGCGTTTTTCATCATCACCGGCATCATCGTCGCGCTGTTGATCGGTGACCGGCGCTTTGTCGCCCGCGGCGGGGAGCGCGGCGTTATCTACGACATTGCACTGTGGCTGGTGCCGTTCGGGTTGATAGGCGGCCGGCTGTATCACTTGGCCACCGATTGGCCGACGTATTTCGGACCGGGCGGGGCCGGACTGGGTGCGGCGCTGCGAATCTGGGACGGCGGCCTGGGCATCTGGGGCGCCGTCGCCCTGGGTGCCGTCGGCGCGTGGATCGGTTGCCGGCGGCGCGGAATTCCATTGCCTGCCTTCCTGGATGCGGTTGCACCCGGGGTGGTCCTGGCGCAGGCTATCGGCCGTCTCGGAAACTATTTCAACCAAGAGCTTTACGGCCGGGAGACCACGCTGCCGTGGGGACTGGAAATCTTCTATCGGCGCGATCCAGCGGGATTCGTTGACGTCCATTCCCTGGACGGTGTCTCGACAGGGCAGGTTGCGCTCGTTGTGCAGCCGACGTTTCTCTACGAATTGATTTGGAACGTCCTGGTATTCGCCGTATTGGTTTACTTGGACCGCCGATTCACGATCGGGCACGGTCGGCTGTTCGGGCTCTATGTCGCTTTGTATTGTGTCGGCCGATTCTGTGTCGAGCTGCTGCGTGATGACACCGCAACGCACATCGCCGGCATTCGGATCAATTCGTTCACTTCGACATTCGTGTTCGTCGCCGCGGTGGTGTACGTCATATTGGCGCCGAAGGGCCGCGAAGATCCCGCGACTGTTCGTGGTCGGCTGGACGTTGCCGACGAGGAGCGTGAACTCGAGCCCGCAGAGGTCGGCGCTTCGGAGGTGACCGCGGCCGCGGCGGCCGTGGCGGGGACGGCGGCTGCCTCGGGCAGCGAGGATGCAGGTGATTCGGCGGACACGCTTCAAGCTGCCGAAGTAGCGGAGGCTGACACCGCCAAGGCCGAAGTTCCGGAGCCATCTGAGGCATCGGAGCCAGAACGCGCGCAGACCGGGGTTGCCGAGGCCCAGGTGGAAGAACCCGAAACTGTCGAGGCTGAAGCTGTCGAGCCTGAGGTCGAAGAACTTGAAGAGCCCGAGGCTGAGGCTGAGGAGCCTGAGGAGGAAGAGCCCGAGGCTGAGGCTGAGGAACCGGAAGCTGAAGAGCCCGAGGCCGAGGAGGTCGAGGCCGAGGAGGCTGGGGCCGAAGAACTCGACGCCGAGGAGGCTGTGACCGAGGAGGCTGAGGCCGAAGAACCAGAGGCCGAAGAACCAGAGGCCGAAGAACCAGAGGCCGAAGAACCAGAGGCCGAGGAGCCGGAAGCTGAAGAGCCCGAGGCAGAGGAGGCCGAGGCCGAAGAACTCGAGACCGCGGCGGCTGTGACCGAGGAGGCTGAGGCCGAAGAACCAGAGGCCGAAGAGCTTGAGGCTGACGAGCCGGAAGCTGAAGAGCCCGAGGCCGAGGAGCCGGGAGCTGAAGAGCCCGAGGCAGAGGAGGCTGAGGCCGAAGAACTCGAGGCCGCGGCGGCTGTGACCGAGGAGGCTGAGGCCGAAGAACCAGAGGCTGAAGAGCGCGAGGCCGAGGAGGCCGAGGCCGAAGAACCCGAAGCCGAAGAACCCGAAGCCGAAGACGCTGAGCCCGAGGAGCTGGCGGCCGAAGAACCCGAAGCCGAAGGGCCCGAAGCCGAGGAGTCCGAAGCCGAGGAGTCGGAGGCGGAGCCGGAGGTCGCAGAGGCCGAGGCCGAAGAAACCGAGGCCGAAGAACCTGACGCCGAAGCGCCTGAAGCCGAAGAACCCGAGGCCGAAGAGCCGACGTCAACTCCGGCGCGGACTACCGGCGCAGCGCGGCAGGGCTGGAGAGCCCGATTAAGGAGCCGTCGGCAGCGTCGATAGACACCGATCTGGCATGCTGAAACGGTGACTGACCAGTCGTGGTCCGGTGTGCCAGAGCCTGGCCCCTACCAACAGCAACCGGGATACCCGCCGCCTTTCCCGCCGCAGTACGTCGGCGGGAACTACGACCCGTCCGCGCCCTATGGCCGGCACCCGGTTACCGGGCAACCCTATTCGGACAAGTCCAAGGTTGTCGCCGGACTGCTGCAACTACTTGGACTCTTCGGCATTGCCGGTATCGGGCGCATCTACATCGGTGAAACGGGTTTGGGTATCGCGCAGCTGTTGGTGGGTTGGGTGACCTGCGGATTGGGTGCGATCATCTGGGGCGTCATCGACGCCGTGCTAATGCTGACCGACAAGGTCAGCGACCCGCAGGGACGCCCATTGCGCGATGGAACCTGATCAAACTTCCCAGGCTTCGCACGACCGGAAACATCGACGACGGCGCGTGGGCCTATACAGTGCCGCCGGTTCGGCCGCACTGCTAGCCGGCACACTCGGCTATATCGGCTTTGTCGACCCGCACAACACGCAGTCGGTGTACCCGCAATGCCCGTTCAAATGGCTCACCGGCTGGAATTGCCCCGCCTGCGGCGGCCTAAGGATGACACACGATCTGCTGCACGGCGATTTCGTCGCCAGCATCAACGACAACGTCTTCTTTCTCGTCGGCCTTCCCCTGCTGGCGGCCTGGGTCGTCCTGCGCCGCACCCGTGGCCAGTCATTGCGGTCAATACCTACCGCGATCACGATCGCGGTGTCGATGACGGCGTGGACGGTGCTGCGTAACCTACCCGGTTTCCCGTTGGTGCCAACCGTTTTCAGCGGGTAACCCCGACTCCGGACAACGCACGGTCAGCAGGCGGGCCGCCGTCCGTTTTCCAGGACAGCGTGACTCAGTTTCCAAAACCGCCCTGCGCAGGGGCGCCCGGCGCCGGCGCGCTGGGCCCAAGGCGGCTGGCGGCAAAGGCCGCGCCTTGGTCGATCATCATGCCGTCATCCGCGTACGCATTGTGGGCCGCGAAGTTGAGCCCCTGCGAGCACACCGGGTCGTCGGTTGCGCATACCTTGATTGTCTTCGCCTGGTACAGGGGACCGATGGCCACCGGTGGCTGTCCAAGGAATTCCATCGCGCGGATGTTGGGCAGGCCGAAGAGCACGATTGACGAGACGTGGTTGGCGACCGTGGGATCAAGCGGCTTCGGAACGGTCGTGGGATCGATCCCGTCGGGCACCGCAGACGAGGTGACGAAGCCCATCACGGCCGCGCCTTGCGAATAGCCGCCGAGCACCATCTGCGTATTGGGACAAGTGCCGGCCATCGAAACGACGTGAGCGCCAGCGTCTCTGATGCCGTCGACACCGGTGGCCCACTCGTCGCTGGCGGGGTAATTGACCGGATATACGCCCAGCGACTTCGCGCCGATGCGAGGACGCAGGTGGTCGATGAAGGCCTGACCCGTTGGGCCGACACCGGGATCTTCACCGGTGCCGCGGGCGAACACCACCTCGACATCGGGGCAGGGCTCGGCCGACGCCGACGGAACGGCTATGCCGGGAAGGACGGATGCGCTGAGGGTCCACACGGCCGCAGCGGCTGGACCTGCGAGACGAAGGAAGGGGCGTGCAATCATGACGCAGTAGTTGCCCAGGTACGCGCCTGCTCAAACAGACTTTTTCGGCCACAAATCCACATCGGTAAAACCACTCCCCAACCGTCTCGAGCAGGTTGGCCATCCCAGCCGGACATAGACTCGACTCCTGTTGCAAAGTTGTTGTCAGACAAAAAGATACACCTGATCAACCGATCGTGCTGAAGTCTTTTGGGTCGGGGAGGCGCCGCAGCGGCATACGTAGCATCGCCGAGGCGCACCGCGGGCAGCTAACCACGACTATGCTTTGTCGTCGTGACAAGACGCGGAAAGATCGTCTGCACTCTAGGTCCGGCCACTGCGCAGGATGAATTGGTCAGGGCGCTCGTCGAAGCCGGAATGGACGTCGCCCGAATGAACTTCAGCCACGGCGATTACGCGGACCACAAGGCCGCTTACGAGCGGGTCCGAGCGGCCTCCGACGCCACCGGCCGGGCCGTCGGTGTGCTCGCCGACCTGCAGGGCCCGAAAATCAGGCTGGGCCGTTTCGCTACCGGGCCCACCTACTGGGCCGACGGCGAAACCGTCGTGATCACCGTCGCCGATTGCGAGGGTAGCCACGACCGGGTGTCCACCACCTACAAGAGATTGGCCCAGGACGCCGTTGCCGGAGACCGGGTCCTAGTCGACGACGGCAAGGTAGGACTGCTGGTCGATCACGTCGCCGGCGACGACGTGGTCTGCACGGTTACCGAGGGCGGTCCGGTCAGCAACAACAAGGGCATCTCCCTGCCCGGGATGAACGTCTCGGCGCCGGCTCTGTCGGAAAAGGACATCGAGGACCTCACCTTCGCGATGGACCTCGGCGTCGACATGGTGGCGCTTTCCTTCGTGCGCTCGCCGTCGGACGTCGAGCTGGTGCACGAGATCATGGATCGGATCGGCCGGCGGGTCCCGGTGATCGCCAAGCTGGAAAAGCCGGAGGCCATCGACAATCTCGAGGCCATCGTGCTGGCCTTCGACGCCGTCATGGTGGCTCGCGGCGACCTGGGAGTGGAGCTGCCGCTGGAAGAGGTTCCGCTGGTGCAGAAGCGGGCGATCCAGATCGCCCGGGAGAACGCCAAGCCGGTCATCGTGGCGACCCAGATGCTCGACTCGATGATCGAGAATTCCCGGCCGACGCGGGCCGAGGCGTCCGACGTCGCCAATGCCGTGCTGGACGGCGCCGACGCCCTGATGCTGTCCGGTGAGACGTCGGTGGGCAAGTACCCGCTGCTGGCGGTCCAGACGATGTCGCGGATCGTGTGTGCCGTTGAGGAGAATTCGACGGCCGCTCCGCCGCTGACCCACGTGCCGCGCACCAAGCGCGGAGTGATCTCCTATGCGGCCCGCGATATCGGCGAGCGTTTGGACGCCAAGGCTCTGGTCGCGTTCACCCAATCCGGCGACACCGTGCGAAGGCTGGCGCGTCTGCACACCCCGCTACCGCTACTGGCCTTTACCGCGTGGCCCGAGGTGCGCAGTCAGCTCGCGATGACCTGGGGCACCGAAACCTTCATCGTCCCGATGATGACGTCCACCGACGGCATGATCCGCCAGGTCGACAAGTCGCTGCTCGAATTGGGCCGCTACAAGCGGGGTGACCTGGTTGTCATCGTGGCGGGTGCGCCGCCGGGCACAGTGGGTTCGACGAACCTGATCCATGTGCACCGGATCGGCGAGGACGACGTCTAGTCCGGCGACGATGCCGGTTGCTTCGCGATCTGCGGAGGAGCCGGGCGATAGGTTGAGTCAGTGTCTGATTTTCAGGAACTGCTGGACGTACTGGATCTGAATCGCATCTCCGAGGACCGGTTTGTCGGTTCCCATCCCAGCAAGAACCCGATGCGGACGTTCGGCGGCCAGCTCATGGCGCAGTCATTCGTCGCCAGCAGCCGCAGCCTGATCCGTGCCGAGCTGCCGCCGAGTGCTTTTTCGGTGCACTTCATCAACGGCGGTGACACCGGCAAGGACATCGAGTTCCAGGTGGTGCGGCTGCGTGACGAGCGTCGCTTCGCCAATAGGCGCGTCGATGCGGTGCAGGACGGCGTGCTGTTGTCCTCCGCGCTGGTCTCCTACATGTCCGGCGGCGCCGGACTCGAGCACGCCGTCGAACCCCCAGAGGTGGTCAAGCCGCATGCGCTCCCCACGATCGGTGAGTTGCTGCGCGGCTACGAGGAAACCGTCCCGCATTTCGTCAACGCGCTGCAGCCCATCGAATGGCGCTACACGAATGACCCGTCGTGGGTGATGCGGGACAAAGGCGATCGGCTCGGCTACAACCGGGTTTGGGTCAAGGCTTTGGGCGCGATGCCCGACGATCCCGTGCTGCACACCGCGACCATGCTCTATTCATCGGATACCACAGTGCTGGACTCGGTGATCACCACCCACGGACTGTCTTGGGGTTTCGACCGCATTTTTGCCGCATCCGCCAACCACTCGGTGTGGTTTCACCGCCAGGTCAACTTCGACGACTGGGTGCTGTATTCGACGTCGTCGCCGGTGGCTGCGGATTCGCGTGGCCTGGGCAGCGGGCATTTCTTCGACAGCTCCGGGCAACTCGTGGCGACCGTGATGCAAGAAGGCGTCCTGAAATACTTTCCCGCCGCGCGCCGATAGACAGGTCGTATACGTAAGACCCTCGTCACGGCGGCGATTCGGCGTAACGTTTTCGGGTAGACGCAGCTCATCGGGAGGTGAGTGTGAAAGAGTCGTCAGTCGACGTCCTCGCGAGGCTGCGCGCCCACCAGCGCGTTGTCGTGCACTTCGGCTCGGTGCGGGCGCGGTGGGTCGGTGCTTTGGCCGTCTTCTGCGCGGCATGCTGGCTGATCTCATTGCTGGCGCGAAACTACCGGCACGAGAACTGGCAGGCCGCTGGCCGGTTGGCTTGGTCGCTCACGGTGCTGGCCGCAGTGGCGTTGATCGCCCGCGGAATCTTCCTGGGCCGTCCGGTAACGGCGATGCACGCCGCGGCGGCGGCCGGCTTCCTGGTGGTGGGTCTGGGTGCCCATGTGCTGTCATTCGACTTGCTCGGTGACGTCTTGATCGCTGGTTCGGGCCTGGTGCTGATGTGGTCGACGGCAGCGCATCCACGGCAACAAGATCTGCTCCGGGTGTGGGCGTTGATCAGCGCGACTCAGGAAGACCCGTTGGCGCCCTTCGCCATGCAGACGGGCAAGTGTTACCACTTCAGCGCCGACGGATCGGCGACGCTTGCCTTCCGGACGCGGATGGGGTTCGCGGTAGTCAGCGGGGATCCCGTCGGCGATGAAACGCAATTCCGCGCGCTGGTGGCTGATTTCGCGGCGATGTGCCACACCCGCGGCTGGCGGATGGTTGTGATCGGCTGCAGCGAGCGGCGACTGGACCTGTGGACCGATCCTGCGGTAATCGGACAAGCGCTGCGGGCCATCCCGATTGGGCGAGACGTCGTCATCGACGTGTCCAGCTTCGAGATGGTGGGCCGCAGATTCCGCAATCTGCGTCAGGCCGTGCGGCGTACCCACAACGCCGGCATCACCACCGAGATCGTGGCCGAGCAGGCACTCGACGACGAGCAACGGGCCGAGCTGACCGAGGTGCTGGTGGCCTCACCAAAAGGGAGCCGCACCGATCGGGGCTTCTGCATGAATCTGGACGGCGTATTGGAGGGCCGATTCCCGGGAGTGCAGCTGATCATCGCCAGGGACGCATCGGGCAAGGTACAGGGCTTCGACCGCTTCACCACGGCCGGCGCCGGCAGTGACATCTCCCTTGATGTGCCGTGGCGGCGCCGCGGGGCACCCAACGGCCTCGACGAGCGTCTCACCATCGATATGATCGAAGCCACCAAAAATGCCGGGGGGCAACGGGTATCGCTGGCCTTCGCGGCGTTTCCGGAACTGTTCGAGGAAAGCCAGCGCAGCTGGCTGCACCGCGTGTTCTACCGGCTGATCCATGTGCTGGATCCGCTGATCGCGCTGGAGTCGTTGTACCGGTACCTGCGCAAGTTTCACGCGATGGACTGTCGCCGCTATGCATTGGTCACGCTGAGGCAGCTCGTTCCGTTGATGTTCGTGTTGCTGTCGCTGGAGTTCATGCCGCGCCGGCGACATCTGTGATCGCCAGCGTGGCGCAGCAAGTGTCGTCGGGCAGATGGTGCGTCGCCACCACAACGGTTCGTTGCGGCAGCAATGCGGAATCGGTGCTCAGTAGATCACTGAGCACCTGCTCGGCGTCAGCCGCGTCGAGGTGCTCGGTGGGTTCGTCAAGCAGCACGATTTTGGCGGGGGAGAGGATCGCTCGGGCCAGTAGCAACCGTCTGCGCTGACCGGCCGAGACCGCCTGTGCGCCACCAATCAATACTGTCGCCAGGCCGTCCGGGAGACCCGACAGCCACCCGTCGAGGCCGACCATCTGCAGGGCGGCCGTCAGTTCCTCGTCGGTGCAATCGCCGCGGGCAACCAGCAAGTTGTCTCGGACCGTGGTGGCGAAGATGTGCGCGTCTTCGGCGAAAAGCGTGACCCTGCTCCGTAATTCGGCCTCATCGAGGCGGCTCAGCTCAATTCCGTCCAAAAGCACCCGCCCGCTCACTGGCGTCAGCAGGCCCGCCAACGTCATCAGCAGTGACGTCTTGCCCGAACCGCTGGCGCCGGTGATGGCCAGCCGTGCCCCCGGTGCGAGGTTGACTGCCGCATGGATCGACTGCGCCGGAGTGTGACCGGACCGGATGTCGGCGGATAACCGGCCGAAGACAGCAGGTGAGGATAGCGGCGCAGTGGTTTCCTCGGGGTTGGCCGGGGCCAGGTCCAGCAGGCGATGTGCTGCGATTCGGGATCGCGTCATTTGGATAGCGGCCGCGGGCAGGGCGTTGGTCGCCTCGAATGCCGATAGTGGCAACAACATCAGGATTGCCAGCGTCGTCGGCGCGACGGTAGGTGCCATGGCGATTGCGGCCGCCACCGCGCCGAGCACGCTGACCCCGATCGCCGCCGTCGGCATGGCGTCGGCGACGGCGGCGGGTCGCGCGGCAACGTCGAGTGCCGCACCCCAGACGCGCTGGCGCCGTTGCGATTCGGCGATGACCCGCGACAGCGCGCCGGCGACGCGAAGTTCGGGCCCGTATTCGAGCGCGACGAGCGCGGACGTGTCACGCTCGGAATGATGCTGTCGGGCGAGCGTTTCCTGCGCCGCGGCGGCGCGGCCCGCCAGCCAAGGAGCAGTTACCCCGGCGATCACCAGGCAGATCGCGAGTATGCCGGCGGCCGGTATCGAGATGATTCCGACAACCACGGTTGCCGCAATCGCGAGCACCGCGGCGACCCCGATCGGCACTACGGCGCGCACCAACACATCGGCCAGGGTGTCGACGTCAGCGCCGATACGTGCCACCAGTTCACCGCTGTGCAGCCGAACAGTGGCCGAGGCCGGTCCGTGCGCCAGCCGCTCGTAGAGCCGCACCCGCGCGGTGCCCGCCGCGCGCAGCGCCGTGTCATGGGTGGCCAGTCGCTCGCAGTAGTGCAAGACGCCTCGCGAGATCGCGAACATGCGCACCGCCACTACCGCCACGGACAGGTCGAGGATCGGCGGCATCTGCCAGGCGCGGGTGATGAGCCATGCCGAAACACCGGCCAGCGCTAAGGCACTGCCCAACGACAGCACCCCGAGCGCGATGGCGACCAGGATCCGCGGCAGCCGGGGCCCCAGTAGCTCGATCACTGGGCCCGCATCACACCGGCGCATAGTCCACCCGGCTCTCTGCGGTGACGTCGACGACCCGGTCGCCGATTGCGACGACCCGTTCGCGGTGGCCGACGACCACCACGGTCGCACCGGCACGAGCGCGCTCGACGAGGGCCGCAAGGACGCGGTCCTCGGTGCGGGCGTCCAGGTGTGCGGTCGGTTCATCCAGCAGCAGCACAGCTTTGGACGAGCCAAGCGCCCTGGTCAGACCCAAGCGTTGCCGCTGGCCCAGGGAAAGCCCCACGCCGCCGCGGCCGAGCACGGTGTCCAGCCCATCGGGTAGCTCGGCCAGCACCGCATCGAATCCGGCTGTCGCACAAGCTCTTTCAAGGTCGTCAAGGGGGCCGAGCAGCAGCAGATTGTCGCGTACGGTTCCCGGGAGCAGCACTGGGCGCTGCGGGAGCCAGGACAATTGCCGCCACCAATCGGCCGGCATAAGTTCGCCCACTTCGATTCCGGCTACCGTGACCCGTCCGGCCGATGGCGGGGTGAGTCCCGCAATCACCTGCAGTGTGGTGCTCTTGCCGGCGCCGTTAGGTCCGGTCAGCACAGTTACCCGGCCCGGTTCGATTACCGCCGTCAGGTCATGCGGCGCGCGGCCATCCCGAGTCATGACGTCGAGGCCCGCCAGTCGAATCTCGGCGCCCCGGGCGGTGACGGTCCGCCCGTGAGGTATTTGCGGTTCCGGCTCGCCGATCAGTGCGAAGGCTTTGTCGGCAGCGGTTTTACCGTTCTGGGCCGCATGGAATTCCACGCCGACGCGGCGCAGCGGCCAGTACACATCGGGTGCGAGCAGCAGGACCGTCAAGCCGGCGGCCAGACTCATCTCGCCGAACAGCAAGCGCAGGCCGATGCTCACAGCGACGAGCGCCACGCCGAGCGTGGCCAGCAGTTCCAGCACCAGCGCCGACAGGAACGCGATCCGCAGCGTCGCCATCGTCGAGCGTCGATGTGCGGCATCCAGTTCGGCGATGCGCTGTTCTGGCCCGCAAGCCCGGCCCAGTGCACGCAAGGTTGGGATCCCGGCGATCAGATCGAGCAACCGTGCTTGCAGCGTGGTCATCGCCGCCAGCGCGGCCGCCGAGCGGTCAGCGGTGGCCATTCCGATCAACACCATGAAGATCGGTATCAGCGGCAGCGTGATCGCCACGATCGCCATCGATTTCATGTCGTAGACGGCGATCACCGCGACGGTGGCCGGCGTCAGGATCGCGGCCAGTAGCAACGTCGGGAGATAACCGGTGAAGTAGGGGCGCAGACCGTCCAGGCCGCGGGTGACCACGACCGTGGCGGCATCGCGTCGCGCGGCCAGCTCCGCGGGCGGCCGCGCGGTCACCGCGGCCAGCACCTGACCGCTGAGGTCGGCGATGATCGCGCTGGCTCCCCGTTCCCCCAAGCGCGCCTGTAACCAGTGTGTCAGTGTGCGGATTATCCACAGCGCCAAAAGGGTTGAAAGAGGTCCCACCCAGCATCGCAGGCAACGAGCCGAGGGGTCGGCCACCACCCGCGCGACGATACTCGCCAGCACGATCGCCGAGCCGATGGCGCAGCCAGAGATCACCACGCCGCAGCCCACCGCCGCGACCAGGTAGCGGCGCAGCGCTCCCGAGGCCCGCAGCAGGCGTGGATCCAGCGGCGCCCGCGTTGTGGGGGCCTTAGCGCTCAGGATGGACGCCTGGTCAGACCGATCGACGCCGGTATCCGCTCGGCCGAAATCCGTTGCCGGAAAATCCAATACGTCCATCCCTGGTACACCACAGTCAGCGGAGCGAAGATCGCGGTGACCCAGGTCATGATCTTGAGCGTGTACGGAGTCGACGAGGCGTTGTAAATCGTCACGCTCCATTGCTCGTTCAGCGTCGAGGGCACCAGGTCGGGGTACAGGGCACCGAACAGCAGCACCACGACGGCGGCCACGACCAGCAGCACGCACGCGAACGCCCAGCCGTCGGAGGCGCGTCGCCACACCAGCAGCACCGCCGCTAACTGTGCGACCACCGCCACTCCCAGGGCCGCCCACGTCCACTGCTTGCCGTACACGAGCTGCGTCCAAACCCCAAATCCGGCAACCAATCCCGTCACCGGCAGGGCAAGCCACAAGCCGATGCGGTATGCACTGTCCCGGATCGGGCCTGCGGTCTTCAAAGCCAGGAACGCCGCGCCGTAGAACAAGAACAGGCCCGTGGTCGCCAAACCGCCAAGCAGCGTGTAGACGTTGAGCACATCGGTGATGGACAGGTGAATGTGCCCGTTGGCGTCAACCGGAAGTCCGCGCACCAGAATCGCGAACGCCACGCCCCACAGCAAGGCAGGCAGCCAGGATCCGGCCGCGAGGCCGAAGTCGGCCCAGCCGCGCCACTTGGTGTCGTCGACCTTGCCGCGCCATTCGATGGACACCACGCGCAGGATCATGCCGAACAGGATGGCGAGCAGCGGCAGATACAGCGTGGAGAACACGGTGGCATACCACCCGGGAAAAGCGGCGAACATCGCTGCGCCACCGGTGATCAGCCAGACCTCATTGCCGTCCCAGACCGGGCCGATGGTGTTGAGCGCCGCGCGCCGGTTGGCTTCTCTATCGCCCTTGTCGCCCGAGCCGATGCGGGCGAGCGGCTCCATCAACATGCCGACGCCGAAGTCGAAGCCCTCGAGGATGAAGAAGCCGAGGAAAAGTACCCCGATAATGCCGAACCAAATTTGTTGAAGTCCCACTGGCCAGCTCCTATCTAGGGTCAGTAAGCGAACGACAGGGGAGCCACCTCGTCGTCGCTGGGTGCTTGGGGCGCAGCGGGTTCCGCATCGTGTTCCTGCGGGCCTTCGACGATGTAGCGCTTGAGTAGCCAGAACCAGACGACCGCGAGCACCCCGTAGATCAGCGTGAATGTCGCCAACGAGGTGACCACTATGGCGGGAGCGTGGTTTGACACACCTTGGGCCACGGTGAGTCGCAGCAGTTGATCGCCGGTGGGATTCGGTACGACAATCCAAGGCTGGCGGCCCATTTCGGTGAATACCCAGCCCGCGCTGTTGGCCAAAAACGGCGTTGGGATGGTGAGCAGCGCGAACCAGGCGAACCAGCGCTGATTCGGGACCCGGCCGCCGCGGGTTAGCCATAACGCCAGCAACGCGAACAGCACCGGAATCGCCAGCAGCCCGATCATGATGCGGAACGACCAGTAGGTGACGAACAAGTTGGGCCGGTAATCGTTGGGCCCGAACCGCTGTTGGTAGTCCTGCTGGATGTTGCGCACGCCTTGCAGTGTGACGCCGTCGGTCCGGCCTTCAGCCAGGAACGGCAGCACATAGGGGACCTCGATGACGCGGGTGAGGCTGTCACAGTTGTTCTGCCTGCCGACGGTCAGGATGGAGAAGTTCGGATCGGTCTGGGTGTCGCACAACGACTCCGCCGAAGCCATTTTCATCGGCTGTTGCCGGAACATCAGCTTGCCCTGATAGTCGCCGGTGAAGAACAGACCGGCGGTGGCGGCCAGCGCAACCCAGCATCCCAGGATGGTCGCCGGGCGATACATCGCGCGGGTGCCCGGGTCGACGGTTGAGGTACGGGAACGGACCAGCCACCAGGCGCTGACGGCGGCGACGAATGTTGCTGCGGTCAGCAACGCGCCGCTGACCGCGTGCAAGAACGCCCACTGCGCGGTGTTGTTGGTAAGCAGCGCGAAGATGCTGTTCAGTTCGGCGCGGCCGGTAGCCGGGTTGTAGTGCGCGCCAACCGGATGCTGCATGAAGGAGTTCGCCGCGATGATGAAGAACGCCGAGACGTTGACCCCGATCGCGACGATCCAGATACAGGCCAGATGCACCAGTTTGGGCAGCCTGCTCCAGCCGAAGATCCACAACCCGATGAAGGTGGACTCGAAGAAGAAGGCGGCCAGGCCTTCCATCGCCAGCGGGGCGCCGAACACGTCGCCGACGAACCGCGAGTACTCGCTCCAGTTCATCCCGAACTGAAATTCCTGCACGATTCCCGTCGCCACCCCGATGGCGAAGTTGATCAAGAACAACTTGCCGAAGAACTTGGTGAGGCGATACCAAGCGACGTTGTCGGTGACCACCCACGCCGTCTGCATCACCGCGAGCAGCGGTGCCAGCCCGATGGTGAGCGGCACGAAAATGAAGTGGTAGACGGTGGTGATACCGAACTGCCACCGCGATATGTCGACGACATTCATTGTCATCTCCCGATGCTGCGGCGGGTTAGAAAACAGCTACGACAAAGTGTAGTAGACGGGCTGGGGCCGACGCTACTGTTGCAGCGATCGCGATGCCTTGCGAATCCCGAACGCCGAGACGATTTCGAAGACGCCGATCACGACCAGCCAGATGCCGACCACGATCGCCAGTGTGATGATCGACGCGAACGGTGACGCCATGACGACGATGCCGGCGATCAAACTGATCAGGCCGACGAAAATCGACCAGCCTCGTCCTGGCAGCGTGGGATCGCTGATGGCCGACACCGTCGTCGCGACACCGCGGAAAATGAACCCGATGCCGATCCAGATGGCCAGCAACAGCACGGCATTACCGAAATGGCGGAACGCCAGCACGGCCAGGATCAGTGAGGCGGCCCCGCTGATGAACAGCAGGATCCGGCTGCCGGCCGAAACATGCAACGCGAACGCGAACGCGACCTGTGCGATACCGGTCAGCACCAGGTAGACCCCGAACGCGATGGCTGCGGCCAGCACCGATATTTGCGGCCAGGCCAGCACAAGGACGCCGAGGACCACTGATAGAACCCCGGAGACCAGCGTGGATTTCCACAGATGCGGTAGCAAACTTGGGACAGGGAGGGGTGCAGGGCTTGCTTGCATGGCACCAGTGTGACGCATGTGACGGTTCTGGTACAGGGGTTGAGGGTCAGACTCGTGCGGTGCGCTGATCCTCGGCCACCAGGTCCCCCGGCTCTTCGGACTGCTTGGGGGCTTTGCGGCCCACGAGATACCACGTCCGCATGGCGCCTTTGCCTTTGACGTCGATGACCCCGCGCTCTCGCAGCACGAACTCATCCTTCAGCCGCTGGTAGACGGCGTCGGGCACCTGAATCTGCCCCACCGAGTCGGTGGATTCCATCCGCGAGGCGACGTTGACCGCGTCGCCCCACACGTCGTAGAAGAACCGGCGAGAACCCACCACACCCGCGACCACCGGGCCGGTGGCCAAGCCGACCCGCAGCGGCACGGATCGTCCGTGCGGGTCCTTCAGCCCGGCGGCGACGGCGGCCATGTCGAGGGCGAAATCGGCAAGCGCTTCGACGTGGTCGGGCCGGGGCCGGGGAACACCGCTGACGACCATGTAGGAGTCGCCGCTGACCTTGATTTTTTCCAGCTGATGCTTGTCCACGAGGGCGTCGAAAGCGCCGTACAGGCGGTCCAGGAAGCGCACCAGATCGGCCGGCGCGGTGCTGCTGGCGCGCTCGGTGAAGCCGACGATGTCGGCGAACAGTACCGAGGCCTCGTCGTACTTGTCGGCGATGACATTGCGCTCGGGCTCTTTGAGCCGCTCGGCGATGCTGGCCGGCAACATGTTGGCCAGCAGGGCCTCCGAGCGCTCGTGTTCGGCCTCCATGGCCGCTTCGGCGCGTGCCGTATCGCGCAGCGCGAACCAGACGGTCACGACCACCACCACGCACGCGGACACGGTGGTGATGACGAAGCCCATCGACTGGGCCCAGGCCGGCTGCAGTCCGGTGTCGCGCGGAATCAGGAACTCCGATGCGATGACCAGGCCCGCTGCGGTCGCGGCCAGGACGCTGGCGAGCACGATGTGCTCAACGCCCAGCACCAGCACGACCAGGCAGGTGCCGACGATGAAAAACAGCTGGGCGCCTGATCCGGTTCCGACTTCCCAGGCACTGGCGAACACCGTCACGTAGGCAGCCGCGATGAAGGTCAGGGGAGCCACCAATTCTCCGAAGCGGTGCAGCATCGGGATGCTCGCGAAGATCAGCCCGGCCGCGAGGTTGATCGAAATGACCTGCCAGAGCCACGAGCCCATCAGCAATTGCACCGCCACGAAGCTGGTCGTGACGACAACCGACATCCAGGCGGCGATGTTGAGTATCCGGGCCCGGCGTGCAGCAGTGGCTGCGTAGTGCTGGTTAGGAGCGCCGGCATGAGCGCGAGCAGCCGCCACGCAGTCCGGACGCTGCTGCGACCCATCGGCTCCTGTTAGTGGGGCGCCACATTTCTTAGCCACCACGAATCACAGCGTAACCTTTGAGCTCGACGTTTACCGGACGTCTTCGGGCGCCTTGCGTATTTGACGCGTAAACCGGGCGCGAATAGCTTGAGCAAACCTCGGTGCGTTACCGGGGACGGGCATATGATGCGTTCCTGCCAACCGGTCGGTGGAGAGCCGGCTGAGTGTTCTGAACTGGTATTACGTCGCGGTGCCGACCGATCGCAAGGTTTCAGATGTCATTTGTGAGCGCAGCATCGCAGGCGATGGTGGCCGCCGCGGGCAACTTATCCGGCGTCGGCGACGGGATCAGGGTGGCGGGAAAGCCCAGGTCTCCATCATCACGGACAACACCAACAACAACTCTGCCTACGCCTCAGGTCCCGGCAGCAATGCCAAAGCCCTGTTTGGCGCCAACAACGTTGCCTTCGTCGCGGGCTCCGGCACGGTTCAAAGCAGCTTCGGCAACAACAATATTGGCTTCGCCCTGGGTACTCAGAACACTGTTCAGACGGGCGGCATAGGCGACCACAACGTCGCGTTCATCCTGGGGTCCGGTGGTAGCGCCTCGGCTGTTTCTGGCAACCAAAATGTTGCCATCGTCTTGGACTCCACGCCCACGTTCTTCGGCACCGTTTTGGCCGACGCCGGTTACGGCAACAACGACCTCGTAGTCGGTATCCGCTTCATCGGTGGCACCATGGCGCAGGCTACGGGCGCCAGCAACCTGACCGACATCGCGCTCGGCCCGTTCCACTTCAGAAGGCCGTAGAAAAGCCGTAGAACACGTCGCTGACCTGCCACGATCGAGGTCAGGTAACTGGTGCCCTCGGTGAGATTCGAACTCACACTGTACGGGTTTTGAATCCGTTTCCTCTGCCAGTTGGGATACGAGGGCTGGCGTACGGCTTTCTACCTTAAGGCAGTGTCGTCCCGACTCACCGCCCCCCAAGCTTCCGAGTCTGAACGGTCCACGACACAATGTCCGTCATGACCGGCCCCAACAACGACGCCGAAGCCGCTCCGCCGCGCCGGGTCCTGATCGCGGAAGACGAAGCGCTCATCCGGATGGACCTCGCTGAAATGCTGCGAGAGGAGGGGTACGACATCGTCGGGGAAGCCGGCGACGGCCAGGAAGCCGTCGAGCTGGCTGAGCGGCATAAGCCGGATCTGGTGATCATGGATGTCAAGATGCCGCGCCGCGACGGGATCGACGCCGCGTCGGAGATCGCGAGCAAGCGCATTGCGCCGATCGTGGTGCTGACCGCCTTCAGTCAGCGCGATCTGGTCGAGCGCGCCCGCGATGCGGGGGCTATGGCTTACTTGGTCAAACCTTTCACGATCAGCGATCTGATCCCGGCCATCGAATTGGCGGTCTCCCGGTTCGGTGAGATCGCGGCGCTGGAACGGGAAGTGGCCACGCTGTCGGACCGGCTGGAAACCCGAAAGCTCGTCGAACGTGCCAAAGGCCTGCTGCAGGCCAAGCAGGGCATGTCCGAGCCGGAGGCATTCAAGTGGATTCAGCGGGCCGCGATGGACCGGCGTACCACCATGAAGCGGGTAGCCGAAGTGGTGCTGGAAACGCTCGGCGACGCACCCAAGGACGCCTAACTGCCATTGAGTGTGCACTCGTGGCGTCGACCGTGAGCTGACGGCGGCGACGCGCCGGGCGGGGGCGCCGTAGTTTCACCCCCGAATAGGGGGGCTAGCGGGCCACGATCACTGAGGAGCCGTGGCCGAACAGGCCCTGGTTGGCGGTGATACCCACCTTCGCGTTGTCCACTTGGCGGCCGGTGGCCTGCCCGCGCAGCTGCCAGGTGAGTTCGCAGACCTGGGCGATCGCCTGGGCGGGAATGGCTTCGCCGAAGCACGCGAGCCCGCCCGAAGCGTTGACCGGGACCTTGCCGCCGATGGTGGTGGCTCCGCTGCGCAGCAGCGTCTCAGCTTCGCCCCGGGCGCACAGGTTCAGGTGCTCATACCAGTCCAGTTCCAGCGCGGTGGACAGGTCGTAGACCTCGGCCAAGCTGAGGTCTTCGGGTCCGATACCGGCCTCGGCGTAGGCGGCATCGAGGATCTGATCCTTGAACACCCGACCCGGCGCCGGCACCACCGCGGTGGAATCAGTTGCGATATCGGGCAATTCGGGCAGATGCTGAGGGTATTGCGGAGTCACGGTGCTGATGGCCCGCACGGACGGCACGCCGTCCACCGAGCCGAGGTGCTTCTGGGCGAAGGACTTACTCGCCACGATCAGTGCGGCCGCACCGTCGGAGGTGGCGCAAATGTCAAGCAGCCGAAGCGGATCCGAGACCACCGGACTGGCCAGCACGTCGTCGATCGAGTTCTCCTTGCGGTAGCGGGCATTCGGGTTGTTCAGCCCGTGCTTGGAGTTCTTCACCTTCACCTGAGCGAAGTCCTCGAGTGTGGCGCCGTAGAGGTCCATGCGCCGGCGGGCCAGCAGCGCGAAGTACACCGTGTTCGTAGCGCCGATCAGGTGGAAGCGCTGCCAGTCCGGGTCGTTCTTGCGCTCGCCGCCGACCGGAGCGAAAAACCCCTTCGGGGTGGTGTCGGCGCCGATGACCAGCGCCACGTCGCAGAAGCCGGCCAGAATCTGGGCGCGCGCGCTCTGTAGCGCCTGGGATCCGCTGGCGCAGGCGGCGTAGCTCGAGCTCACGGGTACGCCGTTCCAGCCGAGCTTCTGGGCGAACGTGGCGCCGGCGACAAAGCCCGGGTAGCCATTGCGGATGGTGTCGGCGCCGGCCACCAGCTGGATCTGACGCCAGTCCAGGCCTGATTCGGCCAGGGCGGCCCGCGCGGCCACCACGCCGTACTCGGTGAAGTCGCGACCCCACTTGCCCCACGGGTGCATGCCGGCGCCGAGGATGTAAACGGGTTCCGGGGTCATGGGATCCTCCACCCGTAGACGATGCGCTGCACGCCGTCGTCGTCGGTGAACAGCGGCATGGTCGTCAGCTCCATCTCTATGCCGACCTTCAGATCGGCTGCCAAGGTCCCCTCGACCACCTTGCCCAGCACGATCAGCCCCTCCTTGGCCAGCTCCACGGCGGCGACAGCGAAGGGCTCGAAGGGATCAGGGGAGGGGTACGGCGGCGGCGGTGCATAGCGGTTCTCGGTGTAACTCCACAGCTTGCCGCGGCGCGACAATGCGACGGCCTCTAGTTCGTCGCCGTCACAGGCCGGGTTGGGACAGTTGTTTTCTCGGGGCGGGAAGACGTACGTGCCGCACTGCGGACATTTACTGCCGATCAGATGCGGGTTTCCGGCGTCATCGGTGGCGAACCATCCGTCGATCGCGGGTTCTTGGCTGGTGACCTCTGGCACTCGGCCAGACTACCCAGCGCGAGCACAAAACTGAAACGTGTTCCAGTTCTGCCAGGCTCCGGCTGCGTCAGACCGGGTGCCTAGAGTGTGAGCCGTGAATGCTCCGTCTGTTGAGGCCACCAGCTCGGATCAAGCCAAACCCACCCTGATGCTGCTGGACGGCAATTCGCTGGCCTTCCGTGCGTTCTACGCACTGCCGGCGGAGAATTTCAAGACCCGCGGCGGGCTCACCACCAACGCGGTCTATGGCTTTACCGCCATGCTGATCAATCTGCTGCGCGACGAGGGTCCCACCCATATCGCGGCGGCGTTCGACGTGTCGCGGCAGACGTTTCGCTCCGAGCGCTACCCGGAGTACAAGGCCAACCGATCGTCGACTCCCGACGAATTCCACGGCCAGATCGACATCACCAAGGAAGTCCTTGGCGCGCTTGGCATTACCGTGCTTTCCGAGCCGGGCTTCGAGGCCGACGACCTCATCGCGACGCTGGCGACTCAGGCCCAGAACGAGGGTTACCGGGTGCTGGTGGTTACCGGTGACCGCGACTCGCTGCAACTCGTCAGCGACGACGTGACGGTGCTGTACCCGATCAAAGGCGTCAGTGAACTCACCCGTTTCACGCCCGAGGCGGTCGTCGAGAAGTACGGCCTGACGCCAACGCAATACCCCGACTTTGCGGCGCTGCGTGGCGACCCGAGCGACAACCTGCCCGGCATTCCGGGAGTGGGGGAGAAGACCGCCTCGAAGTGGATCATCGAGTACGGCTCGCTGCAGTCGCTGGTCGACAACGTCGACTCGGTGCGCGGCAAGGTCGGCGATGCGTTGCGGGCGCATCTGGCCAATGTGGTGCGCAACCGGGAGCTCACCGAACTTGTTCGTGATGTGCCCTTGGCGCAGACGCCGGACACGCTGCGGCTGCTGCCCTGGGACCGCGACCAGATCCACCGGCTCTTCGACGACCTGGAGTTCCGGGTGCTGCGAGACCGGTTGTTCGACACATTGGCCGCCGTCGAGCCCGAGGTCGACGAGGGGTTCGACGTGCGCGGCGGCGCACTGGAACCGGGGACCGTGGGGCAGTGGCTGGCCGAGCACGCCGCGGACGGGCGCCGGTCAGGCCTGACCGTGGTCGGCACTCACCTGCCGCACGGCGGGGACGCCACGGCGCTGGCCATCGCGGCCGCTGACGGAGAAGGCGCCTACCTCGACACCGCCACGTTGACTCCAGACGACGACGCCGCGCTGGCCGCCTGGCTCGCCGATCCCGCCAAACCCAAGGCATTACACGAGGCGAAACTGGCCATCCACGACCTGGCGGGCCGCGGCTGGACCCTCAATGGCGTCACCTCCGACACCGCACTGGCGGCCTACCTGGTTCGTCCGGGTCAGCGCAGCTTCACCCTCGACGACCTGTCACTGCGCTACCTGCGTCGCGAGCTGCGGGCGGAAACGCCTGAACAGCAACAGCTTTCGCTACTCGACGACCTGGACGAGTCGGATGGAGTGGACGTGCAAGCCGTCCAAACCGCAATTCTGCGGGCCCGGGCCGTCATCGATCTCGCGGACGCGCTGGACACCGAACTGGCCCGCATCGACTCCACCGCATTGCTGGGTGACATGGAGCTGCCGGTGCAGCAGGTGTTGGCCGAGATGGAACACGTCGGCATCGCCGTCGACCTGAAGATGCTGACCGAGTTGCAAAGTCAGTTCGGTGACCAGATTCGCGACGCCGCCGAGGCCGCCTACGCGGTGGTCGGCAAGCAGATCAACCTGGGCTCGCCCAAACAGCTGCAAGTCGTGTTGTTCGACGAGCTGGGCATGCCCAAGACGAAGCGGACCAAGACCGGCTACACCACGGATGCGGACGCCCTGCAGTCGCTCTTCGACAAGACCGGGCATCCATTTCTCCAGCACCTGCTGGCCCACCGCGACGTCACCCGGTTGAAGGTCACCGTGGACGGGCTGCTGAATTCGGTGGCGGCCGACGGCCGGATACACACCACGTTCAACCAGACCATCGCGGCCACCGGCCGACTCTCCTCGACCGAACCCAATCTGCAGAACATCCCGATCCGCACCGATGCGGGTCGGCAGATCCGCGACGCATTCGTGGTGGGCACCGGGACCTACGCGGAGCTGATGACCGCCGATTACAGCCAGATCGAAATGCGGATCATGGCGCACTTGTCGCGCGACGAAGGCCTCATCGAGGCGTTCAACACCGGAGAGGACCTGCACTCGTTCGTTGCATCCCGGGCCTTCGGCGTGCCGATAGAAGAGGTGACCGCGGAGTTGCGGCGCCGGGTCAAAGCCATGTCGTACGGATTGGCATACGGGTTGAGCGCCTACGGCCTATCGGCTCAGCTGAAGATCTCCACCGAAGAAGCCAAGGAACAGATGGACCAGTACTTCGCTCGATTCGGCGGAGTGCGTGACTATTTGATGAACATCGTCGAGCAAGCCCGCAAGGACGGCTACACCTCGACCGTGCTGGGCCGTCGGCGTTATCTCCCGGAGCTGGACAGCAGCAATCGGCAGGTGCGCGAGGCGGCCGAGCGCGCGGCGCTCAATGCGCCGATCCAGGGCAGCGCGGCCGACATCATCAAGGTGGCCATGATCGAAGTCGACAGGGCGCTCAAGGAGGCTGGGCTGGCGTCGCGGATGTTGCTGCAGGTACATGACGAATTACTGCTCGAAATCGCACCCGGAGAACGAGACCGGGTCGAGGCGCTGGTGCGCGAGAAAATGGGCGGCGCCTACCCTCTTGATGTCCCGCTGGAGGTGTCGGTCGGCTACGGCCGCAGCTGGGATGCGGCGGCCCATTAGCGGTCGCGGGTGACCAGTTTGTCCAGCGTGTGCCCCGTCGAGTAGCCTCGACAGGTAAACCCCAATTTGTCCCTACGATGAACCCTGTCCGGAGCAACCCAACAACATGCCGAGTCCCACCGTCACCTCGCCCCAAGTAGCCGTCAACGACATAGGCTCCAGCGAGGACTTTCTCGCCGCAATAGACAAAACGATCAAGTACTTCAACGATGGCGACATCGTCGAAGGCACCATCGTCAAAGTGGACCGGGACGAGGTGCTCCTCGACATCGGTTACAAGACCGAAGGGGTCATCCCCGCCCGCGAGCTCTCGATCAAACACGACGTCGACCCCAATGAGGTCGTTTCCGTGGGCGACGAGGTCGAGGCCCTCGTCCTCACCAAAGAGGACAAAGAGGGCCGGCTCATCCTCTCCAAGAAGCGCGCGCAGTACGAGCGCGCGTGGGGCACCATCGAGGCGCTCAAGGAGAAGGACGAGGCAGTCAAGGGCACCGTCATCGAGGTGGTCAAGGGTGGCCTGATCCTCGACATCGGCCTGCGCGGCTTCCTGCCCGCCTCGCTGGTCGAGATGCGCCGGGTGCGCGATCTGCAGCCGTACATCGGCAAGGAGATCGAGGCCAAGATCATCGAGCTGGACAAGAACCGCAACAACGTGGTGCTGTCGCGGCGCGCCTGGCTGGAGCAGACCCAGTCCGAGGTGCGCAGCGAATTCCTCAACCAGCTGCAGAAGGGCACCATCCGCAAGGGTGTGGTCTCCTCGATCGTCAACTTCGGCGCATTCGTCGATCTCGGCGGGGTGGACGGTCTGGTGCACGTGTCCGAGCTGTCCTGGAAGCACATCGACCACCCGTCCGAGGTGGTTCAGGTGGGCGACGAGGTCACCGTCGAGGTGCTTGACGTCGACATGGACCGCGAGCGGGTTTCGTTGTCGCTGAAGGCGACTCAGGAAGACCCGTGGCGTCACTTCGCCCGCACCCACGCCATCGGCCAGATCGTGCCCGGAAAGGTCACCAAGCTGGTTCCGTTCGGCGCGTTCGTCCGCGTCGAGGAGGGCATCGAGGGCCTGGTGCACATCTCCGAGCTGGCCGAGCGCCACGTCGAGGTGCCCGACCAGGTGGTTGCCGTCGGCGACGACGCGATGGTCAAGGTCATCGACATCGACCTGGAGCGCCGCCGAATCTCGTTGTCACTCAAGCAGGCCAACGAGGACTACACCGAGGAATTCGACCCGGCGAAGTACGGCATGGCCGACAGCTACGACGAGCAGGGCAACTACATTTTCCCCGAGGGCTTCGACGCCGAGACCAACGAATGGCTCGAGGGTTTCGACACCCAGCGCAACGAGTGGGAAGCCCGCTACGCCGAGGCCGAGCGCCGGCACAAGATGCACACCACGCAGATGGAGAAGTTCGCCGCCGCCGAGGCCGAGGCGCACGCCGCCGGGGAGCAAACCCAATCCAGCAGTGGGTCGTCGGAGAAGGCCGCCGGTGGGTCGCTGGCCAGCGACGCGCAATTGGCCGCGCTGCGGGAAAAGCTCGCCGGCAACGCCTAATACTGTCAGCGGATGCTGCGCATCGGGTTGACCGGTGGAATCGGCGCCGGGAAATCGGCGCTGTCCAAGGCGTTTTCGGACTGCGGCGGAATCATCGTCGACGGGGATGTCATCGCCCGCGAAGTGGTCGAACCGGGCACCGAGGGGCTGGCCTCGCTGGTCGACGCCTTTGGTCGCGACATTCTGCTGCCGGACGGAGCGCTGGATCGGCCGGCGTTGGCCGCCAAGGCTTTTCGGGATGACGAGGAGCGTAAGAAGCTCAACGGAATCGTGCACCCGTTGGTGGCCCGCCGGCGTGCGGAGATGATCGCGGCGGTCTCTGAAGATGCCGTTGTAGTGGAAGATATTCCGCTACTGGTGGAATCCGGTATGGCGCCGCTGTTCCCACTGGTGGTCATCGTCCACGCCGACGTCGAGTTGCGGGTGAAGCGGCTGGTCGAACTGCGTGGCATGGCCGAAGACGACGCCCGGGCCAGGATCGCCGCCCAAGCCAACGATGAGCAGCGGCGCGCGGTCGCCGACGTCTGGCTGGACAATTCCGGTGAGCCAGGCGACTTGGTAGCCAAGGCGCACGACGTGTGGCACAACCGCATACTTCCGTTTGCGCACAACCTGACTGAGCGTCAGATCGCCCGCGCGCCGGCGCGACTGGTTCCGGCCGACCCGAGTTGGCCGGATCAGGCGCAGCGCATCATCAACCGCCTGAAGACGGCGTGCGGACACCGGGCGTTGCGTGTCGACCACATCGGCTCAACCGCCGTCCCTGATTACGACGCTAAGGATGTCATCGACATCCAAATCACCGTTGAATCGCTCGACGTGGCAGACGAACTCGTCGAACCGTTGCTCGCCGCCGGCTACCCGCGCCTGGAGCACATCACCCAGGACGCGCCCAAGGCTGATGCGCGCAGCACCGTCGACCGCTATGACCACAGTGCCGATTCGGCATTTTGGCACAAGCGCATTCACGCATCCGCCGATCCCGGCCGGCCGACCAACGTGCACATCCGGGTGGATGGCCGGCCCAACCAGCAGTTCGCCCTGCTGTTCGTCGACTGGCTGAAAGCCAACCCTGACGTACGCGCCGACTACCTCGACGTCAAACGGAAAGCCGATGCCGGCGGCGGCGGGGACATACTGCGCTATGTGACCGCGAAGGAACCGTGGTTTCTCGACGCATACCGGCGGGCCTGGGAATGGGCCGACACCACCGGCTGGAAGCCCTAGCTGTCGGCTGCCCTGGCCTGGCGCAGGTATCCGGTGAGCAAGGCGACGATTTCGTCCTCGACTTGTTGCAAGTCGACGTCAGCCTCCGACGTGACGAGCCGGTGCACCAGCGAATCGATGGTCGCGACGACGACGTGAGCGTTCAGCCGGCCAGCGCGCGCCTCAGGGTGCTGCTCGAGCAGCTGAACAGTCGCATCCACACTGAACCGCTCCAATTCATGCATTCGCGCCAAAAACGCCGGCGCCCGCGGCGCTTCTTCGAACAGCACGCGATGTAGGCGTGGATTGTCGCGGTGGTTGTCGATGGTCGCGCGCACGAACAACCGCAAGGCAGCGTCGAGTTGCGGCGGCAGACCGGTCGACAGGCGCTCGCCCAGCAACCGTGCCCCGGCGTCGACGTGGGCGTCCATCAGCGCGCGCAGCACGGCGTCCTTATTCGGAAAGTATTGGTACAGCGAGCCGATCGACACTCCGGCACGCTCGGCGATTCGGTTGGTGGTACCCGCGGCATAGCCGTGCTCGGCGAAAATGTGAGCCGCCGCGTCCAGGATGCGCTGTCTGGTCTCGGCAGCCCGCTCCTGTTTGGGCTGCTTGCGCTGCCGAAATCGATCTGTGGGTGCGATGGCGGACCTCCCGGGCGAAAGCGAGTAGTCATTCGGCGTCAAGTTCAGCAGAATTCGGTTCGTGCGCACCGTTCACGTCGAAACCATTCTGCCCGCCACCGCCAACCGGGTGTGGTCGGCGATGCTTTCCCCGGCCACCTTCCTCTACGTCTGCAAGGGCCTGTTCGGCTTTCCCTCGCTGGCCGGGCGCACCGAGCCGCTGTATGCCGGTGAGCGCGGTACGGGATGGCTTTTCGCATTCCATGTGATACCCGCCTACCGGCACACCATCGAGGTCGTCGAGGTTGACCAAGCGACGGGGACGATCCGCACCCGAGAGCACGGCGGACTGCTCAAGGCGTGGAACCACACGCTGCATGTCGAACCACTCGACGACCGCTCCTGTCGGTACAGCGACACCGTCGACATCGACGCCGGCCTCGCCACCTCCTTCGTCGCGGCTATGGCGACCGGGATTTACCGCTACCGGCAACGGCGTTGGCGCAAGCTCGCGCGGCGGCACCTGACGGCGAAACCGACTACACCCCAAGCCATTTGAGTTGCATGCCGTTCGTGGAAAGCCACGCCTGAAGGTCGTAACCATTGCGCGCCAAGCCGTCGATGGCGGCCACGGCGCGCCGCACCGCCAGCTCGGCGGCCTCGGGCGTTAACAATCCGTGACGCACGGCGTCCAGCAGCTCGTCGACATCAGCCAATTCGGCTCCGCGGCCGGTGCGCACCTCGATGTCGAGGTAATGGTCTTCGGAGCGCCACACCGCCTCGCCCGGCGTGTATTCGCCGATGTCGAGGTAATAGTCGTGGTCTCGTTCATGGCCGGGATTGAAGTGAAAGACGGTAGCGCGCAAGCCCAACGACGGCAGTAGCCACGATTCGAGGTAATGGAACTGCACCCGCCCGGGAGTGGGCCGCGCCAGATACAGCCCCCACGGGTGCACCGCGTACTCGTCAACGGCGCGCACCACGCCCTTCGGATCGGTGTTCGTGCGGGCTAGCAGATTGAACGTCTCGTGCTTCGGTGGATGGATGACCTCACCTTAGCGGCGTAACCGAATCTTCCACCGCACGAAGACGGTGTAGAACACCGACAACGTCGCCAGCATGCCCATGTCGAAAAGCCAAACCTTCGAGGTATGCCGCCAGAACCGGTCCTGGCTGACCAGCGAGCCGGGGATCAGATGGCGGACATCGACCGTCGACGCGGCTGCCGCATAACCCCACCGCGCCGGCATGGCGAAGGAGAGTTGGTCGAGCACCAGCCTGCCGGTCACCGGCACCATGCCGCCGCACAGCACCAGTTGCGCCATGATCGACACCACGAACAGCGGCATGATCTGTTCGCTCGAGCGGACCAGCGCCGAGATGGCCAGCCCGAGCATCGCCGAGGCTATGCAGGTCGCCGCGACGGTGGCGAACAGTTCCCCGATGGCTCCGGCGGTGCCGTGGCCGAGGACCGCGGGCCCGCGCGTCGGCGCACCCTTACCGACCACCACGATGGCTGTGATGATCGCCGATTGCAGAATCGCGAACAGGCAGAACACACCCGTCTTTGCCAACAGGTAGGCGGTGGTCGACAGCCCCACGGCTTGCTCGCGCTGGAACACCGCGCGTTCACCCACCAGGTCGCGGATGGTGAGCGCGGTGCCCATGAAGGCCGCGGCCAGCAGCAGCAGGTTTAGTATTTGCGCGGCTTCGTCGGGGGTACCGCTGTGTTCGGCGACGGCCCGGAAGCCATTCGTACCGGGAACGGTCAGCGATAGCGCACCCAGGATGAACGGCAGCACGGCCAGGAACACGAAGTAGGCGCGGTCGGCCACGACCAGCCGAACCTGCCGGCGCGCGATGGTCGAGATCTGGCGCCGCACGCTGGTGTGTACCGGCTCGCCGAGTGCGGCCGGCGCGGTGTCGGGCTGCGCCGACGGCTGCTGCGCCTGGTGCTGCGACCGGAAGCGCCGGTTGGCCTCGTCGGGATCGGCGCCCACCTGGTTGAAGATCTTGGCCCAGTTGGTCGTTCCCATCGCCGTGCCGATTCGGTCCGGCGGCCCGCAGTACGCGGTCTTGCCGCCGGGGGCGACCAGCAGCAGCTGGTCACAGATGTCCAGGTAGGACAGCATGTGCGTCACCACGATCACCACGCGCCCGGCATCGGCCAACTGGCGCAGCATCATCATGACCTGGTGATCCAGTGCCGGATCCAGCCCGGACGTGGGTTCGTCGAGGATCAGCAGTGACGGGCCGGTGAGCAATTCCAGCGCCACCGAGGCCCGTTTGCGCTGCCCGCCGGAGAGTTTGTCCACGCGGGTGTCTGCGTGCTTGGTCAGCTCCAATTCCCCCAGCACCCGGGTGACGACCGCAGCGCGGTCGGATTTGCTGGTGTCGGGTGGCAAACGTAGCTCGGCGGCATAGCCCAGCGCCTGGTTCACCGTCAGCTGGCGGTGCACCACGTCGTCTTGCGGGACCATGCCGATCCGGCTGCGCAGCGACGCATACTCGGCGTGAATGTCATGGCCCTCGAAGGTGACCGAGCCGGAACTGGGCCGGGCGTAGCCGGCGATCAGCCGGGCCAGGGTGCTCTTTCCAGCGCCTGAGCCACCGATGACGGCCGTCAGTGTGCCGGGGCGGGCCACTAGCGAGATGTCGTCGAGGAGTTGCTTGCCGTTGTCGACGGTGTACTTGACCCCGCGGACTTCCAGACCGCCGGTGCGAGTTGCGGTTTCGGCACGCCGCACCAGGGTGCCGTTGGCGAACTCCAGGTCGACATTCCCGATGGTGACGACGTCGCCCACGGCCAAAATCGCCGACCCGATCCGGGTGCCGTTGACGAACGTTCCGTTCACGCTGCGGTCGCGGATCTCGGTGCCGATCGGCGTGGGCCGCAGCGTCGCGTGCTGACGGGAGGCCAGCACGTCGGGGATGACTATGTCGTTTTCGCTGGCCCGGCCGATCGTGACAGAACCGGTCGTCTTCACCGGCGCGGACGGCCGCGGCGAGAGCAGCTTGACCATTCTGGTCGCGAGATGGGACACGTCGCCCGATTGGGCATCGACCACGGTGAACTCGGCCGGGGGCGGCGCGACGTTGACCGTGGTGCGGTCGTCGAGCACCCCCCGATGGGGCTGCGACGGCGTGGGCGAGCGTCGCGGTGAAGGTTTGCGACCTCGCGGCGTGGCCCTCGGAGGCGGCACCGGGGCGGCAGTCCAGGCCAGGGTGGGCGGTCCGCTGTCCAGCGATCTGCCTTGCGGTGGCCGGCTGGTGTTGGCCTGCTGCGGCCCGATCTCGAAAGTCAGCCGCGGTCCGGCGGGATTGCCGACGTTGATGCTCTGGCCGTCGTGGATGTCCACCACCGGCATTCGATAGCCGTTGACGTAGGTCCCGTTCCGCGAGCCGTTGTCGATCGCCAGCCAACGGCCCTGATCGAAACGCAGGATCAAATGCGCGCGGGATATGCGCGGATCCGGGATGCGCAGGTCGGCCTGCACGTCACGACCTACTACCACCTCGTAGCCCGCGGCGAAGGAACGTCGGGACCCCTCGTGCCGAATCGTCAACGCAGGCGGGGCTGATCGAGTCATTACATCACTGTCACGCGGGCAGATTTGTCCCAGCTGTGAAGCAGCTTTGTTTCCAATGAATCACTCATAGCTGCTTCATAGCCGGCAACGGCCCAGCGGCAGTGAATCTTCCGGCATGATTCGACATGGAGGTAGGTACTGGAAGGGTAGCGACGAAATGGACGAGCGCAGGGGCGGTACCCGGCGTCTCGACGCGCTGCGCGCGGGTTTTCAATCGCTGCCGTCGGCCACCGTCGCGCTCTTCTTGCATCGCGTCCGGGAGGCAAGGTCGCACCCCGTCGCGGGCTGTGCGGCCGAATTGCACACGGGCAAGGTCAGTTCCGGGCCCGGGTCGATGGCCTGCGGTGCACCCTTCGCGGGCTACACCATTCTGCGGCCGCTGGGCGCGGGCGGAATGGCCGAGGTGTATCTGGCTCTGCATCCCCGCTTGCCGCGCCGTGACGTGATCAAGGTCCTGGCCCAGGCGATCACCGCCGATCGCGAGTTTCGCGAAAGATTCAACCGGGAAGCCGATCTGGCTGCCACGCTGTGGCATCCACACATCGTCGGAGTACACGACCGTGGCGAATTCAACGGCCAGCTCTGGATTTCCATGGACTACGTGGAGGGTACCGACGCCGCTCGGCTGGTGCGGGAACGCTACCCCGAGGGGATGCCGGCCGAGGAGATGTGTGCCATCCTCAATGCAGTTGCCGGCGCACTCGATTACGCCCACGATCGCGGCCTGCTGCACCGCGACGTCAAACCCGCCAACATCCTGCTCGCCCACTTCGACGGCCATTCTGGTGCTGACGAACGACGAATCCTGTTGGCGGACTTCGGTGTTGCCCGCCACCTCGGCGACATCAGCGGAATCACCCAGACCAACGTCGCGGTGGGCACCGTCGCGTATGCGGCACCCGAACAGCTCGCCGGCTCGAACATCGACGGCCGGGCAGACCAATATGCCTTGGCCGCAACGGCTTTCCACCTTCTTACCGGTATGCCGCCGTTTCGCAACCCCAATCCCGTCGCCGTCATCAGCCAGCACCTGCACGACGAGCCGCCGCGGGTCAGTGACTACCGTCCGGAGCTGGCGCACCTCGACGACGTGTTCTGCAAAGCCCTGGCCAAAAGACCCGAGGACCGGTTCGAGCGGTGTCGCGGCTTTTCGGCGGCCGTGGGTGAGCGCATTGCCCAGGGGTCACCTGACACCGGCTCAGATCCGCGGGCCGGCCGGCGAAAGCTGTTTGCTGGTTTGAACCACAAGTTTTCGCCACGGGCTCGGGTGGCGGCCGCACTGGTCTGCGCCGTCCTGGTAGCCGTCGCCGCGACGTGGTCGATCCTGTACTCCTTTCAGCCCGAACCTGCCGCCCAGGCCAAACCGGCGCTGGCCGCCAGCCCGGCCGCCCCGGCCGCCGCCCCCACACCGGTCGCGGCGACGCCCGCGCGGGTGCTCGACGGCACTTACCGGTTGGACTACAACCGCTCAAAGCGGACCACTAACGGGACGCCGATCCGTCACGACGGGGTGGACACAAATTGGTGGGCTTTCCATTCCGTCTGCACCAACAACGGGTGCGCGGCCACCGGCGTCCAGCTGGACGACGCGAACCATCAGGCGGTCAGCACAGCCGACGGCGGTCAGACCGACGTGCTGCGGTTCGTCGCCGGCTATTGGCAGGGTGCTCCACAGCAGGAGCGGGTGAGCTGTCGTCAGCAGAACGGACCGGTGCGGGCCACCCAGGAGGAAACGGTGTCCTGGTCGCTGGCGCCGCAGCCCGACGGCAGGCTGCGCGGCGTCGAAACCGAAACCGTGCGCAGCAATGAGTGTGGGGCACAGGGTTCGGTGCTGCGCGTACCCGTGGTGGCAACCCGAGTGGGAGACATACCTGCGGGCTTGGCCTTGGCTGACCCCGCCCAAATGGTGAACGCCCCGGCGGCACCGGCCAAGCCGTCGCCGCCGGTGCTCGGCGGCGTATGCAGCGACGTCGACAAACTGGGCTACGACCAGACCAGCAACGAACAGGTGGTGTGCGAGGGCAACGCCTGGGCCAAGGCCCCGATCACGACGGGTGTGCACGCCGCCGGTAGCTCATGCGACCGGCCCGACATCCCGGTGTTCGCCATGTCGGCGTCAAACGACGGCTATTTGATCGAATGTGATCCGGTGACCCGGACCTGGACTCGTCACCGCTAGCTCCACTCCGCGCGAGCATGCGCGTCTGTCAGGGGACACGCTGGTGAGAATGGCATTCTGCGCACGCTCGCGGAAGAAAGGTTGTCAGGGCCTGGTTCTACCCTGGTGTCATGGCCTTTGCCACCGAACACCCAGTAATCGCGCATTCGGAATACCGCCCAGCCGCAGAAGACGTGGAAGGGCTGGTACGCACCGGCGGGCACTTCGACGTGGTCAGCCCGCACGACCCTGCCGGGGACCAGCCGGCCGCCATCGAGGAGCTGGAGCGGCGAATCAAGGCGGGGGAGCGCGACGTGGTGCTGCTGGGCGCCACCGGTACCGGGAAATCGGCGACCACAGCGTGGCTCATCGAACGGCTGCAGCGGCCCACCCTGGTCATGGCGCCCAACAAGACGCTGGCCGCCCAGCTGGCCAATGAGCTGCGAGAGATGTTGCCGCACAACGCAGTCGAGTACTTCGTCTCGTACTACGACTACTACCAGCCGGAAGCGTACATCGCGCAGACCGACACCTATATCGAGAAGGACAGTTCGATCAACGATGACGTGGAGCGGCTTCGGCACTCGGCTACCTCGTCGCTGCTGTCCCGTCGCGACGTTGTGGTGGTGGCCTCGGTGTCCTGCATCTACGGCCTCGGCACCCCGCAGTCCTACCTGGACCGATCCGTCGAACTAAGGGTCGGCACCGAGGTGCCGCGCGACGGGTTGCTGCGGCTGCTCGTCGACGTCCAGTACACCCGCAACGACCTTTCCTTCACCCGCGGTTCGTTCCGGGTGCGCGGGGACACCGTGGAGATCATTCCCTCCTACGAAGAGCTGGCGGTTCGCATCGAATTCTTCGGCGACGAGGTCGAGGCGCTGTACTACCTGCACCCGCTGACCGGCGACGTGATCAGGCAGGTCGACTCGCTGCGGATCTTCCCGGCCACCCACTATGTGGCCGGTCCGGAGCGCATGGCCCACGCCATCTCCACCATCGAGGAGGAACTTGCCGAGCGGCTCGCTGAATTCGAGAACCAGGGCAAGCTGCTGGAAGCCCAGCGGCTGCGGATGCGGACCAACTACGACATCGAGATGATGCGCCAGGTCGGGTTCTGTTCCGGCATCGAGAACTACTCGAGGCACATTGACGGTCGCGGTCCGGGCTCGCCCCCGGCGACCCTGCTGGACTACTTCCCGGAGGACTTTCTGCTGGTCATCGATGAGTCGCATGTGACGGTGCCGCAGATCGGCGGCATGTACGAGGGTGACATGTCGCGGAAGCGCAACCTCGTCGAGTACGGGTTCCGGCTGCCGTCGGCGGTCGACAATCGACCTCTGACGTGGGAGGAGTTCGCCGACCGGATCGGGCAGACGGTGTACCTGTCGGCAACGCCCGGGCCGTATGAGCTCAGCCAGACCGGCGGTGAGTTCGTCGAGCAGGTGATCCGCCCGACCGGCCTGGTGGATCCGAAGGTGGTGGTCAAGCCAACCAAAGGACAGATTGACGACCTGATCGGCGAGATCCGCAAACGCACCGATGCCGACCAGCGGGTGCTGGTGACGACGCTGACCAAGAAGATGGCCGAAGACCTCACCGATTACCTGCTGGAGATGGGCATCCGGGTGCGCTACCTGCACTCCGAGGTCGACACGCTGCGGCGGGTGGAGTTGCTGCGCCAACTGCGGCTCGGTGAGTACGACGTGCTGGTCGGCATCAACCTGCTCCGGGAAGGACTGGACCTGCCCGAAGTCTCGCTGGTGTCGATCCTCGACGCGGACAAGGAAGGCTTCCTGCGCTCGACGCGCAGCCTGATTCAGACCATCGGCCGTGCGGCCCGCAACGTCTCCGGTGAAGTGCACATGTATGCCGACAAGATCACCGACTCGATGAAGGAAGCTATCGACGAGACCGAACGACGGCGGGCAAAGCAGATCGCCTACAACGAGGCCAACGGCATCGACCCGCAGCCGCTGCGCAAGAAGATCGCCGACATCCTCGACCAGGTTTACCGCGAGGCGGACGACACCGAGACCGTCGAAATGGGTTCGGGGCGCAGCGTCTCCCGGGGACGGCGCGCACAGGGCGAACCCGGCCGCGCGGTCAGCGCCGGGGTGATCGAGGGCCGCGACACCTCGAACATGCCCCGCGCCGAGCTGGCGGACCTCATCAAGGACCTCACCGCGCAGATGATGGCCGCGGCGCGCGACCTGCAGTTCGAACTGGCCGCCCGCTTCCGCGATGAGATCGCCGACCTCAAAAAAGAACTGCGCGGAATGGACGCCGCCGGCCTCAAGTGACGGAAACGGCGAGCGAGACCGGCAGCTGGCGCGAGCTGCTGGGCGGCTACCTAGCGACCTCCGCTGTGTTGGTCGGCGGGGTCGGCTTGTACGCCACGAATGAATTCCTGACGATCAGCCTGCTGCCCAGCACCGTCGCCGAAATCGGTGGCCAGCGGCTCTACGCATGGGTGACCACTTTGTACCTGGTCGGGTCGGTCGTAGCGGCGACCACGGTGAACCCGATGCTGGTCCGCGTCGGGGCGCGCCTGTCCTACCTGATGGGTCTGGCCGTCTTCGGCGTCGCCAGCCTGGTGTGCGCGGTGGCTCCATCGATGGAGATTCTGGTCGCCGGCCGCACCCTGCAGGGAATGGCCGGTGGACTGCTGGCCGGTTTGGGCTACGCGCTCATCAACTCTGCGTTGCCCCGCTCGCTGTGGGCCCGCGGCTCGGCGCTGGTATCGGCGATGTGGGGGGTCGCCACCTTTATCGGTCCGGCCGCCGGTGGGCTCTTCGCGCAGTTCGGACTGTGGCGGTGGGCGTTTGGCGCGCTGGCGATCGCGACGCTGCCAATGGCGATGCTGGTGCCGACCGTGCTGAGCGCTGGCCGTCAGCAAAGCGGCGGGGCCGGTCCCTCCGAGAAGGTACCGGTGTGGTCGGTGCTGGCGATCGGGACTGCCGCCCTTGCGGTCAGCATCGCCGAGCTACCGACCGACGTGGTGGAAACCGCCGGACTGGTGGCCGCGGGCGCACTGCTGATCGCGATGTTCGTGCTCGTCGACTGGCGAATGCATGTCGCGGTGTTGCCGCGCAGCGTGTTTGGTCCCGGACCGTTGAAATGGATCTATCTGGCGATGTCGGTTCAGATGATCGCGGCGATGGTCACAACCTATGTGCCGCTGTTCGGTCAGCGCTTGGGACATCTGACTCCGGTGGCGGCTGGGTTTCTCGGCGCAGCGCTTTCGCTGGGCTGGACCGTCGGCGAGATTGGCAGCGCCTCGCTGAACAGCTCGCGAGTCATCGGGCGTGTGGTCCTAGCCGCGCCGTTGGTGATGGCGCTGGGTCTAGCTCTGGGCGCACTAACCCAGCGCGCCAACGCATCCCCGGCCATTGTTGCGCTCTGGGCACTGGCGTTGCTGATCACCGGAAGCGGTATCGGCATTGCCTGGCCGCACCTGTCGGTAAGAGCAATGGATTCCGTCGACGACACGTCGGAAAGTCGCCTGGCGGCGGCGGCAATCAACACCGTACAGCTGATTTCGGGTGCTTTCGGCGCTGGGCTGGCCGGGGTGGTGGTCAACACAGCCCACGGTGGGGAAGTGGCGGAGGCGCGATGGCTATACATCGTTTTCACCGTGTTGGCCGCCACTGGCACTGTCGCCACTTTTCGGGCGACCCGCCGCGACCGCTAAGCAACTACTTCGAGCTGAGAAAGCCGCGGCGACCTACACCGCCGCGCCCTCCGGCAAGTCGTCGCCAACTGCCACTTCTGCGGCCGACATCAACGACATGGCTGCCGCAATGTGCAAACTTTCGTTGTCGGTGGTGTCGCCGGACCGTGACCTGGCATTTTCTTTTCGGTGCAGACAAACCTGCTGGATCCGCGATACGACGACGACCCCGGCATGATCGCCCGTCGCGGCGTGTCTGACTTGATGTAACCGAGGTTTACAGATATATTCACTGTTACTGAATGACACACATAGCTGGGAGACGTTATGCCGAAGGAAATGACCAACCTACAGCTACTGCACGAACTTGAGCCTGTGGTGGAGAAGCTGATGAACCGCCACATGTCGATGTTCAAAGAATGGAACCCGCACGATTACATTCCGTGGTCAGACGGCAAGAATTTCTATGCCCTTGACGGCCAGGACTGGGCGCCCGAACAGAGCCGGCTTTCCGATGTAGCGCTGGTGGCAATGGTGCAAAACTTGTTGACTGAAGACAACTTACCGTCGTATCACCGTGAGATCGCGATGAACTTCAGCATGGACGGTCCATGGGGTCAATGGGTCAACCGGTGGACCGCCGAGGAGAACCGGCACAGCACCGCGCTGCGTGACTATCTGGTGGTGACGCGCGCGGTCGATCCGGTAGCGCTGGAGAAGCTCCGTATGGAGCAAATGACGAGAGGTTTCAGCCCGGGCCAGAACCGCCAGGGCGATATGTTTGCTGAAAGCGTCTTCGACTCGGTGATGTATGTCTCTTTCCAAGAGCTGGCCACTCGCGTCTCGCACCGCAACACCGGCAGAGCCAGTAACGACCCAATCGCGGAGCAGTTGATGGCCAGGGTGTCGCACGACGAAAACCTGCACATGATCTTCTACCGCGATGTCAGCGCCGCCGGCCTGGACATCGCCCCCAACCAGGCGATCAAGTCGGTGCACCGGATCTTGCGTAACTTCAAGATGCCCGGCTTCACTGTGCCAGAGTTCCGCCGCAAGGCCGTGATCATCGCCGTCGGCGGGGTCTACGACCCGCGGATTCATCTCGAAGAAGTGGTCATGCCAGTGCTGAAAAAGTGGCGGATCTTCGAACGTGAAGACTTCACGGGCGAGGGGGCGTGGATGCGCGACGACCTGGCCCTGCTGATCAAGGAGCTCGAGGAATCCTGCGACAAGTTCGACGAATCCAAGCAGCGCTACATCGAGCGCGATGCTCGCAAGGCTGAGCGGATTACGGCTAACCGCGTGCTCAAAACCGAAGGGACACTAACACTTAGCGGGCAGTGATCGTGGGCATCGGTTCGCGTGTGTCCCCTGCTCAGGCGTGGCTGTGCTCAGGCCTCAGCTGTCCTGGGAACATCCTCAGGCGAACGAGGCAACGCGTAAAGCGCCATCCGGCGATTTGCCATGTCGTGTTCGCCGAGAAAAACACAGCCGGCGCGCTCGCAGAACCGACGGGCCATCTTGTTGCGATGGTCCGGATCGAACATGATTCGTCGGCAACGTGATTCGGCATTGAGCACACTCGCGACGAAGTGCGGCAGCACCAGCTGGGCGACTCCCTTGTTCATATATTCCAGATCGGGCATCGCGGCGTGTATACCCAAATCATACGTGTCGCAGTCGTACCGGTCGGCAATGGAATCCTTAGCAGCCCAGTACAATTCGACGTATGCGCGCTCCCTGCCGCTCTCGCTGCCGAGGAAGGGGCGCGAATAGCTACCGTCAATCTGGGCGCGCAGGTAGCGTTCCCACCGCGAAACCGGCCAATCGTACTCCCATGCTTCGGCAAGGTGTGGGCGGTTCATCCATTCGGCGATCATCTCGGCGTCGGCGTCGGGATCGGCTAACCGAAACGAATACGGCTCGGGCACTTCAGGATTGGAAGGCGGTGCCGGAACATCGCGGACCTCGTCAGAGAGAGTGGTCAGTTCCCGCGGCAGGATCACATCGGTATCGCTCATGTCGACCTTCGTGAATTCCGTGCCTCGCGAAGTGTTTTCGGCCGCATATCGGGCCAGTGTTCTTCTACGTACTGCAGGCAATCGGCCCGGGCCGCTTCGCCGTAGACCTGGCGCCAGCCGGCTGGGATGTCGGCGAAGCTCGGCCACAGGCTGTGCTGTTCCTCGCCGTTGATCAGCACGATGAAGGTGCCGGTTTCGTCATCGAAGGGATTGGTGCTCATCATTTCTCCTTGTCGAACCATTGGCGGGGGATGACGCGGGGGATGACACAGGAGATGAAGCGGCGCCCAGTACCCGGTCGGAAAGCAGGCCCAGGCAGCTGAGATTGGGGAACCCCGGCCCCTGGTTCAGCCCGGCCAACCCCGGCAGAAACAGCTTCGGCGTGACGTCGTTGACACCCAAGTCGTGGCCGATTGCTTCCTGCAGGCGGTCCCCACTCATCGGGCCGCCCAGGCCAAGCTCGAGCAGGTCGAGCGCGTCCTGGCTGAACAGCGTGGTGAACCACAGCGCATCCAGACCCGATCCGTCGATAACGAGGTCGAAGCCGTGGACGGTCTCGAAATCTTCGCTGCCCCGGTTGGTGCTCAACGTGAGCCGAATCTGATCGTCGCGTGCGACCGCATGGGCAACCCGTCCACGCAGATGCCGGATTCGGTCGTCGGCCATCAGCGCGTCCTGCACGGTGGACGAGAACACACCGCGGTCGGTGCGCGCGATCGCGCCACGACGTTCGGCCACCGTCAGCGCAGTCCATTCCGACGGGTCGGAGAACAGTGAGTTCTCGAAGTAACCCTCGCCGCGAGTGAAGAGCGTGACCTGGGGCGAGATGACGGTGATTGTCGAAATCTTGTGCTGGAAAAGCTCATTGAGCATGGCTGCGGCCGTCTCGCCACCACCGACCATCGCTACCCGCTCGGCGGTGATCCGGTCGTGCTCGGCGGCGCGGTGCCAGAACTGTGCGATCGAGAGCACCCGTGGATGGCCCGGCAGCAGGGTTCGTTCAGCCTGGCCGGGCCCGGTGATCATCAAGGCGTCGGCGAGCACGGTGCGCTCGGGAGTGTGCAGCGCCCAACGCCGGCCGTCGACGGAGATCCGCTCGACGGCGCCGTAGACCACCGACATGTCGATGCGCTCGGCGACCCAGCGCAGGTACTGTCCCCACCGGCGGTGCGTCGGTGCCGGGCGACCGCGGTCGATCCACTGGGCGAACTGGCCGGTGGCGATCAAATAGGCCTGCCAGCTGTGGCACGTCATCCGCTCGTCGAGCTCGGCGTTGCGGCGCGGGACCAGCGATGAGCGATACGGGAAGCCGACGTCTTTTTCCGGGCTGGTGCCGAGGCTTTGCGCGCCGTCGGTCCAGCCGCCGCTGGCCTGCCAGTTGGCCGCCACTCCGGTCCGCTCGACGGCGACGACGTCGAATGTCTCGACACCCATCGTCTGCAACACCGATGCCTTGGCGGCGACGGCTACCGCCTTGGCGCCGGCCCCCAGTACCGCGAGTGTGCTCATGTAACCATCTCCAATAGAGCTTCTTCCCAAAGCGTTTGCAGCGCAGTGAGATCGGATTCGTCGAGGATGTCGGGCAGCGCCCGCCATTGGGTCAGCAGGATTTGCTGGTCGCCGGCTCCGAGCAGCGTGGCCATGATGGTGAGCTCGTGACGCACCGCCAGGTCGGGCTCGGGTAGTGGCGGCAGGCCGCCGAGCAGTTCGCGGTCCAGCCGCAACCCGGCGTCCCCGACGTCGCCGCGGCCCAGATAATTGAGCAGCAATTGCGGCCCAGGATATTCGCCGAGTTGCCGTGCCGTGTCGCTGCGTAGGTAGCGCAGCAGCCCGTAGTCGATGCCGGCGCCGGGAATCGAGGCCACCCGCTGCGCGACCCGGCGCGGGTCCGTGGTCTCCACGCGCAGCGGATAGATACCGCTCAGCAGTCCTACGGTGTCGGTGGTGTCGATGCTGTCGGTGTCATCGACCACGGTGTCGGCGCGGCCGTGGGTTTCCAGTGCCAGCAGCGGTGGCGGCATCGGCTGGCCTCGGTCTTGTCGCCACCGGCTAACCATCCACGCGGTCGCCGCGGCCAGCAGGTCGAACATCGGCACATCCGACTTCAACAGTCGGCCGGTGATTTCGGTGTCGCTCACCGCCGGGCGCACGATGAGATCTGCGGCCCGGTCACGCCTGGGCCGCAGCCGTCGGGCTCCCAGATCCGGGTCGTCTCCGCGCAGCTGGTCGAGCCAAAACGGGGCCGTGTCAAGGGTTTCAGCACGCTGGACCAGAGCCTGAGCCCAGCGCCGGAAGCTGGTGTGCTCGCGAATCGGCGCGGGTGGGTGCCCGTCGGCCAGCGCATGCAGTGCGGCGTCAAGTTCGCCGAGCACTACCCGCCATGAGGCCGGGTCCATCGCCAGCACATGCGCGGCCAGCACCAGGACATTGCCTCGCTGCAGCCACGCGGCTGCCAGCAGCCGGCCCCGTTCGGGGTCGAGGCTTTCCACGGCTTGGTGCGCGTGCTCGGCGACTGCCTCCTTCAGATCGCCCGCTGGATCGTCCGTCGGAGTCACTTCGGCGAGGATGTCGGTGGATGGGCTGGGCACCAAAGTCATCGCGGCGCGGTCCAGGCGGGTGCGCAGCACCTGGTGGCCGTCGACCAACCTTTTGAGCGCCGTGCGCACCTGGTCACCGGTGATGTTTTCGGGTAGCCGGATCGCCTCGACCTGCGCCAACCGTCGTGGCTCGCCGTACTCATAGAGCCAATGTGCGTTGGGCAGCAGCGGGATTGGTGTGGTGTCGTCCTCGGCTTCGTGTGGCACGCCGGAAGCTTCGCCGTCGATTGCCGCGGCGAGTTCGCGGACGGTGCCGCACTCCAGAATGAGTCGCGCACGCAACGGAATACCGCGCCGGCGTGCCGCCTGCACCACCGAGAGGGCCACGATGCTGTCCAGCCCCAGCTGCAGGAAGTCTGCAGTCATGTCGATCGCCGGAAGCTGCAGCAACTCCGAAAGCAATTCGGCCAGTGCGGTTTCGGTCGGCGTTTCGGGGGTGGCTTCCACGTCGGCGGTGTAATCGAGCGCAGCCAGGGCGGCCTCGTCCAGCTTGCCGTTGGCGGTCAGCGGAATGTCATCTACAACCACGATGCGCTGCGGAACCATGTAGCGCGGCAGCCGCGTACCGAGCATGCTCCGGAGTTGGTCGGCGGTGGGCGCGGAGCCGTTTACGGTCGACGCGTAGGCCGTCAGCCGGTGTTGCTCGCTCACCAGGACATGGGCGTTGCCCACCTCGGGATGGGCCTGCAGTGCGGCGGCGATCTCACCTGGTTCCACGCGGTAGCCACGGATCTTCACCTGGGCGTCTGCGCGCCCGAGATATTGCACGCAGCCGTCCGGCTGGCGGCGCACCACATCACCGGTGCGGTACATGCGCTCGCCGGGCACAACCGGGTCGGCGACGAACCGATGCGACGTCTCGCCTGGGCGCCCGAGGTAGCCGCGGGCCAATTGTGCTCCCGCCAAATATAATTCGCCGGGCACGCCGACGGGCACTGGGCGCAGTGCGGAATCCAGCACATAGCCGCGGGTCTGCTGGGTCGGGCGCCCGATCGTGGGCGCATCATGCTCGGCGATCGCCGCCAGCACCGCCTCGACAGTTGTCTCGGTGGGGCCGTAGCAGTTGAATGCCAGCATGCCGCTGCGGCGGCACTCGTCGCGGATCGCCTTCCAGGCCGGCGGGCCGATGGCTTCACCGCCCAGCGCGAGCACCGCCAACGGCACGTCGGTGAGCAATCCGAAAGCTCGCAGCTGGGCGAACATCGACGGAGTGGTGTCGATCATGTCGATGCGAAGTTCGCCGATAGTGCGCACCAGCGCTTCGGCGTCGCGTTGGGTGTGTTCGTCGACGACGTGAACGGCGTGACCGTCGAGCAACGCGGCCAGCGGCTGCCAGGCGGCGTCGAAAGCGAAGGACCAGACATGCGCCACGGTCAGCGGGCGCCCCAACCGGGCCGACCCGGAACGCAGTACGCCGTCGAGGTGGTCGTCGGCATAGGCGCCCAGCGCGCCGTGAGTTCCGATGACGCCCTTGGGTTCTCCGGTTGTGCCGGAGGTGAAGACGACGTAGGCGGCTTGCTGAGGGTCGACGTCGACCGGACGGAAATCGTTGCGCCGCTGGTCGCTTGCCGCGGACAGCATCTCCTCGTCCACGATGACGCCGGCGCCGGTCTGCTGCAGGATCGACTCCACCCGTTCAGGAGGCATTCCCGGTTCCAGTGGCACGCATACGGCGCCGGCCTTGAGCACCCCGAGTATCGCGACGACGTACTGCGGGTCGCGCGAAAGCCGAATCGCGACCGGCGTTTCGGGCGCTACCCGGTGCGAGTTGAGCAGCTCGGCCACCCGGTCGGCACACGCATCGAGTTCGCGGTAGCTCATCGACCCGTCCGCCCAGCTGAGCGCGACCCGGTCTGGATTGGCCGCGGCCACTGCGGCAAACCGGGTATGGAACCCGGTCGCCGGCCGAGGCGGCGGTGCGGCATTGCACCGCAGCGGCTGCGCCTCGTCGTCGAACAGCACGCTGACCTCGCGCAGTGGCCGATCCCACCCCGACAACAGCCGTTCGGCGGTGGCCAGCACCCGGCGCCCGAGCGTCTCGCCGGTCGTCGCGCCCAGTGCACCGGCAAGGACTTCCACCAGCATGACCAGCTCGCCGTCGGCCATGTGGGCCGCCAGCGCGACCGGGAAGTGCGACACGCTTTCCAGGGCGGACGGCCGGAACGTCGCACCGCCGGCGGTCAATTCGCCACCGTCGAACAGTCCGGCGGTCGGGAAGTTCTCGTAGACCAGCAGGGTGTCGAACATCTCGCCGATCCCGCCCAGTGCCCGCAGCTGTGCGTGGCCGAGATAGCCGTGATCGCGCAATATCGCCGCATTCCGTTGCACCCCGAGGCATTGCCCGCCGGCGTCGGCGTCCGGATCGAGTCGCACCCGCAGCGGCACGGTGTTGATGAACAGACCGATCATGGTTTCCACACCGGTCAGTTCCGGTGGCCGCCCGGATACCGTGACACCGAACACCACATCGTCGCGGTCGGTGAGCCGCGACAACACCAGCGCCCACGCCATCTGCAGCACCGTGTTGACGGTGATGCCGCGGGAGCGGGCGCCTTCGGAGAGACGCGCGGTAGTGCCGGCGTCGAAGCGCAATTCGGTGCGTCGCGGTAGGCCGGCACCGGGGGCTTCGGTGCTCAGCGCGGACGAGAGCAGGGTAGGGCCCGGTAACCCGGCGAGGTGTTCGCGCCACACCTGCTCGCTGGCATCGTGATCACGACCGGCCAGCCAACCGATGTAATCCCGGTACGGTCGTGGCTCAGCGGCCAGCACCTCGAGGTTGCCGCCGGCCCCGTACAAGGCGATCATCTCTGCGGCGAAGACCGGCAACGACCAGCCGTCGATCACGATGTGGTGTGCGCTGATCACGAAATGCCAATGTGCGTCGGGCAATTCGATGAGCAGAAAGCGGATCGCCGGAATCCGCTCCAGGTCGAACGGCCGGCATCGCTCCGCGGTTTCGAGGCGTTCGACATCTTCGGACGCGGCGGTGACCTGCCGCCACGGCAGCTCGACTCGCGACGGCACGATCTGGACCGGACGCGCGATGTCGCGGCTGACGAAGCTGGCCCGCAGATTCGGGTGCCGCGCCAGCATCTTCGCCGCGCAATCCTTGAGCAGCTCGACGTCGAGTTCACCGGAGATGTCGGCGGTGATTCCGATCAGGTACGGGTCGTCCTCGCTGAACCCCGACAAAGTGGTGAGTGAATAGAGCCCCTCTTGCAGTGGGCTCAGCGCCATCACGTCCTCGATGGCCGGTGGCGTTCTGGTTTCGGCGGCGGTCACGGCGTGCCGCCCGTGCCGGGCGCACCCCAACTCTGGGTCACTGCGGCCAGATCCTGCTCTGACAGACCTGAAGTGGTCATCGGTTTGTGGTGGGTATCTGGTGCGGCCCCGTCGGCGTCGGGCCCGGCGGAATCGGCTGCGGCGGCTAGACGCTGCACGGTCGGGTTCTCGAACACCATCCGCGGGCTCACCGTCAGGCCGGCCGCGCGCGCTCGCGCGGCCAGCTGCACCGACAGGATGCTGTCACCGCCCAGCGCGAAGAAATCGTCGAAGCGGCCCACCTCCGGCGTCGCGAGCAGCTCCGCGAAAACCGTTGCCAGCGCGCATTCCGTGCTGGTTTGCGGCGGGTCGGCGTGACCCGTCGTGCTGACGGCCGGCCGCGGCAGCCCGGGCCGGTTCAACTTGCCCGACTCGGTTTTCGGCATCTCGTCGAGCACGGTGATCGACGACGGCATCATGTATCCGGGCAGGACGCTGGCTACTTCGGCGCGCACCGCGGAGGCGAATGTCGCCTTGGCGGCATCGTCGGCGGCCGGCCGATGTGGCACCACATATCCGGCCAACGTGGTACTGCCCTGCAGATCCCAGGTTCGCGCGGCCACCGCGGCCACGTCGTCGGCCGCCTTCAACGCGGCCTCCACTTCGCCGAGTTCGACGCGGAAGCCACGCACCTTCACCTGATGGTCGGCGCGGCCGACGAACTCGAGCCGGCCGTCCTCGGTCCAGCGGGCCCGGTCGCCGCTGCGGTAGAACCGCGCGCCGGGTTCCCGGGCATACGGGTTGGGTACGAATCGCGCCGCCGTCAGGCCGGGGCGTTTCCAGTAACCTCGCACCAATTGGCTGCCCGCGTAATACAACTCGCCGACTACTCCGACCGGCACCGGTTTGAGCGCGTCGTCGAGCAGGTAGACCTGCGAGTCGGGCATCGGGGTGCCCAAAATAGGAACCGGTGGGGTCAGCGGTCCGCGGACCAGTGCGCCGGACGTCTCGGTGGCGCCGAAGTTGTTCAGTAGCTCGGGTCCTTGCGGGCCGCCGCATGTGGCCAGCAACCGCTCCTGCAGGGACACCGTCATCGGTTCGGCTCCGCAAACCAGCCTGGTCAGCGAGCGCAGCGCCTGGGGCCAGGCGTCGACGATCGTCGAGACCAGGCTGGGGACCGCCGTCACCTGCGCCACCGAGTGACGCTGGATCAGCGCCGCCAAGGCTTCGGGGTCTCGATGCTCGGCGTCGTCGGCCAGGATCGTGGTGGCGCCGGCGGCCAGGCCGCCCAACGTCTCCATGCAGCCCTCGAGGAAGGTCCAGGACGCCTGCGCCAGCCGGATATCTTCGGTATCTGTGCCCGCCACCGGATAATTCCAGACCTGCCAGTTCAGCCGGCTCGTCATGGCACGGTGGGTGCCCAGCACACCTTTGGGTGTGCCCGTCGATCCGGAGGTGAACACCAGGTACATCGGATCATCAGGATGAGCGGCGGGCAACTGGTGCGAGCTTGCTGCAGGAACATCCAGGGCCTCTTGCACTTTGGGCTCATCGAGCGAAATGAACGTCACCCCAGGCGAATCCGGCATGGTGCCGACGGCATCGCCGGTTACCACGACGACTTGCGGCCTAACATCGTCGAGCATCAGCTGTTTGCGGGCCAGGGGATAGCCGGGATCGAGCGGGAAGAAACCGGCCCCGGCCTTCATGATGCCGACGAGTGCTACCACCATGTCGATGCCGCGTCGGGTCGACAGGCCCACCAGTGATCCGGGCCCGACGCCGTGATCGGCGAGCAGATGGGCGAAGGCGTCCGACCGACGATGCAGCGCAGGGTAATCGATCTGCTCGTCGCCGCAGCGCATTGCGATGCGGTCGGCGCCCCATTGCCGGCTCGGCTCCAGCAGTGCGGCAATGGTGAGCGGGCGCTCGGCCGGTGGCTCAGGACCTCGGCTGAAAGCCAGGATGCGTTGCCGCTCTTCGTGATCGAGCAATTGGACGTTGCGCAATGTCTGGTCGACGTCACCGGCAAAGGCATTGATGACCTGGCCCAGCCAGCCGGCCAGCCGTTCGATCGTGCTGCGGTGATATAGCTCGGTACGGAAGAGGATATTGCCGCTGTAGCCGGTCTCGGTGGCGAAGAAGTTGACGCTGAGATCGGCGTGCGCGATGTCGAATGTCGGCTCCAGCGCAGTGAACAGCGTGTCACCGGCCGGACCGGAGTCGACGACGCGTTCGGCGGGCAGGTGATCCCGAACGTGCACGACGACCTGAAACAGCGGGTTGCGGGATAGCGAGCGTACCGGATTGACCGCGTCCACCACCCGGTCGAAGGGTAGATCCTGGTGCGTGTAAGCGGCCAGCGCGGTTTCCCGGGCGCGGCGCAGTACTTCGCGCAGCGTCGGGTTGCCGGTCAGGTCGTTGCGTAGCACCAGGATGTTGATGAAAAAGCCGATCAGCTGGTCCAGTTCGGGTTCAGCGCGCGCCGCGATCGGTGTGCCCAACGGAATGTCCACGCCGCCACCGGCCTTGTGCAGCACGACCGCGACCGCCGTCTGCAACAACATGAACTCGGTGATGCCCAGCTGCCGGCACATGTCGGCGAGCTTGGCGCGGGTCTGGGCGTCGATACTGAATTCGACGGAGTCACCGGCTCCGCTGGGCACCGGCTGTCGCGGCAGATCCGGCCGCAGCCCGGTGTCCTCGGGTACTCCCTCCAGCTGCTGCGTCCAGTAGTCGCGTTGCACCCCCGCGATGGTGGCCTGTTCCGTTTCGGCCAGCAATTCGCCCTGCCAGGCCGCGTAGTCGGCGTACTGCAGCGGCAACGGCGCCCAGGCCGGCTGTTGTCCGGTGTGCCGGGCGCGGTAGGCGGTGAGCAGGTCGGCGAACAGCACCCCGCCCGACCAGTGGTCGATCGCGATGTGATGGACCACCAGCGACAACACGTGCTCGTCACCGGTGTGCAGCACCGCGGCGCGCACCGGCAAGTCACGGTCCAGCTGGAAGTGGTAGCCGCGCTCGGTGTCCAGCTGCTGCTGCAACCACTCTTCGCCCGAGCCGGTGGCCTGCCGCACCGGAATCTCGGCGGCTGGGTGCACGACTTGATGCGGCACACCGTCGATTTCGGTGTAGGTGGTGCGTAGGATTTCGTGCCGGGTCACTACATCGCCGACGGCTGCGACCAAGGCATCGACGTCGCAGGGCCCACTCAACCGGGCCGCGAACGGTATGTTGTTGACTTCGCTGGGGCCCTCGATCTGGTAGGCGAACCAGGTGCGCAATTGCGCGGCCGATACTGGCAGCGGCCCGTCGTGGGAGGTCTTGATCAGCCTGGGCCGCTTGGGCTTGTCTGTGTCGGATGCCAGTTCGTCGATCCGTTCGGCGAGACGCCCGACCGTCGAGAGCTCGAACACATCGCGGATCCCGAGCTCCACGCCGCACCCGGATCGGATCGCGGCTACCAGCTTGGTCGCGGCCAGCGAGTGCCCGCCCAAGTCGAAGAACGAGTCGTCGACACCGACCCGGGGGTGGCCGAGCAGGTCGGTGAACAGTTGGGCGATCCGGCGTTCGTTGTCGGTGGTGGGCTCGCGATATTCGGCCGTGGAGGCGATCTCGGGCCGGGGGAGGGCAGTCCGGTCGATCTTGCCGTGCGCGGTGATCGGAATCTCGTCGAGGACGACATAGGCCGCCGGAGTCATGTAGTCGGGCAGCGCGGCGGCGACCCGGGCCTGGATACGTTCCAGGTCAACGGTTTCGGGGCCGCCTTCGGCCGCGGTGATGTAGCCGACCAGGCTCTTGCCCAGCTGTGGCAGATCCGCGGCGACCACGACCGCCTGCCCGACGCTGGGGTCGACCGAGATCGCCGCGGCGATCTCACCGAGCTCGATGCGGAAGCCGCGAATCTTGACCTGTTCGTCGGCGCGGCCGACGAATTCGATGTCGCCGTCGGTGTTGCGGCGCGCCAGGTCTCCCGACCGGTACAGCCGCCCGCCGGGGGTGAACGGGTCGGCGACGAAGCGTTCGGCGGTAAGCGCCGGCCGCCGATGGTAACCGTGTGCGACATGGGTTCCGCCGATGTAGATTTCGCCGATGACGCCGGCCGGCACCGGCTGCAGCGCATCGTCGAGCACATACACCTGGGTGTTGATCTTGGGCCGCCCGATCGGCACGATCCTGGTGCCCTGGGTGCCTTCCACCTGGTAGCTGGTGGTGTTGATGACGGTTTCGGTGGGGCCGTAGAAGTTGTACAGCAGCGCATCGAAGGTGGTGTGGAACTTGTCGGCGATCTCGCCCGGCAGCGGCTCGCCACCGATGGGCACCCGGCGCAGGGTGCGCCATTGGCTGACGCCGGGCAGCGACAAGAACAGGCCCAGCAGCGAGGGGACGAAATGCATCGAGGTGATGCCCTCCCGCTGCAACAGATCGGTCAGATAGCCGATATCGCGCAGTCCGTCGGGCCGCGGAATCACCAGCCGCCCACCACAGATCAGCAGCCCGAAGATTTCAGCGATGGACACGTCGAATCCCGGCGACGCCACCTGCAGCAACCGGTCGGTCTCGTCGACCTGGTATTCGTCGCCGAACCAGACGAAGTATTCGGCGACCGGCGCATGCGGCACCGGCACACCCTTGGGCAGCCCGGTCGACCCCGACGTGTAGATCACATATGCGGTGTTGTCGGGACGCAGCGGCCGGATCAGTTCGTCGGGGCCCGGATCCGCGGACGAATACCTCGAGAGATCCGTAACCGGCTCGCGCAGCACGAGTTTGGCCTCGGCGTCATCGAGGATGTACGCCAGCCGGTCGTCGGGATAGGCCGGGTCGACGGGCAGATAGACGGCGCCGGCCTTAAGCACGCCCAGCGCTGTTATGACGAGTTCGGGAGACTTGTCCAGCAGCACGGCGACTCGGTCCTCGCTGCCGACTTGCTGATCAATCAGCCAGTGCGCCAACCGGTTTGCTTCTTCGTTGATTTGACGGTAGCTGTACTGGCGGCCATCGCAGACGACAGCGAGGGCGTCGGGCGAAGACGCCGCGCGCGCGGCCACCAACGCCGGCAGGGTGGTGGCGGGCGTCGAAAACCGTTCGCCGGTCGCCGCTTCGCGCAACCATTCGGCCTCGGCCGAACCGAACAGCGCCAGCCGTTCCAGGGCGGCGTCCGGGTCGGCCAGGGCGCTGTCGAGCAGGGTGATGAAATGGTCGAGGAACTGGTTGGCCAGCTGATTGTTCAGCACCTCGCCGAGATATTCGGCTTCGACCAGCCCGTCGCCGCGGGCCGACGCCAGCTCCACCATGAGGCTCAGTGGCAACTGGCTGAACTGGCCTCGCAGCTCGCCGCGCCGGCACTGGACCGCTGGTGGGCTGAAGCCGGCGCCATCGGATTCGCGCATCCCAAAGCTCACCCGGGTCATCCGTTCGGCGCCGTGGTCGTGGTCGGCGGTTGATTCGTTCACCAGCCAGTCCAGATTGACGCGCTGGTGGGCGAAGGCCCCGTTGACGCCGTCGTTGGTTTGGGCCAGCAGCTCGCGAAACGTCTGTCGCGGCTGCGGTTGGGCACGTACCACCACGGTGTTGCCGAAATACCCGATCGCGCTCTCGGTTCCGGCGCCGCGGTTGAGTACCGGCGCCGCGATGAGGAAGTCCGTGGCATGGGTGTAGCGATGCAGTAGTGCCGAGAACGCGGCCAGCAACACCGCGTAGGGGGTGGTGCCACTGTGCCGGGCCAGCGCGGTGGCGCTGTCGACGGTAGGAGCCGGCAGCCGCACCGAAGCCCGCTGGGCCCGCCACGTACTGGGCACCGCCGAGCCGCTGGGGCCTGGAAGTTCCAGTGGCTCAGGAAGATCCGACAGCAACGAGCGCCAGTAGGCTAGATCGTCGGTGCGGGTCCCCATGGCGGTCACCGGCGGCAGGGGAGTGCCGTCCAGGTCGCCGTCACGGTAGGCGCGGGTCAGGTCGGCGAAGAATGGAGTCCACGAGCCGTCGTCCCAGGCGATGTGATGTGCGGTCACCAACAGGACCAGCTCTTCGGCTCCCAGCCGCACGGCGGCCAGCCGCAGCGGCGAGTCGGCGGTCAAATCGAAGGGACGGCGAAACTCTCGCTGTGCGATCACTTCCAGACGCAGCTGCCGGGCCTGTTCGGTCAGCTCACACAAGTCGTGGTGGCTCCAACCGGGCCGCAGATCGTCGTGAATCATCGGACGCGGGCCGGTGGAATCGTCATGACGGTCGATCTCATACGTGGTGCGCAGCACCGGATGTCGAAGCGCCACGGCGTCAAGCGCCCGGTGCAGCCGCTCGAGGTCTACAGCGCCGGTCAGGCGGTAGGACGCGCAGACGTTGAGCACCGAACTGGCCGGATCCATCGACTGCAGGAACAACATCCGGCGCTGACCATCGGATAGTCGGGTAATTGCGTCCTGCCTTGGCTTCACGCGTTGGTCGGTATCAGTCACGCGAGGATTCCGCCCTCTCCAGTCTCTCGGGTTTCGCACTGTGCTCGGGGCTCGCGGCGGGTTGTTCGGCAGCCGATTGCAGCAGGTCGATCAGCTCGGTGCCGGTAATGCCGCCTAGCAATCGGGCCGCCGGCACCGATTGGCCGGTCCAGCGGCGCAGCCGGTCGCGCAGGTCCAGCGCCAGCATCGAGTCCGCGCCCAGGTCGACCAGCGCCGCACTGAGGTCGACCGACGCCGGTCCGTCGAGGCTGAACGCGGCCGCAATCTCGGCGCGCACCAGCTCGCTGACCGACCGTTGTTCGGCACTCTGGGAATCAGCCGGCGAATCGTCATCTGCCTCGTCGGCGGCCACAATGAAAGGCACTGACACGCCTTGGCTTTCGAAGAACACCCGCAGGCGGTCGAAGTCGGCGGCCAGAATCAGCGGGTCGCCACCGTAGCGGCGCAGGCTGGCGCTAACCGCTGCGTCGGGCTCCATCGCGATCAAGCCGGATCGCTCGATGCGGGCGATTTCGTCGGCGCCGGCAATCGTGGTGCCCTGCCACAACCCCCAGCGCACCGCCATAGCGTCCAGCCCCTTGGCCCGCAGGTCGGCGGCCAGGACGTCCAGGATCCGGTTGGAGGCCGCGTAGGCACCGTGTCCGTAGCCGCCCCAGACTCCGGATACCGAGGAGCACAACAGGATTCGCGCGTCAGGCCGCAGTGGCCAGATCTCGGTCATGCGGACCAGCCCGGTTACCTTGGCCGAGAACACCTCTGCCAGAGCTTGCTCGCCGAGTTGGTCATGGGGTGCGAACCTGGCCGCTCCGGCGGTGTGAATCAGCAGTGCAGCGCCCGCACCGCCGAACTGCTCGGCCACCATCGACAGCGCGTCGGCGTCGGTGATGTCGCAGGCCGGGGCATGGACCTGCGCCGGATATCCGTGAGTCAACCGGTTCAGATCGTCCTGGCCGACGCCGTTGCGGCTCAATAGGATCACCCGCCGGGCGCCGGCTTCGACGCAGTGCCGGGCGTACCGCAGGCCGATGGTTCCGCTGCCTCCGGTGATCACCACATCGTCGGGTGCCGGCGTATCCAGGACGCGCTCAGCGGGGGGTTCGCTGCATTCCTGCAGGGTCCGGACGAGACAACCGTCGCGCCAGGCGACCTCGGTTTGCTCTCCCAGCAACACACCAACGCACGCGTGAGCGGTGTTCGCGTCGATATTGCGGCTGGGCAGGTCGAGATGGGCGAAGGTGTGGTCGGGGAATTCGAATCCGACGCTGCGGTGCATCGCGCCCAGCGCGGCTTGGCCCGGCAGGGCCGCGGGCGTGTCAGAACCGACCCGCTCACCGGAGGTGGTTACCAGCCAGACCCGCCGACAGCGCTGACCAACGGCTCGTTGGTAGTCGAGTTGCCTTGTCGCCGAGCCGAATTGCTGGGCGGCGGACACTGCGTCGGGCGCCATGAGTGGCGGCGCGACCAGCACTGCGATCTCCGCCTCATCGGGATCTGCCAAGTAGCAACCGTCATGCGCCGTTACTGCTTCGGTTAGCTGGCGCGCCACTGGATCGCCGGCATCGGCATTGCCCGGCGCCACGATTGCGACGCCGCAGGAAGGCCGGTTGGCGGGGCTGACCTCGCCGTCCGCGAGCGGCTGCCATTCCTCGGCGAAGACGGCGGGCACCAAGCCGGGAACGGGCGGGAGCGGGTCCGGCGTGGCCCACAGACGCACGGCGCGCATCGGTGCGCTCGGGAATCCCCACAGCGGCTGCTGGCCGCCGACGTCGGCCAGGTCGACCACCGGTAACCCGGATTGGCCACGGCGGCGGCGACGATGCTGGCTGACACGTGCTCGACGAACGGCTCGTCGCGGCGGCCGGAAGTCACCAGCACCGCGTCCTGGACCAGCTCACCCAGGGCATACACCAGTGACGGCTCCGCCGACATTTCGACGAACGTGCCGGCCCCGCGCTGCGCGGCGGTCGCCACGGCGTGGTCGAAACGGACTGTGTTGCGCAGGTTCTGGTACCAGTAAACGGCGAAATCGGTATCGGCCCGGACGACGCCGCCGCGGGCCGAGCTGGCGAACTCCACCGGGGCGTCCAGGAACGCCGATGTGGGCAGCAGGTCGGCAAATGTGGCGCGCAGTGATTCGAGCTTGCTGGTGTGTGCCGGAAAGTCGACGTCGAGCTCGCGGACGAATATGCCGTTCTGCTTGGCCAACCCCACAATGCCGGCCACCGCGTCGCGATCACCGGAAACGACACTCGACGAGGGCGAGTTGACCACCGAGACCTCCAGCCAGCCCGGCGTTTCGGCGATCAGTTGCTCGGCGCGCTCAGCACCGACCCCCAGCACTGCCATGCCGTAGCGGCCTGGAAGCCGGCCGACCACGGTGGCGCGGGCCGCCACGACGGCAACCGCGTCCGGCAGCGCGAGGGCGCCGGCCACATAGGCGGCCGCGACCTCACCCAAACTGTGCCCCACGGTGATGTCAGGCAGCACGCCGCAGCATCGCCACAGCTGCGCCAGGCTGGCGGCGTGCGTGAATTGTGCGCCCTGCACGTGGATTTGCGACCATTGCCGATCGGAATCGGAATCGGAATCGGCCAGCAGATAGGACAGCGGTGACGGCAAACCCGCCGCCGCAAAGGCCTGCGCGCAGCGCTGCGCCTCGGCGCGGTACACCGGAAGCCGCTGATAGGCTTCGGCGCCCATCGACGGCCACTGATTGCCCTGGCCGGGAAAGACGAACGCGGTGCGCGATACGGAGTTTTCCGAGGACCTGGCGACCAGCTGATGCGGTTCATCGGCTGCCAGCGCGCGCAGGCCGGCTTCCAGTTCGGCACGCCCGGCTGCCCGGATGACCGCGCGGTGGCGACGCAGCCGCCGGGTGCTCAGTAAGGTCGAGGCCACGGCCGCGGTGACGTCTTCGGTGCCGCGGTGGTGCTCCAGATAGTCCAGGATGGCAGCGGCGTCCTGACCGATAAGGTCCGGCTCATGTGCGCTGAGCAGTACTGGAAGCCGGTTGTCGGGCAGGCGGTGTGCGGGCATCATGCGGCCTCCGCCATGGAGACGATCAGATGCGCGTTGGTGCCACTGATGCCGAACGCGGAAACAGCGGCGATACGTTGCCCGCCCACGGTGGGCCACGGCGTGAGTTCCTGCGCCAACCGCAGCCCCTGCCGGGGCCAATCGATTTCATTGCTGGCCTCGCCGGCATGCAGGGTCGCCGGAATCGCGCCGTGCTCGGCAGACACCAGAATCTTGGCCAGCCCGAGCCCACCCCCGGCGGCCTGCGCATGGCCGAAGTTGGACTTAACCGAGCCCAAGATCGCGCCGTGGCCGGGCGCGGTGTTGCCGTAGACATCGGCCAGCGACTGCAATTCGGTGCGGTCGCCGAGCTTGGTGCCGGTGCCGTGACCCTCGATCATTCCGACCTGTTCGGGCGACAGGCCGGCTTGGGACAGGGCGCGCCGCAATAGCCGGCGTTGCGCCGTTCCGGACGGCGCGGCCAGCCCCGCACTGCGGCCATCCTGGTTGAGGACGCTGGAGCGGACTTCGGCGACGATTCGATGTCCGGCGCGCAGCGCGGCTGACTTTCTTTGCAACACAAACATCGCCGCGCCCTCGGCCCAGACTGTTCCACTGGCCTGCGCGCTGAAGGGACGGCAGTGGCCGTCATCGGAGAGCGCGTGCTGTTTGGAGAATTCGACGAAGAATCCGGGAGAGCCCATCACGCAGACTCCGCCGGCCAGCGCCATATCGCAGTCACCGGTTCGTACTGACTGCACGGCGACATGCAGCGCCGCCAGCGCCGACGAGCACGAGGCGTCGATCGTCAACGCCGGGCCGGTGAGTCCTAACAAGTAGGAGATCCGGCCGGAGATCACGCCCGAAGCTGTCCCGGTGATCAGCCGGCCGCTATGGCGGGAGAATTCAGCCATCTCCGGCCCGTATCCGGTGAGGTAGGCGCCGACATAGCAACCGACGTCGTGCCCGGCCAAGTCGTCGGGATTGATTCCACTGCTCTGCAGGGCGCGCCATGCGACTCGCAGGGCAACCCGTTGTTGTGGGTCCATCGCGATGGCCTCGTGCCGGGAAATCCCGAAGAATGCGGGGTCGAATGTGGTTGCGCCGGTGAGAAATCCGCCGGAATCATGTATCCGCTTGAACCCGTCTCGGCAAGACCCGGTCAACAGATCGCGAATCGGCCACCCGCGGTCATCGGGAAGCGGAGACAGTCCCTCCCGTTGCTGTGACAGCAATTCCCAATAGCCCTCGGCGGTATCGATACCACCGGGCGCTTCGACGGCCATGCCGACGATGGCGACCGGGTCTTGGTCGAACCCGGTATCCGGATGGTGATCAGACATGGGCAACGACCGCCGCGGTCGGCGGGATGAGACCAAACGCCGCCATAGATCCTCCCCTCGGCTCAACAACTGTGGATATACATCTTTGGCAGGTCAGCGCGGGACCGTGTTGCCGTAGCAACGAAAACCGCTGCGGTGTGCGTACATACGTAAGCGGCGTACGTACGTAAAGCGGTCAGCAGGTTAGATACCCCTGTCGACCGGCGGTAAACGCGGAAAACTTCGAAAGGCTCCTATCTCGTTGTGAACTTCGTCTCCGGGCTCAGGGCTTTCAGACCCGAAGCGATGGCCGGATTGCACATGCGTCTACTTGCTTCGGCCAGCGGCGAATTCGCGCCGTTTCGCTTCGCTTCCTGGACTATTGCGACCGCCAGTCATTTGCTCTCCCGTAAATTCGGTTAACACCAACATCTTTGGCCGGAGTGATCGAAAAGACGATCGAAAATCGTTATGGCACGGGGCATTCCAGTGATTCAACTAACTGCAAATGCTCAAAATCATTGCACGTTATGCCCGAAGCGTAGCCTGGAGAGGTGTTACGCCTTGGTGGCCGGTTGCAGGCCACCGGTTTCCTTTATCGCTGGGCTCGCGTCGTGGTGCGCAGGCCATGGCTGGTCATTGGCTTTTGGGTGGTGCTGGCCGTCGCTCTGTCGGTTACATTGCCGCAACTGACGCAGGTAGTGCGCGAACGTACCGAGGAGATCCTGCCGAGTAACGCCCCGGTGATGGTGGCCACCAGGCAGATGACGGAAGCGTTTCATGAGCCGGAGTCGCAAAACGTCGCCTTGGTGGTGCTCACCGACGAACACGGCCTGACCCGCGCCGACGAAGACGTGTACCGCACGCTGGTGGACCGGCTGCGTCGCGATACCAACGACGTCGCGAGTGTCCACGACTTCATCACCACGCCGGCCCTGCGCAACGTGATGACGAGCGCTGACCACGAGGCGTGGTTCATTCCAATCGGCGTCAGCGGCGACCTCGGTTCGCCGAAGTCCAAAGAGGCGTACTCCCAAATTTCCGGCCTTGTCCAGCAGACGGTCGCCGGATCGACGTTGACCGCGAACACGACGGGCATTGCCGCCACTGTCGCCGAACTGGCCGATATCGGCCAACGCGACATGCGCGTCATCGAACTGGCCACCATCGCCATGGTGCTGTTGATCCTGCTGGTGGTGTATCGCAATCCGCTCACCATGTTGTTGCCGTTGCTCACCATCGGGGTATCGCTGGTGACCGCTCAGCAACTGGTTGCCGGCCTGGCCGGCGTGGGGCTGGGTATCTCAGAGCAGACGGTCGTGTTCATGACCGCGATGATGATCGGTGCCGGGGTCGACTATGCGGTGTTCCTGATTAGCCGCTACCACGAAAAGCTGCGGCAGGGTGTGACGTCCGACGAAGCGGTGGTGGGCGCGCTGACGGGCATCGGCACGGTGATCGCCGCCTCGGCTGCCACTGTCGCGATCACCTTCCTGGGCATGAGCTTCACTCGACTGGAGGTGTTTTCCACCGTGGGGCCGGCGTTGGCCATCTCGATCTCCATCGCGTTTCTGGCCGCGATCACGTTGCTGCCGGCGATTCTCGCGCTGGCCGGGCGGCGCGGCTGGGCCGGACCCAAAAGCGATCTGACCGGCCGCCTGTGGCGGCGTTCGGGAGCTCACATCGTGCGCCGTCCGGTCGCGCATCTGGTCGGTAGCCTGGTCATTCTGGCCGCCTTGGCCTGTTGTGTTCCGTTGCTGCACTCGAATTACGACGCGCGCACGACGCTGCCGCCGTCGGCGAAAAGCAATATCGGCTATGCCGCGATGGACCGCCATTTTCCGGCGAGTTCGATCAATCCGCAGTACCTCTTCGTGCAATCCCCGCACGACCTGCGCAACCCCAAGGCATTAGCTGACCTCGAGCAGATGGCGCAGCGGGTCAGTCAGCTGCCCGACGTCGAGATGGTCCGCGGCGTTACCCGGCCGACGGGTGAACCGCTCGAGCAGGCCAAGCTCAGTTGGCAGGCCGGCGAAATCGGACAGCGGCTTTCCGACGCGTCCTCCCGCATCGCCGGCGCGAACGGCGACCTTGACGCGCTGACCAACGGCGCGCGCAAACTCGCCGACAGTCTGGCGGCCGTGCACAACCGGGTGAGTCAGGCGATCGGGGGCTTGAGCGGTCTGCTCTCGGAACTCACCCGGATGCAGAACCAGCTCGCGGCGGCCCAGACGGTCAGTGCCACCAACAGCAACGAGGTACTGACCCGGGCCGGTTCGGTGCTAGCCGGTCTGAAGGCAAGTCCTGCCTGCACCATGGACCAGCGCTGCAACGAGGCCCTGGGCGAACTGCAGCGGCTCGTCGACACCGGCCGGCCCACCACGGGCCCGAGTGCCTCCAATCAGGAATTGCGGGGATTGCTGGGGCGGGCGGTCCAGGCCATCCGCGCCCTCGACCCGAGCCGGCTGCAGCAGCAGCTGGCAAGTCTGGAGGAGGGGGCCAACGCGCTGGCCAATGGCAGCGAGCAGGTGGCCGCCGGGGTGCGCGAGCTGGTGGATCAAACCAAACAACTCGGCGGCGGCCTGGCCGATGCGTCCGAACTCCTGTTGTCGATGAAGAACAACGCGTCGCAACCGAGCATGTCCGGTTTCTACATTCCGCCCCAGGCGATGAATAGCGCCCAGTTCCAGGAAATGGCTGCGGTGTTCGTGTCTCCCGACGGGCACGCGGCGCGCTACTTGGTGCAATCGAAATTCAAACCGTTCGACAGCAAGGCCATGGATCAGACCAAGGCGATCGTCGGTGCCGCGCGCGGCGCGCAGCCGAACACGTCGCTGGCTGACGCATCGATCGAGATGACGGGCATGACGCCGATGTACAGCCAAATGCGCGACTACTACAACCACGACCTGCGGTTCATCGTGATCATGACCATCGCCGTTGTGTTCCTCATTCTGGCGGTACTGCTGCGGGCGATCGTGGCGCCGCTGTATCTCGTTGCCACCGTCATAGTTTCGTATCTGTCCGCACTGGGCATCGGAGTCATCGTGTTCCAGCTCATCGGTGGCCAGCCGCTGGCGTGGAGTGTGCCCGGAATGGCGTTCATCGTGCTGGTCGCCGTCGGAGCGGACTACAACATGCTGCTGATCTCTCGGATTCGCGCCGAATCGCCGCACGGCATTCGGGCCGGCGTCGTGCGCACGGTGGGTACGACGGGGGGCGTGATCACCTCTGCCGGTCTCATCTTCGCCGCATCGATGTTCGGCATGCTGTTCGGCAGCATCAGCACCATGGTCCAGGCCGGCTTCGTCATCGGCGCCGGGTTGCTGCTCGACACCTTCTTGGTGCGCACCGTCACCGTGCCGGCGCTGGCGGTGCTGGCCGGCAAGGGCAACTGGTGGCCGTCAAAACGGCCCGCCGCGAAAGCCGCTCCCGAGCCGGATCCCGAGCCGGCCTGAACAAGCCACGATCAGATCGAAACAGAATTGAGAGGGACATGACAACGGACAGAACAACATTCGCGCCCTGGATCAAACATGTGCCGGGGCCGGGCCAACAGCCGTATCGCGGCGCCATCGTGGTATTCCCGCACGCGGGAGCGGCCGCGGCCAGCTACCTGAAGTTGGCCAAGGCCCTGGCCGCCGGCAGCGACACGTTCGTGGTGCAGTACCCGCAGCGGGCTGAGCGGCTCGATGACCCGGCGCCGGAAACCATCCACAGCCTGGCCCGCGGTTTGTTCGAGTCGGGCCCCTGGCGCCGGGCCGCGCCGCTGCGGCTGTTCGGGCACAGCATGGGCGCGCTGGTCGCGTTCGAGTTCGCCCGGATCGCCGAACAGCGCGGCACGGCAGTGCAAAAGCTGTGGGTGTCGGCCGGCCCGGTCCCATCGACGGTCGCCGAGTTACCGGAGCTGCCGACCAGCGATGCGCAATTGCTCGCTGACCTCGCTGATCTGGGCGCAACCGACCCGCGGCTGCTGGCCGACGAGGAATTCGCCGAGCTGCTGACCAATGCGGCGCGTTGCGACTATGAAGCGCTCAACCGCTATGACTGCAGCGACGGGGTGCGCATCCGCGCCGACATCCACGCCGTCGGCGGCCGGCAGGATCGCCGCGTCGACGCCGGATCACTGCACCGCTGGGCCCGTCACACCGACGGTTGCTTCACCTCGTCGTTTTTCGACGGCGGGCATTTCTACATCAACGAACACATCAACACCGTCGCTAATCGCGTCATTACCGAGATCTGATCCCGGGTTTGGAGGCAGACCGACCAGTGTCAGTCAAACTACGTGCGGCGCGCCCACTGCGGAACAGCAATGGCCAAGTGCGGCAGGACAATCGGCTCACGCCTATGGATCAAGCCATGTTTCTGTCATTGCGCGCCATCGACCGCGACGCCATCGTGCAATGCGTGTGGCTTTACGAGCACCCCATTAACTTCGACGGGCTGAGGCGCTTTCACCGCAATCTCGCGGACGGCTTGTTGGGGCGGCGCATCGAGCGTTCCCCGCTGCCGTTCGCCCGTCACCGGTGGGTGCGAGATCGGGGACCGGCCGATATCGACGTCGCCGAATCCGCCCGCCCCCGAGCCGAACTCGGCGACTGGATCGACGAACACGCGCAACGGCCGATCGATCCCGAGCGCGGACCCGGTTGGCGTCTCGGAGCCTTGCCGCTGACGGGCGGTGCGACGGCGGTGAGTTTGGTGGCCTCGCATTGCCTGATCGACGGCCTCGGGGTTGTCGGCGCGGTGGCCGATGCGGCGAGCGGCAAAACACGTGATGTGGGCTATCCGCCGCCGTGCTCGCGAACCCGGCTGCGGGGACTTGCTCAGGACGCCCGCCAAACTGTGCAGGAAGTACCCGAAGTGGCCCGGGCAGTTGTCGCGGCGGTGAAGATGGCGCGCCGTCATCCGCATGAGGCAGTACCTTCTGAACCTTCGCCGACGGTCGCCCGTCCCTGCACCGACGGCGATGAACGCGTTGCGGTTCCGGCCATCGCAATCCACATCGACGAGGCGGTTTGGGACGAACGCGCGCGGGAGCTGGGTGGCACCAGTCACCATCTAGCCGCAGGACTGGCCGCCAAACTCGGCGAGCGCATGGGGCGCCGACGTGCCGATGACGGCCCGATCACCTTGCAGCTGCCGCTCAGCGATCGCACCGAAGACGACACTCGCGCCAACACGCTGTCGTTTGTCAGCATCGACATCGACCCGACCGGGGTGACCACCGATCTGACCGATGCCCGCGCGGCCATCAAGCGGACGTTCGAGACCTTGCGAGCAGCCCCAGAAGAGGTGTCGCCCACCCTTCCCCTTACCCCACTGGTGCCGTTCACCCCCAAGCGGGTGCTGAAACGGGTCACCGAGGCGGCATTCGCCTACTCCGATCTACCGGTGGCCTGCTCAAGTCTGGGCGACCTGACCGCCATGGCTGGGTGTCCTGACGGCACCGAGGCCGAGTATGCGTTTGGGCGCGGGGTGATCCAACGCGTTATGCGTCAGCAGCTCGAGCAGGCACAGGGCGAACTTTCGTTGTGGTTCTTGCGAATTGGCGGCAAGATGTGCATCACCGTCGGGGCCTACCAACCGGGCGCAAGCAACTCCAAGCCGGAACTGCGCCAGCTGGCAGCACAGACGCTGGCCGAGTTCGACCTCACCGCGGTGATTGAGTAAGCGGCATCACAAACCTCTACATTTTGTTAACTGTTTTGCAGGTGTTGTGTTGGGTAGTCCTGGGGCATGGGTGAGTTGCACTTGCCGCCGGCGCCGCCGCGGATGATGCCCAGAGCGCTGCAGGGCATAGCCTTCTTCACGGCGCGTCGGTGGGCCACCGAGCAACTTGCGCGCCGATACGGCGGTGCTTTCCGGCTTGACGTCCCGGTGTTCGGCCGGCTGGTGATCGTCACTGACCCCGCGTTGGCGAAGCAGGTGTTCACCAGCGGCACAGAGGATCTGGGAGCCATTCAGCCTAACCTGAGCCGGCTGCTGGGCTCGGGCTCGGTGTTCGGGCTCGACGGTGCCGATCACCGCAGCCGGCGCAAGCTGCTGGCACAGCCGTTCCACGCCGCAAACATGAAGAATTACGAACGGATCGTCGAACAGGAAACGCTTCGGGAAATCGAAAGCTGGCCCGAGGGAGAGGCATTCGCCACCCTGGCCCCGATGAAACGAATCACCCTCAACGTCATCTTGCGCGCCGTCTTCGGGGCCGAAGGTGAGGACATCGACCGGTTGCGTGAAGTTATCGTGCCATGGGCCAAACTGGGTTCACGACTGTCGATGCTGCCGATGCCGAAGCGAACTTACGGTCGCTACCTGCCGTGGGCCCGGCTGGCCGAATGGCGGCGCAAGTACGACACCCTTATCGATAGAGTGATCGACAAAGCTCAGACGGACCCGCATCCAGAGGGCCGTACCGACATCCTTTCGTTGCTGCTGCGCAGCGCCTACGCCGACGGCTCGGCAATGTCGCGATCCGACATCCGGGACGACCTGCTCACCCTGCTCGTTGCCGGGCACGAAACCACCGCAACCACTTTGGCGTGGGTGTTCGAACGGCTGAGTCGCCGGCCCGACGTGCTCTCGGCGCTCGTCGAGGAGGCAGGCACCGACGATAACCAACTGCGGCACGCGGCAATCTACGAGGTGCAGCGCACCAGGTCGGTGATCGACTTCTCCGGCCGGCGGGTGCGGGCACCGATATTCCAGCTCGGCGAATACGTCATTCCCGCGGGTTACTCCATCGTCGTGAGCATTTCGCGGTGCCACGCCAGCCCGGACGCGTTTCCCGCGCCCGATCGCTTCGATCCCCGGCGTTACCTCGAAGGTAGGCCGTCGCCATTTGCGTGGATTCCATTCGGCGGCGGAACGCGGCGTTGCGCGGGGGCGGCCTTCGCCAAGATGGAGATGAACGTGGTGCTGCGAACGATCTTGCGCCACTTGACGATTGAGACCACCTCAGCGCCGCCGGAAAAAGTACGGGCCGGCGGCCTCGGGATCGTTCCGAAAGACGGTGGGCGAATCGTGGTGCACCGGCGTGCGGCTATCGCGTTGACTTGACGACCTGCGAATAGTGGAACTGCCACCGCTCGACGATGTGGAAGCCGAGGTAGCTGGGGAATAGGTAGGCCGGCGCCCGGCCGAAAGCCGTTCCGGGAGATAACGATTGGCCAACTTGATGATCGGGCAGTGACTTGTCGCGGTTGGTGATCGTCCACACCGTGGCGCACTTGTTGATCTTGGCCGTCGTCAGCCACACGGCTACGTGGCCATCCCACAGCGCGCCGACCTTGGGTCCGTAGTAGCCGCGCTCGACGTCGATCAGCGATTTGAACGCCCCGGGCCGGGTAGCCAGCAGTGCGCGAATCGGCCCCGGCCGCCAGGGCACGGTGTTGTCCACCACCAGACAGTCTCCTGCCGCGGCATGGGCGCTGATCACATCGGCGACCTGGCTGTAGTCCCAGCCCTCCTTGGCGTACGGCCCGCGCTGGGTGAAGTAGTAATTGGGGAAGGCGGCGACGGCGAATAGCACCAGCACACCGGCAATGGGCCACGGCTTGCGAGCCAGTCTGACGATGCAGACGGCCAGGACTATGGCCGCCGCCGGAGTCGTCAAGATCAGATAGCGCGGGTAGTACATCGGTTCGACGGTCGCCGAGTAGATCAGCACGGCCGCGTTGGGCACGACGATCCACATGACGCACAGCAGCAGCAGCCGGCCCGTCGCCTTGGCTGGGCCGGCGCCCTTGACCAGACGCATCACGATGGCGGCCAGGACGACGACACCGGACAGGATCGCGAACGGGACGCTGTGATCGAAGTACTGCCGGTGCACCACGTCCAGGAACAGGTTTCGGGTGAGCCCGGAGATCCACGCGACCTGAAAAACCTGGCCGTGGGCGAACAGCACGAACGGCGTCATGGCCCCGAGCGCGACCGCAGTGCTGACCATCCACCAGATGACCGGGGACTTGCGAGACTTCCTGGGCGCCAGCACCGGCAGCATCGCGGCGTGTACCAGCACCAGCAGGGCCAGGTTGATGCTCACCAGGATCGACAGCATCAGCGCCAGCGCATAGAGCAGCCAGAGCCACGGCCTGTTGCGTCGCACGGCGGTGACCAGCAATACGGTCAGCCAGACCGCGGCCGTCACCGACAAGGCCGACGAGCGGGCCTCGATACCGGCCCATGTCACCCGGGGCAGGATGGCGAAGATGACGCCCGCGCACAGCGCGGTCGTCCGGCTTTCCCCGACGAATTGCTTGGTGAAAACCACCACCCCGGCGGCGGCGGCGCCGATGGCCACCGCGCTGGGTGCCCGGGACCAGAACTCCGTCGGCGGAAACACGGTGAACCAGCCGTGCATGAGCAGGTAGTAGAAGCCGTGTACGGCGTCGATATGGCCCAGCAGTTTCCACAGCTCCGGCAGCGTCCGGCTGGCTGAGGCGGTGATCGTCGCGCCCTCGTCGAACCACAGCGATGGCCTGCCTGCCCATGCCGCGCTGACCACCGTGGCCAGCACGAATATCGCCAGCGGGTCGAGGCGCCTGCCGGGCGGGCGTGCGGGCGTGTCTTCGTGATCGCCGGCATGGCGTTCCACGAGAGTCGACGAGGACATGATGCTTGTCACTGTATGACCCGTGGCATCAGCCTGCTCACCAGCGGTTCCATCCTTGATGCGGTGCGGCCGGGGGAAACGCTGCGCACAAACGTGCTGGCCGTGGCATCTGCATGCGGTCGAGCTGTCATCGTCGGAATTGTCTGTTGTTCGGCTCGGGGCTGGCAAATGCGGGTTGCGCCACGCCGCCGGTGTGTGGGTAATCTGACCTATCTTCATCCGGCAACGCGATACTGTCTTGGGTTGGCTGAGCAAACCGACACTGGGAGGGTAAATGGGCGCCTATCAGACCGTGGTGGTAGGTACGGACGGCTCGGATTCGTCGATGCGCGCGGTCGACCGGGCGGCGAGGATCGCCGGCGCAGACGCCAAGCTGATCATCGCGTCGGCGTACCTGCCCCAGCACGAGGATGCCCGGGCGGCCGACGTGCTCAAGGAAGAAAGCTACAAGGTGACGGGCACCGCCCCGATCTACGAGATCCTGCACGACGCCAAAGAGCGCGCGCACAATGCCGGCGCCAAGAACGTCGAAGAGCGGCCCGTCGTCGGCGCTCCGGTCGACGCGCTGGTGCACTTGGCCGAGGAGGAGAAAGCCGACCTGCTGGTCGTCGGCAACGTCGGTCTGAGCACCATCGCGGGCCGGCTGCTGGGCTCGGTACCGGCCAACGTCTCGCGGCGTGCCAAGGTCGACGTGCTCATCGTGCACACCACATAGGGGCATTAGCCGCGGGGCGGGTCGCTTCCTATCGATTCGCGGGCCCAAATCGCCATAGAGCGCATCAGCACATCGCGCTCCATCGCCAACTCCGAGATCTGCCTGCGCAGATCGTTGATCTCGTCACGCAGGTTCTCACTCAGCGCAGCCTCACCGGCTTGAGCACGCTGATCAGCCCAGGCGGAGTCACCTTGCGCGCCGCCGGGCAGCGCGCGAGCCACTTGCGGGATCACGCTGGGCCGGAGGCCGTACCGGGCGGGCGTCTGGCTGCCCGACTGCACGGCGCCACCGGCTGCGGCGGCACCGGCGCCGCGTTGCGCGGCGGCGCTTCGGGTCGCGGCCCAGCCGCCCCCGGCGGCGCCGCCCCCACCGGCCGCGGCCGCCATCAGACTGCCCGACAGCATCCCGCCCAACCCAGGTCCCATGCCGTCGGGCGCGGGCTCGGAGAAGCCGGCCAGGGTGGGTTGGGGTATCGCGGTGACGGCGCGCGAGGTTCCCGGCGCCGATTGTGCCCAGGCCTGCGGTACCGACAACCCGCCGACCGAGGCCGCCCGACCGGCGCCAGCCAGCACCGGGGCGCGGCCCAGCGTCGAGCCGGAGCCCACGACACCGGCTGCGCTGGGCAGGGCTGCGGCGGCGGCCTCGGGCCCATACGCACCCGCGGCCGCTAAGGGCCCGACTAGTCCGTTGACCGGGCCCTCCAGCACCGGGCCGAGGATGAACAGGACACCACTGGCCACGAACGTCCAGCCACTGATGAAATTCAGGAACTCTCCGGCTGTCACGTCCTGCAGCGCCGTGGTGAAGGGTGCCAGCGCCGCCCCGGTCGCCATTGCTTGCAGCACGCTGGGCAGGGTCGAGATCAGCTGAGATAGCGCCGCCGAGTTGGAGCCGGCCGCCGAGCCGGCCGCCTGAGCCACGGCGCTGGCCTGGGCGCCCACTCCGGCCGGGTTGGTGTTCTGCGGCGGTGCCAGGAACGGCGTCAGCCTCGTCGCGGCCGCCGACCCGATCGCGTAGCCGTACATCGTGGTCGCGTCCTGTGCCCACATCTCGGCGTACACCGTCTCGGTTGCCGCGATGGCCGGGGTGTTCTGGCCGAAGATGTTCGTCGCTACCAGCGCCGCCAACATTGCCCGGTTCTCGGTGACCAACGCCGGCGGCACAGTCGCCGCGAAGGCCGCCTCGAAGGCCATGGCCGCCGCTCTGGCCAGGTTGGCCGCTTGCCGTGCCTGCTCGCCAGTGCTGCTCATCCACGCCTGGTAGGGCGTGGCCGCCGCGGCCATCGACATCGCCGCCGGACCCAGCCATGGTTCACGCAGCAAACCGGACACCACCGCCCGGTAAGAGGACGCCGCCGACGCTAGCTCCGCACCCAGCGTGTCCCACGCGGCCGAGGCCGCCCACATCGGACCCGATCCGGGTCCCGTGTACATCCGTAGGGAGTTGATCTCAGGCGGCAACGCAGCAAAATCAATCATTGTTCGCCAATGAGTGCGAATGCGTCATCGCATCCTCCGATCAGCGGGCGCAGCGAAGAATGTGTCGGTTGCCGGTCAACCGAATGCTAGGGCCTGCCGCGGCGCAGATGGGGCCATTTGGCCGGGGTTTCTCCCGCGACGCTGACTTGCGTTGCGCGCGGGCCGGGCGATCGGTGCTTACCAGCCGCGCTCGCGCCATTCTCCGAGGTGCGGCCGCTCGGCGCCCAGCGAGGTGTCGTCGCCGTGGCCGGGATAGACGACGTGCGGTCGTCGTACACGTCGAATACCCGGGTGGTGACGTCCTCGAGCAGCTGGGCGAAGTCGCCGGGCTGCCAGGTCTTGCCGACACCGCCGGGAAATAGGCGGTCGCCCGGTCATTCACGTCAGCCGCTGCCGAGCTGACTGTCGGGGCTGTCGGGGTTAGTCGGTGCCGACGTCGAGGCCTGGTGCGGGTGTACCGAGTGCCGCGGCTTGGGCGAGTGTCAACTCAGGCACGAGTCGGGCAAGCAGGGGTACCCGGTCGCCGTAGGCGCGCCCACGCAGAACGCGGTCACCACGCAGGGTCACGCAGTAGACCGTGCCCCAGTCCAGAACGTCTCCTCCGCCTGGCCGACCGCTATTGCGGGCTTCGACGAAAACCGTGCCGTCACACTCGGCCCAATGGGCGATTTCGAAACGAAACTCCGGCACACCTGCGAGGTAGGTGCTCATGTACGCGCGGACCTGGTCACGGTGTAGCGGCGCGGCCATGCCGGGGTGTAGCACGGTCCCTTCCGCCGGATCGAAGAGATCCTCGTACTTGTCGGGATCTGGCGCATCGCCGAAATCCGCGAATCGTGCGAGGAAGCTCTTCACATCAGCGTTCACGCCGTCACCGTACTTCGGGGCGCTGACCGTCACCAGCCACGCTCGCGCCACTCCGCCAGCTGGGGCCGCTCCTCGCCGAGCGTGGTGTCGTCGCCGTGGCCGGGGTAGATGACCGTGTCGTCGCGGTACACGTCGAAGACCTTCGTCTCCAGGCCGGTCATCAGGGAGTCGAACTCCTCCGGATTAGTTGTCCGTCCAGGACCGCCCGGGAACAGGCAGTCGCCGGTGAACAACTGGGTGACATCGCCGGTCGCGGGCCCGTCGAGGGCGAGCGCCACCGATCCCGGGGTGTGCCCGCGCAAATGGATGACGTCGAATGTGAGCTCGCCGACTTGCACGGTGTCACCGTTGGCCAGCAAACGATCCGGCCGGACCGGCAGCGGCTCGGCGTCGATCTCATGGGCCGCGGTCGGCGCGCCGCTGGCCTCGGTGACCGCTTCCAGCGCCTGCCAGTGATCGAAGTGCTGATGGGTGGTCACGATCAGCGACAGCTTCGGTGCGTACCGTCGGATCAGGTCGATCAGGATGTCGGCGTCGTTAGCGGCGTCGATCAGCAACGTTTCTCCGGTCGCGGAACACGTCACCAGGTAGGCGTTGTTGTCCATGGGGCCTACGGACGCTTTCACAATCGTGGCACCGGGCAGGGTCCGACGAGCCGCGGTCCCTGGATCGACGTGTCCGGTGTAGTTGTCTGAAGGCTCGTGGGCGACGGTCATAGGCGTCAGGTTACTGGTCTTCGAAGGCTTGTCGGTATGGCCACATAGCATGGGGAACGAGCTTTATCTGTGGAGGGAACCGAGTGGCAGATCGCCTCATTGTCAAAGGCGCGCGTGAGCACAACCTGCGTGGTGTCGACCTCGATCTACCCCGCGACTCGCTGATCGTTTTCACCGGGTTATCGGGCTCGGGCAAGTCGTCGCTGGCTTTCGACACCATCTTCGCCGAGGGTCAGCGGCGTTATGTGGAATCGCTGTCGGCCTATGCCCGCCAGTTCCTGGGTCAGATGGACAAGCCGGACGTCGACTTCATCGAGGGGCTTTCCCCGGCGGTGTCCATCGACCAGAAGTCGACCAACCGCAATCCGCGGTCGACCGTCGGGACCATCACCGAGGTGTACGACTACCTGCGTCTGCTTTATGCCCGTGCGGGCACGCCACACTGTCCGGTGTGCGGCGAGCGCATTGCCCGCCAGACACCCCAGCAAATCGTTGATCAGGTGCTGGCCATGGCCGAGGGCACCCGCTTCCTGGTGCTCGCCCCGGTGGTGCGCACGCGCAAGGGCGAATTCGCCGACCTGTTCGACAAACTCAACGCACAGGGCTACAGCCGGGTGCGGGTCGACGGTGTGGTGCATTCGCTCACCGATCCGCCGAAGCTCAAGAAGCAGGAAAAGCACGACATCGAGGTGGTGGTGGACCGTCTCACCGTCAAGGCCACCGCGAAGCAACGCCTCACCGATTCGGTGGAGACCGCGCTGAACCTCGCCGACGGGATCGTGGTGCTGGAATTCCCGGACGGCGGGGGCGAAGACCACGCCGGTCCCCGCGAGCAACGGTTCTCCGAAAAGCTGGCCTGCCCCAACGGGCACTCCTTGGCAGTGGACGACCTGGAACCGCGGTCGTTCTCTTTCAACTCGCCCTACGGCGCCTGCCCGGAGTGCGTCGGTCTGGGCATCCGCAAGGAGGTCGACCCCGATCTGGTGGTGCCCGACCCGGAGCTCACCCTGGCCCAAGGTGCGGTGGCGCCGTGGTCGACGGGCCACACGGCCGAGTACTTCACCCGCATGATGGCCGGCCTGGGCGACGCTATGGGTTTCGACGTCGACACTCCATGGCGAAAGCTGCCGGCCAAGGCGCGCAAGGCGATCCTGGAAGGTTGCGACGAGCAGGTACACGTGCGCTACCGCAACCGCTATGGCCGAACCCGTTCGTACTACGCGGATTTCGAGGGCGTCCTGGCGTTCCTGCAGCGCAAGATGGCCCAAACCGAGTCCGAGCAGATGAAGGAACGCTACGAGGGCTTCATGCGTGACGTGCCCTGCCCGGTGTGCGAGGGCACCCGCCTGAAGCCGGAGATCCTGGCGGTGACGCTGGCCGGGGGATCTGCGGGGGAGCAGAACCATAAGTCCATCGCCGAAGTCTGCGACCTATCCATCTCCGATTGCGCGGACTTCCTTAACGCGCTCACCTTGGGGACGCGGGAAAAGGCGATCGCCGGGCAGGTGCTCAAGGAAATTCAGTCGCGGCTCGGCTTCCTGCTCGACGTCGGGCTGGAGTATCTATCGCTGTCCCGTGCGGCGGCCACGCTGTCCGGCGGTGAGGCCCAGCGTATTCGGCTGGCGACCCAGATCGGCTCCGGCCTGGTCGGTGTGCTGTATGTGCTCGACGAGCCGTCGATCGGGCTGCACCAGCGCGACAACCGTCGGCTCATTGAAACCCTCACCCGGTTAAGGGATTTGGGCAACACGCTGATCGTCGTCGAACATGACGAGGACACCATCGAGCACGCCGACTGGATCGTCGACATCGGGCCCAGGGCCGGCGAGCACGGCGGCCGTATCGTGCACAGCGGGCCCTACAGCGAGTTGCTGCGTAACAAGGAGTCGATCACCGGCGCCTACTTGTCGGGCCGGGAGTGCATCGAGATTCCCGCGATCCGGCGTCCCGTCGACGCAAAGCGCCAAATTACCGTCGTCGGTGCCCGCGAACACAACCTGCGCGGCATCGACGTGTCCTTCCCGCTGGGCGTGCTGACCTCGGTGACCGGTGTGTCCGGTTCGGGTAAGTCCACGTTGGTCAACGACATCCTGGCCGCGGTGCTGGCCAACAAGCTCAACGGCGCCCGCCAAGTGCCGGGCCGGCATACCCGAGTCACCGGGCTGGACCATCTGGACAAGCTGGTGCGGGTCGACCAGTCGCCGATCGGGCGCACCCCGCGATCCAACCCCGCCACCTACACGGGGGTCTTCGACAAGATCCGCACGCTGTTCGCGGCCACCACCGAAGCCAAAGTTCGCGGGTATCAACCGGGCCGGTTCTCCTTCAATGTCAAGGGTGGCCGCTGCGAAGCGTGCACCGGTGACGGCACCATCAAGATCGAGATGAACTTCCTGCCCGACGTGTACGTGCCCTGCGAAGTTTGTCAGGGAGCCCGCTACAACCGGGAGACGCTCGAGGTGCACTACAAAGGCAAGACCATCTCCGAGGTGCTCGACATGTCGATCGAGGAAGCCGCGGAGTTCTTCGAGCCGATCAGCGGCATTCACCGGTACCTGCGCACGCTGGTGGACGTGGGCCTGGGGTATGTCCGGCTCGGCCAGCCCGCCCCGACCCTGTCCGGGGGCGAGGCGCAGCGGGTCAAGCTGGCATCGGAACTGCAGAAGCGCTCGACCGGCCGCACCATCTACATCCTCGACGAACCCACCACGGGATTGCATTTCGACGATATTCGCAAGCTGCTGACCGTCATCAACGGCCTTGTCGACAAAGGCAATACGGTGATCGTCATCGAACACAACCTGGACGTGATCAAGACATCGGACTGGATCGTCGACATGGGTCCAGAGGGCGGTGCCGGCGGTGGAACCGTTGTCGCCGAAGGCAGCCCGGAAGATGTTGCCGCGGTGCCGGAAAGCTACACCGGCAAGTTCCTCACCGAAGTCGTCGGGCGCGCACCCGCAAGGCCGCCGCGCCGGCGCCGCAAAGCCAGCGCCTAGCTGGACCACCGCGACAAATAACGTACGCGCACAACACACCGTAAAACGTGTTCGGCGTTTATATCTCGCGAACTGTTTTGGACAGCGGGGACGGGAAACGCGGGTTGATCCGAACCCCGTCCAGCCACGAGGTGAGCTCGTCGGCCCGGCGTTGCAGGGCGCGCCGCCCGTCGCGTCCGGGGTCTTCCAACAGCTGCAACTGGACTCGGGCATCGGCGTCCTGATACCAACCGCCCACCACGCGTCCCGTCCACCACGCTGTGGGTCCGGCGTTGCCGTTGCTGTCGAAAACCTGGCCGCGGTGCTGGCCGAGATACCAGTCCCGGTCATACCATCCCATGGTGGTCGCGTCCAGCCCAGGCAGCAGCGCGCCCCATGGCGCCACCTCCGGCTCGGGTTCGAGGTCGTCGGCGAGCGCGTAACCGGGGCTGCCGTCCACGTCGACTTCCGCCGCCCCTATGTCGGCCAACGTTTTCCGGACCGCGGTCAAGGTGCTGCCGAACCACCATTTGATGTCGGCGACGGTCGCGGGACCGCACGCGCGTAGCCAGCGGCGGGTGAGTTCGGCGTGGGGGCTCTCGATGTGTTGCGAGCCGGACCCGGTAAGCCAGTCACCGGTGGTGATCCATCGCGGCCGCGATGCGGTCCAGGCGCCGTCGTTTGGTCCGCGCACGATATCGCCACGGGCCGACAGCACCGTGAGCACCCGCGGCGCAATCGAAACCGCACCGCCATAACGCTTTCCCGGCGCCGGGTCGTAGGTTCCGGCCAGTTCGGGCAGCGCGGTTCGCAACTCGGTGCTGCTGGCGGCCCCGTGTTCACGCAGATAGCGCAGTATCGCGGCGCTGCCCGCCTCGAGCCAGCGCTCACCGTCGGTGGCTACACCCGCCTTCTGCACGTCGCCGATCAGACGCCGGCGTTCGTTGCCGGCTACCCGGTCGCTGACCGCCGGCTGAATCAGCGCAAGGTCCTCGGAGCTGACCACCCATAGTGTGCGTCGCATCGCGAGATGCTTTACCACAGAACGGGTTTCATACAATTCACGATCGAGGTCCGCGGTCGCGAAACCCGGTGCGCGTGCCCATAGCGACAGATAGGGCGTGGCCGGATCGGTGGCGTGCAGTCCCACCAATCCGGCGATGACTTGAGTCACCGGCTGGGTTTCGGAAAGAAAATGCCTGCGCGCCAGTCTGTTCCGACGCTCGGCGATGCTGAAGTTCCGCATACTGCTACTTCGACACCTTGGCCGCCATCGCGTTGGCTATCAGCCGGGCCTGGTTGATGGTTCCGGGTGCGCAGACGTTGACGTCGAGAACGATGTTGGATACCGCGCTCAGGACGTGCTGGCAAACCACCGGGCTATCGGCCAGGGTGCGTTCCAGCGCGATATTGGGCGGATTGCCGCTGACACCCCCGAATGTCCAGTGAGAGGTGTTGCCATTGTTGACTTGGGTCACCGATTTTCCGGCGCAGTATCGCCACCCGTCGGCTTGAGTCGCCACAAATCCGGCCGCCTGGTCAGCCGAGGCGAAAATCACCGCGCCCTGGACTACCACGTAGCCCGGGTTGCTGTTGGGCTTCTTCATCAGCTGCGCGAGCATGCCCGTGTAGCCGCTGCTCTTGTACGTCCCGGTTTGGTAGCCGATGAGGGCGCCGAGGCAGCGATCGTCCGACAACGTATTCTCCGGTCCGGGATCTGTCATCTCGGTTACGTTGTGGTCGACGACGATGCCCGTCGTAGCGATGATGGCGTTTATCTGTTCGGGGCCTAGTAGAAGCGAATTCAGTTGCACGGGAGTAACATTCGCGGAGGTAGTAGGTGTGCTGGCCGAAGTGGTGACGGCCGCGCTGGTGGTCGTGGTCTGGCCGATGGGCTTGTCGCCTGCGGTGTTGCCCACTGTCAGCCAGATGCCGGTGCCGGCGACGACGAACACGACCACCAGGACAGCCGCCAGCACCAGCCACCAGTTGCGTTTGGGGGACGGAGTCCACCGGGGCGCCGGCGCGGGGGGAGGCCAGGGATGCTGGGGGAGAGGGCCACTCGGTGTGGGGACGTACTGCTGGGTGTGCGCGAGCATGGTGACGGCTCGTTCCCGGTCCGGAACGCTGAGCGCCTGCGCAGCCGCACGTGCCAGCTCTCCGGCGGTGAGGTAGCGCTGAGCGGGATTCTTGGCCATGCCGCGGGCGATGACCTCGTCGAAAGCTCCTGAGACGTCTTGACGTTGCAAACTGGGGCGTGGAATGGGTTGCATGAGATGTGCACCCATCAGCGTGCTGAGGTTCTGGGTTTGGTAAGGCGGCGTACCGGTGAGGCATTCGTAGAGGACGCAGGCCAGAGCGTAAATATCGGAACGGTAGGTGATGTCGTCGTCGCCGAACCGTTCTGGCGCCATGTAGCTCCAACTACCCACTGCGCTACCGGTTTTGGTGAGGTGTTGGTCGGTGGCCGCCGCGGCGATCCCGAAGTCGACCAGGTAAGCGAAGTCGTCGCCGGTGATCAGAATGTTCTCCGGTTTGATATCGCGATGCACGACACCGCAGCGGTGCGCGGCATCGAGCGCCGCGGCGACTTGGCTGACGATCGCTACCGCGCGCGGCGGGGATAGCGCTCCGCCGCGCGACAACAGTGACCCGAGGTCGGCGCCCTCTATGAAGCGCATGTCGATGAACAGCTGTCCATCGATCTCACCGAAGTCGTGAATGGGTACGATGTGGGGCTCTTGCAGGCGACCGGCGGTGTGTGCCTCACGTTGCATCCGCCGGCGAAATGCCCCGTCCGAGTTGTACTCCGGAGCCATGAGTTTGAGCGCGATGGTGCGATCTTTGACGGTGTCGTGCGCCTCGTAGACTTCGCCCATGCCGCCGCGGCCCAGTAGTCGTCGCAGGCGGTAGGGCCCGAATTGGGTGCCGGCCCGCGACGTCGGCACGGTATCACTCATCGGTGCGCATCGACTCCCGGATCTGCGCCAGGCGTTCGGCCGCCGCGCGCTGCCGCTTCTCGTACTGCTTTTCGACGGTCTGTGCTTCGGCCGTCTCGGCATCGAGCTCCGCAGCGCCCTGTGCGGTGGCGAACCGGTTCTCGATCTTGTCCCGCACGGATTCGAACGTCGGTACGCCGGTGCTGTCGTAGCCGGGATCGGGAGCGGCTGGTTCGTCGGGCATGCCGCCACGTTACTGCGGCGGTGCGACCGCCTGTTGTTGCCCGCGATCGTAATAGCACACCATCTGCTGCCAGTAGACCATCGTCAGCGCCATTTGCGTGGCGGTCGCGACAGCCGCCGGCCGCAGTCTACGACGGCGTGCGGCGATCACCGCGACCACCGATATCACCGAGCTCAAACCGCTGACCAGCATGGCGGCGTCGCGGGGCCGGCGGGTGATCCATAGCTCCTCGCCCAGCATCGCCCGCGTCGCCCAGGCACGTTCGTGACGCGGTTTGCCGAAGACGAAGGGATTGACCGCCAGCCACCCGACGAGCAGCACAGCGTGGCTGCGTCGCCGCGTCCAAACCGGGACCAACGTCAGCGGGGTGCTCGCCCAGCGCGTCCAGGCGCTCCACGGATTGCAGTGCCGGGCAAAAATCGCCCGGCGCACGCTTGCGACCGATGTCATTCGCGGCTATCGCCCGGCGGTGACGAATTGCCCGGCTGGTGCGGCCGTGCCGGGCAACGGAATCCGGGGCACCCCCGGCGTTTGCAGCTGGCCGGCCAGCCAAGGCAGAGCCGAGGCGAAAACCTGGTCGGCAAACGGCCAGTCGTGTTTGCCGGGATGAGAGATGACCGCGCAATCGATTCCATTGGTCCGGCCGAGTGCGCACAGCGCGTTGGCTGCGGCGGTCTGGTTGCTGGGATTGGCGGCGGCATCGCGTCCGGCCTGACGCATGGTGGGGGTGTCTGCGATCGCGTTGTCGCGGCGCACCGATGCCTGCGCAGAGATCGCGAACCACCCCGAAATCCCGGTATACGGGCCATGCCGGGTGATCACCGTCGTCGGGTCGAATGACGCCCAGGCGTCGGCGTTGCCGCCAAACAGCCTGCTAATGGTTTCGGCCTTGTTTCCCGCATTCGGGTAAAAGTCCCCGGCGACGTCGACGAACGCACTGAACAGTGTGGGATGCATGACGGTCAGGTCCACTGCGCAGGTGCCGCCCATCGACCAGCCCACGATGCCCCAGCTGGCCTGTTCGCGACTTACCCCGAACTTCGAAACCATGAACGGCACCACGTCCTTGGTCAAGTGGTCGGCTGCGTTACCGCGGCTTCCGTTGACGCATTCGCTGTCGTTGTTGAACGCGCCACCGGAATCGACGAACACCAAAACGGGGGCGTTGCCGTGGTGGGTGGCCGCAAAGTCGTCGATCGTCTTGATCGCGTTGCCGGCTCGCGCCCAGTCGGCGGGCGTGTTGAATTGGCCGCCGATCATCATCACCGTCGGCAGCGCCGGTGGCGGATTACTGGCGAACCAGGTCGGCGGCAGGTACACCAGTTCGCCGCGATGCCTGAAATGCGATGCGGCCGAGGAGATGGCCACCGGTACCACACTGCCGTGCGACGGCAGCGCCCCTTTGCCGGCCATCGCGTCGACGGTGGCCTGGTCGGTCTGGTCGGGCAGGGGACCGGAGGTGAGCTGGTTCCAGGCCGCCTGCACCGTCGGGAAGTAACCAACCCACAGGTTCAGCGTCAAACCTGCGCTGAGCAGACACAGCGGCACCGCCAGCAGAGATGCGCCGCGGCGCCATCGCCGTGCGCTGCGCCAGCCAAGGACCAGCACGGCGGCGGCTACGCCGGTCATGGCGATCCAGATCCACAGCGCCCTCGGCGCCGGCTCACTGGCAAGACCGTGCGCGGTGACATACCAGCGGGTCCCGTAGACCGCCGCAACCCCGGCGATGGCGGCCACCGGCAGCCACCGGTGCCGCCAGCGACGGGACCGCCATCAAATGGTTGCCGCCAGCACGATGGCGGTCACCACCTGGACGATGGTCGGCACCCAGCCGTGCATGAGCGATATGTGGCCACTTGCCAGCGACTGCGGTGCGACTAACGACGTCGGCGCTGTCACAGTTTCATTCTGGTCGATGGTGATCCGCGCGCGACCTTGTTTCCGCAATGTTTCCTGTGAGTTGACTGGGGGCCCGGCGCGCCTGGCCGGCGCGCCGATGTTAGTGGGGTTTGGCGAGCGGGAAGGGCAGCGTCTCGCGGATACTGCGGCCGGTCACCAGCATTACCACCCGGTCCACGCCCATGCCCAGGCCGCCGGTGGGCGGCATCGCGTATTCCATGGCTTGCAGGAAGTCTTCGTCGAGCTGCATCGCCTCGGGATCTCCGCCGGCTGCCAGCAGCGATTGTTCCTGCAGACGGCGCCGTTGCTCGACGGGGTCGGTGAGTTCGCTGTAGGCCGTACCCAACTCGACACCCCAAGCCACCAGGTCCCACCGTTCGGCGACCCCGCGTTTGCTGCGATGCGGACGGGTCAGCGGCGACACCGAGGTGGGGAAGTCGATGTAGAACGTCGGGTGTTCGGTGCGGTCTTCCACCAGGTGCTCGTACAGCTCGAGTACCACCGCGCCGGCGTCCCAGTGCGCCCGATAGGGGATGTGGGTGGCATCCGACAGCTTGCGCAGGGTCGGCAGGTCGGTGTCGGCGTCGATGTGCTCACCGAGAGCTTCGGACACCGCGTCGTGCACGGTCTTCACCGGCCACACGCCGGAGATGTCCACCGGCTCGAGGCGGTCATCGCTGGTGAGCCGCATGGCCGTGGTGGCGCCGTTGGCCGCCAGGGCGGCGTTCTGAATGAGCTCGCGGCAGCCGTCGATCCACACCAGGTAGTCGGCGTGCGCTTGATAGGCCTCCAGCAGGGTGAACTCGGGGTTGTGGCTGAAGTCCACACCCTCGTTGCGGAAGGCGCGGCCGAGCTCGAATACGCGTTCCACGCCGCCGACGCACAGCCGCTTCAGGTACAGCTCGGGAGCGATGCGCAAGAACAGATCCAGGGAGTAGGCGTTGATGTGTGTCACGAACGGGCGGGCCGCGGCACCGCCGTGCACCTGCTGCAGGATCGGCGTCTCGACCTCGGTGAACCCCTTGGCGAACAGCGTCTCCCGAATCGAGCGCAACACGTTGCTGCGTGCGGTCACCAGGGCCCGGGATTCGTTGTTGATGGCCAGGTCCACGTAGCGGGTGCGCACCCGCGCCTCGGGGTCGGTGAGCCCTTTCCATTTGTTTGGCAGCGGACGCAGGCACTTGCCGATCAGGCGCCAGCTGGTCACGATCAGCGATTGGGTGCCGTTCTTGCTCCATCCCATCTGCCCGGTCATCTCCACCAGGTCACCGAGATCGATCGCCGAATTGAAATCCGCGGCCCTGCCCTGCTCCAAGCGCGAATTGTCCAACAGCACTTGGATTTCCCCGGACCAATCACGCAGTTGGGCGAACAGAACGCCACCGAAATTGCGGATCCGCAATATGCGGCCGGACACCGAAACATCGGTGTGATCGTCGGCTTCCAGCGCCTGCGTCACCGAGTGGCTGGGCTGATTCCCCACCGGATAGGCGTCAATACCGTTGCCCTGCAACTTCTTTAGCTTGCTCAGGCGCACCCGCACCTGCTCAGGCAGGCGACGGCCGGCGTCGTCGGAGCCCGCGGTTTCGGGCTCTTGCAGGCCACTGACATCCGGGGCCGTGCCGTCGGGATGCAACAGGCCGGTCGCCACCAGCGGGGCCGGCACCGCGGAGTGATGGCCGGTGTGCACCTTGTCGCGACGGCTGAACGGCAACACCAAGAAGCCCTCGGCGATCACCGAGGCGACGCCCACCTTGGGAATCAACCGGGCGTCTTCGTAGCAGGAGTAGCGCGGCACCCATTCGGGTTGGTACTTCATGTTCGAGCGGTACAGCGTCTCGATCTGCCACCAACGGGAGAAGAAGACCAATAGCCCGCGCCACAGCCGTGCGATCGGGCCGGCGCCCAGCTGGGCGCCCTGCTCGAATGCGGACCGGAACACCGCGAAGTTCAGCGAAATCCGAGTGATGCCAAGGCTTTCCGCGTGCAACGCCAGCTCGCTGACCATCAGCTCGATGGTGCCGTTGGGGGATTGCGGGGAGCGGCGCATCACATCCAGCGAAACACCGGTGCTTCCCCACGGCACCAGCGACAGCAGTGCCACCACCCGCTGCTCGGGGTCCAGCGCTTCCACCAGCAGGCAGTCGGAGTCCGCCGGATCACCGAGCCGGCCCAGGGCCATCGAGAAGCCGCGCTCGGATTCGGTGTCGCGCCAGGCATCCGCGCGCTCAATGGTCTGGGTCATCTCGTCATTGGGAACGTCGCGGTGCCGCCGGATCCGGACCGTCAGGCCGGCCCTTCGCGCCCGCGTCACAGCTTGTCGTACGCCGCGCATTTCAGGCCCGGTCAACTTGAATTCGGCAGGGCGCAGGATGGCTTCGTCGCCCAGCACCAGCGCGTTCAACCCCGCTTCGCGATATACCTGTGCTCCTTGCGAACTGGCGCCCATGACCCCGGGGGACCAGCCGTAGGTCTGGCACAGGTGTAGCCAGGCGTTGACGGCCTGCGGCCAGGCCCGCGGGTCGCCCACTGGGTCGCCGCTGGCCAGGCACACCCCGATCTCCACCCGGTAGGTGATGCAGGCGCGGCCGCTGGGTGCGAAAACCACCGATTTGTCGCGCCGGGTAGCGAAATAGGCGAGTGAGTCGTTCTGCCCGTACAGCTCGACCAGCCCGCGGATGGCCGACTCGTCCTCACCGGTCAGCGCATTATCGGCGCGCTGGGACTGGAACAACACGATCGCGGCGGCGATCAGCGCGAAGGCACCCAACAGGCCGAAGATCGCATTGAGAAAGACGTGCGGTCTGCCGGTGAACAGGGCGGAATCGACGAGGCCGAACCCGATCACCCGGTTGGCGACATACGGCAACCGGTCATGCGCCGCAAGCGATCCCGGGAACAGTTCCACCAGGCCCCACGAAATCAGGATCCCGATAGCCCCGCCGGTCAAAAGCACACCGGCTGCCTTGAACAGCGCTCCGCGGCGAACTTTGGCCCAGAACTGCCGATAGCTCAGGACCAGCAGGACGCTGGCGACGATATGAAACGCAAAGCCGAGATTCTCGCCGAAGTTCTCGGCAGCGGTGTTACCGCCCGCTGCGATATCGGCGACGTTCAATACCGCGGCAAGAACCATGTTGCCCAGCAACAGCAGCCAGGCGATCCGTTTACGGGCGGTCAGCGCGGCGGCCAGCAATGCCAGCACAAACGACCACGCGAAGCTGGTGTCGGGGAAGTTGAACAGGTAGCTGTTGATGAACTCGCGTGGAGCGTGGATGAGCCACCGCATCAGCGGTGACAAACTTGCCAGCAGCGACAGGGACGCGATGACCCCGACAATCCAGCCCGCCGTCGCGGGTACCCAGTGAAACCGGGAAATCTGCCTGCCCTCCCCCGAGCGAGGCCTGATAAGTGTCACAGACCGCGAGGATATTCCCTCAAACCCGGAAATTCTTGGCGATGTCGTGGCTAGGTTGCACAGTTCGGGTGTGGCGGTGTGCCCACTTCGGCCCGTTCGTTGCCAAGATGCCGCGTCATGCCTGTTAGACTCACTGCTGCGACCATCCCGGCGAAGGCCAGGGACAGTTAAGTGGAGTCCCACTCCCACCGCTTGCCGACGAGGTTTTCAAAGCTCTTTGAGGCAAAACGGTCCGGTCACAGGCATCTGAAGAATGCCTGTTCTGCGCGTGCCGCAGGCGGCTTGATCAATCCAGGCCGCGATCGGTCGGCATTGGGCCCTGCTATGCAGGGCTTTTTTGCTGATGGCTGGTGTGTTTCCCGTGCTGATCCCGGCTGGTTTCGGGTTTTGAGCCGCGCTGGAAGAGAAGCCAACGAGGGAGGCCCCATCAGCACTGAGACCCGCGTCAACGAGCGCATTCGCGTACCTGAAGTCCGACTGATCGGCCCAGGGGGGGAGCAGGTAGGCATAGTGCGTATCGAAGACGCACTCCGCGTTGCCGCGGACGCCGATCTCGACCTTGTCGAAGTTGCCCCGAACGCCAGACCACCGGTCTGCAAGATCATGGATTACGGCAAGTACAAGTACGAGGCGGCGCAGAAGGCGCGCGAATCCCGCAGGAACCAGCAGCAGACCGTCGTCAAGGAACAAAAGCTGCGGCCAAAGATCGACGACCATGACTACGAGACCAAGAAGGGCCACGTGGTCCGCTTCTTAGAAGCGGGGTCGAAGGTCAAGGTCACCATCATGTTCCGCGGCCGCGAGCAGTCCCGGCCCGAATTGGGCTACCGATTGCTGCAACGCCTGGGCGCCGACGTGGCCGAGTACGGATTCGTCGAGACGTCGGCCAAGCAGGACGGGCGCAACATGACGATGGTGCTGGCACCGCACCGCGGCGCGAAAACTCGCGCCAAGGCGCGCGATGAACCTGCGGGCGGGCCTCCACCGCCCAATCCCAACACCGCCGGCGACACCAAGCCGTCGGCGAACTAGCAGAACTGAGGAAACATGCCCAAGGCCAAGACCCACAGCGGGGCTTCGAAGCGGTTCCGCCGCACCGGTACCGGCAAGATCGTCCGGCAGAAAGCCAACCGCCGGCATCTGCTCGAGCACAAGCCGACCAAGCGCACCCGCCGCCTGGATGGCCGTACGACCGTGGCGGCCAACGACACCAAGCGGGTCAACGCGCTGCTAAACGGCTGACCCGGCGCCCAGCGACACTCGGCCACCGGCCCTGACCATTTCGTCCGAACGAGAGTAGGAAATCAATGGCACGCGTAAAGCGGGCAGTAAACGCCCACAAGAAGCGGCGCTCCGTACTTAAGGCCTCCAAGGGTTATCGGGGCCAACGATCCCGCCTCTACCGCAAGGCCAAAGAGCAGCAGCTGCACTCACTGAACTACGCCTACCGCGACCGTCGGGCACGCAAAGGCGAGTTCCGCAAGCTGTGGATCTCGCGCATCAATGCCGCCGCGCGCGCCAATGACATTACGTACAACCGGCTGATCCAGGGCTTGAAAGCCGCCGGTGTGGAAGTGGACCGCAAGAATCTCGCCGACATCGCGATCACCGATCCCGCGGCCTTCAGCGCGCTGGTCGACGTCGCCCGGGCCGCACTGCCCGAGGATGTGAACGCACCTTCAGGAGAGGCCGCGTAGTCTGCTGACCGAGCGCTCGGCCAGGGTGGCGACTGCGGTCAAACTGCATCGTCACGTCGGCCGCCGGCGTGCGGGACGGTTCCTCGCCGAAGGACCCAACCTGGTCGAGGCCGCCGCAGCGCGCGGTCTGGTGCGCGATCTCTTCGTCACCGAGTCCGCGGCGCAGCGTTACGAATCCCTGCTGGCCGCACAGCAGGCGCCGGTCCATCTGGTCACCGAGCGTGCCGCAAAAGCGCTGTCTGACACGGTGACACCGACGGGGCTGGTCGCGGCCTGCGAGATGCCGGCAACCCGGCTGAATGAGGTGCTCAGCGACGCACCCGCTTTGGTTGCAGCCGGGGTGGAAATAAGCGAGCCGGGCAATGCGGGCACGCTGATCCGCATCGCCGATGCCATGGGTGCCGCGGCGGTGATCCTGGCCGGCCACAGCGTCGACCCCTACAACGGCAAATGCCTGCGCGCCTCGACCGGCAGTATCTTCTCGATTCCCGTAGTGGTAGCACCCGACACCCACACTGTCATCACCGCTCTTCGTGCGGCCGGACTGCAGGTGCTGGCCACCACGGTCGACGGTGAAATATGCCTCGACGACGCCGATTTGGCGGCTCCGACGGCATGGCTGTTCGGCCCCGAATCACACGGCCTTTCCCGCGAAATCGCCGCGGCGGCCGACCACCGGGTGCACATTCCCATGGCCGGTGGCGCGGAGAGCCTGAACGTGGCCGCTGCCGCGGCGATCTGTCTGTATCAGAGCGCGCGGGCACGTCGTCCGCGGTAGCGGGCGGGCCAATCCGGACCGCTAGGCGGCCTTTTTGCGGCCGCGTGCCGGGCGCAGGCCGGCGATCGAAAGCGTTCCGTGCACTAGCGATCCGGCCCGCTCCATCAAGAGCTTGGCCGGATTGCTGCGCGGTGGGAAGTAGTGCATCGGCAGGCCGCGGCGGTCGCGCGGTGGCGCCATGAAACTCGGCGCCTGGACCAGCGGGGCGTCGCTCGCGAGGCGCCCCTCGGCGCGGCGGTAGGCGGCCAGCGCGCGTGGATGCAGGCGGATCTCGTCGGGCACCGCCAAGAATGCCAACTCGACCACTTTGCCGAACACGCGTAGCAGGATTTCGTCGCCCGGCGTCCAATGCATGCCCGCCTTCTCCCGGACAGCGGGCTCGAACAGGCCGGCGGCAATCCAGCGCTGACCGGCCACCAACGGCTTGAAGATCTGGTCCCAGATCGGCGTGGGCATGAGCACGAACTTTGGCTTGGGGATGCGCATCTTGAAGATGTCCAGGGTGGCTTGGTTGATTTCCAGTTCGTCGCGGCCGACCCGTTCCCAGTACTCCTGGAACTCCTCCCACGACGTGGGCACCGGGCGCATGCTCATGCCGTACATGCGGTACCACTGCACGTGTTCGTCGAACAGCTGGCGCTTTTCGGCCTCGGTGAGACCGCCGCAGAAGTACTCGGCCACCTTGATGACGAGCATGAAGAACGTCGCGTGTGCCCAGTAGAAGGTTTCGGGATTCAGTGCGTGGTAGCGACGGCCCTCGGCGTCGACGCCCTTGATGGTGCGGTGATAGCCCTTGATCTGCTGGCCGGTCTGGGCGGCCCGGTCACCGTCATAGACGACACCCATGATCGGGTAGACCGAGCGGGCCACCCGCTGCAACGGTTCACGCAGCAGAATCGAGTGTTCCTCGACGCCGGCTCCCAGCTCCGGATACATGTTCTGGATGGCCCCGATCCAGACGCCCATCATCCCCGTGCGCAGGTCGCCGAAGTATTTCCAGGTCAGCGAGTCGGGCCCGAGTGGCTCGGCGGAGGTGGTCGATACGACTGTCATCACGGCCTCCATGCGCATAATTTGCGCTCACGATAAACGCTGACAACGCACGTTGTCTACGATTTCGGCGGATGGTCGCAGGTGGTGTTATCCGCCGTCCACACCGGCGTGTCAGTGCCGTGATCAGGCGGTATGACGGGAGTTCCGGCGCACGGGCCAACCCGGGGCCGGTGGCTGGCCAAGGTCGGGCAAGACGCCGGCGAAATGGTCGTCCGTACGACGGAATAGGGCAAAAAATACTTTGGCCACGAAAGGATCGCGGAGAGTACACTTTGGGTTTCCGAGCTCTACCCGGTTGTTTTCTTCTTGAGTAAAGAGGAGGCCAGCTGTGTCGATTCTGAGTGTGTCACCAGAAGTCGTGACGGCAGCGGCGGGGAGTTTGGAGAACATTGGTTCGGCGATGAGCGCCGCCAATTCGGCGGCTGCGGCACCCACGACACGTCTGGTCGCTATGGCTGCGGATCAGGTGTCGGCGGCCGTCACAGCGGCACTGACGTCGTACGCTCAGCAATATCAAGCCCTCGGCTTACAGGCTGCGGCGTTTCATGCCCAGTTCGCTCGCGCGGTGAGTTCCGGTGCGCTCGCATACCTCAGCTCTGAAATCGCCAACGCCGAGCAGGTGCTGATAAACGCCGTGAATGCCCCCGCGGTCGCACTACTGGGTCACGCAGTGATCCCGACCGGCCCTGTTGGCGGTCATGGGGGAGGCACCGTTTCTGCCGGCGTACCTGCGACGACAACCAGCGGCACCGTCGGCACGACTACCGCCGGCTCGGGCACCTCGGCTGCCTCCGGCAGCACTGGCATCGCCACGTCGGGAACGACGACGGCCACCTCCGGCGGCACCACCGTCAGCACTGGCACCGCCGCAACGGATGTGACCACCGCATCCAGCGGCGCCACCGTCAGCACCGGCACCGCCGCAACCGATGTGGCCACCGCATCCAGCGGCGCAGTGATCAGCACCGGCACTGCCCTCACCGGCGTCACCGCCACATCCGGCGGAAGCGGCACTGTGGTGACCACCGGGACCATCGGTGCCACCGATGCCACGACCGTGGGCACCGCCGTTGGCGCGGACCCCGGTACTACGGTCACCGTTACACCAGTCAGCCCCGCTCCGGTCGTCGAGCCGGTCACCCCCGCCCCGGTCATCGACCCGGTCACCGGGGTTCCGATCAGTGGAGCAACCGGTGGCAGCGCCACGGTGCTCGATTCCGCTCCGGCCACCATTCCGCTGATCAATGCGAGCACTCCATTCGGCCCCTTGTCGCTAACTCTGAGCGGAACCGAAGACCTGTTTACCGGTCAGATCACCATCGACTCGGGCTCAGTCGCATTGCCGGCGCCGCTTGCGCTCAGTTTTGACGCGCTGGGTCCGTATTACCTCGCGATGAATTCTCTACAACACAGCGGCACGGCATTTGTCAGCGCGATGCAGCACGGAAATGTGTTGGGGGCAGTAAATGCACTTTTCTATGCTCCCACTAATGCCATGGGCGGCTTCTTCTTCGGCCATGACACGATCACGCAGACGGTACCCGCGCCAGGAGGGTTCGGATACACGTCGGTCGGGTTCGAGGTTCCTGTTGCTGGACTGTTGTCGCCTCTTCAGCCCCTCACGCTGATTTTGACGCCCACCGGTGGCGCGCCGACGAACATTGCGTTGGGCGGCACGCAGGTCGGCGGTCTGCTACCGGGCCTCCTTAGTTTGTTCCACTAACCCTGGCCCCGCGAAGCGTGTGTCGCGGATCGCAGCACACGCCGGGCGCAGCTGATTGCCTGTCTTAGTCAAAACCACCTACCCTGGCCAAGTGGAGGTCGGGCTGGAGGATTCGGAGTCCGGCGTGCCCGACGATACGGCAACCGCGCTCACAGAAGACGCTGCGGACCGACGTTCTCCAGGGCGGTGGCTACGAACCACGAACCACAGCCCTGGCGTGGTGGCCTTCGTCCGCCGCGCGCGACGGTTGTTGCCTGGTGATCCCGAATTCGGCGATCCGTTGTCGATGGCTGGAGACGGTGGTCCGCGTGCCGCGGCACGCGCCGCCGATCGGTTGCTGGGCGACCGCGACGCGGCATCTCGGGAAGTCAGTCTGGGTGTGTTGCAGGTGTGGCAGGCGTTGACCGAGGCGGTTTCCCGGCGGCCGGCCAATCCGGAGGTGACGCTGGTTTTCACCGACCTGGTCGCATTCTCGACGTGGTCGTTGCACGCCGGCGATGATGCGGCCCTCACCCTGCTGCGCCAGGTGGCCCGTGCCGTCGAGCCACCGCTGCTGGATGCCGGCGGGCACATCGTCAAGCGGATGGGCGACGGGATCATGGCGGTGTTCCGTAAGCCCGAGGTTGCCGTGCGGGCTGTCTGTGCGGCCAACGACGCCCTGAAATCCGTCGAGGTGGACGGTTATCGACCACGCATGCGGGTCGGTATCCACACCGGCCGCCCGCAACGACTGGGTGCCGACTGGCTCGGGGTCGACGTCAACATCGCTGCTCGGGTTATGGAAAGGGCCACCAAAGGTGGCATCATGATTTCCAGCCCCACCTTGGACCTGATCCCGCAGAGCGAGTTGGACGCATTGGGCGTCGTCGCCAAGCGGGCCCGCAGGCCGATGTTTTCCAGCAAACTCACTGGCATCCCGCCGGACTTGGCGATCTATCGTCTCAAGACTGGTAGAGAGTTGACAGCGACCGATGACCCGGATGTAACAAATTCCAATGCATAGTGGAACCCGATGATTTACGGCATTTTCTCCCGGCTGTCCCGGGTCCGGTTCACCGTCGGTTATCTAGCGACTCTTGCCTGGGTCAGCACCGTGATTCTCACGCTCAGCCCACAGGCGCACGATCGCCTGATCCGCCATGCCAGCACGAACTTGCACAACTTGGCGCATGGCCGGCTGGGAACGCTGTTGGGCAGTGCGTTCGTGGTCGAAGCCGGCCCGCTGTACTTCTGGATGCCGTTCCTGGCTTGTCTGCTTGCGCTTGCGGAGCTGCATTTGCATACCATCCGGTTGGTGGTGGCATTCGTCGTCGGCCACGTTGGGGCGACGCTGGTAGTCGCGGCGGCTCTGGCGGCGGCGGTGGAATTCGGCTGGTTACCGTGGTCGATCACGCGGGCAAGTGATGTCGGCATGAGCTACGGTGCGCTCGCCGCGCTTGGTGCGCTGACCGCCGCGATTCCGCGGCGATGGCAACCGGCGTGGATCGGCTGGTGGGTCTCGGTGAGCGTGACGGCCGGTGTCGTCGGCGCGGAGTTCACCAACGCGGGGCATGCCGTTGCGGTGATCCTGGGCGTGCTGGTAGCCACCCGCTTCCGCCACCCGATCCACTGGACACGGGTGCGGTGCCTAATGCTGGCCATGTCGTCGGGGTTCGGTTTCCTGCTCCTTGCCCACAGCTGGTGGGCGATGGTGGCCGGACTAGCGATCGGTGTGCTGGGTGCCGCGCTGGCACAGATGTTCGCCGGGCGGGAGCGAGTCGTCAGCCCGCCGGTGTCCGAGCAGGTGGTTCCGCAGCCGGTGCTGAGCGCCTAAGCGGCGCAACCGCCCGACAAACATCCTTTCTGAGTTGGGCATGGCGCCTAGCGGCTTCTGGGCGACCTGCGCCGCCCGCGATCCGTCGTTCAATACCCCCGTGCTGTGCCACGAATCCACCTCCGTCTAGTAGTTGAAGACAGCTTCACTCAAGAATAATCAATCAATCAACAGTGTGAAGAATCCTTCAAAATCGAGGTAAGCTGTAACAGCGGGGTCTCACCTAACGTTTAGGAGCCATCGTTGGCTGACGTCGACAACCGGCCCAACCGGCTGCAGTTGCGCAAGCAGCGCACTCGCGCGGCGTTGATCGCGGCCGCGCAGGGGTTTATTGCCGCGGGCAAGTTCAATGTGCCGATTCAGGACATCAGCGAGGCCGCCGATGTCGGGGTCGGCTCGTTCTACAACCACTTCGAGACCAAGGAAGAACTCTTCGAAGCGGCCATCAACGAGGTGCTAGACGCCCACGGGTCGTTGCTGGATGCGCTGACGGCATCGATCGACGATCCAACCGAAAGATTCGCTCTCAGCTTCCGGCTGACCGGGCGGATGTTCCCGCTGCCGCAGAGTCGAATCGTGCTCAATCACGGGTTGGCCCTGATTACCGCCGACCGTGGTTTGGCACCGCGGGCCAAGCGTGACATCGCCGCAGCGGCGGCAGCCGGCTCACTTACCGTGACCGACCCGCAGCTGGCGATGGCGGTTGCCGCGGGCATGCTCTTGGGCCTGGGGGAATTGCTCCAGGCCGAACCCGAACGCGACTCGGCGCAGGCCACCGACCAGATCGCCGAAGACATGCTGAAGATGTTCGGGATGGCTGCCGAGGAGGCGCACAGGGTGTGTTGCATCCCCGTCGGCCTTGATGCCCTCGGTCAGTTGCAGGCGGCGGTTCAGCCGCCGTCGCACGGGGACGTGGTAGGAGCCGGGGCCGCTCGCTGGCGCGCCTAGCGGGCTGCGGTTGGGCTGCGGGTCACAACCTGACCCGCGGCGGCCGACTGTTGGTCGCGGCGACAAGTTGGGTCAGCTCGGCCGCTCGAGTGCAGTCGCGCAAGGCTCGCGACGGCGACGATACGTTCAGTCAAGTTCGCCCGTCGTAGGTAGGCCGGCGATAGTTGAGGAATCTTCACTCAAGAACGATCGATCAATTACACTGCTTGCGAAGAAACCTTCATAACCGAGGAATGCTGTAGTCAAGAATTTTTCACCTAACGCATTTAGGAGTTGATCGTTGGCTGACGTGGAGAACCGGCCCAACCGGCTGCAGTTGCGCAAGCAGCGCACTCGCGCGGCGTTGATCGCGGCCGCGCAGGGGTTTATTGCCGCGGGCAAGTTCAATGTGCCGATTCAGGACATCAGCGAGGCCGCCGATGTCGGGGTCGGCTCGTTCTACAACCATTTCGAGACCAAAGAAGAACTTTTCGAAGCGGCCATTAACGAGGTCCTTGACGCCCATGGGGCGTTGCTTGACGCCTTAACGGCGTCGATCGATGACCCGGCCGAAACACTTGCGTTCAGTTTTCGGCTGACCGGGCGAATGTTTCGTCAGCCGGAGAGCCGTATTGTGCTCAATCACGGTTTGGCCCTGATCACTGCCAACCGCGGGTTGGGGCCGCGGGCCAAGCGTGATATCGCCGCAGCGGCGGCGGCCGGCAGGCTCACTGTGACGGATCCGCAGCTGGCGATGGCGCTTGCCGCAGGCATGATTCTGGCTCTGGGGGAGTTGCTGCATGCCGAGCCGGAGCGGGACGCGGCGCAGGCCACTGACGAGGTCGCCGAAGACATGCTGAAAATGTTCGGCATGGCTGCCGACGAGGCGCACCGGTTGTGCTCCATTCCGCTGGACCTGGATGCGCTCAGCCAGTTGCAGGCGGCGGTTCAGCCTCCGGCGCAACGATTGGGCTTGTCCTCGCCCGCGCCAACCGACATCGACGGGCGTGTCGCTGAGGGGTGATCCCTCGTCGAGCGAAGGCTAATTCGCTACCGCCTCAATGACGCCGAACGGTGAAACCGTCTCTATCACCCGCGTCATCTGAAAACCTGCGCGGCACAGGAGTTGCTCGTATTCGGCGGCGGTGCGCTCGCGGCCAGAACCAAGCACCAGCATTTCCAGGTCCAGCCACTTGCCCAGGAAATCGCGGTCGTGTTGCGGAATCACTTGCTCGACCAGCAAGACTTTCTTGCCGACGCCGGCCGCCGCGCGCACATTGTGCAGGATGCGCACCGCCTCGTCATCGGGCCAATCGTGCATGATGAACTTCAGCACGTAAGCATCACCGCCGCTTGGTATGTCGTCGTCGAAGAAAGACCCTTCGGCAATCTGAACCCGATCGGTGACTTGGTGATCGGAAAGCACTGAGGCGGCTCCGGCAACCACTTGCGGCTGGTCGAACAAGATGCCGCGCGCCTGCGGCGTCGCGGCCAGAACTGCGGCCAGGAGCCGACCGTGCCCGCCGCCGACGTCGACCACCGTCGTATACGCACTGAAGTCGTAGGCGGCGACCACCGGTGCGACGGCGAGATCGGATGTGCTCGTCATGGCTCGATTGAAGATTTCGGCCAGGTCCGGTTCGCCCGACAGGTAGTCAAAGAAGGCCTTGCCGCGCAGTTCCTCTACCACGCTGTGTCCGGTACGGATCGCCTGCGTTAGCTGGCTCCAGTGCTCTCGTTCCTGCGGAGTACCGACCCATTTGGCCATTCCAAGTACCGACATCTTCGCGTCGCTGCGCAGCGCATCGCCGAGCGGGGTCAGGTCGTAACGGCCGTCGCGACGTTGCCGGAAGATCCCGTGTCCGATCAATGCCCTCATGAGCCGACTGACGGCGTCGGCGTCCGCGCTGACCGCGACCGCCAGCTCCTTGGCCGACAGGGGGCCCTTCGCTAGCGCGTCGGCAATGCCGAGGTCAGCGGCCGCGGCGATCGCCTGGGCCGACCACGCCGACAGGATCATTTCCATCAACGCCGCCGCAGGCGGAACCATGCGTTGTCGCAGGCGTGCGAGGTAGTGTCGCGCAACTTCCGTCGCCCGTAGCGCCTTAACTGACGAAATCTTCAGTAAGTCCATGGCTGACAGCATGGCAGATTCGGCGCCCCTTGGCGACATCTGATCTGCGCGTGGTCACCGCATCCGCCGGCCATCGCAGACCGGGTGCCCGGCGCAGCTTGCATCGACGCTTGCGAATTGCTCCCCGCCCGCGGCTGTTGAGAATGTGCTAAGTAATTGCGATTTTGGAATGAGATTCGAATTCATAACTGGCCGCGTAAACGCAATTTTTACAATTGAAACCCGAATAATTACGTGGCAACGTCTTTGCAACGTGATAAATGGGGCTGGAGGATTGCGACATGTCTTTTTTAATCGCTGATCCGGTGACGGTGTCGGCTGCGGCGGCGAATTTGGAGGACATTGGCTCGGCATTGCGCGCGGCGAACCTGAGCAGTCCGACGGCGGTGGCGGCGGCGGCCGCCGATGAGGTGTCGACGGCCATCGCGGCGTTGTTCGGCACCTACGCGCAGGATTACCGCGTCCTCAGCGCTCAGGCGGCATCGTTTCACGCCCGGTTTGTCCGCGCCCTGAGTGCGGGTGCCGGCTGGTACGCGAGCGCGGAAGCGGTCAACGGATCTCTGGTCCAGCAGGTTGAGCAACAGGCGCTGAACCTGGTGAATGGACCGGCCAAGGCGATGCTGGGACGCCCCCTGTTCGGCAACGGCGCGGACGCGACCGTGGCGGGCAGTCGCGGCGCCGACGGCGGGCTGATCTTCGGCAATGGCGGCAACGGGGCCGCTGGCGACAACGGCCAGCCCGGCGGGGCCGGTGGCAACGCTGGGTGGTTCGGAAACGGTGGGGCCGGGGGAGCCGGCGGTGCCGGCGCGCCGGGCGGCAACGGAGGCAACGGCGGTCAGCTGGTGGGCAATGGCGGCAACGGTGGCCCCGGTGGCCAGGCCGTGGCGGGACTCAACGGCGCTAACCCCGGCCTTGGCGGCCTGGGCGGCACCGCCGGGCTGTTCGGCCACCCGGGGAGCAACGGCCAGGTCGGCGCCAGCGCCACCGACGTGACGCCCAGCCAGCCCCCGGGCAGCACCGACGGCGGGGGCGGAACGGGCCCCGGGGGAGGAACCGGTACCGGGCTGGACGCGACGTACACGGTGACCTCACAGTGGGACACCGGCTACGTCGCCAAATACACCGTGACCAACTCAGGCAGCACAGCCCTGGGCGGCTGGAAAGTCGAATTCGACCTGCCGCAAGGCGAATCTGTGACGAGCGCGTGGGGAGGTCAGCTCGTCTCGAACGGCACGCACTACACCGTGGCGTCCGAGGCGGGTGCACAACCCATCGCACCGGGACAGTCGTTCAGCGTCGGTTTCCAGGTGGCCCAAACCGGTGCGTACGGGGCGCCGACGAACGCTGTGGTCAACGGACAACCGGTGACCGGCGGCACGACCCCCACCCCACCCCCGGTGACC
>NZ_LQPW01000166.1 GCF_002116635.1 Mycobacterium szulgai | reverse complement strand
CGTTATTGCCGTTCGAGCCGCCGGTTCCTGCGTTGCCGCCGTGCCCGCCGACTCCGCCCTGGCCGATGCCTCTGGTCCAGCCGCCGTTACCGCCGGCCCCACCTAACCGCAACCCATCACCGCCCCCGCCACCGGACCCGCCGTCGCCAAGGGCCCCGCCGGTGCCTCCCGACCCTCCCGCTCCGCCAGCATCCGCACCTAGGCCTCCGGTTCCGCCGGCACCACCCTGGCCGATCAAGCCCGACCCGCCACCGCTGCCGCCCGCTCCGCCACTAGCGACCAGTCCTTCTCCGCCGGCTCCGCCAATACCGCCGTTGCCCAGGAGCAGCCCACCCAGACCTCCCGAGCCACCGGCCGCACCACCCCGGCCTGCCCCGCCCGCACCGCCATGGCCTCCCTGTCCGATCAAACCGGCGTCGCCACCAGCTCCCGCAAGCCCACCGGCCACCGCAATGGAGCCGGCGCCGCCATTGCCACCTAGTCCTCCGTTTCCGTAGAGGATGCCGCCGCTGCCGCCATTGCCGCCGGCGGCGCCGCCAGGACCGCCGTTTCCGCCGGGGCCGCCGTTTCCGATCAGGCCCGCGTTGCCGCCGTTGGTTCCCGCCACGCCCGCGCTCGTGCTGTTGTAACCCGCACCACCATTGCCGTAGAGGAATCCACCAGCGCCACCGGCCTGGCCCGGCATCGTTGCGTCGGCGCCGTTCCCGATCAGCGGGCGCCCGAAGATCGCCTGCGTGGGGGCATTGATCGCGCTGAGCAGGTCCTGTTCAAAGACTTGCAACGCATCTTGTAACGGAAAAGTGCTGGCGGCCTCAGCCGCAACATATGCACCCGCGCCGGCGTTCAACGTCTGAAAGAACCATTGCTGGAAGACTTCTGCCTGGGCAGCGGCCGCCTGGTAGGCCCGCGCCTGCCCGGAGAACACCGAGGCTATCGCCGCCGACACATCATCGGCGCCCGCCGCCAGTATCGCGGTCGTAGGGCCAGCGGCAACCGCGTTGACCGCACTCACGGTCGAGCCGATGTTCGCCAGATGCCCCGCCGAAGAGGCCAGGACTTCCGGGGCCACCATCAAACCAGACATCGCTGTCCTCCTAACCGGCAAGCACCCGTCGATAAGCGGAAAAAGTGTAGCCGCCGTCAACCCACATTCCAGCGATCAGAGCAAATTCAAAGAAAATTCAATTTTTTTTCCTTGGACAATCAAGATGGCCGGCTAGAAGTCGAGCACAAACGGAACGAGCTCAGGGTCCACCAACCTCATAGTCCCGAAACGATGGTCGACGTGTTCGGCGCCAACCCGCTACAGGCCCTCCACTCGATATCCGGAGCGCCGGCAGTCGCGCCGGGCAACGACCTGCAGATTTCGATCAATGGCGGTGCTCACCAAAGCGCACCCGGGGCCTACATCGATTCCGGTGATCTGACCGGGACCATCCCGCTTGACCTGGCTCCAGCCGGCTCGAAGGGCGGCGATTACCTGCCGCGGGCACCACGATCGCGCTCTTTACCAGCAGCGGCGATCCGCTGTACTCGTATACGGTCACCGATGCCAACGCACCTCTGGCCGGGGTGGGAACCACGGTCTCCGATTCACCGACCCCGGTGGGCTAGCGCGCGGGCGAAAAATGCCAGGTTCGCCGGACGTTCGGCCAGCCGGCGCATGAAGTAGCCATACCACTGCGTGCCGAACGGAACGTACACCCGCACCTGGCTGCCTGTGCCGGCTAGGCGCCGCTGTTCCTCGTCGCGGATGCCATACAACATCTGGTATTCGAAATCGGTTGTGCCGCGCGTCGATTCGCGAGCTATGTCCGGGGTTGCGGCCAGGATCTGCGGATCATGCGATGCCACCATCGGATAGCCCGAGCCGGTCATCAGCACCCGCAGGCAGCTCAGATACGAGCCGGTGATCTCGACGTCCTCTCGGTAGGCCACCGATGCGGGTTCCTCGTAGGCGCCCTTGCACAGCCGGACCCGCGCTGCAACGGCGGCCAGCTCCTCGCAATCTCCCAACGTGCGCCGCAGGTAGGCCTGTAAAACCGTTCCCAGCCAAGGGAAATCGACCCGCAGGTCACCGGAGATCGACAGTGTCGAATCCGTGGTGGTGTGGTCCTCGGCGTCCACCGTGACCCATGCACCCACCCGCTGGGCCCGTTCGCAGATCGCACGGGCGTTGTCCAGCGCGACCTTCTGGCCGTCGCGATCCAGTGCCTGGCCCAGCGCCGAGAGCTTGAGGGACACTTCGAGCGGGCGCACCCCATCGCGAGCGGTATCGGTGCGCTGACCCAACGCGTCAAGCAGCTCAAGGTATGCCCGGGTAGTCGCCGCGGCGTCGTCGGCGTCGGTCACGTTTTCGCCCAGGTAGTCGATGCTGATGTAGCGGCCCGAATCACGCAGCGCCGCAACGACGTCCATCGCATCGCCCAGTGTTGTTCCAGGCACGAACCTGCGGACCACCCGGCGCGTCACCGGTGACCGCTCGACCAGGCGGCGCAACCCGTCGGCGCGGCCCGCCGCCAGCAGGGCCGGGCGCACGGCGTGGGTGAAGATGCCGGCCATCAGTCGGCCGCCATGTGCGGGTAGGCGTGTTCGGTGGCCGCGACGAACGTCTCCTTGATGGTGCGAGCCGACGTCCAGCGCAACAGATTAAGCGGCGACCCGGCCTTGTCATTGGTGCCCGACCCGCGCGAACCGCCGAAGGGCTGGCGTCCGACCACCGCGCCGGTCGGCTTGTCGTTGACGTAGAAGTTGCCCGCCGCGTACCGAAGCCGGTGCTGCGCCGTCAGCACTGCAGCGCGATCGTCGGCGATGACCGCACCGGTAAGGGCGTACCGCGAACCGGTGTCGATCAGGTCGAGCACTTGCTCGTATTGGTCGTCGGGGTATACGTGCACCGACAGCAGTGGGCCGAAGTATTCGGTCTTGAATGACTCGTCGGCCGGGTCGTCGGACAGCAGCACCGTGGGGCGCACGAAATAGCCGACGCTGTCGTCGTATTCGCCACCAACCGCGATGGTGACGCCGGCGGCGCCTTTGGCACGTTCGATGGCGTCGACGTTCTTGACGAAGGCTCGCTGATCGATCAGCGCGCCACCGTAATTGGTCAGGTCGGTTATGTCGCCGTAGGGCAGTTCGGCCGCGAGGCCCAGGAAGTCGTCGCCCATCCGTTGCCACACCGAATGCGCGATGAATGCTCGCGAGGCCGCCGAGCACTTCTGGCCCTGGTAGTCGAACGCACCGCGGATCAGCGCCGTGCGCAATACATCTGGGCGCGCCGAGGCATGGGCGACTATGAAGTCTTTACCGCCGGTCTCACCGACTAGCCGCGGATAGCACTGGTAGCGGCTGATATTGGTGCCTACCTGTTGCCACAAGCCCTGGAAGGTTGCCGTCGACCCGGTGAAGTGGATACCGGCCAGTCGCGGATCGTCAAGTGCCACTTCCGATACCGCGAACCCGTCTCCGGTGACGAGGTTGATCACCCCGGGCGGCAACCCCGCAGCTTCGAGCAGCTGCATGAGCAGATACGCCGATAGCGTCTGGGTGATCGACGGCTTCCACACCACCGTGTTGCCCATCAGCGCCGGCGCCGTCGGAAGATTGCCGGCGATCGAGGTGAAGTTGAACGGCGTGATCGCGTACACGAAGCCGTCCAGCGGACGGTAGTCGCTGCGGTTCCACTCGCCCGGGCCGCTGATCGGCTGCTGGGCCAGGATTTGCCGGGCGAAGGCGACGTTGAACCGCCAGAAGTCGATCAGTTCACAGGGCGCGTCGATCTCGGCCTGGTACACGGACTTGGATTGGCCGAGCATGGTTGCGGCGGCGATCTTTTCCCGCCATGGGCCGGCGAGCAGGTCGGCGGCACGCAGGAACACCGCGGCGCGCTCGTCGAAAGGAATTGCCGCCCAGTCGCTTTTGGCCGCCGCGGCCGCCGCTATGGCCGCCGTCGCGTCGGCGTGAGTGGCATTGGTCAGGGTGCCCAGCCGGGCAGCGTGCCGGTGTGGCTGGACGACGTCGATGGGGTTGCCGTCGCCCATCCGGTGCCGGCCGCCGATGACGTGCGGGAGATCGATCGGGTGGTCGGCCAGTCCGGCGAGTTCGGTCCGCAACCGGCGGCGTTCGGAGGATTTCGGCGCATAGTCTGCGACCGGCTCGTTTTTCGGCATGGGTACCTGGGTTATCGCGTCCATGGTTGCCAGGATCCCCGGCACGGCAGCGCTATCGCTTGGCCGATCGGACAACATCGTCGCCCTTCGCTAGTAAAATCAGACAACATGCGGGTGACCGGTGTCGGTTTGGGCCAGCTACTGCTTGCCCTGGATGCAACGATGGTCGCCCTGGTGGACGCCCCGCGTGGCATGGACCTGCCGGTCGCGTCGGCTGCGCTGATCGATTCCGACGACGTGCGACTGGGTCTGGCACCAGCCGCCGGTTCCGCCGACGTCTTCTTCCTACTAGGCGTAACCGACAACGAGGCGTTGCGCTGGATCGAGGGACAGGCCCGCAGGCGAGCACCGGTGGCGATCTTCGTCAAGGAACCGTCGGATGCGTTGGTGGGCAAGGCAGTTCGGGCCGGCTCTGCCGTGGTGGCCGTGGAGCCGCGGGCCCGCTGGGAACGCGTCTACCAACTGGTCAATCACGTGTTGGAGCACCACGGCGATCGTGCGACGGATGATTCTGGCACCGATCTATTCGGCCTGGCGCAGTCCCTGGCCGACCGCATCCACGGCATGGTCAGCATCGAAGACGCCCAGTCGCACGTCCTTGCCTATTCGGCGTCCAACGACGAAGCCGACGACCTGCGACGCCTGTCGATCCTGGGCCGCGCCGGACCGCCCGAGCATCTGAAGTGGATCGCCCAATGGGGCATCTTCGACGCGCTGCGGGGCGGCGGTGAGGTGGTACGCGTAGCAGAGCGGCCGGAGCTGGGACTGCGTCCGCGGCTCGCGATTGGTATTCACCAGCCCGCGGCCGGTGCGCGGCGGGCACCGGCGTTCGCTGGGGCCATTTGGGTTCAGCAAGGCGCACAACCGCTGGCCGACGACGCCGAGGAGATGTTGCGGGGCGCCGCCGTGCTGGCCGCCCGGATCATGTCGCGACTGGCGGCCCGGCCGTCCACCCACACGCGGCGGGTGCAGGAACTGCTTGGTCTGGCTGAAGGCGACTCCGGCGATATCGCGGGCATCGCGCGCGACCTCGAGCTCGCCGCCGACGGGAATGCCGCCCTGATCGGCTTCGACTCCGCCGATCGCCGAGCCCGGCTGACCGAGGTATTGGCGTTGAGCGCCAGCGCATTTCGCCGCGATGCGCAGGTTGCGTCCAACGGTTCACGGATCTACGTGCTGCTGCCGCAGACCGCGACGACCCGGTCGGTGCAGTCCTGGGTCCGCGGCACGATCGGTGCGCTGCGAACCGAGCTGGGCGTGGACCTGCGCGCCGCCATCGCCGCACCGATCGCCGGATTGGCCGGAGTCGCCGCGGCACGCAGCGAGGTCGACCGGGTGCTGGACAGCGCTGCACGCCACCCCGTCTCGATCGGACAAGTGACCTCGCTGGCCGAGGCGCGTACCACTGTGTTGCTCGACGAGATCGTCGCGCTCGTCGGCAGCGACGCTCGCCTGGTCGATCCCCGGGTTCGCGACCTGCGCACCCAGGATCCGGTTCTCGCCGAAACGCTGCGGGTCTACCTGGACAGTTTCGGCGACATTGCTGCCGCTGCGCAAACATTGCAGGTGCATCCCAACACCGTCCGCTACCGGGTGCGCCGGGTTGCCAAGATGCTGTCGGTGTCGCTCGCCGATCCCGATGTGCGGCTTGTCTTTTCGCTTGGTTTACGGGTGTTGGACAGGCCTTAGCCGTGACATGGCCCGGCGCGCGGGGTAGAGTGTTTGCGGCTCGGCCCCAGCTAATTCGCAGACGCTGATCGCAATCCCGTGGAGGTGCCCGTGACGGACCAACCCCCCGAATATCCGCCGCCGCCGCCACCAACACCGCCGCCTGGCGGCTATGGCTATCCGCCGCCCGCCCCTGGCTATGGCGGCTATCCCCCACCGGGACCCGGCGGTTACGGCTATCCGCCACCGACACCCGGTTACCTCAGTCCTCAGGTCGGCCGTACCAACACGATGGCGATCGCGGCGCTGGTGTCGTCGCTGGTCGGGTTGCTGTGTTTCGGCTTGGGCCCCGTGCTGGGACTGGTCTTCGGCATCATCGCCCTGAGCCAGATCAAGCAGAGTGGCGAACGTGGCCGCGGCATGGCAATCGCAGGAATCGTGATCAGCGGGTGCGAGATAGCGCTGTTCCTCGTCTTCCTGATCATCGGCGCCATCGTGTCGCCCAACGACAGCGACTCCGACGTCCACCGGCATTACCGGTCCCAGCCGGCGATGGTGGCCATGATCGACCAGTAGCAGATACCGCCTTGAACTCAGCCGGGCTTGATCTGCTTTTCCGGCGTGCCGCCGATGATGTCACTCTTGTCAGTAGACTCGTGTCTTGTGTCGGACCTTAGCGCAAGAGGGTCGCGACGTTGGCCAGGACGGTGGGGTTCGTGATGGTGACGGGGAGGTGTTGGCGTGGCTGGGTTCGGTAAGCCAGGCGGCGAATTCTTCGCAGCTGTAGGGTCTTTCGTCTGCCAATGCGCGGCGGCGGCTGGCGCCTTAACCATCGCTTCTCCAGCCCTGGCAGGTCAGCGCGTCCTGTTGTAGGAGGAGGTGCCCGGGGGCCGTGCGGCGTGGGTCGATGGTGCGCTGCCCGGCCTGATGATCAACGTGCGATCGCCGAGGCTCGTATGGTCTGCACAGTCGAACTTCGAGCACACCAGATCGTCGATACTGGTCGATTCGGAATCTGGATGATGCTTCAGTGCAGTGCTTTTCAAGTGTGTTCCGAGCACATCCAGGTCAGTATCGCTTCGGTCGACATGCGCCGTGCACTAATCCCGGTGTCGGCGAGAAATTTGGTGACGTACTTAGCCAGATATCGCGCTACTTTGCGAACTGATGACTGCGGCGGTGAACCGCATTCTTCCGCAATGTGTTTCGCCGATGGTTGGTGGGTGATGGTTGGTTGTCGACTTGGGTACCGAATCTGACTTCACGCGTGGCTGTGTCCGACGAGGGGTCGTTGACCTTCAAGGCCACGGTTCGTGCCGAGCGCTGGATCCCAGTAGCGAGTTCAGTCGCCGTGATGGGAGCCTGCCACCTTTCAATTCGGCGGTGGGTTCACGTGGCGTGAGCTAACACGCTGAACAGCGGCGCTCCGGCACCGAGTTCCATACCGCCTTTCGGGTCGATCACCCGCAACCGCATTCGTCCGGTCCGCACAGCGGGAGCGATACCCGCGATCAGTGATTACAACACGCTGCCTTTGCCGGCGCCGGTCGCCCCGGCGACGAGGATGTGCTTGCCCAGTAGGGGCATGCGCCACCACAAGCCCCACCAGGTGCGGCCTTCGGTTATCCGACCCCTACGGCTGTCAGATCGACGGCGCCTGTTCACTCGGTCCGCCCCCGCTCGGGGCGATGGCTTCTGCGCGGAAGGCCACACCGCTGCGATCGCGCTGCGCCCACGGGATCGCCACCAACCCCGGCACTGAAACAGGCTGGGTGACAGCCAGTTGCGGATCCCCGGCAACGGTGACGTTCAGCACTTCGCCGCCGGTCTCGTCCAAGGCGAGCAGCTGTGCGGCATACAGCGGCAACCCCGTGCTGGTGTCTACCTTGGAGTTGCCGATGTCGAATTCAGCCGGGGTTCGGCCGCTCGGGTCACGATGAACCCCCCACGCCGATCAATGTGTGATATCGCCCGCTGTCTCGTCCCACACGTTCTCGCCCGGTGAGCATCATCGCTACGATCCCCGCATGGGCGACAATCTTCGCGTCAACCCAGCCCAGTTGCGGGTGACCAGCACCGGCTGGCACATGGAGGCTTTCGATCTCCACGCCGCGCCACCAGCACTGGAACCGTCTGGCGGGTGGCCCACGGTGCTCGCCGCCGCCGGGGTGACCGGCGTGGCCCAGCTCGCCACTGCTGACCTGCACACGAAGATCGCCACCACCGCCGTGATGACCCAGGTCGCGGCGACCGGTTATGAAGCCACCGACTCGGATGTCGCGGCCATGCTGAAAAACGTGGTCACCACGATCACGGGAACAGCCCACTGACGCGTGATCCCCACCCAGTCGGCGTTGCGCGCCTACACCGTGTCGCATCTGACCGAGAATGCCGCGCACTGGCGCGAGCTGGCGGCGCGCCGCCGCTCGGTGGTGGGCACAATCAAAAGTCAGGCCGACTCGCTGGCCTGGCAGGGTCAGGGCGATGAGGCGATGAAAGCCGCGATGGCCCGCCACGCCACTACCGCCGAACAGGAAGCCGAGCTGCTGGATACTGCAGCGGCCACCGCCGAGGACGGGGCCGCCGTGCTGCACCAGCAAAAGCACTCCATCTTCGCCACCGTCGAGCAGGCCAACCAGTCAGGGTTCGCCGTCGCCGAGGGCTGGACGGCCACCGACGCGATGTATGCGCCGGGCTCGATGGGCTGGCACGCCCGGCAGCCCACCGCCCAGGCCATCTCCGCCGATCTGCATGTCCAGGTGACCCGTTTCGCCGGCCAGGAAGTGCAGACCGCCACCGAGGTGGCGCGCTCCGCCGGTGAGCTGGGCGGCGAAGGCGCGGTGCGCGGCCACATCCAGGCGGTCGCCGCCGCCACCACCCACACGCCGAATCCGACGGTGCCGCCATCACCGCCAGCCCCCTCAGCATCGTCGCTGCTCGATGCCTTGACCGGCGCTGGCCCGCTGATGCGGCACATATCACCACAGGCCGCAGCCTCAGCAGCAGCACCAGCGTGGCAAGCCCCACCATCGGCCGGCGCGCTAACGGGCATCGCGCCGCCGGTGCCGCTGCCGACAGGTGCCGGCCCCCTGCCCGCCTTCGGCGGCAGCGTCGGTGGCGGGGCCGCGGCTGGCACCGGCGGTGCCTGGCTGTCCTCGCTGGCTGCCCGGCTGAGTTCGGGGATCGCCGCCATGGCCGCCCCGGTCAGCACGGGGGCGATCTCGACGGCCGCCACCGCGATCAGCGCACCGGCCGCTGCTGCCGCAGCCGCCGCGGCAACCCCGCTAGCACACGTCCAACCCCACCCGCCGCCGCCGACCGCCGAACCCCCAGCGACGCAGTTTGCCGATCCCGGGCAAGTACGGCACGAGCACGCACCCGCAATACCCGCCCTCCACCGTTCCCCCGCAAGCGGAATCCCCGCACGCACGCCAATCCCCGGCCGCGCAGTCACCGCACCCC
>NZ_LQPW01000165.1 GCF_002116635.1 Mycobacterium szulgai | reverse complement strand
CCGGCGGCACCGGCGGACTGGGCGGCAATGGCATCAAGGCCGCCGACGGCGCGGTCGGCGCCAACACCGACGGCGGTCACGGCGGCGACGGCGGTAACGCCGCGGCGGGCGGGGCCGGCAACAACGGCGTCAACGCCGCCAACCCTGACGGCACCGCCGGCCACGCCGGCGGTAAGGGTGGGGCCGGCGGCGACGGCGGTGCGGCCGGCGGTGTGGGCGCCAAGGGCGGCACCGGCGGCAACGGCGGTAAGGGCGGCGACGGCGGCCAGGGCGGCAGCGGCATCGACGGCACGGCCGGCAGCCAGACCACCAACGGCGTCGGCGGCAACGGCACGGCCGGCGGCAACGCGGGCGCCGGCGGCGCGGGCGGCGATGGCGGCCAGGGCGGCGCGGGCGGCGCGGCCAACGGCGGCACCGCGGGCACCGCGGGCACCGGCGGGGCGGCCGGTAACGGCGGCAACGCTGGCTCCGCCGGCAAGGGCGGCAACGGCGCGGCCGGGGCCAACGGCACCGCCGCGGTCAACAACGGCAACGGCTTCAACGGCGGCGACGGCGGTGCCGGCGGTAAGGGTGCCGACGGCGGCGCCGGCGGACACGGCGGCGCCAACGGCGACGGCATCGGCACCGGCGCCAACGGCAACGGCGGCAACGCCAGCAGCGGCGGCGTCGGTGGTGATGCCGGTGCCGGCGGCGCCGGCATCACCGGCGTCAACGGCACCGCCGACATCGATAAGTACGGCAACGGCATTGGCGGCGGCCAAAACGGCGGCAACGGCGGCAACGGCGGCACCGGCGGCAAGGGCGGCGACGGCGGTACCGGCGGCGCTGCCGGCGGAGCCGGCGCGACCAAGGGCAGCGACGGAGCCGGCGGCGTCGGCGGCAAGGGCGGCAACGCGGGCACACCGGGCAGCGGCGGCGACGGCGCGGCCGGCACGGTCAACAACACCACCGGCGGTGCCGGCGGTAAGGGCGGTAACGCGGGCACCGTGGGCGCTGGCGGAACCGGCGGGATCGGCGGCAATGGCATCAAGGCCAGCGACGGCGCCAACGGCTCCGCGGTCGTGGGCCCGGCCGGTAACGGCGGCGCCGGCGGCACGGGCTTCAGCCCCACCACCGCGGGCGCCAACGGCGGTGACGGCGGCGCCGGTGGCGCCGGCGGCAACATCGGCAACGGCGGCGATGGCGGTGCCGGGGGCAACGGCGCGGCCGGCGCGCCGGGCCCTGACGGCGTCAACGCCAACAACCCGAACGGGTCCGACGGCCAGGCCGGCGGCAAGGGCGGGGCCGGCGGCAAGGGTGGCGCTGCCACCGGCACGGGCACGCACAGTGGTAACGGTGGTGCCGGCGGTAAGGGCGGTGCCGGCGGCAACGGCGGCAGCGGCCTAGACGGAACAGCCGGCACGGCGAGTAGCGGTGTCGGCGGCAACGGCACTGCCGGCGGTAACGCCGGCAGTGGTGGGGCCGGCGGCGACGGCGGTAAGGGCGGCGCCGCGGGCACGGCCAGCGGCGGTGCGGCCTCAGGCGCTGCAGGTGCGGGCGGCGCTGCGGCTAACGGCGGCAACGCGGGTACGGCCGGCAATGGTGGCGCCGGGGCGGCCGGGGCCAACGGCACCGCCGCGGTCAACAGCGGCAACGGCTTTGCCGGTGGCGAGGGCGGTCGCGGCGGCAACGGCGGCAACGGTGGCGCCGGCGGCCACGGCGGCGCCAACGGTGACGGCATCGGTAAGGGCGCCGACGGCCTGGGCGGCAACGCCAGCAACGGCGGCCTCGGTGGCGCAGCGGGTAGCGGCGGCAACGGCATCAGCGGCGCTAATGGCACCGCCGACCTCAACAAGTACGGCACCGGCGTCGGCGGCGGTCAAAACGGCGGCGACGGCGGCAACGGGGGCAAGGGCGGCGCCGGGGGCGACGGCGGTAAAGGCGGGGCTAACGGCAGCGGCGTCGGCTCCGGCAGCAATGGCGTCGGCGGCAAGGGCGGCCAGGGCGGCAACGCCGGCACACCCGGCAGCGGCGGCGACGGCGCGGCCGGCACCGCCACCAACACCACCGGCGGTGCCGGCGGTAAGGGCGGCAACGCCGGCAGTGCGGGCAGTGGCGGCGCCGGCGGCGCCAATGGCGGCGGCGGCAGCGCCGCCAACGGCGCCAACGGGACCGCCGTCACCGGCCCAGCCGGCAATGGCGGCGCCGGTGGTGCGGGCTTCAGCCCCACCGCCGCCGGTGCCAGCGGCGGTGACGGCGGTGCAGGCGGCGCCGGCGGCAACGTCGGCAACGGCGGCGCCGGCGGTGCCGGTGGTAACGGCGTGGCGGGTGGGGCCGGCGCCAATGGCGTCAACCCCGGCTCCAGCGGTGCCGACGGTCAGGCCGGCGGCAAGGGCGGCGCCGGCGGCGCCGGCGGCGCGGCCACCGGTGTGGGCACCAAGAGCGGCAGCGGCGGCGCCGGCGGCAAGGGCGGCGCCGGCGGCGCCGGCGGCAGCGGCGTGAACGGCGCCAACGGCACGAGCACCGCCGGTGCCGGTAACGCCGGTCAGGCCGGCGGCGCGGCCGGCAGCGGCGGCGCCGGTGGCGACGGCGGAAAGGGCGGTGCCGCGGGCTCCGCGGGCGCCGGTGTCATCCAGGGCACCGCCGGTAGCGGCGGGGCCGCCGGCAACGGCGGTAACGCAGGCACCGCCGGCACCGGCGGCATCGGCGCACCCGGAGCCAACGGAACGGCCTCGAGCCCCAACGGCTTCGCCGGCGGCAACGGCGGCGCGGGCGGTGCCGGCGGCAACGGCGGCAAGGGCGGCGTAGGCGGTCTCAACGGCAACGGCTCCGGCACCGGCACCAATGGGACCGGCGGCAACGCCAGCAACGGCGGCGTCGGTGGCGCGGCCGGCGCCGGCGGCACCGGCATCACCGGCGCCAACGGAACCGCCGACCTCAACAAGTACGGCACCGGCATCGGCGGCGGCCAGAACGGCGGCGACGGCGGCCAGGGCGGCACCGGCGGCGCCGGCGGCAAGGGCGGCGTAGGCGGTCTCAACGGCAGCGGTAGCGGCACCGGCACCAACGGCAGCGGCGGCGTCGGCGGCAAGGGCGGCAACGCCGGAACACCGGGCAGCGGCGGCGACGGCGCGGCCGGCACGGTCACCAACACCACCGGTGGTGCCGGTGGCAAGGGCGGTAACCCCGGCGGCACCGGCGCCGGCGGCACCGGCGGGGCCAACGGCGGCGGCGGCAGCGCCGCCAATGGCGCAACGGGCGCCGGAGTCGGCGCGCCGGCCGGTAACGGTGGCGTCGGCGGTCGGGGCTTTGACGCCATCACCGCGGGCGGCAACGGCGGCGACGGTGGCGCCGGTGGCGCCGGCGGCTCGATCGGCAACGGCGGCGCCGGCGGCGCCGGCGGCAACGGCATGGCCGGTAAACCCGGCGACAACGGCGCCGCACCCGGCGACAACGGCCAGATAGGCGGGCAAGGCGGTAACGGCGGCAACGGTGGTGTGGGCGGCAATGGCGGGTCAGCCACCGGGACCGCCGGTGTCGGTGGCGCCGGCGGCAACGGCGCCGACGGCGGCAAGGGCGGCGCCGGCGCAGCCGGCAAGGACGGAGCGGTAGGCACCAACAACGGCGCCGGCCAGGCCGGCGGCGCCGGTGGCCAGGGCGGCAGCGGCGGCAGCGGCGGCAACGGCGGCGCCGGCGGCAAGACGCTCGGCGGAACCGGTACCCAAGCTCTCAGCGGCGTCGGCGGTAACGCCGGCAACGCGGGCAACGGCGGCAACGGCGCGGCCGGCGGCAACGGCGCGGCCGGCGTCAACGGCACCAACAACGGTGCCGGCGGCAACGCCGGGGCCGGCGGGGCCGGCGGGGCCGGCGGTAACGGCGGCAACGGCGGCACCGGCTCCACGCAAGGCAAGGCGGGCAACGCCGGCAGCGGCGGCAACGGGGCAACCGGCGGTAACGGCGGGATCGGCGCCGACGGCACCGCGGCCAACCCCAACGGCGGCGCCGGCGGCGCCGGCGGCAACCCCGGCCTCGGCGGCAAGGCCGGCAGCGTCGGCACCGGATCAGGCACACCGACCCCGGGCACCAAGGGCACCACGCCCACCTCCGGCGGTAACGGCGGCAACGGCGGCAACGGCTTCAGCCCCAGCGCCCCGGGCGCCAGCGGCGGCAACGGCGGCGACGGCGGCAACGCCGGTGCGGTCGGAAACGGCGGCAATGGCGGTAACGGCGGAAACGGTGTGGCCGGAATGGCCGGCAGCACCGGCATCAACCCCGGTGACAGTGGCGGGAACGGCCAGGCCGGCGGTTCCGGCGGCAACGGTGGCCGCGGCGGTAACGCCGGCGTGACCGCCGGCATCGCCGGCAACGGCGGCAACGGTGGAACCGGCGGCGCCGGCGGCAACGGCGGCACCGGCCTCAAGGGCTCCGCCGGTGTGCAGGGCGTCGACGCATACGGCACCGGCGTCGGCGGCGGCCAGAACGGCGGCAGCGGCGGCAACGGCGCCGTGGGCGGCAACGGCGGCAACGGCGGCGTCGGTGGCCTCAACCCGCACGGCGCCAAGGGCACCACCGGCGTCGGCGGCAAGGGCGGCGACGGCGGCAACGCCGGCACACCCGGCGACGGCGGCGACGGCGCAGCCGGCACCGCCACCAACACCACCGGCGGGAGCGGTGGGAAGGGCGGCGACGTCGGCAAGGCGGCAGCCGGTGGCGCCGGCGGCAGCGGCGCCAACGCGCCCGTCAACGGCAACGACGGCGGCACCCCCACCACTCCGGTGGGCAACGGCGGCCGCGGCGGCATCGGCTACACCGCGACCACCGCGGGCGGTAACGGCGGCGACGGCGGCGCCGGCGGCGCCGGCGGTAATTACGGCAGCGGCGGTGCCGGCGGCAACGGCGGCAACGGAGCGGCGGGCGCGGTAGGCAAGGACGGGGTCGCCAACGGCGGCAACGGCTTTACCGGCCAGGCGGGCGGTGCCGGCGGCAAGGGCGGCGCCGGCGGCGACGCCGGGGGCAACCTCGGCGACGGCGGCGCCGGCGGCAAGGGTGGTGCCGGCGCGGACGGCGGCAACGGCGGTACCGGCCGCGACGGCGCCAACGGCGTGTCCGGCGTCGACGCGTACGGCACCGGCGTCGGCGCCGGCCAGAACGGCGGCAGCGGCGGCGACGGCGGCGTCGGCGGCAACGGCGGACAGGGCGGCGCCGGTGGCAAGGCCGGCCTGTACGGCACCGCGGGCGGTGTCGGAGCAGGCGGCAATGCAGGCAACGGCGGAGCCGCGGGTGGATCCGGCAGCGGCGGCAACGGCGCGGCCGGCATCACCGGCAGCATCAACGGCGGCGACGGCGGTAACGGCGGCAGCGTCGGCAAGGCCGGGGGCGGCGGCACCGGTGGCTTGGACGGCAACGGCGACACCAGCGGCCTGGACGGCAAGGCGGGCGCCAGCTTCACCGGTCCGTCCGGAAACGGCGGCAACGGCGGCGTCGGCTACAGCCAGATACCCAACGCCACCGACGCCAACGGCAACGGACTGGCCGGCGGCGCCGGCGGTAAGGGCGGCAGTGGCGGTACCAACGGCAACGGCGGTCAAGGTGGGGCCGGCGGTAGCGGCTCCAACGGCGCCAACGGCGCCAACGGCGCCAACGGCGGCACCAACGGCGCCACCGGCGGCAACGGCGGGGCCGGCGGCAAAGGTGGGGCCGGCGGCGCCGGCGGCACCACTATCGGCAACGCCGGCAACGGCGGTCAAGGTGGCGCCGGCGGCAACGCCGGCAACGGCGGGGCGGGCGTGGACGGCCATGACGGCGTTCCCAACACCAACGCTTACAACAACGGCATCGGCGGCGGTCAGGCCGGCGGCAACGGCGGCAACGGCGGGGTCGGCGGCAACGGCGGCGGCGGCGGCGCGGGCGGCACCGCGACCAACGGCACCAACGGGCTCGGCGGCAACGGCGGTAAGGCCGGCAACGGCGGCAACGGCGGCACCCAGGGCAACGGCGGCAACGGCGCGGCCGGCACCGTCACCAACCCCGACGGCGGCGCCGGCGGCAAGGGCGGCACCTCCGGCAGCGGCAAGGCCGGCGGCACCGGCGGCACCGGCGGTGCCAACGGCAGCGGCATCGGCGGTGGCAGCAACGGCGCCAACGGCACCGCGGGCAGCACACCCACCAACGTCGGCGGCAACGGGGGCCGCGGCGGCGACGGCTACAACGCCACTGTGCCCGGCACCAACGGCGGCAAGGGCGGAGCCGGCGGCGACGGCGGCCTCTACGGCGACGGCGGCGCCGGCGGCAACGGCGGCAACGGCGCGGCCGGTGCCAGCGGCCCCAACGGCAACGCCATCGACCCCAACGGCAAGGCCGGTCAGAACGGCGGTAACGGCGGGGCCGGCGGTGCCGGTGGTAACAGCGGCAGCCAGAACGGGCACGGCGGCGCGGGCGGTAACGCTGGTCAGGGAGCGGCCGGCGGGAACGGTGGCAACGGCGCCAACACCACGACCGGCACCGGCGGCAACGGCGGCAACGGCGGCAATGGCGGCCTAGGCGCGGAAGGCGGCAAGGGCGGCAACGGATTCCTCGGCGGCGGCGACGGCGGCAAGGGCAGCGACCCCGGTGCCGGCGGCAACGCCGGGATCGCCGGTGTCGGCCCGAGCGGCCCGGGCACCAACGGCACCAACGGCACCACACCCACCACCCCGACCGGCAACGGCGGCGACGGCGGCGACGCCTTCGGCGTCCCCGGCACCGGCCAGACCGGCTATAGCGGCGGCAACGGAGGCGACGCCGGGGCCTACGGCAACGGCGGCAACGGCGGCAAAGGCTTCACCGGCGGTGCCGGCGCTACCGGCTCCGCCGGCACGTTCCCCGGCGGCAACGGTGGCGTCGGCGGGACCGGCGGCGACGGCGGCGCCGGCGGTAAGGGCGGCAACGGCGGCACGGTTGCCGGCAACAGCGGCAACGGCGGCAGCGGCGGCACCGGCGGTGTCGGCGGCACCGGTGGCAAGGGCGGTACCGGTGACTTCAGCTTCAACGGCGGTAAAGGCGGCGACGCCGGCAACGGCGGGACCGGCGGCAAGGGCGGTTTGGGCGGCGACGCCGGAACCGTCACCAGCGGCACCGTCGGCAACGGCGGCAACGCCGGCGACGGCGGCACCGGCGGCGTAAGCGGCGTCGGTGGCACCGGCGCGGCGGGCACTGCCGCCCACCCGACCGGCGGCACCGGCGGCAACGGAGCCAACCCCGGCAGTGGCGGCGCCGCCGGAACGCCCGGCACCGGTCTCAACCCCGGCAACCCCGGCAACCCCGGCAGCACCCCGACCACCATCGCCGGCAACGGCGGTACCGGCGGCGCGGGCTGGAACTCCAACGACCCGACCAAGGCCGGCGGCGACGGCGGGACCGGCGGTAACGCCGGGCAGTACGGCGTCGGCGGCAACGGCGGTGCAGGCGGCAGCGGCGCGACCGGTACCACCGGCGCCAACGGCTCCTCCCCGGGCGCCGACGGCAAGATCGGCGACAACGCCAGCGGCGGCGGCAACGGCGGCACCGGCGGCCTGGGCGGCACGATCGCCGGCGACGGCGGCAACGGCGGCGCCGGCGGCAACGGTGGCGGCGGCGGCACCGGCGGCAACGGCGCCGACGGCCCAGCCGGCGGCGACGGCGGCAAGGGCGGCAACGGCGGCAACGGCGGCGTCGGCGGCAAGGGCGGCAACGGCGGAGCGCACTTGGCCGCGGGCTACCACGACGGCAACGGCGGCAAGGGCGGCAACGGCGGCAATACCGGTGTCGGCGGCAACGGCGGCAACGGCGGCAACGGCACGGCCGGCAACCCCAACGGCGGCAATGGCGGCGACGGCGGCATCGTCGGCGGCGCCGGTGGACTCGGCAAGGGCGGCACCGGCTTCAGCAACGGCGCCGACGGCAACCCCGGCCAGGTTCCGGCCGGCACCGCCGGCAACGGCGGCAACGGCGGCAACGGCTTCAGCCCCACCACCCCCGGTACCTCCGGCGGCAAGGGCGGCAACGGTGGTAGCGGCGGATCCACCGGCAACGGCGGCAACGGCGGGGCCGGCGGCAACGGCACGGCCGGCACCCCCGGCGTCAACGGCGTCGCCCCGGGCAGCAGCGGCACCGACGGCCAGGCCGGCGGCTCCGGTGGGGCCGGCGGCAACGGCGGTGCCAGCGGCACCCTCGCCGGAAACGCCGGCAGCGGCGGCGCCGGCGGCAACGGCGCCAACGGCGGCAAGGGCGGCAACGGCGTGACCGGCAAGGCCGGCGTCCAGGGCGTCAACAGCGGCACGGGCCAGGCCGGCGGCAACGGCGGCAACGGCGGCAACGCCGGCGACGGCGGTAACGGCGGCACCGCCGGCGCACTGCTCAACGGCAGCGGCAGCGCGGGCACCACCGGCGCCGGCGGCAACGGCGGCAACGGCGGCAAGGCCGGCACCCCCGGCAACGGCGGCACCGGCGCGCTGGGCACCCTGCTCAACCCCACCGGCGGCAACGGCGGCAACGGCGGCAACGCCGGTACCGCCGGCACGGCCGGCATCGCCGGAACGGGCTCCCCGGCCGGTACCAACGGCAAGGCCGGCGACTCGGTCGTCGGGCCGGCCGGCAACGGCGGCCAGGGCGGCGCCGGCTACAACCCGCTGACTCCGGGCCGCAGCGGCGGCAACGGCGGCAACGGCGGCGACGGCGGCAATATCGGCAACGGCGGCAACGGCGGGGCCGGCGGCAACGGCGTGTCCGCGGCCATCAGCGGAACCAACGGCGTCAACCCCGGCGACAGCGGCACCGACGGTCGCTCCGGCGGCTCCGGCGGCAATGGCGGGGCCGGCGGCAAGGGTGGCACCGTCTCCGGCAACGGCGGCAACGGCGGGGCCGGTGGCAACGGCGGCAACGGCACCAAGGGCGGCAACGGCGTCAACGGCGCGGCCGGCGTCACCGATGTCGACGCCTACGGCACCGGCATCGGCGGCGGCCAGAACGGCGGCAACGGCGGGGTCGGCGGCAACGGCGGCAACGGCGGCAACGGCGGGGTCGGCGGCGTGGCTCAGGGTGTGGGCACTGGCGGCAGCACCGGCACCGGCGGTAACGGCGGCGACGGCGCCAACGCCGGCACCCCCGGCGACGGCGGCAACGGCGCGCCCGGCACGGTGAACAACCCCGACGGCGGCAAGGGCGGCAACGGCGGCAGCACCACCGTCGGCGTCGGCGGCACCGCGGGCACCGGCAGCGGCGCTCCGACCAACGGCAAGAACGGCGCCGCGATCGTCGGCGCGGTCGGCAACGGCGGCAACGGCGGCATCGGCTTCAGCCCGTCGACCGCGGGCGCCAGCGGCGGCAACGGCGGCGCCGGCGGCAACGGCGGCAGTTACGGCAACGGCGGCAACGGTGCGGCCGGCGGCAACGGCGTGGCCGGTACCCCCGGCGTCAACGGTGCCGCCGCCGGCGACAGCGGCACCAGCGGCCAAGACGGCGGCGCCGGTGGCGCCGGCGGCAACGGCGGCAACGGCGGCTCGATCTCCGGTAACAGCGGCAGCGGCGGCACCGGCGGCAACGGCGCCAATGGCGGCGCCGGCGGCAACGGCGTGGCCGGTACGAACGGCCTCACCAACGGCCAAAGCGGCGGCAACGGCGGCAACGGCGGCAACGGCGGTAACGGCGGCACGGGCGGCAACGGCGGTACCGCAGGCACGGTCCTCGGTACCGGCAGCGCCGGCACCAACGGCGCCGGCGGCTCGGGCGGCAACGGCGGCAACGCCGGAACGCCCGGCAACGGCGGCAACGGCGCGGCCGGCACCTCCACCAACCCCACCGGCGGCAACGGCGGCAACGGCGGCAACGCCGGCACCGCAGGCACCGGCGGCATTGCGGGCACCGGCGGCACCGGCACCAACGGCAGCAACGGCACGCCGGTCACCGCACCCGCCGGCAACGGCGGCAAGGGCGGCGACGGGTTCACCGCGACCGCCGCCGGCGGCAACGGCGGCGCCGGCGGCAACGGCGGCAACGGCGGGAACATCGGCAACGGCGGCAACGGCGGCAACGGCGGTGCCGGCAAGGCCGGCACGGCCGGCAGCAACGGCAGCGGCACCGGCGCCAGTGGCACCGACGGCAAGGCCGGCGGCTTCGGCGGCGCCGGCGGCAACGGCGGCAACGGCGGCTCGATCTCCGGCAACGCCGGCAACGGCGGCAACGGCGGCAACGGTGCCAACGGCGGCAACGGCGGCAGCGGCACGACCGGAGCCGACGGCGTCGCTAACAGCAACACCTATGGCACCGGCATCAACGGCGCCCAGAACGGCGGTAACGGCGGTAACGGCGGCGACGGCGGCAAGGGCGGCAACGGCGGCACCGCCGGCACGGTCCTGGGTACCGGCAGCGCCGGCACCAACGGCGCCGGCGGCAGCGGCGGCAAGGGCGGCAACGCTGGGACACCCGGCAACGGCGGCAACGGCGCGGGCGGCACCGCCAGCAACCCCAACGGCGGCGTCGGCGGCAACGGCGGCAACGCCGGGACCGCCGGCAACGGTGGCCTCGCCGGCACCGGGGGCACCGGCACCAACGGCGCCAACGGCACCTCGGTGACCGGGCCGGCCGGCAACGGCGGCAAGGGCGGCGACGGCTTCAACGCCACCGTCGCGGGCACCAACGGCGGCAACGGCGGCGCCGGCGGCAACGGCGGCAACATCGGCAACGGCGGCAACGGCGGCCTCGGCGGCAACGGCGCGGCGGGCAATGTCGGCACCAGCGGAGCCAACCCCGGCGATAACGGCGGCGTCGGTCAGGCCGGCGGAGCCGGCGGCACGGGCGGCGCCGGCGGCATGGGCGGCACTATCTCCGGCAACGGTGGTATCGGTGGCAACGGCGGTCAGGGCGCCACCGGCGGGGCCGGCGGCAACGGCGCGACCGGCGACTTCAGCGTCAACTCCGGCGCCGGCGGCAAGGGCGGCGACGGCGGAGTCGGCGGGGCCGGTGGCGCCGCCGGGGCCGGCGGCAAGGCTCAGGGCGCCGGCGACGGCGGGGCCGGCGGCAACGGCGGACTGGGCGGCAACGGCGGGGCCCCCGGCACCGGCGGCAACGGCGCCGCAGGCACGGTGACCAACCCGAACGGCGGCACCGGCGGCGACAGTGGCACCGGCGGCAAGGGCGGTATCGGCGGCGCCGGCGGCGCCGGCGGGGCCGGCGGCGTCACTTCCGGCAACGGCGGCAAGGGTGGCAACGGCGGGGCCGGCGGCATCGGAGGCAGCGCATTGCTCGGCCAGACCGGCGGGGTCGGCGGCAACGGCGGCGGTACCAACGGCAACGGCGGCGACGGCGGCAAGGGCCCCAGTGGCGGTGACGGCGGCGACGGCGGCGCCTTGGGCGCCGGCGGTGCAGCCGGTACCGGTGGCACCAATGGCGACGACGGCACCGGCGGGACCGGTGGCGGCGGCGGCACCGCCGGCAACGGCGGTGGTGGTGGCACCCCGGTTGGCGCCGGCACCCCGGGCAACACCGGCGCACCGGGCAACCCCGGCACTCCCGGCGGGAACGGCTAGAACTGCAGGGCGCTGAAACGCCAGTCCAGCACCTGGCGATCTGGCTCGTCCGGGGTCTCGCTGACCGCGTAAACCAGCGACCGCAGACCCAGGACGCCGCCGTTCATGGTCGGCTCGGCGGACTCGACATGCAGCTCGCTGTACAGGGTGTCGCCCTCCCGCACCGGCCCGGTGTGGTCGCAATGCGCCCAGCCCAGGACAGTGGCCATGTTGGGCAACAACCGGCTCGCCTGCGCCAGCGCCAGGCCGATGGTGTGCCCGCCGTACACCAACCGCTGTCCGGCGACCCGCGAATCATGGTGTGTGGCAGCGACATTCAGCGTCAGTCGGGCCAGCTCAGGCGCGCTACTGACCAGATCCGCGGTGCTGTGCAGCACCGCACCGGCGATGCCGGCGTCAAGACAGGCTGCGAAATGCGGGCCCGGCACCCGTTGACGGAAGACATCGCCGTCCCAGTCGTCGGTCGGAGCGATTGCCGGCGCCACCGCGTCGGCGCCGACGGCCGACAAATCGTCGGCGGGCCCAGATCCAGCCCAGGCCGGGGAGGCAGGCAGCATGGCGCAGCGGTAGAAGTCAAGCACCAGCCGGTCCGCCTGGTCGATGGCGGTCATCCGCAGCGCCGCCAGTCCGGTGGGCGCTCGGCCAGGTTTGGCCGAATTGGCCCGCAGCCCAACGACTTCGGTGCGGGTGTAGATGGTGTCCCCGAGCACCGGGAACCGGTGAAACGTCAGCCCGCGGTAGAACAGGTTGGCCTTGACCCGCGGGGTCACCAGTGTCGACTGTCCGATCGCCAGGTCGCAAACCAGACCTGGATGTGCCAGCGCCGCCGCCGCGCCGGTCACCGCCGAGCACAGATCGGCGTCGAGGGCCAGTCGCATCCGGTCCCCCACGATCGCCTGGTGCGCGGCCGCCAGGCCCGGCGACAGCGTCACCGACGGTGCCCAGTCGAACACCTGGCCCACCGAAAGGTCGTCGAAGTAGGGCCCACCCTCGCGTAGTTCCGCGTAAGTCACGGGGTCAATATGGCACAGGTGAACAGTGAACTTGACGACGACGAGGCGATGCTGGTCGCCACCGTGCGGGCGTTCATCGACCGCGACGTCAAACCGACCGTCCGCGAGGTCGAGCACGCCAACACCTATCCAGAAGCGTGGATCGAGCAGATGAAGCGGATCGGCATCTACGGCCTGGCCGTGCCCGAGGAGTACGGCGGGTCGCCGGTGTCGATGCCGTGCTACGTCGAGGTCACTCAGGAGTTGGCCCGGGGCTGGATGAGCCTGGCCGGGGCGATGGGCGGGCACACCGTTGTCGCCAAGCTGCTGACGCTGTTCGGTACCGCCGAGCAGAAGCAGGCGTACTTGCCGAAGATGGCCACCGGCCAGGTGCGCGCCACCATGGCGTTGACCGAGCCGGGCGGGGGTTCGGACCTACAGAACATTTCCACCACCGCGGTGCGCACCGGCGCCACGGACGAACTGGTGATCAACGGTTCCAAGACCTGGATCAGCAATGCCCGCCGGTCCGGGTTGATCGCGTTGCTGTGCAAGACCGATCCCCATGCCACACCGCGCCATAAGGGAATCTCCATCGTGCTCGTCGAGCACGGCCCGGGGCTGACGGTGTCGCGCGACCTGCCCAAGTTGGGCTACAAGGGCGTTGAGTCCTGCGAGCTTTCGTTCGACGACTTCCGGGTGCCGGTATCGGCGGTGCTCGGTGGCCAACTGGGCCAAGGGTTTTCGCAGATGATGCAGGGCCTCGAGACCGGCCGGATTCAGGTGGCCGCCCGCGCGTTGGGGGTGGCGACGGCGGCGCTGGAAGACGCGCTGGACTATGCCCAGCACCGCGAGAGTTTCGGCAAGCCGATTTGGCAGCATCAGTCGGTGGGCAATTATCTGGCCGACATGGCAACCAAACTCACCGCCGCGCGCCAGCTCACCCGCTATGCCGCCGAACGCTACGACAGCGGGCAGCGCTGCGATATGGAGGCGGGCATGGCCAAACTGTTCGCCTCCGAGGTGGCCATGGAGATCGCGCTCAACGCCGTGCGGATCCACGGCGGCTACGGCTACTCCACCGAATACGACGTGGAGCGCTATTTCCGGGAGGCGCCGCTGATGATCGTCGGCGAAGGCACCAACGAAATCCAGCGCAATGTGATTGCCGGACAACTGGTGGCGCGAGGCGGCATCTAGCAGGTACAGAACCCGCCGGTGCTGTATATTTGCCTGACTTCAGCAAACCGGCGCGCGAACCAAAGGGGAGGCAGCTGCCATGAGTTATCCGTCAGACCCATACGGTGGTTCGCCAGATTGGCAGCAGTCCCAGCAGCCGGGTCAACAGCCGGGTTGGCAAAGCCAGCCGCCGGGCTATCCGCCCCAGCAGCCGGGTTATCCGGCCCCGCAACCGGGTTATGGCCAGCCGGAGCCGGACAACTACCTGGTGTGGGCGATTCTGGTCACGGTGCTGTGCTGCCTGCCGTTCGGGATCGTCTCGATCGTGAACGCCACCAAGGTTTCCGGACTGTGGGCGCAGGGGCGCTATGCCGAAGCCCAGGCCGCATCCGCCAGCGCCAAGAAGTGGGCGATCATCGGCGCGATCGCCGGCGTGGTCGTCGGCGTGGTGGTTGGAATCATCTACGTCGTGCTTATCGCGGTGGCGGTTTCGGTGGATCACAACACGCCGTCGACCATCACCACTTATTCCGGCTACTGATCGCCGCCCGGCCCAGCCCGGCCCGGCTCGGCTCGGTCCAGCGAATCCGCGTGTGAATCCATGGCTTTGACTGTGCATCCCGGGCGGGCGAACCGGCCGGATCCTGCCCTGGAGGCACACTGAAAACCCCTTTACCCGACCTCGTCCACCAGCCCCCACTCCAGCGCGGTCGCCGCGTCGATGGTCTGGCCGGAGAGCACCAGATACGCCGTGCGCCAACGGCCGATCCGCCGCGTCACGCTCAGCGTGCCGCCGGCTCCCGGAAGCAGTCCCAGACCCAACTCCGGCAACCCGAACACCGAATCCGGTGCTGCCACAACCCATCCGCAGAACGCCGCCATCTCCAACCCGCTGCCCAGCACCTGGCCGTGCACCTCGGCGCGACAGGCGCGGCCCAGCCGTGCGGCCAAAGCGTCGAGCAGCAGCGCCGGGCTGTGCCGGGTGCGCGCCAGGTGAGCACTCGCCGGATCGGCGAAAGTACCGAACTCGGCGAGGTCCCCTCCGCTGCAGAACGAGGGCCCGTTGCCGCTCAACACGATTCCCGTAACAGACGAGTCCAGCTGCGCCACCGTCAGCGCCTCTAAGAGCGCGGCGCGCGCATCGGTGGAAAACGCGTTGTGCCGCTGCGGCCGGTTGAATCTGACCAGCAGTGTGTCGCCGTCGCGTTGCGCCTGAACAGGATCGGCGATCTCGGGCATCCGGGCCGGGCCCCGCTCGTCAAGCCAGCGGGCGAACTCCGGGCCGGCCTGCAGCGTCGAATATGCCAGCGACTCGGTCACCACAGCGGCCAGCGCCGCACCACACGGGTCGACCGAGCGCAGCACGTCATCACACACCGCGCTGGCCTGCGGCCAGCGCTCACAGCGCCGGGTCAGCTCGGTCACCGTGGCCGGAACCGATTCCACGGTGACCACCCGGCGGTCGGCGCACGGCTTTTCGGTCAACGTGAAAGTCGCCGCCTGGAGCCAGGATTCGTCAGATATCGACCCATACGCAACGATTACGCCCGGCGGCGTACCCGCACCGGGGCCCCCCGCCGCAGCCACGTCGACCACCCGGAGCATGGGTTACACCGAATACTTCTCGATCAGGTCGTTCTTGTACAGCTTGCCGGTGTCGGTGCGCGGCAAGTGCGCCTCGAACGCGATCGATCGCGGACACTTGAAGTGCGACAGGCGTTCTCGCAACCAGTCCAGCAGCTCCGCCCCGAACCGCTGGCAAGAGTCAGCGGGATCGACGGTCTGCACAACCGCCACCACCCGCTGACCCATCTCGTCGTCGGGAACCCCGAACACCGCCGCGTCGAGCACCTTGGGATGGGTGACCAACAGATTCTCAGCTTCTTGCGGATAGATGTTGACGCCGCCGGAGATGATCATGTGGTGGCGCCGGTCGGTCAAGAACAGATAGCCCTCGTCGTCGAGGTAGCCGATGTCGCCGACGGTCACCCAGCCGTGCTTGTTCCGTGAGGCAGCGGTTTTCGCCGGATCGTTTAGGTATTCGAACGCAACGCCGCCGTCGAAATAGATCTCCCCCGCTTCGCCGGCGGGCAGTTCGTTGCCGTCGGAGTCCAGGATGTGCACAGCGCCCGCCACTGGTTTGCCCACCGAGCCGGGATGAGCCAGCCAGTCCTCGGCGGTGATCAGCGTCGAGCCGTGGGCTTCCGAGGATGCGTAGTACTCGTCGATGATCGGCCCCCACCAGTCCATCATCGCCATCTTGATCTGCACCGGACACGGCGCAGCCGCGTGCATCACCCGCTTCAGGCTGGACAGGTCGTACGAATTACGAACGGCCTCAGGTAGTTTCAGCATCCGGACGAACATCGCCGGCACGAACTGGGCGTGGGTCACCCGATGGCGGGCGATGGCGTCCAGCGCCCCCTCGGCATCGAACTTCTCCATCACCACCGTGGTGATGCCGCCGGCCTGCACGCTCATCGACCACACCGATGGCGCGGTGTGATACAGCGGAGCCGGGCTCAGGTACACCGCGTCGGGATCCATCCAGTACCCGACCAGCGCCGACATCATGCCGGGCGCCTCTTCCGGCCGCACGTGCGGCAACTGGCGTTTGATTCCTTTGGGCCGGCCCGTGGTACCCGACGAATACTGCAGCAGGTCGCCCTCGATCTCGTCGGCGATCGGCGTATCAGGTTGATCCGCAACGCATTCCGGGTATCGCTCCCAGCCCGGCAGATCCCCGTCGGCGAGCAGCAACAGCCCGGGCAGCCCGCCCGGCAGGTGTTCGGCCAGGCCCGCGCAGGTGTCGCGCAGTGCCGCCGAGCCGATGATCGCCTTGGCGCTGCTGTTGTCGACGATGTAAGCCGCCTCGGCCGGGGTCAGGTGGGTGTTGATCGGCACGTAGTACAACCCGCTGCGGCGAGCCGCCCACATGACCGCGTGCATGTGTTCGTTGTTCTCCATCAGGATGGCCACGGTGTCGCCCTCGCGCAGACCCGCCTGACGGAACCGGTGGGCCAGCCGATTGGCGCGGGCTTCCAGCTCGTCGAAGCTGATCACGGTGCCTGACGGATGCAGGATGACAGCAGCTTTATCGGCTCCGATGAAGGGGCGGATCTGCATGGGCCGACTGTACGTCGCAGGCCGCCGACCACCGGAACAAGGGCGACAATTCCTGCCCCCACCGGCGCAAATCGTTTGTAAAGTCCACCCATGACAGTTCTGCTTGTCAATCCGCCAGGCGCCCGGCCGGACGCCCTGTCGTTCGTCAGCGCAATCAAGCGCACGGATCCCTCGCGGTATTCCTCCATGCCGGTGGAGCACCTCGGGATGATGTCGATCAAGGCGTACGCCAAGGCCCAGGGGATCGAAATCACCTGCGTCAACGGCTTGGTCGACGGCCATGTGACCGTGGCAGAGACCTGGCAGGCCATGGAAAACGCCGTCGGAGCATCGGGCACGCCGCGCCTTGTCGGCTTTTCCTGCATCGACACTCTTCCGGAGGTGCTGTGGTTGGCGCAGCGCGCCCGACAGGCCTGGGCTGGCGTACGAATCGTCATCGGCCACGCCATCGCGACACTCAACTACGAACGCATCCTGCGTCAGCACGACTGTTTCGACTACGTCGTCGTCGGCGACGGCGAGCAGACCTTCACCAGACTGGCCCTGGCCGTGGTAAACGACGCTGCGGCTGAAGACATTCCGGGGCTGGCCCGCCGCGATGAAAGGGGCCAGATCGTCTACGTACCCGCCCCGCTGATCGATCTCGACGAGCTACCGCCTGCGGCTCGTGACGAGTTGCCCACCGTCCTTGCCGACGGCTTCGCCGCCTCCGTCTTCTCCACCCGCGGATGTCCCTACCGATGCACCTTCTGCGGCACCGGCGCGATGTCCGGGATGTTCGGGAAAGACAGTTACCGGGCGAAGTCGGTCGACGTTGTCGTCGACGAGATCGCAGCTCTAGCGTCGAACTTCGACATCGATTTCTACTCGATCACCGACGACCTGTTTGTCTCCAAACACCCCAGTTCGCAGCAGCGCGCCGCGGACTTTGCCGACGCGGTGCTAAGGCGTGGCCTCGACATCAAGTTCATGATCGATATCCGGCTGGACTCCGTTGTCGATCTGGCTCTGTTCAAACACCTGCACCGGGCGGGTCTTCATCGTGTGTTCATCGGCTTGGAGACGGGGTCCTACGACCAACTGCGCAGCTACCGCAAACAGATCCTCGGTCGGGGAAAAGACGCAGCGGACACCGTTCAATCCCTGCAGGAGCTGGGCATCGAGATAATCGCCGGGACCATAATGTTCCACCCCACAGTGCGGCCCGAGGAGCTACGCGAGACAGTCCGCCTGCTCCTGGAGACAAGAAACGGGCTGCCCTTCAAGCTGATGGGCAAAATGGTCCCCTATCCGGGAACGCCGTTGTACCAAGCCTATTCGGATGCCGGGTACCTCACTTCGGAATGGCCGCTGGGCCAATGGGATTTCGTCGACCCCGAGGCGTCGCGGTTCTACTCCGATGTCGAAGCCCGCATCGGCCCCGATCCGGAGCTCACCTTCGATGAGGCGTCGGCGTTCTTCCTGTCCCGGCTCGACGAGTGGGAGGACGTCATCGCCCGCCGAACCGCGGAGGCGCGGGCGTGACGCACGGCATGGTGCTCGGCAAGTTCATGCCGCCCCACGCCGGGCACATTTACCTCTGCGAGTTCGCCCGGCAATGGGTGGACGATCTCACCATCGTCGTCGGCACCCGGGCCGACGAGCCGATTCCGGGCAAGCAACGCGTCAAGTGGATGCGCGAACTCTTCCCCTTCAACCTGGTAATCCACCTCCCCAACGACAACCCGCAGCGCCCCTGGGACCACCCCGACTTCTGGCCCATCTGGAAGGCGACCCTGGAAGACGCGCTACCCAGGCTGCCTGACTTCTACTTCGGTGCCGAGCCCTACAACGCGCAGTTCGCCGAGCTCCTCGGGGCGCGCTTCGTGCCGGTCGATCAGGGCCGCGTGGTGGTACCGATCAGCGCGACCGAAATCCGCGCTGACCCGCTTGCCCACTGGCAGCACATCCCGCGCTGCGTCCGGCCGGCCTTCGTGAAACGCATCAGCATCATCGGACCCGAAGGCACCGGCAAGACCACCCTGGCACGGGCGCTGGCAGAAAAACTCGGAACCAGCTGGGTCCCGGAGCGGGCCAACATATTGCGCGAACTCGACGCACCAGCAGGACTGGACTGGACCGAAATCGCGCGCGGACAGATCGCTTCGGAGCAGGCCCTGGCGCGCGACGCCGATCGCTTCCTGGTCTGCGACACCGATCCGATCGCGACGGCCGTGTGGGCCGAGTTGCTGGCCGGCGGCTGCCCGCCGGAGCTGCGCGAATTAGCCGGACGTTCTTACGATTTGACGCTGCTCACGACTTCCGGCGCGTCGGGCGACGCCTTTTCCGTCCGTTGTGAGCAGGCGCTGCGCGCCGCGGGACGGCCCTATGTGGTGCTCAGCGGAGGTTGGGAGGAGCGGGTCTCGACGGCCGTGCGGGCCGTCGAAGAACTCGCCCCTGCCCGTGGGTGAATGAAAGCTACTCAGCCTCGTCCAGGCGGTGCTTGAGCGCGTCGAACTCGTCCTTGATGCCGGTGGGCAGCTTCTCGCCGACGAACTGCAGCCACTCCTCGATCAGCGGAATCTCGTCGCGCCACTCGTCGACACGAACCGTCAGCGCCTCGGCCACATCGGCGGGGTCGGCGTCCAGACCCTGCAGGTCCAGATCCTCGACGGCGGGCACCGTGCCGATCGGGGTGGTGCGGCCGCCGGCGGTGTGCTCGATGCGGTCGACGATCCACTTCAGCACCCGGCTGTTCTCGCCGAAGCCCGGCCACAGGAAGCGGCCGTCGTCGCCGCGGCGGAACCAGTTGACGAAGAACACCTTCGGCAACTTGGACTCGTCGGCGTTCTTGCCCAGGTTGATCCAGTGCTGGAAGTAGTCGCCGACGTTGTAGCCCAGGAACGGCAGCATGGCCATCGGGTCGCGGCGCACGTTGCCGACCTTGCCCTCGGCCGCGGCGGTCTGCTCGCTGCCCAGGGTGGCCCCGATGAACACGCCGTGTTGCCAGTCGCGCGCCTCGGTCACCAGCGGGACGGTGGTCTTGCGGCGGCCGCCGAACAGGATGCCCGAAATCGGCACGCCCTGCGGGTCATCCCACTCCGGAGCCAGGATCGGGCATTGCGACATCGGCGTGCAGTACCGCGAATTCGGGTGCGCCGCTTTGGTATCCGTCTCCCGCAGGATCCAGTCGTTGCCCTTCCAGTCGATCAGGTGGTCGGGCTCGCCCTCCAGGCCCTCCCACCACACGTCGTGGTCGTCGGTGAGGGCCACGTTGGTAAACACCGTGTTGCCCGCCTCGATGGTGCGCATGGCGTTCGGGTTGGACTTCCAGTTGGTGCCCGGTGCCACCCCGAAGAAACCGAACTCAGGGTTGACCGCATACAGCCGGCCGTCCTTACCGAACCGCATCCAGGCGATGTCGTCGCCCAGGGTTTCCGCGCGCCAGCCCGGGATTGTCGGCTGCAGCATCGCGAGGTTGGTCTTGCCGCACGCGGACGGGAAGGCAGCGGCGAAGTAGTACGCCTTGTTCTCCGGGGAGATCAGCTTGAGGATCAGCATGTGCTCGGCGAGCCAGCCCTCGTCGTGGGCCATCGCCGAGGCGATCCGCAGCGAATAGCACTTCTTGCCCAGCAGCGCGTTGCCGCCGTAGCCGGAGCCGTAGCTCATGATCTCGCGGGTTTCCGGGAAGTGGGTGATGTACTTGGTCTCGTTGCAGGGCCACGGCACGTCTTTCTGGCCCTCTTCCAGCGGCGCGCCGACGGAGTGCAGCGCCTTGACGAAGAAGCCGTCGTCGCCGATCTTCTCCAGCGCGGCCTTTCCCATTCGGGTCATGGTGCGCATCGAGACAACGACGTATTCGGAGTCGGTGATCTCCACGCCGAGCTTGGGTTCGTCGGCGCCGAGCGGGCCCATGCAGAACGGCACCACGTACATGGTGCGGCCACGCATACAACCGCGGTACAGGTCGGTCAGGATGGCCCGCATCTCACTGGGGTCTTTCCAGTTGTTGGTCGGGCCGGCGTCGATCTCGCGCTCCGAGCAGATGAACGTCCGGGATTCCACCCGCGCGACGTCGGAGGGGTCGGACAAGGCCAGGTAGGAGTTCTTGTGCTTCTCCGGGTTCAGCTTGGTGAACGTGCCCGCCGCGACCAGGTGGTCGGCCAGGCGCTGGAACTCTTCCTCGGAACCGTCGGCAAACACCACCCGGTCGGGCTGGGTGAGCTCGGCAACCTCCTCCACCCATGCCAACAGCCCCTGGTGCTTCGTCGGCGCGGTATCCAAACCGGGGATGGTCGCTGAGGTCATCGAACTCTCCTGAATTCTGCTGCTAGTTATCGGCTTGTCTGATTGCGTGTAGTCGTTCGTGCATTTGCTAGCACTGCTTATCATCACGGCTAGCGCTTATATACAGGTTATCGCGCATCACTTGTCGTGTAAGGCCTGCAGGGGTATAAGCCTGCTCACAGGACCGATTCAGAAGATGCGGAAAAGTCAGAAACTGCTACCATTCGCGCCCCTCGAAACCCGATCCGTTGGTTTTGCCGTCGAGGCTGTGTATACCCGGTTGCCCCAGTTCTGCACGTACCGCGTCCAGCGCGGCCCGGATGGTCGGCATTTCCCGGTCCCGCAGCGCCGCGGCCCGGGCCGCCGCAATCGCATGCTCGCGCAATTCGCTGTCGATGACGCTGACCTGATCGGCCACCCGGGCGTTCTCGGCTTCGTCGCGGGCACTGAGTGCGGTGCTCAGCAGCGACTCGGTGGCCAGCACCTGACCGGCCACCAGCGCCTCGAGTACCGAGCGCAACGACCCCGCCACATCGCCAGTCCAGCGGTCCAGCAAAGCACGGTCATGCAGTAGTGCACGAGTGCTCACCACCCACACCGCCGCGCCGAGTCCGACCGCCACGCACGCCACGACCACCGCCACCGTCAGCCCGGGCGCCCAGCGGGGCACCAGGCCCGCCGCGAGCCGGCTCAGTGTCAGCGCGACACCCAGTCCGAACCCAGCGCCCAGCAGCATCGTCAGCCGTGTCTCCAGCCGCCGCGATTTCAGCGGCGGGGCGCTGATCGGGACCGTCGGCAGGTTGTCCAGCAGCGGCGGCTCCACCGGCACACCCATCACCTGCGCTACGTCGTCCAGCTGCGCGGCGGTTGCCTCGGCCACCTCGGCGACCACTTCCTGTACCCGGGCGCGGGTGTGGGCCTCGAACCCGGCCATGTCGCGCCGGGGCAGCCCGGCGATGTCCTCCTGCAAGTCGGTACGAACCGACGAACAACGGTTGCGTACAAGGTAGGACAGCCCGACGCGCGCCTGCTGGATCTGGCCGCGCAAGGTGATGCTGAGCTCCGACTTCGACTGGCGGCGTTCCCGCAGGGCCGCGCTGCGTTCTGCGCGCAAGGCCTCCACCCGGGCCCCGCGTCCGGCGCCCGCGGCGTCGCGGTCGAATCGCTGAGCGACCTTCTGCAGCCGGGATTCCCACGCGCGCAACCTGTTTCGCCGGGCAATGTCGGAGTTGGCAAGCTGTCTCCGGACAATCCCGCCCAGCTCGTCGACGACCGGCTCGCCCACCTCAGGTGCGGCCGCCACACCCACCCAGGGCACCTGTATGTAGCGGGGCGCGTATGCGGCCAGCCGGTCGCGGTTGGCGGTCACCGCCTCGCGCCAGTTGAGGTGCACGTCGATCTTGGCCACCACCGCCACCACCACGTCGGTGTGCTCGGCGGCGGCATCCAGTAGCGCGCAGTCGGATTCGGTCAGGGCGGCCGCCGCGGACACCACGAACACCACCGCCATCGGCGCATCACCGGTGCCCAGCTCCGGCGCCTCTATGAAGACCTGATCGGGCAGCCGCTCGCGCAGCGCGGCGGCCACACTGCTGACGCCGGCCAGCCACGGACCGGCTACCAGCACCACCTCACGGCGGTTGATGGCCGGCGCATCCAGTCGTGGGCCGATCGCGGCCACCAACGCGTCCACCTGGGCGGCCGGATCATCGCGGGCCGCGCCGATCACAATGTCTCCCCCGCCGCCGGCCATAGCCGCAGCGATCCGCGCGCGATATCGGTCCCACAGGCCCGGTGCAGGTCGCTCACCGGCCCGCGAGCGTAACGCTGCCAGCGCACCGCCCGCTGCAGCGGCGCGGCCGGTCCCAGTTCCAGCCCGCTGGACGCCAGCACGTCAGCGGCATCAGCCATCCTGGCGACGACGGTGTTGTCGCAGGACGAAAAGGCGTCGATCCCGGGGAGCGAAACGGCCAGGGCTTCCAGCTCGGCGACCGCACGCAGCACGCGGCGGTACCGCGCCTCAGCGCCGGCGGCAAGCACTGCGGCAACGACGGCGTCGACACCGCTGGCCCGCCACAGCAGCGCCGCGACCTGGGCGCGCGAAACGCCGCGGCGCACCGCCGCCACACCGAGCGCGATGCCGAACAGGTCGAGGGTCTCCAGCAGGCGCAGCCGCGCCTGGGCCGGCACCGGAAGCCGGGCCATCAAAAAGCTGTCGTAGCCGCCGTCAAGGCAGGCAGCGCCGGCCGGGTGGACGGCCAGGCCGGCCAGCACCGCCCAGGCAGCCTCGTCGAGCACGGCCACGGCCAGCAACCCGATCATGGGCAGCACCGGTCTGGCGACCAGGTCGGAGAGCCGCGCACAGCGGGCCCCCGCCGCCGCGATCGGCCCGCCCGCCGCGAACCCACACAGGTCGGCCTTGTTCAGCACCACCACCACGGGCGCCCCGATATCGCGCAGGGCATCGCGGTCCTCGGGTTTGACCACCTCCGCGGTGACATACAGCACCACCTCCGCCCGGTTCGCCGAGCGCACCTCGATGTCCGGTGCGGCGTCCACCGCGCGCGCCACGGTGGCCCGACCCACCCCGTCGCGGCCCTGCACAGACACCCGCAAGGGCGCCGCGGCTCGCTCGGAAATGGCCTTTACCCGCAGGTCATCGGTAGCGGCAGCGAATCGTGCCAGCTCCTCGACGAAAATGTGCTGCCCCCGTTCCGTGCAAGTCGTGCCCCCACCGAATGGTGACATCTGCGCCGCCCGGACGCGAGCCACCGCTACCAGCCGAAGGCAACTGTTGGGTATCAATCTGGACCACGGGCGGCTACACCAGCGGTTCATGAGCCACCATGGACGAATGCATGCGCAACCCGGGGTGGGGGTACGTCCCGACGCACGGGTGGAATCCGAAGACGGCGGTCAGGACAGCGCATGGGGCTATCTGCCCGCCACCAGCTTTCGGTCGCGACGTTCCGCGCTCTCGAATGCCCAGCGCCAGACCTGGGAGCGACGCTGGCCGGAGCTCGGCATGGAGGCGTCATCGCGGGATGCCCCCCTGGACACCCGGGCCTGGTTCGGCCGGGACGCGCCGCTGGTGCTGGAGATCGGCTGCGGCAGCGGCACGTCGACACTCGCGATGGCCAAGGCCGAACCGGATATAGACGTGATCGCGGTGGAAATCTACCGGCGCGGGCTGGCGCAGCTGCTGAGCGCGATCGACAGTGAGAATGTGGACAACATCCGGTTGATCCGCGGCAACGGGGTCGACGTGCTGCAGAATCTGATCGCCCCCGGTTCGTTGAGCGGCGTGCGCGTCTTCTTCCCCGATCCGTGGCCCAAGGCGCGCCACCACAAGCGCCGGCTGCTGCAGCCCGGCACGATTGCGTTGATCGCACACGGGCTGATCCCCGGAGGTGTCCTGCACGCCGCTACCGACCATGCCGGTTATGCCGAGCACATCGCCGAGGTCGGCGATGCCGAACCGAGCCTGGTTCGCATCGAGGCCGGCGCGCCGCCACTGCCCATCTCGGTGGCCCGCCCGATCACCAAGTACGAGTCCAAAGCCCAGGAGGCGGGCAGCACCGTCAATGAACTGTTATGGAAACGGCTGACTGAATGAGCCTGACCGAAGAAGTGGCCACACCGTCCGAACCGCTGGCCGGGCGGTCGCTGCCGCCAGTACTGACCGGCTTCGCGCCGCCAATCGGTCGGGTCCTGCTGGTATGGGACGCCCCCAATCTGGACATGGGCCTCGGATCGATCCTGGGCCGTCGGCCGACAGCGCTGGAGCGACCCCGCTTTGACGCCCTGGGCCGCTGGGTGCTGGCCCGCACCGCCGAGGTCTCGGCCAGCCGGCCCGGCGTCTCGATCGAGCCCGAGGCCACCGTCTTCACCAACATCGCACCCGGCAGTGCCGAGGTGGTCCGGCCCTGGGTGGACGCGCTGCGCAACGTCGGCTTCGCCGTCTTCGCCAAACCGAAGATCGACGACGACAGCGACGTCGACCGCGACATGCTGGCGCACATCGACCAGCGCTATCACGAGGGACTTGCGGCGCTGGTGGTGGCGTCGGCCGACGGTCAAGCGTTCCGTCAGCCGCTGGAGGAGATCGCCCGCGGCGGAACGCCAGTTCAAGTGCTCGGATTTCGTGAACACGCCAGTTGGGCGCTAGCGTCGGATACCTTGGAGTTCGTCGACCTGGAAGATATCGCAGGTGTTTTCCGGGAGCCGCTCCCGCGGATCGGCCTTGATTCGCTACCTGAGCAGGGAGCTTGGCTGCAGCCGTTCCGGCCGCTGTCCTCGCTGTTGACCTCGCGTGGTTGATAACCGACGGACGAAAATCGAAAAGCGCGGGTCGCTAACGATCCAGTAAGGAGCTTACGTGTTCGCCTGGTGGGGTCGAACTGTGTACCGCTACCGGTTCATCGTAATCGGGGTCATGGTGGCACTGTGCCTTGGCGGCGGCATTTTCGGGTTGAGCCTGGGTAAGCACGTCACGCAAAGCGGTTTTTACGACGACGGCAGCCAATCGGTGAAGGCCTCGGTGCTGGGCGACCAAGTTTACGGCCGCGACCGGACCGGCCATATCGTCGCGATCTTCCACGCCCCGGACGGCAAGACGGTCAACGATCCGGCGTGGTCGAAGAAGATCACCGACGAGCTCAACAAGTTTGTGCAGGACCACCCCAACCAGGTGCTGGGCTGGGCCGGTTACCTACGCGCGCCGGACTCGACAAGCTCGGTCATCAAGGGCATGGCCACCGACGACAAGAAGTACACGTTCGTCTCCATCCCGCTCAAGGGTGACGACGACGACACCATCCTGAACAACTACAAAGACATCGCGCCATCGCTGCAGAAGCTGGACGGCGGCACCATCCAGCTCGCCGGTCTCGAGCCGGTGGCCGAGGCCTTGACCGGCACCATCGCCACCGACCAGCGACGGATGGAGGTGCTGGCGCTGCCGCTGGTGGCCATTGTGCTGTTCCTGGTGTTCGGCGGCGCCGTCGCGGCCTGCCTCCCGGTCATGGTGGGTGGCTTGAGCATCGCGGGCGCCCTGGGCATCCTGCGGTTGATCGCGATGTTCGGGCCGGTGCACTTCTTCGCTCAGCCCGTGGTCTCGCTGATCGGTCTCGGCATCGCGGTGGACTACGGGCTTTTCGTGGTGAGCCGGTTCCGGGAGGAGATCGCCGAGGGCTACGACACCGAAACCGCGGTTAGACGCACGGTCATGACCGCCGGCCGGACGGTCGCCTTCTCGGCGGTGCTGATCATCGCGTCGGGCGCGAGCCTGCTGATGCTGCCGCAGGGCTTCGTGAAATCGCTGACCTATGCGCTGATCGCGGCCGTCGGGCTGGCCGCCCTACTGTCGATCACCCTGCTGCCGGCCTGTCTGGCCGTGCTGGGCCGCCATGTGGACGCGCTCGGTGTGCGGACTGCGTTCCGGGTACCGTTCCTGCGCAATTGGAAGGTGTCCAGGGCTTACCTGAACTGGCTCGCCGACCGGCTGCAGAAGACCAAGACCCGCGAAGAGGTCGAGGCCGGTTTCTGGGGCAAGCTGGTCAACTGGGTCATGCGGCGGCCACTGGTCTTCGCCATCCCGATCGTCATCGGCATGATCCTGCTGGTCATCCCGCTGTTCAACCTGTCGCTGGGCGGCATGAGCGAGAAGTATCTGCCACCCAACAATGCAGTGCGCCAGTCGCAGGAGCACTTCGATCAGCTCTTCCCCGGCTATCGCACCAACCCGCTGACGCTGGTCATCCAGTCGACCAACCATCAGCCCGTCACCGACCAGCAGATCGCCGACGTCCGCAGCAAGGCCATGACGATCAGCGGGTTCATCGAGCCGGACAACAACCCCGCCGATATGTGGCAGGAGCGCTCCCAAGCGCCGGGTGGATCGAAGGATCCGTCGGTGCGCGTGCTGCAGAACGGACTGGTCAATCCCGGCGACGCGTCCAAGAAACTCGCCGAGCTACGCGCCATCACCCCGCCCAAGGGCATCGAGGTATACGTCGGCGGGACGCCGGCCCTGGAACAGGATTCGATTCATAGCCTGTTCGACAACATGCCGGCGATGCTGGTCATCCTGCTCACCGCGACCACGCTGTTGATGTTCCTGGCCTTCGGTTCGGTGGTGCTGCCGATCAAGGCCGCGGTGATGAGCGCGCTGACCCTCGGATCCACTATGGGCATCTTGACGTGGATATTCGTCGACGGGCATGGCTCCGGGATCCTGAACTTCACCGCGACACCACTGACCGCGCCGGTCATCGCGCTGGTGGTGGCGGTCGGCTACGGCCTGGCCACCGACTATGAGGTGTTCCTGGTCTCCCGAATGGTCGAGGCTCGGGAGAACGGCATGTCGACGCAGGAAGCGATCCGGATCGGGACGGCAACCACCGGCCGGCTGATCACCGCGGCCGCGCTGGTGCTGGCCGTGGTCGCGGGTTCGTTCGTGTTCTCCGACCTGGTGATGATGAAGTATCTGGCGTTCGGGTTGATGGCGGCTCTGCTGCTGGACGCCACCGTGGTCCGCATGTTCCTGGTGCCCTCGGTGATGAAACTGCTCGGCGATGACTGCTGGTGGGCACCACGCTGGATGCGACGGCTACAGACCCGCATCGGGCTGGGCGAGATCCGGCTGCCCGACGAGCGCAAGCGACCGGCAAGCACGACGCGGCCTCCCGTCACCGCGGGGCTGGTCGCGGCAAGCCCGCGGCCACCACACGACCCGACTCACCCAGCCGCTCTCGAGGCACCGCGTCAGACGCGTACCGCCGAGCGGCCCGAGGGCGTGCCCTCGCTCAACGGGCCGTCCAGCGCCAAGACCGCCGCGATACCGACGCGGTCCAATGAGCCCAGCGAGCCGCCCACCACGCGCCTGCAAACTCGGCCGTCGCCGCCGTCGGCGGGCCAGACCCGTGCCATGCCGGTGCCCGGGGAGGCAAAGGGCGACCCGGCCGACAAGGACAAGACCGCCGCTATACCGGTCATGCGGGCAGACGCCAACGACTCCGATGCGGCCACCGAGAAGCTGAACGCCCGCGGGCAGGACGACAAGGGCGGGGGCTCTGATAATGGCACCGACAACACCCGCGGCCGCCGCCGCGGTGGCGGCGGCGGGCTCAGCGCCCAGGACCTGCTGCGCCGCGAGGGACGGATCTAGTTCTAGCGCCCTTCGTGTGTGCTCTGACGGCTTCGAGTGTGCATTGACGGCTTCGAGTGTGCATTGACGGCTTCGTATGTGCTCTGACGGCTTCGAGTGTGCGTCCAGGGTGGCGATTCCGCGATTTCACCGCCCACGATTCCCACTCGAAACCGTCAGTTCACGCTCGACGCACGAGCACTCACAGCTTCGTGCGTGCACTTACGGCTTCGACTGTGCTCCGGCGGCTTCGCGTGCACTGACGGCTTCGAATGTGCGCTAGCGGCTTCGTGTGTGCTCTGACGGCTTCGTGTGTGGCTCCAGGGTCGCGATTCCGCGATTCCACCGCCAACGATTCCCACTCGAAGCCCCCGGTTCACGCTCGACGCGCCAGCACTGACGGCTTCGAATGTGCGCTAGCGGCTTCGTGTGTGCGTCCAGGGTCGCGATTCCGCGATTCCGCGATTCCGCCGCCAACGATTCCCACTCGAAGCCCCCGGTTCACGCTCGATGCTCGAGCCGGACCAGGACAAGCGACTCAGCCGTCGGGATCGTCGGGTTCGGCCGCCACGATGACGCCCTCCTCCTCCGTCTGCTCCTCGGACTCGGCCTCGGGATCTCGGGCCAGCAACACCTGCATCGCATTGTTGAGGAACGCGACGGTCGGGACGGCCAGCAAGGCGCCGACGATGCCGGCGAGCACACCGCCGGTGGAGATTGCCAACACCACCGCCAGCGGGTGGATCGAGACGGCCCGGCCCATCACCAACGGCTGCAGCAAATGCGCTTCCATTTGATTGACCGCGATCAGCAAACCGAGGGTAATCAGCGCATAGACCAGCCCCTTGGCCAGCAGGGCAACCACCACCGCCAGCAGCCCGGACACCAGCGCACCGATCAGCGGGATGAATGCGCCGAGGAACACGATCGAGGCCAGCGGCAGCGCCAGCGGTATCCCCATGATCGCCAGCCCGGTGCCGACGCCGATCGCGTCCGTGAGCGCCACCAGGAACGTGGCCCGCACGTAGCCGATCAGTGACCCGTAGCCGGCCCGCCCCGCCTCGAGCACCCGGTCGCGTACGTGCACGGGGACGAGCTTGGCGACGTACTGCCAGATATTGCGGCCGCCGTACAAGAAGAAAATCAGCGTGAACAGCACCAACACCGCGGCTGTGACGAGTTCGGTGATGGTGGCCGCGGTAGACAGCGCGCCGCTGGTCAGCTTGGCCTGATTATTGCGCAGCGCCTCGATCGCCGCGTTGCCCGCATTCTCGATCTGCTCGCTGCGCAGGTGCGCCGGGCCTTGGATGAGCCAGCGGCGGCTGGAGTCGATGCTGTGCTCGACCTGCTTCACCAGATCCGGCAAGCCGGCGATGAATTGGATGATGACGAACGCCAGCAGGCCACCCAGAACCGAGAACCCGCCCAAAATCACCAGCGTGACCGCGGCCCCGCGGGGCAGCCCTTTGCGGTCCAGCCAGTCCACCACAGGTACCAGCAATGCACTGATCATCATCGCCAGCAACACTGGCACGACAATGACTTCCAGCTTCTTGATCACCCACAACAGCGCAACCACGGCGCCGAGAATGACCAGCAATCGCCACGACCAGGCCGCGGTCCGGCGAACAAGTGGCGTAACCGAGGCATCGTCGAGACTTGTCGACATCCGGCAAGCGTAGCTGGATGCATGCCGCCACGATCCGGTTACGATCCCGGACCGAGCCCGACACAGTCCGCGACGTGCGGCGATACCCGCGTCACCTGCACCGTTACCCTATTCAGATGTCGCACGGCGCCTCCGCCCGCAAAGGGCTTGCCCAGCGCGAAGAGGTTTCGCGCGGCAAGTACTGGTGGCTGCGCTGGGCGGTCCTGGCGATCGTCGCGATCGTTCTCGGCGTCGAGGTGGCGCTGGTGTGGGACCAGCTGGCCAAGGCCTGGATGAGCGTGTATCAGGCCAACTGGTGGTGGCTGGTCGCCGCGATGGCCGCGGCGGCGGCGTCGATGCACAGCTTCGCGCAGATCCAGCGCACGCTGTTGAAGTCGGCCGGGGTGCACGTCAAACAACTGCGCTCGGAAGCCGCCTTCTATGCGGCGAACTCACTGAGCACCACGTTGCCGGGCGGGCCGGTGCTCTCGGCGACCTTCCTGTTGCGCCAGCAACGCATCTGGGGTGCCTCGTCGGTGGTGGCGTCTTGGCAGCTGGTGATGTCGGGGCTACTGCAGGCGGTGGGCCTGGCGGTGCTTGGGCTGGGCGGCGCATTTCTACTGGGCGCCAAGAACAACCCGTTCTCGTTACTGTTCACCCTGGGTGGGTTCATCGCACTTTTGCTGCTGGCCCAGGCGGTGGCGTCGCGGCCGGAGCTCATCGAGGGAATCGGCACCAGGGTGCTGTCCTGGGTCAACTCGATCCGCGGCAGGCCGGCCGACGCCGGGCTGGACAAGTGGCGCGAAATCCTCATGCAGCTCGAGTCGGTGAGCCTGAGCCGGCGCGACCTGGGGGTGGCGTTCAGTTGGTCGTTGTTCAACTGGGTCGCCGACGTCGCATGCCTGGCCTGCGCGGCCTATGCCGCCGGCGACCACGCCTCGCTGGCCGGATTGACGGTGGCCTACGCCGCCGCCCGCGCGGTCGGCACTATTCCGCTGATGCCGGGCGGGCTGCTGGTCGTCGAGGCGGTGCTGGTGCCCGGGCTGGTCTCGAGCGGCATGGCGTTGCCCAATGCCATCTCAGCGATGCTGATCTACCGCCTGATCAGCTGGCTGTTCATCGCCGCCATCGGCTGGGTGGTGTTCTTCTTCATGTTCCGCACCGAGAAAGTCGGCTCGGCCAGCGACGATGACCCGCCCACCGACCCGGAACTGCGGCTACCCATCCAGCAGACCGGGCTTTCCGACGACCCGGCCGAAACCGCCTTGCAAGGGCCGTTACCGCCGCCCGATCGCCGGCCGTACAACGACCACCCGCAACACCGATAACTCAGCCGGCGCGCTTTGCCGGTGCCGGGCCCGGAATCGGCGCCGTCGCGGCCGGCGGACTCAGCTGGGTGCCGCCGCCGGTAACGCCCGGCAGGCCCCCTGCACCCTGGGCCGCCTGCGCCAGCCCGAGCGCCTGCGGAAGGGTGATCGGCAGCTTGCACCGGCCCGACAGGGTCGTCAGCGGCTGCGAAAGTCCTTGCAGATCGCTGGCAACTTTGGGGTGGGTGTCGAAGTAGCTCTTCAGTGAGCCGAGCGATTGCGGGCCCGCGGGCTGCTGCAGGACAGTGGTCATCGCTTGATTGGTCTCGGGATGGGCGTCCAAGTAGTCGCCGGTCTGCTTGGCTACCGACCCCGCGGTCCTGGCGACTTCACTGGCCGCACAAGGGTCGGTGGCACTTTGGGCCGACGGAGTGCCCGACGGCAGCGACAGCCAGATTCCCGGCAGCGCCCCGGCGATCAGTGCCGCAATCAGTCCGCGATGCACGGTGGTGACGGTCGGCTTCATGCACTAATCCCCTTCGAACCCATTTGATTCCCCCCGGAACGGATGGCGCAGCGCCACCTAAGGCCAAGGATGATCCTGCCATAGCGCCCGCCGGGCGCCGAATCGTTGCAGCTCAGCAACCTTGAACCCGACATCATCCACAGCTCGCTGCGGTAGGCTCGCAGCACGCAGTGCGCGAGAAATCGCGAGAAATACGGGGAGTTCGACATCCAGCTTTTCATGATGCGCCTGAGCCGCAACCTGCGCAGATTCCGCTGGTTCGTGTTCGCCGGCTGGCTGCTCACGTTGGTGCCGGCCATCTATCTGGCGATGACGCAGTCGGGGAATCTCACCGGCGGCGGCTTCGAGGTGGCCGGCTCCCAGTCGATATTCGTGCACGACGAACTCCTCGCCCAATACCCCGAGCTCGGCGCGTCCTCGCTGGCGCTGGTGGCCGCCCCGCGCGCCGATGCCAGCTACCAGGACATGAACGACGCGGTCGCCCAGTTGCGCCAGATCGCCGGCGAGTTCCCCGGTGTCAGCGAGTCCCCCAACCCCAGCCAGCGGCCGCCGCAGCCGGACCGGCCGTATGTCGTGTCGCTACGGCTGGACGCCCACAACACAGGCACCAGCGACGTCGCCAAAAAGCTGCGGGAAAAAGTCGGTGTCAAGGGCGATCGGTCCGGCCAGACCGCCAACGGCCACGTGCGGCTCTACGTCATCGGGCAGGGCGCGCTGACCGCCGCCGCGGCGGCCAACACCAAACACGACATCGCCGCCGCCGAACGCTGGAACCTGCCGATCATCCTGATCGTGCTGCTCGCGGTGTTCGGTTCACTGGCCGCCGCGGCGATCCCGCTGACGCTGGGCATCTGCACCGTCGTGGTGACCATGGGCCTGGTCTTCCTGCTGTCCACGTACACCACCATGTCGGTATTCGTGACATCGACGGTGTCGATGTTCGGTATCGCGCTGGCGGTGGACTACTCGCTGTTCATCCTGATGCGCTTTCGTGAGGAGCTGCGCTCCGGCCGCCAGCCCGCCGAGGCGGTGGACGCCGCGATGGCCACCTCGGGGCTGGCGGTAGTGCTGTCCGGCATGACCGTCATCGCGTCGCTGACCGGGATCTACCTGATCAATACCCCGGCGCTGAAGTCAATGGCTACCGGCGCGATCCTGGCGGTCACGGTCGCGATGCTGACGTCGGCCACGCTGACGCCGGCGGTGCTGGCGACGTTCGGCCGCGCGGCCGCCAAACGGTCGGCGCTGCTGCATTGGTCGCGACGCCCGGAAAGCACCGTGTCGCGGTTCTGGACCCGCTGGGTCGGCTGGGTGATGCGACGGCCATGGATGTCGGCGCTGGCGGCATCGGCCGTTTTGATCCTGATGGCGGCTCCGGCGACGTCGATGGTGCTGGGCAACAGCTTGCTGCGCCAGTTTGACTCGTCGCACGAGATCCGCGCCGGAGTGGCGGCCGCATCCCAGGCGCTCGGGCCCGGCTCCCTGGGTCCGGTTCAGGTGCTGGTCACGTTCCCGGACCGAACCGCTTCCGAGCACGCCCAGACCATCGCCGCCATCCGTCAGCAAATGACACAGGCGCCCGACATCGCCTCGGTGGCACCACCGGAATTCGCCGACGACAACAGCAGCGCCCTGCTCAGCGCGGTATTGACCGTCGATCCCGAGGATATGGGTGCGCGCCACACGTTGGATTGGATGCGTAGCCAGCTACCCAAAGTCCCCGACATCGATCTCCACGGTTCGGCGCACGTATACGTCGGCGGCTCGACCGCGCTGATTAAGGACTTCGACGACCGGGTGTCGGCGACCGAGCCGCTAGTGCTGGTGTTCGTGGCCGCGATTGCGTTTCTCATGCTGCTGATCTCGGTGCACTCGGTCTTGCTGGCGTTCAAGGGCGTACTGATGACGCTGCTGTCGGTGGCCGCCGCCTACGGCAGTCTGGTGATGATCTTCCAGTGGGGCTGGGGCGAGCGGCTGGGCTTCCCGCACCTGACTTCGATCGACAGCACAGTGCCCCCGCTGGTGCTGGCGATGACGTTCGGGTTATCGATGGACTACGAGATCTTCCTGCTCACCCGAATCCGCGAACGCTTCCTGCAGACGGGCCACACCCGCGACGCCGTTGCCTACGGCGTAAGCACCAGCGCGCGCACCATCACCAGCGCCGCACTGATCATGATCGCAGTGTTCTGCGGCTTCGCGTTCGCCGGAATGCCGCTGGTCGCCGAGATCGGCGTGGCCTGCGCGGTGGCGATCGCCGTCGACGCCACCATCGTGCGGCTGGTCCTGGTGCCCGCGCTGATGGCGATGTTCGCCAAGTGGAACTGGTGGCTGCCGGGCTGGTTGGGACGCGTGTTGCCGTCGGTGGACTTCGACCGGCCGCTGCCCGAGGTCGACCTGGGCGGCGTGGTCGTCATCCCCGAGGACATCACCGCCGCGATCGCGCCCAGCGCGGACCTGCGCATGGTGATCAAGTCTGCGGCCAAGCTCAAACACCTTGCGCCCGATGCCATTTGCGTGACCGACCCGCTTGCCTTCACCGGTTGCGGCCGCGCCGACAAGGAGCCCGAACCCGTCGCCGACGAAACCGCGGCGCTCGCCGCGCCCGCCACGAAGATCGGTCTCGCCTACCGCAACGGCCTGGCCCGGGCGATGTCGTGGGCCGATCGCCCGGTGCATCCGGTCACCGTGTGGCGCGGGCGGCTCTCGGTGGCACTCGATGCCCTGGAAACCAACGGGACGGCCCGCGGCACGTACAAGCGGCGCAGTCCGGTGGAGACCACCAATGTCCAATTGCCCACCGGCGACCGGCTGCAAATCCCCACCGGCGCCGAAACACTGCGGCTCAAGGGCTACCTGATCATGTGCCGTAACAGTAGCCGCGACTTTGCCGAATTTGCTGACATGGTCGACGCGATGGAACCCGAGACCGCGGCGGTGGTGCTGGCCGGAATGGATAGGTATTACTGTTGTCAACCGCCCAGACGGCAATGGATGGCCACCCAATTGGTGCGTCGGCTGGCCGATCCGAACCCCGCTGACCTCGACGAGGAAGGGGTCGAGGCGGAAGGCAAGGCAAACTGGGAGGACGTCAGGCAACGCTGCCTGTCGGTGGCCGTGGCAATGCTGGAGGAGGCGAGGTGACGTTGGCAGCAGACCGACGCGCCGCACCGCGGCAGCAACGCCCCGACCCGCCGGGCGGGCCCGACCTGGACCAGCCGGTGGAATTCTGGCCCACCGCGGCCATCCGCTCGGCCCTGGAAGGCGGCGACATCGCCACCTGGAAGCGCATCGCGGCCGCGCTCAAACGCGATCCCTACGGGCGCACCGCGCGCCAGGTGGAAGAGGTCCTCGATGGCGCGCGGTACGGCATCTCCAAGGCATTGTGGGAAGTGCTGGACCGCGCGCGCACGCACCTGGAAGCCAACGAACGTGCCGAGGTGGCCCGCCACGTCAAGCTGCTGATGGATCGGTCCGGGCTGGGGCAGCAGGAATTCGCGTCCCGCATCGGGGTCGCCGCCCAAGATCTGGCCGCCTACCTAGACGGCAGCGTCAGCCCGTCGGCCTCGTTGATGATCCGGATGCGTCGGTTGTCGGACCGGTTCGTTCGAGTGAAGAACACCCGCGCTGCAAATTAGACGCCCGCATCGTCGCTAGCTGGACCCGATGGCGCCGCTCCTCAGCGGGCCGGTGGCGCCGCTCCTCAGCGGGCCGGTGGCCCGCATCGTCGCTAGCTGGACCCGATGGCGCCGCTCCTCAGCGGGCCGGTGGCCCGCATCGTCGCTAGCGCGCGCTGATCGGCGCCACGTCCAGCACCAGCCAGTCATTGCCGCGCTTGGTCAGCGCCACCCGAACCGCCGGCGCCGCCTGACTGCTCGGCTGGCCGGGCACGTTCTGGGTGACCCGCAGGATGACCGCCACACTGGCCGCCGAGGGACCCAGCGCCTCCGCCCCGGCCGACAGCGTCGCGGCCTGCGCGGTGACCTTGCGCTGCGCCAGGTCGGCGCTGGATTTGGTGTATTGCTCCTTGAACGCATCGGCACGTTCGGGCACCATCATCGCCGCGGCCTTGTCGACGGAGGCGTTGGGCGCGGTCGGCGAGAACGACGCCACCGCCTCGGCCATCCCCGAAGCGACCTGTACCACCGTGCGGGAGTCCCGCTTGAAGTCCTCATCCGGCGTCGTCCAGTGGTTGTAGCCGGTGAGCACCGCCGCCGACAGGGCCGCGGTGCACAGGAAGGCAACCGCCAGCCGCAGCCCCGGCGCGTCGTCGTCGGTGCCAATCGTCACCGCATCGCGGCGGAACAGCCAGAAGTTGATCGCCATGCCCTCGACGATCAGCAGCACCAGCACCGAGCACGCCGACACCCACCACCACGGCCACTCGAGGACGAGGCCGATCGCCACCAGCGCGCCGATCGCGGCCACTGGAGCTGCGATATCGAAGGCCGCAAGCCGCCACGCATTCCTCATCGGATGGTCTCCAGCTGGGAGATCATCAGCTTGCCGTCCACGTTGGACACATCGAGGCGCAGGCTCCAATGCACGGTCTGGGGTTTGGCGCCGGCGTTCTCGGCGACCGATGTGGCCACCACCATCACCGAGTCGGTCCGGGTCGCAAACGCCGGCAGTTTCGTCGTGACCACGGGCCGCGACGCGCCGGGCTGGGTGTCCAGGTCGTGGTGCAGGGTTTCGACGGCCACTGCGTCGATGCGGCCGGTGCTGTGCGTCTGCAACTTCTCCACCACCTGCCGGTAAGGCTGTACGGCCGCGTCGAAGTCGGTGTTGAGTTGTCCGACCGTCCCGTCGTGCAGGCGCTGCAGACTCGCGTCGACGTTGCCTGCGTTCATGTTGATCAGCACATCCGTCCAGGCGGCTGCGGCCGCGATGACGCGGGTCAGGTAGGCACGTTCGCCGGTGGCGTCGCGGTGCGCGTTCCAGATGAATACCGCCAGCACGATCGCGGCGACCGAGACCAGGCCCAGCACGGTCGAGGCGATGCCGTAGCTGGAGAACATGCCGCCCGCCGCGCTCTCGGCTTCGTCTATGTCCACTTCGTCGTCGGCCGCGTCGGTGTCCGGCTCGGTTTCGTCCAGGTCAGGCATGGGCCGATCGTTGCACCCGAAACGAGATGGAAGGATGGCGGGGTGACTGTAGAGGCCATCCGCTCGGGCATCGAGCTGACCTATGTCGACCCCGATGCCCGTCCCCAAGACGACTTGTTCGGCCACGTGAACGGCCGCTGGCTGACCGAATACGAAATCCCCGCCGACCGCGCCACCGACGGCGCCTTCCGGGTCTTGTTCGACCGGGCCGAGGAGCAGGTGCGCGACCTCATCACCGAAGCGAGCCAGTCCGGCGCCCGGCAAGGCACCGACGAGCAGCGCATCGGCGACCTCTACGCCAGCTTCCTCGACGAGGAAGCCGTCGAGCGTCGCGGCGTGCAGCCGCTGCTCGATGAGTTGGCCACCATCGATGCCGCCGCCGACCGGGCCGCGCTGGCCGCAACCGTCGGCGCCCTGCAACGCACCGGGGTGGGCGGTGGCGTCGGACTCTACGTCGATACCGATTCCAAAGATTCGACCCGGTACCTCGTGTACTTCTCCCAATCGGGCATCGGATTGCCCGACGAGTCCTACTACCGCGAAGCCCAGCACGCCGAGTTGCTGGCCGCCTACCCCCGACACATCGCCCGGATGTTCGGCCTGGTGCTGGGGGGCGATCCCGCCGAGCACGCCGACACGGCCGCCCGCATTGTGGCGCTGGAGACCAAACTGGCTGCGGCGCACTGGGATGTGGTCAAGCGCCGCGACGCCGAGCTCACCTATAACCTGCGCACGTTCGCGCAGCTGCAGACCGAGGGGGCGGGCTTCGACTGGTCCGGCTGGGTGAGCGCGCTGGGCACCACACCCGAGGCGGTCTCGGAATTGGTTGTGCGCCAACCTGATTACTTCACCACGTTCGCCGAGTTGTGGGCCGGCGAAGATCTTGAAGACTGGAGGCGCTGGGCGCGCTGGCGGTTGATCCGGGCCCGTGCACCCTGGCTGACCGACGAACTCGTCGCCGCCGACTTCGACTTCTACGGCCGGCAGTTGACCGGCGCCGAACAGATCCGCGACCGCTGGAAGCGGGCGGTGGCGCTGGTCGAAAGCCTCATGGGCGACGCGGTCGGAAAGCTTTATGTGCAAAGGCATTTCCCGCCGGACGCCAAAGCGCGGATCGACGCCCTGGTGGAAAACCTGCAGGAAGCCTACCGGATCAGCATCAACGAGCTGGACTGGATGACCCCGCAGACCCGGCAACGCGCGCTGACCAAGCTGGAGAAGTTCACCGCCAAGGTGGGCTACCCGGTCAGCTGGCGGGACTACTCGAAGCTGGTGATCGACCGCGACGACCTCTACGGCAACTTCCAGCGCGGCTATGCGGTCAATCACGACCGTGAGCTGGCCAAGCTGGGTGGCCCGGTCGACCGCGACGAATGGTTCATGACCCCGCAGACCGTCAACGCCTACTACAACCCCGGCATGAACGAAATCGTCTTTCCCGCAGCGATTCTGCAGCCACCGTTCTTCGACGCCGAGGCCGACGACGCCGCCAACTACGGCGGGATCGGCGCGGTGATCGGACACGAGATCGGGCACGGGTTCGATGACCAGGGCGCCAAGTACGACGGCGACGGCAACCTGGTCGACTGGTGGACCGATGACGACCGTACCGAATTCGGCGCCCGCACCAAAGCGCTGATCGAGCAGTACGAGACGTACACGCCGCGAGCCCTCGACAGCAGCCACCATGTCAACGGCGCGTTCACCGTCGGCGAGAACATCGGCGACCTGGGTGGGCTGTCCATCGCGTTGCTGGCCTACCAGCTGTCGCGAAACGGCGAGCCCGCTCCGGTCATCGACGGCCTGACCGGGGTGCAGCGCGTGTTCTTCGGCTGGGCGCAAGTGTGGCGGACGAAATCGCGTGACGCTGAGGCGATCCGGCGACTGGCAGTGGACCCGCACTCACCACCGGAATTCCGGTGCAACGGCGTCATCCGCAACGTTGACGCCTTTTATGAGGCGTTCGATGTCGCCGAGGATGACGCGTTGTTCCTGGAGCCGCACCGCCGGGTTCGCATCTGGAATTAGTCAGCTGCCCAAGTACTCCGACTCCAGCACCAGGTCGGGTAATGCTTGGTATTCGACCCGCGCCTCATGCTCGATGGTGTTCCATAGGATGCCTTGTTGGCCGCTCATGTATGCGCGGTAAGCGGGCGAGCCCGGCCACATGACGTTATCTGCGACCACGATCGAGCCCTGGTGCAGCCAGCCGCGGTTCAAAATGTGCTGCAGGTCGGCCAAATAAGCTTCTTTATCGTGGTCTATGAACACGAAATCCAGCTTTCCGCAACAGAATCCGTGTTCATTGGCCAGCGTGTCGAGGGTACGGCCGCCGTCACCGATAGTGCCCACCACACACGTCACCCGGTCGGCGACGCCGGCGTGTGCCCAGATCCGTCGGGCGTTGGCAGCGTTTGCTTCGGCGAACTCGATCGAATACACCTTGGCCTTCGGAGCGGTTCGGGCGATTCGCAGCGCGCTATACCCACAATAGGTTCCCAATTCGAGCGCCACTGCCGGGTCGGCGCGCCGTACCGCGGCATCGAGCAGCGGCCCCTTCTGATCGCCGACGTTGATCAAAAGCGCTTTCTCGTAAGCGAACCTGTCGAGTGCCGCCAGTGCACCGTCGACGTCACCGGCGCGAGCTTGCTCCAGTACGTAGTCGACGGCCGCCGCTTCGCGCCCGTCGCCGATCTGGCCGGTCGCCGGGATATTGCGCAGTTCCATCAACAGCGACCAGGAAGAGCGATCGTTTGCGGTCATCTGAGCGAAAATCGAATCGGTAGTTGCTTGAGGCCGCCCACCCATACCGCGGGGTAGTAGGTCGGATCGCCGTCCAGTTCAATGCTTTTCAGCCTCGGCAACAGCTGGCCGAAGAGGCTGTACATTTGCATACGGGCCAGCGCCGCCCCCAGGCAGTAGTGCACACCGTGACCGAAGCCCAAGTGTTTGTTGAGTTTACGTCCGATGTCGAATTTGAACGGGGCGTCGAAGACATCCTCGTCGTAGTTCGCCGAGACATAGGACAGCAGCACGGATTCGCCTGCGGCGATCGGTGTTCCACGCACGACCGTGTCCCTGACGGCCGTCCGCATGAACTGCTTGGTCGGGGTGACCCAGCGGATCATCTCTTCGCACGCCGTCCCCGTCAGGCGGGGCTCATTGCGCAGCCGCTCGAACTGGTCGGCGTTTTCCATCAGTGCGAGCAGCCCGCCGGACATGGCCGAACCGACGGTGTCGTGGCCTGCGGTCGCAAAGATCGTGAAGTAGGACAACACATCGACGAGATCCAGTGGCTTGCCGTTGATTTGAGCATTGGCGATTGTCGATGCGAGATCCCCGGTCGGATGCCGGCGCCTCGATGCGGTGACACCGGCGAAGTATTGGTATGCCTTCATGGTGGCGGGCAGATGAACAGCGCTGCCAGTGGCTGCGCCGGCCTCCCCGTCATCGCGGCCGAACATCTCTCTGGTCAGCCCGCGCACGTGGGGAATGGCCGACTCCGGCAGACCCAAGAGCGCCATCATGACCGCCAGCGGGTAGTCGACCGCGATCTCCTTGACGAAGTCGCACTCACCGCCGGCTGCCAGCATCTTGTCCACATATGTCTTGGCCAGCTCGTCGACGCTGGCCTGTATGTGCCGCAACGACCGGGGACTGAACCAGTCCGCGGTGATCGCGCGCAGCCTGCGGTGGTCCGGGTCGTCCACGTGTACCAGCGAGCGCCCGCTGGTCACGAACGGCTCGATACCACGCGCCGCCAGAAATGGACGGCGTGCGTTGGTGAACAGCTCATGGTTGCGTTCGATGGCCGCAATGTCGGCGTACTTCGTGATCGCCCAAAACGGCCGATAGTCTGGCACATCAACCCAGGACACGGGGGCCCTGCGGCGCAGGTGAGATAGTGCAGCGTGTAGCCGCGGGCGGTCGGTGTATGCGAGCGGGTCCGCCAATACCTCGGCCGCTTCGTCCCTGGTCTTCGCGCTCATCGATGAGGCTTCCTGCCATGCTCGTATTTGAGGCCACAAGCCAGCTGTAACCGGCTTCGGCGCCGCCATGGTGGAGGAATTTATCAGCGGCTGGCAGGTGAACGGCATGGGAAAATCAGCAATTCGCGGTTGTGGAAACGGCCAACGTGCACATCACGTGGTCGCTGACGGGCGCGCCCTTTAGCGAATTCTTCTGCACCGACGCCTCTCCAACCAGCAATGCGTGACCAAACGAGTCACTTGACGACGCTAAGGAATTCGCAAGCCGGTGTCTATCAGAAGTTTCCGAATAAACGCTTGTGCTAGGCGCAAGCCTCGATTCGGGCGGGCACGTGCTTGTGCCACGGCGTGCCGGCGTAGGGGTCGCGCCAATCGGTAGAGGTCAGCGCGTTGGGCGCCACGCCCGGAATCACGGTGCGACCATCCTCGGCGACGTAGTCGAGCCCAAAACCGTTGGGCAGGGCGGCATGTCCGGCCAGCATAGTCTCGTTTATCTCGACGGTCGCCTCCGCGCTGCCGGCGGCGGTGGTGATCCGCGCCCGGCCGCCGTCGACAAGTCCGAGGGTCTGGGCGTCTTCCACGCTGACGCGCAGGGCCCCGTCGGCGTCGCGCTTGCGCCAGGACGGGTCCCGGAAGATGTCGTTGGCGGTGTAGGCGCGGCGTTCGCCGACTGACAACACGATCGGCATCTCGGCAGTGGTCAACTGCTGCGGCTCGGAGCTCAGTGCGCGGATGTCGTCCAGCATTTCGGGGATTTCCAGCGCGATCTTGCGATCGGAGTGGCTGATGAGCGCGAAGTCGTCCGCGTAGTTGTGGGCGGTGAACGTCACCCCCGACGGGCTGTTGAGGATCGCGTCGAACAGTGCGTTGCCATCGGCGTGGCCGGCCCGCCGGACGGCGTCCGGGTAGGTCATCGCCGTCTTCTGGGCCAGCCCCCACAGCGCGGCCGCACCGGCCAGTCCGTCCGGCAGCGTCGGACCCAGCGTTTCGTAAAGCACGTAGGGCAGCAGCTTCGCCACCGTAGGGTTTGACCCCATTGCGCCGAGGAAAGCCGCGGTGTACGCCTCGCGGCCTTGCTTGGCGGCTTCGCGCAGCGGTCGCAGATCCTCATCGGTGACGACGTCCAGCGCCCGTACCAGTCGCGCCCAGATCTCCGGTTCGGGCAAGGTGCCCGGCAGCGGTTCGAGCAATGGCCGGCGCAACTGAAAACCGTTGTGCGGGAACTCGAAATTGAAGAAGGTGGCTTCCGGCTTCTCGAACTGCGAGGCGGCCGGCAGTACGTAGTGGGCCAGCCTGGCCGTCTCGGTCATCGCGACATCCACGACCACCATCAACTCCAGCGCCTGGAAAGCCTTGCGACACGCGGTTGAATCGGCCAGCGAGTGAGCGGGGTTGCCACTTTCGACGATCATCGCCCGGAATCGGTCGGGATGGTCGGTCAGGATCTCTTCGGGGACGGCATTGGCCGGGATCAGCCCGGCAATGATAGGCGCCCCGGTGACCGGGGTGCGGCCCGAGACCGTACTAAACAGCGGCGCTAGTGACGAATGCAGATGCTGGCCACCCTTTTTCGCGAAGTTGCCGGTGAGGATCCACAGCATCTTGTTGAGATAGGAGCACAGCGTGCTGTTGGGTCCCTGCTGAACGCCGAGGTCTTCGAATACCGAGACGCTGTCAGCCGTACCGATGCGCCGCGCCGCGGCACGCAACAGCTCCTCGTCCACCCCGCACCGCTGCGCGTAGTCGGCGATCGGGACGTCGCGCAGCACCTCACGCACGGCCTCGGCGCCATGCACGCTTTCGGCGAGAAATGCTTCGTCGCAAAGGTTTTCCTGTACCAGTACCGCGGCCAGGGCCGCCAGGCACCAGGCGTCGGTGCCAGGGCGCACGCGCAGGTGGAAGTCGGCCATCTTCGCGGTGTCGGTGACCACCGGATCGATCACGATCATCGACCGCGCCGGATCCTTGGCTATCTCGTTGAGTACCACCCTGGCCCGCGGGAAGCTCTGCGACATCCACGGGTTCTTGCCGACGAACACCGACACTTCGGCGTGCTCGAACTCGCCGCGAGTGTGTCCGCCGTAGAGCTGCGCGTCCACCCATGCCTCGCCGGTTTTCTCCTGCGCCAACGCATTCGACCGGTATCGGGCACCCAAAGCCTTCAGGAATGCTCCGCTGTAAGCGCCGCCCAGATGGTTACCCTGTCCCCCGCCGCCGTAGTAGAAGATCTTGTCGCCGCCGTAGACGTCGCGGATGCGCTTGAACCCTTCGGCGATCTCGACAATCGCGGTGTCCCAGTCGATCTCCTCGTAAGTCCCGTCCGGGCGGCGGCGCATCGGCGAGGTCAACCGCGCGCGGTTGTTCTGATAGTGGTCCAGCCGCAACGCCTTATTGCAGGTGTAGCCCTGCGATCCGGGATGTTCCTTGTCGCCGCGGATGCGGGCCAGCCGGCGATCCTCGACCTGAACCACGATGCCGCAGTTGCATTCGCACAGGATGCAGGCCGTGTGCTGCCATTCAGTGGTGGTCATCGCGGTTCCCTTCGGGCAGTTGAGCCAGCAGCAAGTTGCGCAGCTGGTTGTGCATGGCATCAAGAGGGCTCAGGTCGCGCCTGACCCGGGCCAGTATTAGGGCGCCTTCCAGCGTCGAGGTGGCCAGGACCGCCAATTCGCCGGCCTGGTCGGGCGCGATCCCGTCGGCGACGAAACGCTGGGCAAGCAGCTCGCACCAGCGGTCGAATACGGCGGCCGCGCGCTCGACCACTGGGGCCATTCGCTCCCGGTCGGCCGGTTCCCCCGCCTCAACTGAGACCGCCGCTATCGGGCAGCCGGCGCGAAAGTCGCTGTCCTGCAATTGCTTACGGTACTTCTCGTGCAGGATGTCCAGCAGCTCAAGGCTTCCGGCGGCCTGTTCGATGATGGCGGCGACGTGTTCGCCGGCCAGGTCGACCGCCTCGGCCAGCAGCTGGCTCCGACCGCCGGGGAAGTAGTGGTAGGCCGACCCGCGCGGGGCGCCACTGTGCTCCAGCACGTCCGAGATCGCAGTCGCGTGCGCCCCACGCTCCCTGATCAGCAACGCGGCCGAGATCACCATTCGTTCGCGGGGGGTTGGCATATGTATGATGCTATACATAACAGGCGCGCAAGACTAGACACAAAATCGCCCCTTTCAATTCAGAAAGGGGCGATTCCGCAGCTGAGAAACTAGATCTGCCAGTCCTGGGCGCCGTCGTTCTTCGTGTAGGTCCCGACGGAGTTCTTCACCACGATGGGATCGCCACTGCCGAAGTTGTCGAAGAACCACTTCGCATTGGCCGGGCTCAGGTTGATGCAGCCGTGGCTTACGTCCCGCTTGCCCTGATCGCCCACCGACCACGGCGCGCTGTGCACGAAGTTGCCGCTGTTGTCGATCCGGACCGCATCCGAGACGGTCACCTTGTAGCCGTTCGGCGAGTTGACCGGAACCCCGTACGTCGAGGAATCCATCACCACCGTCGGCATCTTCTCCAGCACGTAGTAGGTGCCGTTCGGAGTCTGGTGGCCACCCGAGGCCATACCCATCGACATCGGGAAGGTCTGCACCACGGCGCCGTTGCGCGTGATCGTCATCTGGTGCGTCGCGTCGTCGGCGGTCGCCACCAGTGCATCACCGGTGTGGAAAGTCGAGACGGTACCGGCCGCATCGATGGTCACCTGGGTGTTGGCCGGCCAGAATTGCAGCGGACGCCAGCGCACCTGGGTCGGGCTCATCCAGTAGAACTTGCCCGGCACCGGCGGAATCGACGCGATGTGGATGGCGTGCTCGGCCATGCCCTGGTCGGCGATCGGTACCGCAAAGTTGATGATGATGGGCTTAGCCACCCCCACCATCGCGCCATTGACCGGGTTGAACGTCGGGGGACGGAACGGCGGGTTGCCGACGAACGGCGTCGGATCCTGTCCGGCGACCGGGCCCACCGGCACCGCCAGCGGGTCGGCTGGCGGCGGGGCGAGCGGATCGGGCAGCGGTGGCAGCGCCAACGGGTCCGGTGCGGGTGGATCCGCGGGTGCAACGACGCCCGGGTCGGCGGGTGCGTCCTCAGGGTCGGCCAGGGCCGGACCGGCGCCCAGCATCAGCACCGCAAGCACCCCGGCGGCGTTCAGAGCGGCGAAGAGGCGTCCCCTCGTGCGGACCTTTGTCCAGCGCGACATATGCCATCCCTCCAGTCACATTCGCTGACCAGTCTGGCATAGTGTGGCGCCCCGCTACCCGTGCAGCGGCCCGCGCGGACCCGCCCAGCGCTCGATCACGCGTCGCTGACCTGCAGCTTTCATCAGTCCTGTGAAATTGTCGCGGCAGCCCTGCCCGGAACCTCGATCAGCCGCTGGACGGCCGCCATCCCCAACAGCGCGACACCCATCAAGCCCGCCGACGCGGTCAGCATCATCGCCACACTGCGCTCATACAACAGCCCCCCGGCCAGCGACCCGGCCATGATGCCGACCTGAAAGGCCGTCACGTACAAGCCCGAGGCTCCGTCGGGGTCGTCGGCCCCGCTGCGCATCGCCGCCGATTGCAGCATCGGCGACACGGCGTTGGCCATGGCGCCCCACAGCACGATCCCGGCCGTTCCCAGCACCAGCGCCATTGTTGCGGTGCCGGACGCGCCGAAAGCCAGCGCGGCCAGCAGCGCCAGCGCGGCCGTCAGGCCGGCCATACAGAAGACGACCGCGCCGTTGGGCCGCCGGTCGAGCTGCCGCGCCACCAGGGCCACCGCGATCACACCTGCGACTCCGTAAGCCGCCAGCAACCAGGCTTGGCTGGGACCATGCACGCCGACGACTTGACGCAGGATTACCACGATGTAGGTGTAGGAGACGAAATGTCCGGTTACGCCGACCATGGTGATCACGCTGACCAGAACCAGTCGCCGATTTCGGTGGTGCCGGGCACGACGACCCACATGCTGCAAACGCTTGGCGTCGATCGCCATCTCCGGTAGCACCAGCCACGCCGCCAGCGTGATGGCGGCAGCCGCGACCGTGACACACACCGCCGCCAGCCGCCAGCCCCACATCAGGCTCAAAGCGACCGTGAGCGGGCTGCCCACCACCAGCGCCAGGCTCGTTCCGATGAAAGTCGATGTCATCGCACGCCCGGCGTGACTGGGCGGTACCAACCGGGTGGCCAGCGGCGCGATCACCGACCACAGCAACCCGTGCGTCACCGCGCACAGCACCCGTCCGGCGGCCAGCACCGCGAAGTTAGGCGCCAGCGCCGAGATGAGCTGCGAAATGGTCAGGCAGATCAGGCTGACCAACAGCGCCCGGCGGCGCGGCCAGTGCGCCGTCCAGCGCACCAACGGGACCGTTGTCAACGCCGCGACCAGCGCATACCAGGACAACAGCGTCCCCACCAGCACCACACTGACGTGCAGGTTGCGCGCCATCGCCGAAAGCGCGCCCACCGGCAGGATCTCGGCGGTGACATAGATGAAGGCGGCCGCGGCCAGCACAGCCAGCTGCGCAGCGATCCGTGGCGTCCATGGGCGTGCGGCAGTGGCGGGTATTGCGGCTTCGGTAGTCATAGCGTGGCGTGCCCACAACCGTACGCATCGCGGTAACGGCGGTTTCGCAACACGCCCAGGGGCGTACCCCAGTCAATCAGGAACGAACCAGGCGCGCGATGGCCGCCGACGCTTCGGCCAACTTGCTGTCGGCCTCGGTGCCGCCCTCGGCGACCGCACGCGTGACGCAGTGACTCAAGTGCTCATCGAGCAGATTCAACGCCACCGACCGCAGGGCGCTGTTGACCGCGCTGATCTGGGTCAGCACGTCAATGCAGTACTTGTCCTCGTCGATCATCCGCGCGATACCGCGGACCTGACCCTCGATGCGACGCAGCCGCTTGGCGTAGTTGTCCTTCTCCTGCGTGTATCCGTGTGGCGCCGTCATACCCGCATCCTACCCCATACCCCAGCGGGGTATTAGCCCCGCTCAGCGGCCGATTCTGGGCGGATTTTTTTGCGATGCCGGCGCACCGCATACTTGTGCAATGCCCGAAGCCGACATAAAACCACGCAGCCGCGACGTCACCGACGGCCTGGAGAAGGCCGCCGCCCGTGGGATGTTGCGTGCGGTAGGCATGGGCGACGAGGACTTCGCCAAACCACAGATCGGCGTCGCGTCGTCATGGAACGAGATCACGCCGTGCAACCTCTCCCTGGACCGGCTGGCCAAAGCGGTCAAGGAGGGAGTGTTCGCGGCCGGTGGCTATCCGCTGGAGTTCGGCACGATCTCGGTGTCCGACGGCATCTCGATGGGCCACGAGGGCATGCACTTCTCGCTGGTGTCGCGTGAGGTGATCGCCGACAGCGTGGAAACCGTGATGCAGGCCGAGCGGCTGGACGGTTCGGTGCTGCTGGCCGGCTGCGACAAGTCACTGCCCGGCATGCTGATGGCCGCCGCCCGCCTGGACCTGGCGGCGGTGTTCCTCTACGCGGGCTCTATCCTGCCGGGGGTCGCCAAGCTGTCCGACGGCAGCGAGCGCGAGGTCACCATCATCGATGCCTTCGAAGCGGTGGGTGCCTGCGCCCGCGGGCTGATGCCGCGCGAAGACGTCGACGCCATCGAGCGGGCGATCTGCCCCGGCGAGGGCGCGTGCGGTGGCATGTACACCGCCAACACCATGGCCAGTGCCGCCGAAGCCCTCGGCATGTCGCTGCCGGGCAGCGCCGCACCCCCGGCCACCGACCGCCGCCGCGACGGCTTCGCCCGCCGCAGCGGCCAGGCCGTCGTCGAGTTGCTGCGCCGCGGCATCACCGCCCGCGACATCCTCACCCGCGAGGCATTCGAGAACGCGATCGCGGTGGTGATGGCATTCGGCGGCTCGACCAACGCGGTGCTGCACCTACTGGCCATCGCCCACGAGGCCGACGTCGCGCTGACCCTCGACGACTTCAGCCGAATCGGCTCCAAGGTCCCACACCTGGCCGATGTCAAACCGTTCGGCCGCCACGTGATGTCGCACGTCGACCACATCGGCGGTGTCCCGGTGGTAATGAAGGCGCTGCTGGACGCGGGCCTGCTTCACGGCGACTGCCTGACGGTGACCGGCCAGACCGTCGGGCAGAACCTGGCGTCAATCGCACCGCCGGACCCGGACGGCAAGGTGCTGCGAGCGCTGGACAATCCCATTCATCCGACCGGGGGGATCACCATCCTGCGCGGCTCGCTGGCGCCCGAAGGTGCGGTGGTCAAGACGGCCGGTTTCGATTCCGAGGTGTTCGAAGGAACCGCAAGGGTTTTCGACGGCGAACGCGCCGCGCTGGACGCCCTCGAAGACGGCACGATCACCAACGGCGACGCGGTGGTCATCCGCTATGAGGGCCCCAAGGGCGGCCCGGGGATGCGCGAGATGCTGGCCATCACAGGCGCGATCAAAGGCGCCGGGCTGGGCAAGGATGTGCTGCTGCTGACCGACGGCCGGTTCTCCGGTGGAACGACCGGTTTGTGCGTGGGACACATCGCGCCCGAAGCCGTCGATGCCGGCCCGATCGCGTTCCTGCGCGACGGCGACCGGATCCGCCTCGACGTCAGCACCCGCACCCTCGACGTGCTCACCGATCCGGCCGAATTCGAGTCGCGGAAAAAGGATTTCACTCCCCCACCGCCGCGCTATAAGACCGGCGTGCTGGCCAAGTACGTCAAGCTGGTCGGCTCGGCCGCGATCGGGGCGGTCTGCGGCTAGCTAGCTGATTTCCAACCACGCCGTCAATTTCCGGCGATACCATCCCCGGGTGACTCATGTATTGGTCTCACCCGAGAGTATGGCCGCGGTGGCCGCCGACGTGCGTGGCATCGGCGCGCTGCTGACCAACGGGAACGCCGCGGCGGCCCGCACCACCACGAACCTCGCCAGCGCGGCGGCCGACGAGATATCCACCGCGGTTGCGGCCCTGTTCTCCCAGCACGCGACCAACTACCAGGCGCTGGCCGGCCAGGCCGCGGCCTTCCATGACCAATTCACGAATGCCCTACTGTCCGGAGCGAATTCGTATGCTTCCGCAGAGGCCACCAACGCCGCGGACGGATTGCTGGCGGTGATCAACGCACCCACCCAGGCTCTGCTGGGCCGCCCGCTGATCGGCAACGGTGCCAACGGCACCACCGTCAACGGTGTCGGGACGGCCGGTGGCGCGGGCGGCATCTTGTACGGCAACGGCGGTAATGGCGGGGCCAGCACCAACACCGGAGCCGTCGGCGGCGCCGGCGGGTCCGCCGGCCTGATCGGTAACGGTGGCATCGGCGGGCAGGGCGGGGGCGGCGCGACCGGCGGGGCCGGCGGCAACGCCGGGTTCTTGTGGGGAACCGGCGGTGCCGGTGGCGTCGGCGGCACCGGTGTCACCGGCGCGGCGGGCACCGTCGGCGGCACCGGCGGCGCTGGCGGCGCCGGTGGGGCCGCCAGCTGGTTGGGTGGGGCCGCCGGAGCCGGCGGGGCCGGCGGCGCCGGGGGCGCCGGCGGACAGGGCCTGGCCGGCCAGGCAGGCGGCACCGGTGGAGCCGGCGGCCAGGGCGGCGTCGGCGGCAGCGCCGGGCCGTTCGGCCACGCCGGCATCGGCGGTAACGGTGGCACGGGCGGCGCCGGCGGCGACGGCGGCGACGGCTTGCCCGGCGGCTTCAACAATCCGGCCCCCCGCGGCGGCGACGGCGGCACCGGTGGCGCCGCCGGGGCAGGTGGCAACGGGGGTGCCTTCGGCTTCAACGGCAACGGTGGCAGCGGCGGCGACGGCGGCGCCGGCGGTACCGGTGGAACCGGCGCCGCCCAGCTCGAAATCGGCCCTGGCAAGGGCGCCGGCCTGGGTGGGCACGGCGGCAACGGCGGCAACGCCGGCGCGGGCGCGGCCGCCGGCACCGGCGGGTTCGGCGGATCGGCCGGCGGCTACGGCGACGGCGGCCGCGGCGGCACCGGCGGCACCGGCGGGGCCGGGCTCAGTGGCGGGGCCGGCACCGGCGCCAACGGGACCGTGGCCGGGTCCGGGGGCCAGGGCGGAAACGGCGGCAATAGTGGTGCCGGTGGCACCAACGGCAACGGCGGCGACGGCGGCGCCGGTGGCGTGGGTGGCGACGGCGGCTCCGGCACCGCGGACACCGGCAGCGGCGGCGGTAACGGCGGCGACGGCGGGAAGGGCGGCCTCGGCGGCTTCACCGGCGCCGCCGGAACCGGCGGTAGCGGCGGGACCAACGGCACCGGCGGCACGGGCGGCGCCGGTGGGGCCGGCGGTGCCGGAGCCGTCGGCGCCGCCGAAACCGGACGCTCGGGCGGATCCGGCGGCCTGGGCGGCGACGGCGGCAACGGCGGCCCAGGCATCGCCGGTGGCACCAATGGCAATGGCGGGGCGGGTGGCGCCGGCGGCGCCGGCGGCGCCGGTGGTTCCGGCACGCCCGACATCGGCTCCGGTGGTGGTAGTGGCGGCCTCGGCGGCACCGGCGGCAGCGGCGGCAACGGCGGCTGGCCGGGCCAACGCGATGAACCGGCCAGTGGCATCGCGGGCATCGGCGGCGCGGGCGGGGCCGGCGGGGCCGGCGGGGCCGGCGCCGACGCCATCTCCGGGTCCGGCAATTCCGCCGGCTACGGCGGTGACGGCGGCTATGGCGGCTATGGCGGGTACGGCGGCAACGGCTGGAACGGCATCGGCGGCAATGGCGGTGCCGGCGGCGCGGGCGGTGTGGCAGGCCAGGGCGGCGTGTCCGGTTCCGGCGTCCGGGTTAGTTCCGGCTACGGCGGCACCGGTGGCGACGGCGGCGGCGGGGGCTACGGCGGGGCCGGCGGCATCGCCCAGCCGGGCTACATCGGCGGCGTCGGCGGCACCGGCGGCACCGGCGGTGATTCGGCCGGTGGTGTCGCCGGCAACGGCGGCAACGGCGGCACCGGCGGCGGTGGCGGTTATGGCGGTCCGGGCAGCGCATCCGCCGGCTACGCCGGCGGGATGGGCGGCACCGGCGGCACCGGCGGAGCCCCAGGCGCGGGTGCGACCCCGGGCGTCGGCGGCAATGGCGGCACCGGCGGCCAGGGTGGCGGTGGCGGCCAGGGCGACACGGGCGACGGCGGTGCGGGTTTTGCCGGCGGAATCGGCGGCACCGGCGGCAACGGCGGCGCCCCTGGTGCCGGCGGCACCGGCGGCAACGGCGGCACCGGCGGTTACGGCGGGCCCGGCGGCTATGGCGACGACGGCAACAACTCGGCCGGCTACGCGGGCGGAATGGGCGGTGCCGGCGGCACCGGCGGGACCGCCGCACCGGGCGGCATCGGCGGCAACGGCGGCGGAGGCGGCTTCGGCGGCACCGGCGGCGTCGGCGATGACGGCGACAACGCGGCCGGCTACGCCGGCGGGGCCGGCGGTGTGGGTGGTACCGGCGGTGTGGCCGGCCCCGGCGGCGCTGCCGCCGGTGGCGGTGGCCCCGGGGGTCTGGGGGGTAACGGCGGCTACGGCGGTACCGGTGGCACCGACCAAACCGGCTACCAGGGCGGAACCGGCGGGGCGGGCGGCGCCGGCGGCGCCGGCGGCGCGGCCGGCGCGGGCGCGGCCAACGGTGGTGGTGGCACCGGCGGCCAAGGCGGCGTGGGCGGCGGCGGCGGTGACGGCGGAACCAACGGCACCACCTACGACGGCTTGGCCGGCGGCCAGGGCGGCACGGGCGGCGCCGGCGGCGCGGCCGGACAAGCCGGCTCCGGCGCGGGCACCGCGGGAGCCGTCGGCGCCGGCGGCATCGGCGGCATGGGCGGCACCGGCGGCGTCGGCGGCACCGGTGACGATGCCGGCAACGGCGGCACCGGCGGCCAGGGTGGCACCGGCGGCGCGGGCGGCAACGGCGGCACCGGCATCGTCAACGGCCAGGCCGGCGGGGCCGGCGGGAAGGCCGGCAACGGCGGCACCGGCGGCACCGGTGGCAGCGCGTCAGGCTCCGGCAACGGCGGCAACGGCGGCACCGGTGGCGACGGCGGCGCGGGCGGCGTCGGCGGCAACGGCGTCGGCGCGTCCGGCGGCAAGGGCGGCACCGGCGGCCAGCCAGGCGGCGGCGGCCAGGGCACCGCACCCGGCGGCGTCGGCGGCGGCCCCGGAAACCTCGGCGCCGACGGCCTGGACGGACATACCGTCTAGCCTCGACAGCGATGGACCTTCTCGACCGGCTGCGGCTCGACGTTCCGGTCGGCCAAGCAGGTATGGGCGGTGGCCTGGCCGGCGCGCCGCTGGCGGCCGCCGTCGCCAACGCCGGCGGCTTGGGCACACTCGGGCTGGTCACGCCGCGCCAACTGCGCGCCGCGATCGACCAAATGCGCGCCGAGGCGCCCGGTCGCGCGGTTGCGGTGAACCTGCTGCTGCCCTTCACCACTCGCCGGCATGTCGCGGTCTGCGTGCAAGCCCGGGTCGACGTCGTCGTGCTGGCGTTCGGCGAGCCGCGCGGACTGGCCGAACGGCTGCGCGAGGCCGGGGCATTCGTCTTCGTGATGGTCGGGACCGCAGAGCAGGCGCGCGGTGCCATCGACGCCGGCGCCGACGGTTTGATCGCCCAGGGCCGGGAGGCGGGTGGGCATCTCGTCGGAACCGCGGCGGCCCTGGACTTTCTGCCCCGGGCCCTGGCCGTCGCGGGCAATCGGCCGGTGTTGCTCGCCGGTGGCATCGCCACCGCCGCCGACACCGAGGCCGCACTGGCCGCCGGGGCCAGCGGTGTCATCGCCGGAACTCGTTTCCTGCTCACCCACGAGGCCAACGCAAACCGTGCTTACCAGCGACGAGTTACGCAGGCGGACAAGACGATTGAGACCAATCTGTTCGGCGTCAGCTGGCCGCTGCGGCATCGGGTGCTGCCCAACGACGCCACCCGCCGGTGGTGCCGCGACGACGGGTGGGCCAAGGCGGTGCCCGGCGCGGTGAATGTGGCCAGCGGGCCCCTGTCGGCGCTGGGCTACCTGGATCCGGGCAAACTGGTCGGGCTGCAGTCTTCGCGGCTACCGATATTCACCCCGGCCGCGCTGCTTGCGACCATGCCCGATTCCTGGGTGGAGCGCGCGGCGTTGTATGCCGGTGAAACCGCGCTGCGTCTGCACGAGATCACGTCTGCCGCCCAGGCCGTCGCGGACCTGAGCCCTACTTCACCCTCGCGATCGCGAACCCGTCCCAGCCCTTGACCCCGACCGTCTGAATCGCCGCAGTGTCCAGGCGGGGATGTGAACCCATCGCGTGCAGCGTCTGCCGCGTCGCGGCGACCTTTGCTTTGTCGGTCTGCAGGTCGGTCTGCAGGTCGGTCTCCAGGAGCACCCGGCCGTTGCGGATGACGTTGTCCACCACGATCACCCCACCGGGCCGAGCCAGCCGGACCGCCCACTCCAGGTAGGCGAGGTTGTTCTCCTTGTCGGCATCGATGAATACCAGATCGAACGGGCCACCGGTCAGGGTCGGCAGTGTGTCCAGCGCCGCGCCGACCACCACCTGCACCCGCTCGGCCAGCCCAGCACGCTGCAGGTTCACCCGCGCGACCTCGGCGTGCGTGGGCTCGTACTCCAGCGTCACCACATGGCCCTGCGGTCCCGCGCCGCGGGCCAGCCAGATGGTGGAAAAGCCGCCCAGTGTGCCGATTTCGAGGATGCGGCGCGCCTGCATCGCCCCGGCCAGCAGACTCAGGAACTTGCCTTGCTGCGCCGAAACGGCGATGCGCGGCAATCCGGCTTCGTCGCTGGACTGCAACGCCGCGAACAACGCGGGATCCTCGCCCAGCAGGGTGGCGTCCAGAAACTCGTCGACATCCTTCGGGGAAGGTACGGAAGCTGAATCGCCCGACATGCCCGAAACGCTACGCCGCGGGCGATATCCGGTCCGGCCAGCCCTTTTACCAGATACCCGTATGGGGTATGGTGGGAAGTGGAATTGCCAACCGGGACTTGCTTCCCACGCAGAGATGAAGGTGACAAACATGGCGAACTACGAGGCCGGAACCCTGCTGACCTGCGGCCACGAAGGCTGCGGGTGTCGCGTTCGCATCGAGCACGAATGCCACTGCCCCTCAGAGGGGCAAACCTACCAATGCGCCTGCGGCGAGGAGCTCGTCCCGGTCGAGTGAGCCCGAGGCCGGTCGTGCGTGTCACCGCCCGAACGCACGACCGGCCAGCTCGGCCTCGGCCGTCAATTGGAGCGCGGCCGCCGATCCGCCCACCGCAACCCGATAAGTACCCGGCTCGATCCGCCAGCTTCCGTCGTAGTAGCGGGCGAGCAGTCGCGGATCGGCCTCGATCGCGACGCGACGGGTCTCACCGGGATCCAGCTCGACCCGCTCGAATCCCAGCAAGCGCGACCGGGGTTCGGTCAGATAGAGCTGTGGGACATCGCCGCCGGCCCGGTCGCCGGTGTTGACCACGGTGAAGCTGGCGGTGACGGTGTCGCCGCCACGCACGGTCAGGTCGCGGTACTCGAAGCTGGTGTAGGACAGGCCGTGACCGAATGCGAACATCGGATCCTGGCCCGTTCGCGCGAACCAGCGGTATCCGACTTCCGCGCCTTCGGAGTAGTCGATGCTGATCTCGGTGCCCCACGGGGCACCGAGATCGGGCAGCTCCGGCCGCGGCGTCTGCGCGAGATGAACCGGGAAGGTTATCGGTAGCCGCCCGGATGGATTGACCTGTCCGGCAAGGATTTCCGCGATAGCCTGGCCCCCGGCCTGGCCCGGATACCACGCCTGCACGATCGCGTTCACCGTGTCCCGCCAGGGCATGTCGGCGGGGTTGCCGGTCTCGAGCACGACTACGGTATTCGGATTGGCCGCGGCCACGGCGGCAACCACCGCATCCTGGCCCCACGGTAACGAGAGGTCGGGAATGTCGGCGCCCTCGGCTTCCACGCGTATCACGAAGACGATCACCAGGTCCGCCCGTCGCGCCGCCAGCACCGCCTCGGCTGGATTGACCCCTGGGTCGAACTCGATTTGGTTGTGGGGAAACAGCTTGCGCAATTCATCTAGCGGACTCGACGGCAGCAGGTAGAGGTTGCGCAGTCCGCCCGCCAGACCGGTTCCGCCGATGGGGATCACGTCTGCATAGCCGCCGGGGGGAACGACGGCGCTGGATCCACAGCCGATCGGCACCCCGCGTTGTGCATAGCCGCCGATGACCGCGATCCGTGCGCCGGGATCCAGCGGCAATGCACCGCGGTTCTGCAGCAGCACGATTCCCTGCCGTGCGATCTGTAGGGCAATGTCATTGTGCGCGGCCATATCCGGTGCCGGGGCGGCATCCCAGCGGTCGATTCCGATCGCGAACATCGAACGCAGGATTCGCCGGACCATATCGGACAGGCGCTCTTTGGATAGCCCGCCGTCGCGGTAGGCGGTCCGCAGCGCATCGCCGAATGCCTCCGACTGCCACAACAGGGCGTCGATCTGGGCACCGCATTCCTGGTCCAGGCCGGCGACCGCACACTCCCAGCCTGGCGTCCCGCCCCAATCGGACATGGTCCAGCCTCGGTATCCCCAGGCGCCTTTCAGGACGCCACCGATCAGCCCGGCGTTCGCGGCGGCGTACTCGCCGTTGATCTTGTTGTATGCCGTCATCACCGCGCCCGGTTGCGCTCGCTCGATGGCGATCTCGAAGGCCAACAGGTCGGATTCGCGGTGCGCATCTGAATCGATGATCGCGTCCAGCCAGTGCCGGTTAGTCTCGTTGCAGTTCAGCGAGTAGTGCTTGGTCGTCGATATGACACCTTCCTGCTGAATCCCGATGATCGATTCGGCAGCCATGGTCGCGCTCAAAAGCGGGTCCTCGGAAAGGTATTCGAAGTTGCGCCCATTGCGCGGGTCGCGGGCCAGATTGATGCCGCCCGCCAACAGCACGTTGAATCCGCGGCTGCGCGCCTCCCTGCCGATGGCCCGGCCAGAGGCGCGCGCGAGTTCGGGGTTGAAGCTGGCGGCCAGTGCCAGGCTGGCCGGCAGGGCGGTGGCGGTGTCGCCCGGCCGGAAACCGGGGTTGGTAACGCCGAGGCTGGCGTCGCTCATCAACAGTGCCGGCACGCCGAGCCGGGGCACCCCGGGTACGTACGCGGCGCTCATCGGGGTCCCCTGCGGAATGCGCTCGTCGTGTAGCCGCCACAGTTCGCCGACTCCCATCACGCCGACCAGTAGTGTGAATCGCTCGTCGTCGGTCATTTGAGCTTCGACTTCGCGGGCCCGGGCATCAGCGTCTAGGTCGGCGTCTAGGTCGGCGTCTAGGTCCTCCACCGCACCCCCTCTTTCGCATATACGACACGCAACACGTGGCCCAGCTCGGGTCCCATCACCAACTCCGTCAACGTACAGATCGTCGCCACGAACTGCGGCCCGTGCGGCGGCGGGACCTGGCACAGATGATGCGCCACTTCGTGCAGTACCACCAGCTCTCGCATCGCCCAATCGGCGGTGTCCCGGTCGGGAACCGCGATAATGCCAGTGCCATCACGGTTTTCGTAGTGCGCGGCGGTGGCGGCGCGGCGCGCCCGCACCCGCAGTGGCGCCACCTGCGGCCATTCCTCCCGCACGGCCGGCAGGGCAAGCACGTCGTCAACGTAGCGCTGCACGGAGGCCACCGACGCGAACCGCCCCTCAGGAGGCAACGTCAACTGAGTGCCGAAGAACTCCACCGCCGGCGTGCCGTGTTCGGCGGCGCGATCGAACAGGGTGCGCACAAATTCCTCGGCCGCATACACCCTGGCGCGCTGGGCATCCCGAGGCGTCTCGGCCTGCGTCACCGGCGCAGCGCGGTCCGCGCCCCGGGCAGCTCGGCACTGTTACCGAGCCGCGCTTGCTTACCGGCCCGGTCGCCCGCGCGCCGCGCCGCCGACGAATACCCCGCGGTGGCCCGATTAGCTTGCCAGGTACCGCGTGCCTTGGACGCGCTGCGATAGTGGTCACGCAGCTCGACCTCTTTGTCCCGCAACGCAATAGCGGTGCCCGGCGCGCGGCCGCGGTCCTTGGTGACCTCGCGCCGGGTCTGCTCGCGGGCTTCGGCCAGCCGCTGGCCCACCCGAACCCCGAACGCCAGCTGGAAATTGAGCCGGGCGGTGATCGTCGGCGTCGGCCGATGCGCACCCGAAGCCAGGTAGGCGTCCGACGCCCGCACCATCTGCACCACCAGGCTGGCGTACAGCGCGTGGCTGGCGTCGATGTCCTCGCCGAACCCGTAGGCATAGACGAACGTCGAGTTCGACGCCACGTCGCAGCGCACATCGTTGGCCGATGCGATGAGCACGAAAAGCTGTACGTAGGTCCGCAACCCGCGGGTGCCCGCCGCGCCGATGGTGATGGTGCGCTGCGTTGGGGCTTGGGCCGCTGAGCGTTGGGCGGAGTGGGAGCGGGCCACGGCCAGATCTATGGACGCCGCCGTGGCCAACCGTTGCGCCGCGCTCAGGAACGCATCGGACTCGTGCTGGTTGTCGGTGCCTTCGGCCTGACGCAGCAGCGCGGCAATGCGGGACAGCATCTTGTCGTCGGTCATGGCGCCAAAGTACCCAAGGGATACGACATCGGAAGTTACAGCCGCTTGCCGATCCACCCCACCACGTCGTCGAGCACCAGGTCGCGCTCCGGCTCGTTGAAGACCTCGTGGTACAGCTCGGGATATTCCTTCAGCGTGACGTCGGTGGATCCCACGCACTCGACCAGCTTGCGGCTGCCACCGATCGGGATCAGCCGGTCGGCGGTACCGTGCACCACCAGCAGCGGCGCCGTCAGGGCCGGTGCGCGTCGCGGCATGGTCTCGCCGACCTGCAGCAGCGCGCGACCCAGTCCGGCCGGCACGCGGCCGTGGTAGACCAGCGGGTCGTTGTTGTAGGCCTCCACCACCTCGGGGTCACGCGATATGGCGGTCAATTCGAGTTCCTGCACCGGTAAGCCAGGCACGACGACGCCCAGAACCTTGGCGGCCAGCGCCACCACCGGATTCACCAGGTCCTGTGCGGCCACCGCCGGCGCCGACAGCACCATCAGGTCATAGTTGTCCGGGCGTTCCACGCCGTAGGCGAAGACGATGCCGCCACCCATGCTGTGCCCGAGCACGATGCGCTTCAGACCGGGGTGGGCGCGCGAGGCGATCCCGACCAGGGTGTCGAAGTCGCCGGTGAACTCGGTGATGTCGCGCACCACCACTCGTTTACCGCCGGACCGGCCGTGGCCGCGGTGGTCGAGTGCGTAGGTCACCAGCCCGGCCTCGGCCAACCGTGCAACGACGTGGTCGTAGCGGCGCGCGTGCTCGCCCAGACCGTGTGCCAGCACGACTACCGCCTTCGGCGGCGTATCGGGTGTCCAGACGTCGTAGACGATGTCCACCCCGCCGACACCGTCGAACGTTCCTTCCGTGCGGGTGGTACTCATTACCGGCAGCGTAATGGCTCCTGCGCGGGGAATTTCAGAGACTCTGCGTAGGCTCGCTTGGGTGAGTGTGCTCGCACAAGATTCCCAAGATGAGCTGGGCGGCGACTTCTCCGCCCACGCCGAGCCCTACCGGCGTGAACTGCTCGCACACTGCTACCGGATGACCGGGTCCCTGCACGACGCCGAGGACCTGGTGCAGGAAACACTGCTGCGCGCATGGAAGGCCTACGACCGCTTCGAGGGCAAGTCGTCGGTACGGACCTGGCTGCACCGCATCGCCACCAACACCTGCCTGACCGCGCTGGAAGGCCGGCAGCGCCGGCCGTTGCCGACGGGGCTGGGGGCGCCCAGTTCCGACCCGACGGGCGAGCTGGTAGAGCGCGCCGAAGTGCCCTGGCTGGAGCCGCTACCGGACGTCTCGGGCGATCCCGCTGATCCCTCTGTGATCGTCGGGTCGCGGGAATCGGTGCGGCTGGCGTTCGTGGCCGCGCTGCAGCACCTCTCACCACGGCAGCGCGCAGTGCTGATACTGCGCGACGTGCTGCAGTGGAAGGCCGCCGAGGTGGCCGAGGCGATCGGCACCACCACGGTCGCCGTCAACAGCCTGCTGCAGCGGGCCCGGTCCCAGCTGGAGTCCGTCGGCCCCAGCAGCGAGGATCGGCTGGCCGCCCCGGAGTCACCCGAAGCCCAAGACCTGCTGGCCCGCTACATCGCGGCCTTCGAGAGCTACGACATCGACCGGCTGGTGGAGCTGTTCACCGCCGAGGCCATCTGGGAGATGCCACCCTTCACCGGCTGGTACGAAGGGGCGCACAACATCATCACCCTCATTCACCAGCAGTGCCCCGCCGAAACTGCCGGCGATATGCGGATGCTCCCGTTGATCGCCAACGGCCAGCCCGCAGCCGCCATGTACATGCGCCAGGGCGACCGGCATGTGCCCTTCCAGTTGCACGTGCTGGATATGTGCAACGGCCGGGTCTCGCATGTGGTCGCATTCCTCGACGGCGCACTGTTCGCTAAGTTCGGGCTGCCCGAGTCACTGTGACCCACGTCAGTCGCCCCGGCAAACCGCTTTTGTTGTTGGGCGCGTTCGACATTGACGACGTCGGTTACGTCGCCGAGGAGTTCTTCGTCTCGGGAACCGCCTCCTCCTTCGGCTCGGTCCCCGGCACCGCTGAGTACACCACCCGGATGGTGGTGCTGACGCCGTCCGACCCGGCGCGGTTCAACGGCACGGTACTCGTCGAATGGCTCAATGTCAGTGGCGGTATCGACGCTCCGGCCGTGTGGATGATGGCTCACCGCGAGATCATTCGCGCCGGGTACGCCTACGTCGCGGTCTCGGCGCAAAAGGTTGGCGTGGACGGCGGCGTCAACCTGCTCGGCATGGACATGTCGCTCAAGAGTCAGGATCCGGCCCGCTACGAGTCGCTCAGCCACCCGGGCGACGCGTTTTCCTACGACATCTTTACGCAGATCGGCGACCTTGTCCGAACCGGCCTGGACGGCCTGAGCCCGCACCGGGTGATCGCGCTGGGCGAGTCCCAATCAGCGATGTTTCTGACCACCTACGTCAACGACGTGGACCCGCACGCACAAAGCTACGACGGTTTCCTGGTGCACTCGCGATTCGCCGGCGCCGCGCCGCTGGACGGCGATTCGATTTTCTCCGACTCGCAGTCACCGGAGGCGGTGACTTATCGGCACGATCTGCGCGTCCCGGTGCTCACGCTGATCACCGAAACCGACCTGCTGGGCGGGGTGCGGCATGGCTATTACTTCGCCAGGCAGCCCGATAGCGAGCGGCTGCGAGTGTGGGAGATTCCCGGCGCCGCCCATGCCGACAACTACACGATCCAAGTCGCGCCAATAGATTCCGGACTCGCCCCGCTAGAGGCCATCGTCGCCGCCTACGCGCCGACCAACACCCTGATGGGTCAGCAGCTCGGGCACTACATCAATTTCGCGCCACAACACCATTACGTGGTGCAGGCGGCCATCTCCGCACTCAACAACTGGGTCACCAGCGGCGAGCCGGCGCCGTCGGCCACACCCATCAAAGTCGGCGACCCTGACCATTCACAGCTCCCGCCCGAGCCAATTCTCGACGGGAACGGAATCGCCCAAGCGGGGGTTCGGACTCCGTGGGTGGACGTCCCGGTGGCCCGAACGTCCGGCATCGGCGCGCACGACAGCGTGATGACCATGATCTTCGGCTCCGGCGAACCCTTCGACGCCGCCACCGTGGCCCGGCTCTACCCCGGCGGAGTCGCGGAATATCTCGACAGCTTCACCGCCGCGCTCGACAGCGCGATCGGGTCGGGGTTCATCCTGGCGGCCGACCGTGGGGAGATCCTTGAGCTCGCCGCCGCGACGTACCCCAATTAGGACTTGTCACCCTGCTGGGCACCCGTCGTCACGGCTGTATCGGGACCTGTAGTCAACGCCGTAGCGGGTGGTGAACACTTCTTCCCGGGTAGCGGCCGCCTCTTGGGGCGACGGCAACCGGAACGCCGTGCTCATGAACTCACGCAGCATGGCACTGCCTTTCGCGTCCGCGCCCGCCATTTTCTCCGCAATGAAGTTGTACTGGGCCGACTGTGCCTTTTGACGGGCAAGATCGGCGATCACTCGTATTTCTTCGGCAAGCCCCGCTTCACTCATGCTGCAGGCGCTATCGCGAAGCTGGACGTGATACACGCTGCCGTCCAGCATCGTTGACACCGACACCGAACCAGGCGGGTTGGTCACCACAAAAATCTCCACCTCGGCTTCTTCGTGCTGGTCGATTTCAGCGCCCTGAGATGTGGCGCCGATGATGCCCAGTGCCGCGAAATCGTCTCGGTCGTAATCATATTGGCGCGAATCCACGCGAGGGCCCCCTTTCGGGCACACTGGGATCTAGTCGCGGGCTGCAGCGAATGGGGCCGGCCAGATCAGGGCATCGTCTGGCCTACCGTGCCGGCCCATTGTTGGTCGGTGTCGAGATACAAACTGGCGGCGCTACGGAGATTTTCGGCGATTTGCGTAGCCAGCCCTTGCAGCGAGGCACCCGCGTTACTGCGGGTCGACTCAAACATTTGCAGGGCGCTGTTGAATTTCGAGCAATACGAACCGTGGGTGATCGAAACCGACTCACTCGTGCCGGCGGCCGCCTGAGTTGCGGTTTCCACATTCGTCGCGGCGTTGTCGTACCGCGTCGCCAGCGTATTGAGATATTCCGGCTGGACCTTCAAGCAGCCTGTCATGGATTGCTCCTTTCCTCGCTTGCCGCGTTATTGCGTTGACCGACTAGAGCTTTGGCTCACGTACGACTGCAACGGGCGCGCTCCGCATGGACCTTGGGCTCTCTGCACCAACACCGACGGGCGCTCGCTCGAGATCGTCACCTCCCGCGGCCGCGCCGTCGTCGTACTTTTTCGTCGTCCCTTTTCCGCCCGTCGACGACGGTTGCATGCCATTCATGCCCGGGGCCTGCGGCGCGCCCGGCTGCGGCGATCCGCCCAGCGGACCCGGACTACCGGCACCACCGACTTCCGGTGACACCGGACTCAGCCGGCCCAGAGCCGAACTCAGCTGCCCCAGACTCGGAATGCCAACCGCACCAGACCCGCGGCCGAATTCGGCCAACCCCGTCATTTGTGCCAACCGGCTCAAGTCCGGCGAACCAGGCGCGCCCGACGAGCCCGGCGAGTCCTCTGAGCCGGAGGGCCCGCCCGATTTGGCCATGCTGCCCAATTGCGACAACCCGCCCATGCCGAGCATTCCAGCCATGCCGGACAGGCCGCCCGCGCCGAACATGCTGCCGAATAAAGACTCCAGCTCCGCCAACCAGGCAGACAATTCGTTCCACAGATTGGAGATGACGTCCCAAATTACGTCGACGATGTCCGATATGACGTCTGAGACGATGGATGCCAGCAATTCGGCTAGCTGCGCAAGCAATTCGAGCAGCCGAATCGTGTCTTCCACCGTCTTCACTGTCAGGTACAGGAGCGCACCTCCGACGACCGCCATCGCGACTGCGCATGTTGCCGCCTGGAAATTTATCGACATGATCCAGCCGACGACCGGGACGTAGCTCATGTCGATGGCGATCTTCCGGGCGACTTTGAGCCCGGACAAAACGTCCGACAAGACGTCGCGCGTTCTGCTGACGGCTTCAGCCTGCGCCGCGATGAGCGACTCAATCTCGCTGTCCAGCTTGGCTAATTCGCCCAAGAAACTCTGTTGACGCTGGTTCTGGCCGGCGTAGCTGTCCGCGGCGGAACCTTGCCAATGGTTTCCGGGGCCGGCTGAGTTCAACTCGTTAGCTGTTTGACTGAAAAGGGAGGACGTGAAACTGAATACGCTTCCCCCGTCGGGGATGCCACTACCGAGCAATAATTCGAGGCTCTCGATGGTCCCGATCGCCGAATCGATGATGAGCGTTATACCCATGCGATGCATCCCTACGGTCGCCGTTTCCGTGTACCGGGAGCCTGCCGCTTTGGTCGTTACGCGGTAGGACTTTACCGTTGTAATACGCTAGGTCAACAATGTCAACAAGCAACAGTTGTCAAGATCACCAGAAGCAAAGCCCTTGTCGCACAACACCTCTGTGCGCTAGCGTATTGCCCCTTCGCGTCCGCCCCATAGCTTGACGAAAGAGGTTGCCGCTCGGCGGATCTTCGGATTCGGCACGAACGGCTGGGTCCGCGCGGCTTACCATCTCCCCACAATGCCGGCTGAATCGATCACGTTGGTACCGAACAGAATTGGCCAGGTAATTTACAAATGCCCGGGATTTGTCGGCACAATACTAAATCGCTTCGCCCGTCGCTATGCAGGCGTAGTTTGAAGGGCTCGCCACGAGAGCGCCGGCGCTCACGCCGCCAAATGCCGCGTTACCCTGAAATCCATGCCGGCCCACGTAGATATCAGGCGAGCCGACGAGCGTTCTGTCACCATCACGTCCTGGCTGAAGTCCAGACACTCGTTCTCGTTCGGCGACCACTACGATCCCGACAACACCCATCACGGTTTACTGCTGGTCAATAACGACGACATCGTCGCGCCGGGGGCGGGGTTCGATACTCACCCGCACCGGGACATGGAGATCGTGACCTGGGTGCTGGATGGCGTGTTGATGCACCAGGACTCGGCGGGCAATCACGGAGTGATCTACCCCGGACTGGCGCAACGCATGTCGGCCGGCAGCGGAATTCTGCACTCCGAGAAGAACGACTCCGCGACGGAGCCGGTGCATTTCGTGCAGATGTGGGTGATCCCCGACCAGACCGCCATCGCGCCCAGCTACCACCAACACGAGATCGATGACGAGCTGTTGAGCGGCGGCCTGGTGACCGTCGCGTCGGGCCTGCCCGGGCAGGATGCGGCCATCACCCTGCACAACCGCGGCGCAGCCTTGTACGCCGCACGGCTGCACCCCGGCGACACGACAACCCTGCCGGCGGCGCCCTATCTGCACCTATTCGTCCCACGCGGGCGGGTCACGCTGGAAGATGCGGGCGAACTCGGCGAAGGAGACGCGGTCCGGTTCACCGAGACCGATGCCCTGCGGCTGACCGCCCTCGACGCGTCGGAAGTCCTCGTCTGGGAGATGCACAGCAAGCTTGGAGGCGCCGCAACATAGAGTGGCCACGACAAGACAGGAGCCGGCATGTCTCAATCGCGGCCGCGCCACGCGGCACCCAACCCCAAGCGGAACATAAGGGCGGTTCGCACCGTGCGGTTCTGGGCGGCGCCCATCGTCATCACGCTGGCCCTGATGTCAGCGCTGGCTGCGCTGTACCTGGGCGGGATCTTGAACCCCACCACGAACCTGCGGCACTTCCCCATCGCCATCGTCAACCAGGACGCGGGGCCCGCGGGTAAGCAGATTGTCGACGGCCTGGTCGCCGGACTGGACAACAACAAGTACGACGTGCGGGTGGTGTCCAGGGACGAGGCGAAGAAGCTGCTTGACCGGGCCCAGGTGTATGGCCAAGCCGTAATTCCCCCGGGCTTCTCGTCGAGCCTGCGAGAGTTCGGGGCCAGCGCGGTGACGGCCAATCGGGTGGACCGCCCCGCCATCACCATCTCGACCAATCCGCGGGCGGGAACCCTAGGCTCCAGCATCGCCGGCCAGACCCTCACCCAAGCCCTGGCCGTGGTGAATACCAAAGTGGGCGAACGGCTTTCGGCGGAGGTAGCGGCGCAGACGGGTGGCGCACCGCTGGCCGGTGCGTCGGCGCTCGGGCTGGCCAGCCCTATCGACGTCAAGTCGACCATCTACAACCCATTACCCAACGGCACCGGCAACGGCCTGTCGGCGTTCTACTACGCGCTGCTGTTGCTATTGGCCGGCTTCACCGGCAGCATCGTGGTCAGCACGCTCGTCGACTCGATGCTCGGTTATGTACCAGCCGAATTCGGCCCCGTCTATCGCTTCGCCGAACAGGTCAACATTTCGCGGTTCCGCACCCTGTTGGTCAAGTGGGGCGTGATGGTGATACTGGCGTTGCTCACCTCGGGTGTCTACATGGCGATCGCGCACGGACTCGGCATGCCCATCCAGCTCGGCTGGCAACTGTGGGGTTACGGGGTGTTCGCGATCAGCGCGGTGGGCATCACGTCGAGTTCCCTCATTGCGGTGCTGGGGTCGATGGGATTGCTGTTCAGCATGCTGGTTTTCGTGATCCTCGGGTTGCCGTCGGCGGGTGCCACGGTGCCACTGGAGGCCGTGCCACCGTTCTTCCGGTGGCTGGCCGAGTTCGAGCCGATGCACCAGGTGTTCCTCGGAGTGCGGTCGCTGCTTTATCTCAACGGCCATGGCGACGCCGGCCTGTCCCAGGCGTTGCTGATGACTGCCATCGGTCTGGTGATCGGGGTGTTGGTGGGCGGCATCATCACACATCTATACGACCGCAAGGGATTTCACCGAATCCCGGGCGCGGTCGAGATGGCGATCGCCATGGAGCACCAAGCCCAGCACCAGGCGCGCGAAAAGGCCCGCGAAACGGCCCCGGAATCGGCAGCCGAGTCGGCCCCGGAATCGGCGACCGAGTCGGTGCCCGCGTCGACCCCGGAAGCCGCCGCGGAGCCCTACCCTGAGTCGGAGCCCGAAACTCCAAGCGAGAAAACGTAATTCCGGCGCGGCCTAACTGTCACGAGGCTGTTACTCAAATTGACAGTGTTATTGGTGTGGCTAATGTTGTGATAGTTGCACCGGGAGTCAGGCCGAAAGGGCTATCGTGCTGTCACCATCTGCCAGCCTCACCAAATTGGCGGGTCGGCTGACGGCTGGCTGCACGACGCTAGCCGCCTGCGCCACGCTCGCCTTCACGACGGGAGAGCCGGTGGCTCGCGCCGCCGATGCACGCGAGATGCTCGAGCAGGCCATCGCCACCACCAAGGGCTCTTACCTGGTTTACAACTTCGGCGGCGGCCATGCCATGCCGCTGCTCAACGGCGCCGGCAGCTGGTACGAGATGAACAACGGCGGCCATCTGATGGTCATCAAGAACGCCTCGCAACGGCTGCAACCACACCTACTGGTCGATAGCCACCAAGGAGATCAGGCACGCTGCGAGAACAACCCGGGCGCCCGTACCGGTGAAGGACTGTGGCAGGCATCGGAGATCTATCCGCCGCTGCAGGCCTGGCAACGGATGGGGCAACCGACCATCGCGATCAACGCCAACTTCTTCGACGTACGCCCACAGAAGGGCGGCAGTTGGCGAACGACCGGCTGTAGCTCACCGCTGGGCGCCTTCGTGGATAACACTCACGGCCAGGGGCGGGCCAACCAGGCGGTCACGGGGACCGTCGCCTATCCGGGCAAGCAGGGCCTGTCCGGCGGGGGTGAAAGCTGGAGCTCGCTGACCACCATGATAATTCCCGTCGGCGCAGCCCCATATGTGTTGCGGCCCAACGGCAGAGAGGATTACGACCAAGCCACCCCGGTAATCCAGGACCTGCTGAACAAGAACGCGAAGTTCGTCGCCGTGGCCGGGATCGGATTGTTGTCGCCCGGCAAGACCGGCCAGCTGCATGACGGCGGCCCCAGCGCGGCACGCACGGCGCTGGCCTACGTGAAGCAGCGCGACGAGATGTACATCTTCGAGGGTGGCAACTACACGCCGGACAACATGCAAGACCTGTTCCGGGGGCTGGGTAGCGATACGGCGGTCCTGCTCGACGGCGGTGGCTCGTCGGCGATCGTGCTGCGCCGCGACACCGGGGGCATGTGGGCCGGCGCGGGATCCCCGAAGGGATCGTGTGACACCCGCGAGGTGTTGTGCGATTCGCATGAGCGGGCGCTGCCCAGCTGGCTGGCCTTCAACTAGCTCAACTGGTCAGGGCCTCAGGCGTTTTGCGATCGGCCGGTCCGAACCGGAAGATCAGCAGACTGATCGCGATGACGGCGGCGGCCAGCGCCAGCACCGGGGCCACGATCACCTTGGACAGCGTCGCCCCGAGTATGGCGCCGCCACACATCGAAAGAATCACGCTGTACCGCAGGCCTTCTCGGTGACCGGAGCCGCCGGCAAGCCGGCTGTCGGCACCTATGGCAACGATGGTCGAGGTCAGGACCGTGGTGCTCAGTTCCTGAATGCCGAATTCGCGTGCCGAGGCGTTCTGCATGCCGAAGGTCACCGCAAGTCCGCCCAGCAGAAAGAGTTTGGTGTTGTCGTTGTAGTGCAGGATGCCGGCACCGGCCAGGCTGGACAGCACCACCAGGTTGATGACTTCGATGCCCAGCACCGTAGTGATCCAGCGCCGCGGCCGATGGCCGAGCGTGCGCAACAGCCGGCCGCCGATCACCGCGCCGGTGAGAAAGCCGGAGAAGGCCACCAGGCCGGCCGTCAGGTCGATATTCGACTTCACGAACCAGAAGCCGAGGAAGACCACGTTGCCCGTCATGTTGGCGACGAAGACGTGTCCCAGCACCAGCACACTGATCGCATCGGCCAATCCTGTTGCGAAGGTCAGCAGCAGGAGCGCGACGATCGTCAGGCGGTGGAATACCGGCGAACTGACTGCCATGGGACCCGGGTCGCTACAGGTGCGGCGTCACATCCAGCGAGGTTATGGTCGTCATCCTGGTCACCAACCAGCGACCGTTGTCGCGCTTCATGATCAGCCGGTAGGACAGGTACTTCATCGCCGGGATGTTCTTGGTCAGCGGGCTGGTGGTGGTGGTGTTCGTGTACACAATTGCAACGGCATTGGGACCCTCGAGCGATTCGACTGCGACGCCGGTGACCTCGGTGGTGTTGGTCACCTTGGCCTGTTTGTTGGGCGCCACGATGGCGTCGACGAACTTGCGGTACTGGGCACCGAAGTCTCCGCTGAGGTAGGCCGCCGCACGATCGGCAAGGCTGTCCATGTTCTCGGGCGTGTAGGTCCACAACGTCGTGATCGCGTTTGCCGCCGTCCGGGCCACCTTCAGTTTGACCGCTACGGTGGCGCGATCGGCCAGATAGGGCTGCACGGCCGCGCCCGCGAAGGCCGCCGAACCGATGAACAACGCGGCAATTAGCGCGGCCACTACCGGTACCAGCAGACGCCTCGACTTCTTCGTGGGCGCAGCTGTCTTGTCCTCGGCGGCTTCGGTGGCTTCGGTCTCGTCGGAGTCAGCGGCCCCGGTCTCTTCAGCGGCCCCGGTCTCTTCAGCGGCCCCGGTCTCTTCAGCGGCGTCGGTCTCCTCAGCGGCCTCGGTCTCCTCAGCGGCCTCGGTCTCCTCAGCGGCGTCAGTCTCCTCAGCGGCCGCTGTTTCCTCTTCCGCGGTCAGATCACCTGCATCAGGTTGCTGATCTTCCACTGATTCCCTTCCTGCTTGACCGTCGCCGTCCAGCGATTCGTGCTTTCAAACACCTGCTTCTCATCCGCGGACTTGGAGGTGACTTCGGTAGCCACCAGCACACTGGCGGTGCCGTCGTCGTTCCACCGTTCCACGCCGGCGTCAATGACGGTCCCGGTGGCCGGTTCCGCCCTGGCGACCTGGAGCAGGATCTCGTTCGCCCTATCGTGGTACTGCTTGGCGAAATCGCCTGTCGCCTGCGCCAATACCCGTTCTACATACGCGTTGGCGTGATACGGGTCCAGGGTGGTGAAGCCGGTCATGAACCATTTGACGTAGTTGACCACCTCGTGGTCGCGGCTGGCCGCACGTTCCCGAGATTCGTGGCCGATCAGCGACAGCGTGCACACCGTGAGCGCCGCCGCGATGACGGCGACGGTGACCGCCACCGCCAGTGCCAGCCCTGACGACCTCGGCGGAATCGCCTGTGCGACAAACAGTTGCCCCTCTCCGGGCCGAAACTTGCGGCGCGGACTCATTTTCCATTCCCAGGTGCTTTGGGCTTGGTCAGTACAGTGAGATCGTCAACGCGCCAGTGCTTGTCGCGGCCTTTCGCGAAGGTCACCCGAACGGTGGCGCTGATGTAGCGCTGCTCTGGCGGTACACCGCGCCGGCCCTGCATGAACAACAGCATGGTGGCGCGATCCGGCGACGCCGACTGGATCGAGCTGCCCGTCACCCAATACTCGTTGATGACCGGGTGGCCCTTCTCCACCGCCTCCTGCTGAGCCGCCAGCTGACCGCGATACCTGTCCGTGGTCAGCGACTGGGCACGGGCGAAGTCCTGCCGCAATGTCTGCGGGTCGTACGTCAGCATGTCAGCCGCGATTTTCGGCCCCTGTATCGCGATCTCGGCACGGGTCTGATCGGTGGCGCGATCGGGCGCGTACACCAAGGCGTAGCTCACGCCGGCACCGTCTAGACACAGCAGCGCCGCGAACAACAAGGCCGCCGCGGTCCACTGCCGTACCTTGACCGGCCGCGCGTGCGGTTCGACACGCCGTACTTCGGTGCGCAGCAGCAGATCGGCAAAAGTCCGGTGGCGAGAATCCCACAGCGGCCACAGCCAGCCCAGCAACACCGGCAACGTGTCGAGCAGGTGGGCCAGATCGCGCAGCAGTAGACCCCAGGTTCCGATCGCTTCGCCGTCGCGCCGCGTCACCGCGATGCCGTACAGCGCGCGTCCCAACGTCCAGCCGGTGATGGCCGGAAGCAGCAAGCGGTTGACCAGCACCAGCAGCACCGCGACCCCAAGCACGGACAGCGACACCCACCACCACGCGCTGCCCGACCTGACCGATAACGAGACCAACGCCATCGTCGCGATTACGGACATCCCGGGCAGGACGTCGATGGCGAATGCGCCGGCGCGGAAATGCCATGGCGCCAAGTCGTTTTCGGGTGAGACCCGGGTGGCCGCCGGGATGGTTCGGGTCTCTTCGACAGTCGGCTGGACCGCCACCGTCACTTCGTCACCTGGTCGAGCTTGGAAATCTTGTACTGGCCATCGGTCAGCACCATCCGCACGCGCAGACGGTAGCCGGTTTCCTGGCCCTGTACCTGATCGCTGTTGACCTTGACGCGCATCGCCACCAAGATGTCGACCGAACCGTCGGGGTTGTTGCGCTCGACGGCAGCCCGCATATCGGACACCTGAACGTGCACATTCGAAGCCTGATAGGCCTGCACCAGCATGCTGCTGTAGAGCAGGGCCTGAGTGCGGTAGGCATCGGTGCCACATTCGATGATCTTCTGCTCGCTGGCCTGCATCGAGTTGGTGTCGGGTGCCTGCGTCGCGGCCACGCAATCCTTCGCCGCCTGCAGCGCCTTTTCGTTGTACCGCGCGATTTCCTGCCGGTCCTGATGCGCCTTCAATGCGAAGTAACCGCCGGCGCCGATACCGCCGGCAAGCAGTAGCAGGATCACGCTGATGCCTGCCAGCCAGCCGCGGCCCAGCCGCGACGGGCGCCGCTCGACACCGGGCTCCGCGGCCTCGGGTTCTGGCGAATCCTCGGTGCTGGTCTGGTCGGCTCCGTCCTCGGATTCTTTCGAATCCTCGGTCGTCGCCTCCGGCGCCACCTCGGTGCTGGTCTGGTCGGCTCCGTCCTCGGATTCTTTCGAATCCTCGGCCGTCACCTCCGAAACCGCGTCGGGGTTTAGCGAATCATCCGCGTCGATGGGGTTCAGCCGGCTGGCGCCAGCATCTCCTTCCATCCGTCGTCTCCTGTTTTGGTCGAGTTTTCGACGGAATATTTGACCCCGTCGGGCCCTACCAGTTCACCGCTCTGGGGACTGTACACCGCAGTGGGAGGCCCGTTGGGAGTGTAAACGCAGGGGTTGGGCTGTTGTCCGTTGCACTGCACGCTACCTGAACCGGGTCGCTGCAATGGATCGCTGATCGGTGGTGGCGTCCCGCCGGGCGGCAGCCGGTCGGCCGGTGCCGGGTTCATGCCGTTGTTCACCGAAGGTGCCGGGATGACCATGCCCGGCCGCACCGACTGGTCACAGCGCGCCGCCGGCGCGGGGCAGGTCAGCAGCTGGTTCGGGTCGCCGTACCAGGGGTTGGTGCCCGCGGGTTCATACGGCTGGGTGGAACGGCACTCCCGCGGCGTCGCCGCCCTCTTTCCGGGAACGTCGACACATGGGATGTTGCGCGAACCGCGCACGCTGTTGGCCGGCGTTTCCATCGGGATCTTGCAGTACGTGCCGGTCGGCAACGGCACCACGCTGGTGTCGGCGGGCGAACGCCATTCCGACGCCGGAATGAAGCCGGTCAGACACGGCGGCGGCTGGTTGATCGACAGCGCAAGGTCCAGTGCGGCCATGTTCGGGAACGGCGCGGCCACCGTCTGCGCAATCGACGCGCCCTGCGGCAGGAACACCAGCACCTGCTCGAGGCCGGCGTGGTAGCGCTTCAGCAAGTCGAACACGACCTCGAGGTTCGCCAGCGTCTGCGGCAACGAATCCCGAACGTCGGTGAACACCTCGTTGACCTGGTCTGCGGTCGGTGCCGCCTGGGTCAGAATACTTTTCAGATTCTGGTCGTGCGCCGCGGTCTGGGCCGCCAGGGTGTTGAGGTTGTGTGCCCAGCGCTCAATCGCGTCACCCGACTTGACCTGGCTGTCCAGAATCGGCCCCGAGTTCTGGATGAGGTCGTCGATGTCTTTGATCTGGGTACGGAAATCCCCGACGATCGCCTGGGTGGCATCGGTCAGCCGTTGCAGGGCCGGCCCCAACCCGCCGACGGATTGGGCGGTCTCGTCGAGCAGCTTGCCGATCTTCTCTTTCGGCAACGCCTCGAGACCCCGGTTGGCGGTGTCCAGCGCCGGGCCGATCTCACTTGGCACCGTGTTCTTGCACTGGGGCCCCGGACCGCAGGTGATGGTCTGTCCGGACGCGTAGTACTTGCCGGGATTACCCGTCGAGACCAGGTCCAGGTACTGCTCACCGACTGCTGAAACCGAGTGCACATTCGCCGTCGCATCGATAGGGATCTTGTAGTGGCTATCGATGCTCATCGTTGCCCGGATGCCGCGCTCGGTCGGCTCGACGTCGGTGACCTTGCCGATCGTGATGCCGCGGTAGGTCACGTTGGCCGTCGGGTACAGCCCGCCGGATGCGGGCAGCTCAGCCGTCAGCGTGTACCGGCCGACGCCCATCAGGCTCGGGATCTGCAGGTAGTAGATGCCCAGGACCAGTAGCGCGATGACGGTCAGCGCCCCGAACAGGTACAACTGGCGCCTGATGAAGGGAGTCAGCATTGGCCTCGCTCCGCCCTCTCGACCAGCGGTCCACCGGGTGCGTCGTTGGGGTTCGACGTGTAGCGGACGTCGGGGATCATCGTCTCGGGGTCACGCCCGAATGACTGCTCGAGCGCGCGCAGCGCGCCGGACAATCCGGTACCTGTGAGGAACGCGTTGTCGATGGCGCTGTACGTGACGTCCAGAGTCAGCGACACATTCTGATAGTCACCGCGGAAGATCTTCGGCACGGTGTCGATGTCGAACGGCTGGGTGAGGATCAGCTTCAGCGCCCCGATCAGGTACGGCGAACCGCGGCCCAGCTCACGTAATGGACATTGCAGCGATTCGAGCGAGGTGTGCAGGCCGCTGCGCGCCTCGGAGAGGTACTGCCCGGCTTGCTGGCTGAGCCCGCCCACCGCCTGAATGGCGTTGATCAGCAGGTTCTGCGTCTCGGCGAAATGTTTGATCAGCGGCGGGAAGTCGGTCAGCACCCGGTCCAGCACGTCGGCGCGCTGCCCCACATAGACCAGCAGCCGGTTGGTGGAGTCGATCGCGTGGGTGATGTCGTCACGCTGCTCGTTGAGTTGCCTGGTGAACGTGTCCAGCTTGGCCAGGAATGCGTGGATCTGGTCGGCGCGCCCGTGGAAGATGTTGTAGACCTCGTTCTGCAGCACTTCCAGGTTCGGGATGCCGCCGCCGCGCAGGATCATCGCCAGGCTGGCCAGCGTCTGCTCGGTGTTGGGGAACGCCGACGAGTTCTTCAGCGGTATCGTGTCGCCGTTCTTGAGCAGCTGCGGCGACGGGTCGGGCGGCGCGGCCAGCTCGACATGCTGGGAACCCAGCAGACTGGTCTGTCCGATCTTGGCGGTGGCGTTCTTCGGCAGCTTGACGCCCTTGTCGATGCCCAGGGTCAGGGTGGCGACCCAGTTCTTCAACTCGATGCCGCGGATCGAGCCGACCGTCACGTCGGCGACCATCACCTTGCTGTTGCCGTTGATCGCCAGGGTGTCGGGCACCTGCACATAAATGACGTAGGAGCCCTCGCCACTGCCCGGGCCGCCCGGGATCGTCACGTTCGAAATACCGCGCCAGCCACAGGAACTCACCACCATCGCGACCACCAGCAGCACCAGCGCCTGCCAGCTGCGGTAGCGGACCATTCTCGCGATGCCCATCACTGCCCTCCTGCCTCAGCGGGCAATGGTGCACCTACCGGCGCCGGCGCCGGCCCGGGTGCGGGCGTCGGAGCCACGGGACCCGGCCTTACCTCGGGGCCCGGCGGCGGTGGCGGTATCGGCACCTGCGGAGCCTGCAAGCCGATCGGCGGCAGCACCGGGTACTCGTCGTACGCGTTCGGCGGCCCCGGCGGAGTCTGCAGGGTCGACTGGACGGGCTCGATGTCGGGCCCACCCATCAGCTCAGCCAGCGACTCCGGGGTCATCAGACCGGCGGTGATCGGTCCCACCTGGGTTCCCTGCATGCCCGGAGCCACGATCCAGCCCTGCTGGGTGTTGCGGTGCGACAACGGCGTGTCCGGCACCCAGATGCCCGGGACGGTCGTGTCCTTATATCCGTTCGGCGGCTGGAGCCGTGGCTCGGAGTAGGCGACCTGCTTGGGCAGCACCTCGGCGGTGCTGAACAGGTTCAGCCCGAACGGGAAGTAGTTGAACTTGATCGAATCCAGGATCGGTGCCAGGTACTGCGCACACAGCTCGGCGGACTCCTGATACCCCAGCCGGCTGCCGGCCTGGATCGAGCTGCAGATGAACTGCATCGGGTTGGCGAAGCTGGTGATCGCCGGGATGGCGACGACGGAGCCGTGCGCCGGGTGATAGATCTGGTTAACGTTCGCCGCGGCCGTCGGAAGGATGTGCAGCGCTGTCTCCAGCCCGTTCAGCGGTTCGGGCTGCAGCAGGGTGTTGGTCACCGTCGCCAGGTTGTTGACGTCCTGGGAGAGCACCTCGCGGTTCTTGTCCAGGAACGGGCGAACCGTAGTCAGCAGGCTGTCGAACTGCTGCAGCGCGTTGGAAAGATCCTGATCCGAATGCGTGAGCCGGGTGGTGAAGCTGGCCAGGTTCTCGTTGAGCGCCACGAACTGCTTGTCGTCCTGATGCAGCGCGTTAACGAACAGCGCCAGGCTGCGCACCACGGCGAAGAAGTCGCCTCGGCCCTCGTTCAGCGCTGTCAACGCCCGGGACAGGCTGTCCAGCGTGGTGTTGATCTGCTTGCCCTTGCCCTCCAGGCCATCCGCAAAGGATTCGATGACCTCACCGAACGGCCCCTTCGGCTGCTCCGGGGTGGGGCCGAGTTTGGAGATGATGTTGGTGATGCTGTTGCGCAGTTCGTCCCATTCCACCGGCACCCGGGTGCGGTCCAGCGGGATCACCGCGTTGTTGGCCAGCACCGGCCCGCCCTTGTAGGGCGGCTCTAGCTGAATGGTCCGCGAAGCCACCAGCGTTGGGTTGAGGATCACGGCCTGCGCGTTGGCCGGGACCTTGTACTTGTTCTGGTAGTGGAAAACCACCTTCATCTTGTCGCCGGCGGGTTCGATGCTGTCGATCTTGCCCACCTGCAAGCCCATGATCTGGACCTTGTCGCCCGGGTAGAGCGCGTTGGCGGCGGGGAAGTAGGCCGTGACGGTGTTGTTGGTGAGCTTCTGGTAAAGCTGCCAACCGACGAACGCGGCGACGAGGCCCAGAACCACCACCAGCGATCCGATGATCACCGCTGCCCGCGACATCCTGGGCAACTTGATGTTGCGGATGTCAAAGATGGTGCTCAATTCTGGCTACCTCCTTCCACACCGCTACCGCCGGTTCCACCCGGGTTGATGAACGGTCCGGGCAGCTGCGGGCCTGGCCCAGGGGGTGCGGGTGGCCCGGGCGGCAGGCCCGGTGCGAACGTCGACGGTGGTGCGGTCGGGCCTGCCGGCCCCAGCGGCTCGGTGCGAGCACCCGGCGGCGCGTTCGGCGGCAGCGGAACCGGCGTGCCCGGGGCGTCCGGTGCCGGGTCGCCCGGCCGGCCGGCGATCGGGATGCCCGGTGTCGGCGGCAGCCCGTTCGGGTTCGGCGGTGATGCCGCGACGTCCAGCGGCGCCGGGAATGCGGGACCACCGAACGGTCCGATGGCCGCGCCGGCACAGGGCAGCGGGTCCTCCGGCCGGGGCAGCGCACCCGCCGCCGGCGTGTACGAGCACGGCGATCCGGGCGGCACGGCCGGGCCGGGGTGCTCCGGGGTGCCTTCGAGTACCAGCGGTCCCGGCGGCGGCGCGCCATTGGGGAAGCGGGTGCCGTTGGGGTCGGGGAACCGGTATTCCGGCAGGCCGGCGTGGCGCCAGAATTCTTCGGGGTCCAGGCCGCGCTTCTTGAACGCGGCGTCGACGAACGGTTGCAGGATCTGGCCCGGAACCAGGTTGTGCAGAACGACTTTGAAGAACGGCCCGGAAGCGATGGACTCGTTCAGCGACGGCAGGAAGCCGCCGACCTGGACCAACCCCTTGGCCAGGTCGTCCTTGCGCTCCACGAGGATGCCGCTGACGGTGCGCAGCTGCTCGAGCACGTGGTTCAGGTTCGGGTTGTCGTTGATCAGCCCCTGCACCTGCGCCGAGAACGAGGCGACGTTGGCCAGCAATGCGTCGATGGCGCGCCCGCGCTCTTCGAAAGCGGCCAGCAGCGTCTTGGCATTGACCAACAGCCGGTCCACCTGGGCGCTGCGGTCGCCGAGAACGCTGGCGACCTGGTTGGCCTGGGCGAGGAGGTGCTTGATCTCCTCGTCACGCTTGCCGATCGTGTCGGAGAACTTGGCCACGCCGTCCAGTGCGGCGCTCAGGTGTGGGTAGGTCTGGTCGATGGTCTGCGACAACACGTGCAACGACTGCTTCACGGTGTCGATGTCCCAGCCGGTCGCCGCCTTGGTCACGTCGAAGAACGCGTCGTAGATCTGGTAGGGAGTGGTGCTCTGTCCCAGCGGCAAGGTGCCCCCGGGCCGCAGCGGCTGGTTCCCGCGCGCTTCGATCTCGAGGACCTTCTTGCCGAGGATGGTGTCGGTTCGGATCGCCAGCCGGCTCTCGGTGCCGATCGATTGGGTGCCGATCGAGAACTTCAGCAGGATGTGGTCGCCGTCGATGGAAATGCCTTCGACCTTGCCGACCTCCATGCCGGCGATGCGCACCTTGTCGCCCTTGTTGAGGCCGCCGGAGTCGGTGAACTGGCCGTAGTAGCTGGGCCGGGCCATCAGCATCGGCACGCTGGTGAAGCTCTGGCCGACGCCGATGACCAGGAGCGTCACCAGGATGCCCATGACGCCGATCTTGAGCCGGTTGGGGGGTTCCAGCGTTCTCATTGCGGCGTGCACCTACCCGTCGGCTGGTTGAAGAGCCGGACCGTGCGCACCGGGCCACCGGCCTGCAGCCCGTTGAGCTTGATCGTGATGTCGCAGGCGTAGAAGTTCACGAAGTCGCCGTAGGAACCGATGCCGCGCCCGATCATGTTCAGGGCGGTCGGGACCTTGTGCAGGAAGTCGTTGAGCTGCTCGCGCTGGTCGATGAGCGGCTGCTGAACAGCGTCGAGGTAGTTGATGGCCTTGTGCAGCGAAGCTCGGTCCTCGGCCAGCAGATCGGCTACCGTCCCGGCGGCGTTGCTGATGCGCGCCGTACCGCCGGCCAGCGTGTCGTCGTGGTTGCGCAGACCGGTGATCAGGACCTCGAGGTTGTTGACGGTCTGATCAAAGTCCTTGCGGTGCCGGACCGTTGTGTCCAGGACGGTGTTCAGGTTCTTGACCACCTCGCCGATCGCCTGGTCGCGCTCGGCGAGCTGTGACGTCAGCTGCGAGGTCTGGTCGAGGATGTTGTTGATCGTGCCGCCCTGACCCTGGAACACCGTGATCAGCGCCGAGGCGATGGTGTTGATCTTGTCCGGGTCCAGCGCCCGGAACAGCGGCTTGAAACCACCGATCAGCGCGTCGAGGTCCAGCGCTGGCGAGGTGCGGGACAGCGGGATCAGCCCACCGGGCGGCAGCAGCTTGTCCGCGCCGTCGCCGGTGCCGCGCTTGAGCTCGACGTAGCGGTTGCCGATCAGGTCGAGGTAGCGGATCTGCGCGGTCGTCGATTGGAACAACGGCACCGAGCGGTCGACGTCGAAGTTCACCCGGACCCGCTTGCCGCCGTCGATCAGCTCGACGTCCTTGACCTTGCCGATCTCGACGCCCGAGGCGCGGACGAATTGGCCCTGCCGCAGCCCGCTGACGTTGCTGAACTCCGCGGAGTAACTGTTGGTGCGGTCGAAGCGGAGCTGACCGAACACGATGATGATCATCACGCTGAAGAGCAGCAGCACCAGCGAGAAGATGCCGAGTTTGACGAGTGTGCCGGTGATTTTCATGGGTTGATCGTGTTATCCCCTACTTGACGGCCCCAGACGTACTCGATTGCGTACGGAGAACCGGTGTCCAAGTGGTTGTACGGCGCAATGCTGTTGCCGGAGTCCATCACCAATTCCGGCGCGGGCCACAGATCGCGGGTGATGGTCTGCCAACAGCCAGGCGCACCCCCGGGCCCACCGCGAGCGTTCACTCGGGGCAGATTGTCGGGATAGATATAGGGGTTCGGCGCACCGCCGACGACCCCGGCCAGCCCGCCGACCTGGGTGGCGAGCAGGGTGATCAAAGACAGCGGGTTGAGCATGAGCCCCAGCCCCGAGGTCAGGGCGGTGTGGCTGTTCAGCGAGTAACCGTTGCCGCCGAGGAACGAGGCGGCCTTGGGCTCGATGTCGTGGTAGTTGCGCAGCGTGCAGTACAGCTCCGGGCTGTAGGTGTCCAGCAGCTGGGCGGTGGGCACCAGGTCGTTGGCTCCCCGGGCCAGGTAGGGACCGCCGCGGGCGAAGATGTCCTCGCCGGTGTTGCCGAAGCCGGCCGCAGCCAACAGCGCTTCGTCCAGATTATGTTGCTGCTGGTTGATGGTGCGTGCCGCGGGAACCGAATTGTTAAGGAAGTCAAACAGATCCGGCGACGCGTTCGCGTAGACGTCGCCCAGGGCGGCCAGCTGCTGGATGTCCCGGCGCGCCTGCGGCATCTGCGGGTTGACCTCGTCGAGGATGGCGTTGCCGTTGACGACCGACTGTCCGAACCGGTCACCCAGCCCGGCCAGCGCTTGGGCGGCGGCGCTCAAGGTCAGGTTCAGCTTGACCGGATCCACCTTCTCCGAGATCGAGGTGATGGTTTGGAAAAGCGTGTTGATCTCCGTCGTCACCGCCGTTGCGTCGATCACGCTCTTGGGGGTGAGGTGGCCCTTGGAGACGATGTTTCCCTGCGCATCTCTGGGCGTCGTCAGGGAGACGTACTTGCCGCCGAAGACCGTGGTCGCCTTGATCTGGGCATCGACGTTCTCTGGAATCAGCGAAAGATATTGGGGATACACGTCGAGAGTGAACTTGGCCGCGGGCTTGCCGTTGCGGTCGATCTCGGTGATCTTGTCGACCCGGCCGATCTGAACCCCGTTGTAGGTGACCTTCGAGCCGGGATCCATTACCAGGCCGGCCCGATCCGACACCATCGTCAACTTGGTCTTGGCGGTGAAGTCCCCTTTGAACTGGAAGTACACCAACGCGAGTACCAGTACAGCCACCACGAACGAGGCGATTCCCACGACCTTGTACGGCGGCTTGCGAACCTTGTTGACCTTGCCTGGACTTGTCATGGCGCTACACCGTCAGGGCGAAGTTGGGGTTGACGCCGTACAGCGCCAACGCGGCACACAACACGACAACCTGAACCGAAACCAGCGAGAACCGCATCGATCTGCCGACCGCCTCACCGACGCCGACCGGTCCACCGCCGGCGTTGTATCCGTAGTAGCAGTGCGTGACCATCACGATGCCCGCGATGATGATCGCCTCCAGGAAGGACCAGAACACGTCGTCGGGACGCAGGAACGTCCGGAAGTAGTGCTCGTAGGTACCCGTCGACTGGCCGTACAGCACCGTCGTAACGATCTGCGGGGAAAGGAAAGACATGATCATCGCGAGCGCATACAGCGGGATGATCACCACCAGCCCGGCGATGATCCGGGTGGAGGTCAGGTAGGAGACCGACTTGATCCCCATCACCTCCAGGGCGTCGATCTCCTCGCTGATCCGCATGGCTCCCAGCTCGGCGGTGGCGCCGGCCCCGACCGTCGCCGCCAGCGAAATTCCGGTGACCACGGGACCTGCGATACGTACGTTGATCAGCGCGGAGAAGAACCCGGTGAAGGCCTCCACACCGATGTTGCCCAGTGAGGCGAAACCCTGGATGGCGACCAGCGAGCTACCGGACAAGGTCACGAAGCCGACGATCGCGGCGGTGCCGCCGACGACGGCCATCGCGCCGGTGCCCATACCGATCTGGGCGACCAGCCGCAGCGTTTCCTTGCGGTAGTAGTGCAGCGCGTGCGGAATCTGGCCGATGCTGGTGAGCATGAACCAGGCCAGCTGCCCGGTCTCGTCCAGACCCCGGGTGACGCTGCCCGCGTAACGATTGACGTTGGCGATTGCCCGCGGGAAGCGGGCGCGTACTACGGCGGCTGTCGACATGTCAGTGCCCCGTCCCGAATCGCACGCCGATCGTGGTCAAGATGACGTTGACCGCGTACAACGCGACCACGCACAGCACCACGGTCTCGTTGACGGCGGTGCCCAAACCTTTCGAGCCGCCGCGCACGGTCAGCCCGCGGTAGCAGCCGACCAGTCCGGCGATCAGGCCGAACGTCGCCGCCTTGACCATCGCGATGATCACCTCGGGCAGGCCGGTGATCGTGGTCAGCGTCGCCAGATAGGCGCCACCCGAGACGTTTTGCAGATAGACACCGAAGAGGTAACCGCCGACCAGGCCGACGGTGATCACCAAGGCGTTCAGCAGCGTCGCGACCAGAGTCGCCGCGATCACCCGGGGCACCACCAAGCGGTGAATGGGGTCGATGCCGAGCACTTCCATGGCGTCGATCTCTTCACGGATGGTGCGCGCGCCGAGGTCGGCGCAGATCGCGGTGGAGCCGGCGCCGGCCACCACCAGCACGGTCGTCAGCGGGCCGAGCTGGGTGACTGCACCGATCGCCGCACCCGCGCCCGAAAGGTCGGCGGCACCGAACTGGGCGAGCAAGACGTTGAGGGTGAAGATCAGCAGCACTGTCAGCGGGATCGAGACCATGATCGTCGGCAGCAGAGCGACTTTCATGATGAACCAGCACTGCAGGATGAACTCTCGCCATTGGAACGGCCTGCGGAAGAGTGCCCGTCCGGTGAGGACGCACATCCGGAAGAAGCCGCCGACCATCGTCAGCGGCGTCTCCAATTGATCGCGGAGATATCCGACCAGGTGCGGACGTGTAGACGTGGTCACCGGTACCCCTTCACGCCGATATCACAGGTCTCGTTCGTGTCTCGGAGTCGCGGCCGATCATGTCGCACGCCTCGCCCCCTCGCCGCTATGCGGCTGGGGGAACCCCCACCTTGCCGCGACCCAATATGTGTGACTATCGGCTCCCTACCCGCAGGTAGTAACGGAGACCACAGGAATGTACCTGATGGCCCGTCAGGTGTGAACCGCATCCTCACAATTAACCCTTCGTCAATAGCTGGCAAACGTTACGGGTCCGGTCAGCTCTCCTTAATCGGCGATAAATCGGTTGGAGCAGAAGGTCTTTGAGCTTCCTTTGAGCTTCCATAGCGCATCCGCAGTTCAGTCTTGAGCACCTTCCCGGCCGGGTTGCGGGGCAGCGCTTCCACAATCTCGAGCGCCTTGGGATGCTTATACCGCGCGAGCCGCTCGGTCAGGTACTCATCCAGCTCTTCGATTTGCAGGTGCCCTTCCGTTACAGCCGCGACGGCGATCGGCACCTCGCCCCACTTCTGGTCCGACCGGCCGATGACCGCGACCTCGACGATGCGGGGGTGACCGGCCAGAACGTTCTCCACCTCGGCGCAGTAGATGTTCTCGCCACCGGAGATGATCATGTCCTTCTTGCGGTCCACCACCCAGACGTAGCCCTCGGAGTCCATCCGCACCAAGTCTCCGGAATGGAACCAGCCGCCCGCGAACGCCTCCGCCGTGGCCTGCTCGTTGTTCCAGTAACCGCTCATCAATGTCGGTGCGCGATAGACGATCTCGCCGACTTCGCCGACGGGCACGTCATTCATGTCGTCGTCGACGACGCGGGCCGACACGGTCGGGATCACCTTGCCGACCGATCCGCGTTTGCGGATCGCGTCTTCACCGAGCAGCATGCAGGTCACCGGCGACATCTCGGTCTGGCCGAACGCCGCCAGTATCTGAGTTCCCGGAAAGACTTCCGACATCTGCCGCAGCAACTCGTCAGGCGCCGGGGCGGCACCCCACGACATCACCCGCAGCTTGAGGTCGCGGGGCCGTGCTTGCTGCTCGGCGCATACCGCCTGCCACTGTGCGGGCACCAGAAAGATGCCGGTGACCTTCTCGGCTTCCAGTACGTCGAGCAGCTGGCCGGGTTCGAATGCGCCCAGCGGATAGATCACCGTGGGCACTCCGAGCAGCATGCCGGTGAACAGGTTGCCGATCCCGGCGATGTGGAAGAACGGCACCCCGATGAAACCGACGTCGCTGTTGATGTTGGCGCCGCTGGTGTAGAGCGCCGTCATCGTCTGGCCGGTCAGGTTGGTGTGTGTCAGCACCGCACCTTTGGGGCGCCCGGTGGTGCCGGAGGTGTACATGATCAGGGCCGGCGAATCATTCGGGATGTCGACGAGTTCGGCGGCAGGGCCGGGCTCAGTGATGAGGTCCTCGTACCCGAGCACGTTATCGTCGGTTGAGCCCCCGGCTACCGCGATCGTGTCCACCAGCGGCTGGATGTCGCGGACGGCGATGGCCACCGGAGCCAGCACCGGCTCGGTGATCAGCACCCGCGCCCCGCAGTCCTCGACCAGGAAAGCGATTTCTGTTGGCGTGAGCCGGAAGTTCAACGGGACCGCGATGGCCCCGATCATGTTGGCGGCCAGCACCGACTCGACGAACTCGGTCCGGTTGAGCATCAGGACCATGACCCGATCGCCAAAGCCGACCCCGCGGCGGCTCAGCGCGCCGGCCAGCGCCGCCACGCGGCGCCGCAACTCGGCCCATGTCACTGTGTTGCCCAGGAACCTCAGCGCGGTCGCGTGCGGCTGCATCATCGCGTGCCGCTCGAGCTGGTTGACCCAGTTCTGCCGCCGAGCAAGGTAAGGCTGCTCGGTCAGCTGCGTCAGGTTGCTGGCCAGTTGCGCGGTCAACTATGCCTTCCCTTCACTTGCGCACCGCTTGCGCCACATTGATATTTGATAAAACATAGTGTTGTCTGGGTCACATTATGGCCTGGACGGCGCAAAGACAAGAGTTCGAAGTCGACCTGTTATGCACCCGCTAAGCCCCTGAAAGCCCTGGCAGGCCACGTGAACGCTCCCCTCTCCGCGCAGCCGCGCAGCCGCCGTCCGCTGCGCCGGGCGCAGTTGTCCGACGAGGTCGCCGGGCACCTGCGGGCAGCGATCATGTCGGGGAAACTGCGGCCGGGCACGTTCATCCGCCTCGACGAGACGGCGGCCGAGCTCGGGGTCAGTGTCACCCCGGTGCGCGAAGCCCTGCTGAAGTTGCGCGGTGAAGGCATGGTGCAACTGGAGCCGCACCGCGGCCACGTCGTGCTGCCACTGACCCGGCAGGACATCGCAGACATCTTCTGGCTGCAGGCCACCATCGCCCGGGAATTGGCCGTCACCGCCACCGGTCGGATCACCGACCTGGAGATCGCCGAGCTGGACCGGATCAACGATGCGATGGATCGGGCCGTGGGCTCAGGCGATGCCGAAACCATCGCGGCGCTGGAGTTTTCCTTCCATCGCGTCTTCAACCAGGCCAGCGGGCGGATCAAGCTGGCCTGGTTCCTACTCAACGCCGCGCGTTACATGCCAGCCCAGGTCTATGCCGCCGACCCGCAATGGGGTGCCGACGCGGTCGAAAATCACCGACGGTTGATCGCCGCGCTGCGCCGCCGGGACGCCGACGAAGTGGTTGAGCACACGGTCTGGCAGTTCACCGACGCCGCGGCGCGGTTGACCGAGACGCTGGACCGGAACGGGATCTTCAGCTAGCGAGCTGCTCGGCGCGCACCTTGACGGCCTCGGCGAGTTGCTCCAGCACAGTATTGAGGAGCATCTTCACCATCGGCGCCGGCACCGGCATGCTGGGCTCGACGTCGATGTCCACGGTCAGCAGGCTGTTGACGCCGCTTTCCACCACGCTGAACAACTGCTCCTGCTTGGCGAACAGGTCGCCCTGCTGCATGACGGTCTGAATCTGGTTCTCACCGGGGTAGTACACCGCGTGGATATAGACGCCTTCAAAACCTTGAATAGAGGTGTCGAGGCGCACCTGGCTGGGACGGCCGTCGTCGTAGCGGGCGAGCACCCAGGCGCCCTTGATTCCTTCATTCCATTCCGGGTACCGCTCGATGTCGCCGACGATGCCCATGATCGCCTCGGCCTGCGCGCTGACCTCGACTGTCTTGCTCAAAACTGGCATTGGCGAAGCATACTGGTGCCGTTTCAGCCGGCTACACAGGCGGTTGCGAGCAGTGTTCGGATCCCATCCGGGATCGGTACCGGTCGACGGGTGACCCGGTCGACATAGACATGCACCCAATGTCCGAGGGCGGTGATCGGTTGCGCCTGCTCGCTGGATTGATCGACCCGGAACACGCCCAGCCGATAGGTCACACTGCTGCGTCCCAGCCGCGTCACCGCCAAGCCCACCGCCAGGCTTTCCGGAAAATGCAGCTCCGCGAAGTAGCGGCACCCCGATTCGGCGACGATGCCCAGCTCCGCAGAGCTGAGCGGGTCCAGGCCGGTCGTGGTGTTGATCCACGCGTTGATCGCGGTGTCGAACAGTTGGTAGTAGACGGCGTTGTTGAGGTGACCGAACATGTCGTTGTCGGCCCAGCGGGTGAGCACCGGCCACAGCACCGGGAAGTCGCTGCTGGTGAGCTGCTCCGGGGCTGGTCCTGAAGTCATGGTTGTATTCGAACATGATCCACATCCGGGGTGCGGTGCTGGATCGGATCGGATCGCCCCGGCCGTACGCGCGGTCAAAACCGATCAGCGTGGTCGACCTCGAACTTGATCCACCCGGCAGCGACGAAGTGCTGGTCCGTATCGAGGCCGCCGGCGTCTGCCACTCCGACCTCTCGGTAGTGGACGGCAACAGGGTCCGGCCGGTGCCGATGCTGCTCGGTCATGAAGCCGCCGGAATCGTCGAAGTGGTCGGCGACGGGGTCAACGACTTAGCCGTCGGCCAGCGCGTAGTGCTGGTGTTCTTGCCCCGCTGCGGCCACTGCACGGCGTGTGCGACCGAGGGGCTGACGCCCTGCGAACCCGGCAGCGCCGCCAATGGGGCGGGGACCTTGCTCGGCGGCGGAATCCGACTGCACCACAACGGAAATCGCGTGTTCCACCACCTCGGCGTGTCGGGCTTCGCGACGCATGCCGTCGTCAACCGGGCCAGCGCCGTCCCGGTACCCGACGATGTTGGGCCCCAAGTCGCGGCCCTGCTCGGCTGCGCGGTATTGACCGGTGGCGGTGCAGTACTCAACGTGGGCAATCCGCGACCGGGCCAGTCGGTGGCTGTCGTCGGCCTGGGCGGTGTCGGCATGGCCGCGGTGCTTACCGCCCTGACCTATGCCGGGGTTCGCGTCGTCGGCGTCGACCGGTTGCCGGAGAAGCTGGCCGCGGCGCGCGCCCTGGGCGCCCACGAGACCTATACACCCGAACAAGCCGCCGAGGGCGGCATCAAGGCGGCCGTGGTCGTGGAGGCCGTCGGACATCCCGCGGCGTTGCAGAGCGCAATCGGCCTGACCGCGCCGGGCGGTCGCACGATCACCGTCGGCTTGCCACCGCCGGATGCCCGGATCACCTTGTCGCCGTTGGGATTTGTGGCCGAAGGGCGCTCACTGATCGGCAGCTATCTCGGCTCGGCGGTGCCCAGCCGCGATATCCCCCGGTTCGTGACGCTGTGGCGCTCGGGCCGGCTGCCGGTGGAGTCGCTGGTGTCCTCGACGATCCGGCTCGACGACATCAACACGGCGATGGATCACCTGGCCGACGGCACCGCCGTGCGTCAGCTCATCAGCTTTGACTCGTAATAGCGTTCGGGCGCTAGCGCGGGTGCAGTGGCGCGACCGGTTCCACCGGCGTCTCGGGTAGGCGGTGATCGTCGATATAGCCCCACCGGATTTGGTAGCCCAGGCCGGGCGCTTTCGGCAGGTCGACGAATCCATCCTGGCCAAGCGGGTCACCGGCGCTCCCGAGATAGCACGGCGCGGCGTCATAGCGGACGCCCGGCCCCAGCAGGCCACGCTCGTAGTACTCGCACACGTCTTCGCTCGTCGCGCCCAGGACTTGCAGGTTGCCAAATCCGCTCATGTGGATCTCGCAGCGCATTCCGACCGCCTCGCACATCCCGGCCAGTTTCATCACGCCGGTGATGCCGCCGCGCAGGACGTCGATGCGGCTGATGTCGGACGCGGTCCGCAGGATCCAGTCCGCCCGTGTGTAGATACCGCCGTCGGCGATTTCGGGTGAGCAGATTGGTATTTCGAGTTCGCGAGCCAGCTTCACATATGACTGCACCCGAAACTCTGGCATCGGATGCTCATACCAATAGAAGCCGAGCCGTTCGAGTTCCCTGCCGACCCGCAGCGCGTCTGCGTAGGTGTGGTAGGTACCCCACGGGTCGAACATCAGCACCATCTCGTCGCCGACCGCGGATCGAACAGCTCGGCACACCTCGATGTCGTCGTCCACATAGGACGGTCGTGGCAAGGCGGGCTGACGTGTCGCGGGGTTCCAGTAGTGATACGGATGGATTTTGTAGGCGCGATAGCCCTGGCGCTGGCACTCGACGGCGTGCGCGGCGTACTCGCCGGGACTCCCAAGATTGTTGAAACTGCTGGCATAGGCCTTGACTCTGTCCCGAGCGCCGCCCAGCAGCTTGTACACGGGCAGACCGGCAACTCGACCCGCCAAGTCCCACAGGGCCAGATCAATTACGCTGCAGACGTTTTCAGGCAGCTTGGCCGCCCAGAGCTGCCGCCAGATCTCGGCCCGGTCGAAAGGATCCTGGCCGGCTAGAAGTGGGCTCAAGAATTGAGCTATCAGTGCTCGGTCCCCGGGCAGCAGCCCGTCCTGGTCGCCGTGGAAGTGACCACCGAAGTAGTAGCCCTCCGCGCCCTCATCGGTGAGCACCTTGGTGACGGTCTGCACCACGCGGTAGTCCGTAAGCAACTGACCGAACGAGATTCGGTCGACGAACGTCTCGAACGGTATGACCTCGAGACCGGTGATCTTCACAACGGGATCCTCTCCAAAGAGCAGATTGTTCCGCGAAGGAGGCCGCTCGCAGTAGAGGCGAAGGTCATGTAGCCGCTGCAACAAGGGGTTGCAATGTTATCAATCAGTCGATAATATTTGCCGGACATAGTTGCACTAGGCAATCATCGTTATAGCCAGCCGCTTCACCCCGTATGGAAAGCAAGAGGGGAGGTGACATGACCCACGAACTTCTGTTCGGTGAGAAGGAGGCCGCATACTCCGCGGCGCTTCTGAACTACTCGGCCCACGACATCGCCGAGTAAGCAAACGCATCCACGGGAAGACACCGGCGGGGATCTCGTCATCACCGAATCCGAGTCTGAGATCCCCGCTGAATCCCCTCCCCACGTCCCCTGAGCAGCACGAAGCAGGTCAGAATTGCCTCACCCCGGCCGCAGACAACCGAATAGCGCGCCAGTCGGGCCGGATTGGTCTTATTGGCCGACAAGGGTTTTGGGGCACTGCGACCCCGCGACCCTCGGTCATCGGGCGAGCACCCATCGGGTCATCTCCCCCGCTGAAACGTGGGTGGCAGTACAACCGATGCTGGAAACGGCGGGCATTACCCGCGTCGCCGATCTGACCTGGCTCGACGATCTCGGAATTCCCACCTTCCAGGCGGTGCGGCCGGCCTCGCTGACGCTTTCGGTCAGCCAGGGTAAAGCCCCCACCCACCGTGCCGCCCAAGTCTCGGCCGTCATGGAATCCCTCGAGACCTGGCACGCCGAAAACGTCGCCCCCGACTTACTATTCGCGACTACCGCAGATCTTGGCCCCACCTTGACCTATGATCCCACGCGACTTCGCCAGCAGCCCGGCAGCCTTTACCACCCCGGCGCCAAGTTGGACTGGATGGTGGCGACGACGTTGCTGACCGGTCGCCGAACCTGGCTACCGTGGGCGGCCGTCGCGGTCAACATCGCCGTCGGCCAGCACTGGGGAGCGCCCATGTTCACGATGGATACCAGCGGATTGGCCTCGGGCAACAGCTATTACGAGGCCGCTCTGCACGCGTTGTACGAAATCATGGAACGCCACTGCCTGGCTACCGCCAAGCCTGGAATGACGCTCTTCGAGGTACCGCTCGACGACGTCGCCGACTCGGCCAGCGCCGAACTGGTCGAGAGGATTCTCCGGGCCGGAAGCCAACTGCAGATCGCCCGGATCGACACCTGGGACGATTTCTATTGCTTTGCCGCTGAACTGACTTCAGAGATGGCCGACGTCCCGTTCTGCGGCTTCGGGCTGCATCACGATCCCAACGTGGCGCTGTCGCGCGCCATCACCGAAGCCGCGCAATCGCGTCTGACGGCCATCAGCGGCGCCCGCGAGGATCTCTCGCCGGCGATCTATCACCGCTTCGCCCGGTTGCACACCTATGGCCCGGCCGCCAGACCTATGCAATCGATACCCGCCGCCCAGCCCACCCCGTGGCACATCGACTGCACTGACTCGCTGATTGACCTCATCGCTGCCGCGGCCACTGCCGTGGCCACTCGTTCAGGCACCGAACCGCTCGCGGCCGTATGCGACCTCGCCGACAGCTGCGTTCCGGTGGTCAAGGTCGTTGCCCCCGGCTTGACAGCGTCGGCACGCTCGCCCATCCGCACACCCTTACCGGAGTCCGCATGACCATCCCAGGCAGGGTCGTCGTCACCGCCGGCCCCACGATCGGAGCCGACGACATCCGCGCGATCGTCTCCAATGCCGAAGTGGTACCGCCGATTTCGTTTGGCGACGCCTTTCGCTACGGGCTAGGACCGGGCGATACGCTGCTGATCGTCGACGGACTATTCTTCCAGCATCCCTCGGTGCGGCACAAAGAACTGCTGACCCTGATAGCCACTGGGGTACGGGTGGTCGGCTCGTCGAGCATGGGAGCCCTGCGCGCAGCGGAGCTACACCCGTTCGGGATGGAAGGCTACGGCTGGGTCTTCGAAAGCTACCGCGACGGGGTCCTAGAGGCTGATGACGAAGTCGGCATGGTGCACGGCGATCCGGACGACGGCTACCCGATCTTCGTCGACGCATTGGTCAACATTCGCCAAACGCTGGCACGGTGTGTCGAATCCCGGTTATTGACAACCACATTGGCCAACCAGCTGATCGACGTGGCGCGCTCTCTGCCCTTTACCATGCGCACCTGGAATCGACTGCTCGACGAGGCCGGCGTATCCGAAATCCGGGGTCTGGCACGCCGATTGCGGTCACTGCGCGTCGACATCAAACATGCCGACGCCGTGCTCGCGCTGCAGCAGATCGCCGGTGGCCGCGCAAGCGCTGCCGTGCGGCCCGCGCCGCCGCCCACCATTTGGTCCCAGCACTGGCAGCGACTCTGGGCACCCGCGGCACCGGAGGCCGTAGCAACCGAACACAGCCACGAGACCGTGATCGAAGTTCGCGACTGGGACATCCTCTCGCTCCTGAGCGTGTGCGCGACCGACCGATGGGCCTATCTACCCGCCCTGGAACAAGTTGCCGCCTGGTACTGGACCTTGACCCACCCCTGGTACAACGGCAACGTCCGCCAACTAGCCGCGCTGGCCATCGCCGAGATATCCGCCGACAGCCCGGAAGCGGCGCTCGAGGCGATTGCCCACCGCTACGCCCTGGCGACCGGCATCATCGGTGAGTCCGGTTTTCCCAAGTCGGTCAGCTCCGCTTGGCTCACCGCCGAAGAGAACCGGACTCTGGGTGACGACCCGATCGCCGTATCGGCCCGAGTGGTAACCCGAACACTGTTTCTGCCACCTTCCCTACCCGCCGTCGACCACTTTCTCGACCTGCTTCGTGGTGACCCGCGGCTGCCGCAATGGCGCGCAATTGCCGCCCAAGCCTTGGCGATGCGCGACGAATTGGCTCGCCGTAAACCGCAATTGAACCTGCACCGGCCCAATCCCGAACATCTCAAGCACCTCTTTGCCCAGCGCTGGGGCACCGAGGTGAACCGCATTGAACTGGCCCGCCGGGGACTGATGACCGACGACGCGTTCTATGCCGCCGCCACCCGATTCGCCGTCGCGGCGGTCGATGATCAACTGCCCGCCATCACCGTGGGCACCCTAGGTCCGCAACGCCCTGGCCAGCGCGTCACCCTGCAGCGCGAAAAGGCGTTGGCTGGTAGCCCAGTCGGGCAGCAGCGAATCGAATCCGTGGCACACGCCTGGGAATACGTGCAACTCGGCGGACACCCCGGCGCCAAGTAGGCGCACCGCGTAATCCACCGCTTCGTCGCGGAACGGGTCGATCTCGTTGCAGGTGATCAAAGCCGGTGGCAAACCACCCAATTGGCGGCGCCTACCCGGGGCTGCGTCGGCTGATCCGGATTGGCCGGCCAGGTAGTGGCCCCACATCAGCTCTGCCCCCTCACCGTCGAACGCGGGGGTGGCCCGGAATTCCATCATGGATGCGCTGGGGCGGTCGTCGAGCACCGGCTGGTGCAGCATCTGGAACACGACCGGCGGCAGCGATCGGTCGGCGGCGCGCTGCGCCAGGCATGCGGCCAGGGTGGCGCCGGCGCTGCTGCCCGCGACGGCCAGGCGGGCTGGATCGATGCCGAGTTGCGCCGCATTGCCGGCCACCCAGTTCAGCACTGCCGTGGCGTCGTCCAGGGCAGCCGGATAGGGATGCTCCGGAGCCAGCCGATAGTCGACGGATACCACGGTGCACGGTACGCGGCGGGCCAGCTCCAGACACTGCCGGTGGTCGGTGTCGAGGTTGCCGAGCGCGAAACCCCCTGCATGGCAGTAGATCACGGCCGGCGCAGGTGATGTCTCGGCGCCGCGGTAGATACGCACCGGAACCGAGCCGGGTTCGGCGGCCGCGTGCCCGATGGCCACCCCGGTCGTTTCCTCGATGGTGTTACGACGGCGCTGGTTCATCGATTCGCGGATGAGCGGGATCGCCTCAGCCGTGAAGAGTGTTCGCGTCGTCGCAACGGCGTGCAGTGCCGGATCCAGCCGATTTACGGCGTCCAACTCGGTCATCGGATCTGCAGAGATTGGCCGCCGTCGACCACGAGTTCTGCACCGGTGATCAGCGACGCTTGTTCGGAGACCAGGAATGCGACGGCATCGGCGACCTCGCCCGGCTTCCCCAGCCGGCCGAACGTCGATACCGCGGCCAGCCGCGCCTGGGTGGCGTCGTCCAGCATCGGTGTCGCTATCGGCCCGGGGAATACGGCGTTGACACGTATGCCATCCGGGGCGAGTTCGGCCGCGGCGGTTTGCGTCAAGCCCCGAAGTGCCCATTTCGCCGATCCGTAGGCGCAGTGCTGCGGGAACGGCCGGATCGCCCCGGTGCTGCAGATATTGACGATCGCCGCGTGCTCGGCCTCCCGTAGCCGGCCCAGCACCGCGCGCATACCGAGGAAGGCGCCGAGACAGTTGACCCGCCAGGACTCCTCGAAATCCGCGGCGGTCTCGTCGGCCAACGCAGCCCGGTGCAGCACCCCGGCGTTGTTGACCAGGGTGGTCAGAGCCCCGAATCGGGCGACGACGTGGTCGACGGCTTGCGCCCACTGTGCCGCGTCGGTGACATCAAGCGTGATCTCGAGCACGTGGTCGTCGTCGAACCCACCGGCTCGCAGGTCGCAGGCGGCCACTGAGACGCCCTCGGCGCGTAGCCGTTTCACGATGGCGCCGCCCTGCCCGCCGGCGGCGCCGGTGACGAGTGCGACCCGGGGCGCGGCCATGGTCAGTGCACCTCGGGAGTATCGCTGAGGCCGTGGCTGGTGACGAATCGGCAGCGGCGCCGCCGAAACAGCCATTTCCCGTCTCGGCGGATCAGCTCGTCGTCGTAGAGCGCGGGGCGCAGGGCAAGGTCTCCAGCCCGGACGAATAGCACTTGGGAACGCGCGGTCGCGGTATCCCCGCGCATGTCGATCTTGGATACGCCGGTGAGATGCAGTCCGCGCGGTGCGTCCCGGAACATCCGGCCGATACCGTCATGGCCGGCAAAAGTCCGCCCGTAAACCAGAAATTCCGCGTCAGACGCGAAGAGCTGCACGCACGCGGCCACGTCGCCGCCGTCCAGCGCGAGCGCATATGCGGCGAGCAGCTCGCGGATTGCGGCGTCGGTCATGGTGCGGTCGCCTCCCGCAGGTAATCCGCCGCGCCGCGCCGCAACGCCTGCGATTCGGCGGCCAGGGTGATCATCCGAAAACCCAACCGTGCCATGTCGCGTCCCATCTTCCCGTCGCCGGCATGGATTCCGGTGATCAACCCGGCATCGGTGGCCGCACGATGAATTCGGCCTATCGCGTCCAAGACCTTGGCGTCTCGCAGGGCGCCGGCCACGCCCACCCCCATGGACAGGGCCAGATCCGCTGGGCCGACATATATTCCGGCAAGGCCGTCGACGGCGCAGATCTCGTCGATGCCGGACAGCGCCGCGGCCGTCTCGATCATGGCGAAGACGCCGGCCCGGGCTTCCAGGACGGCCGGATCGTGCCCGAGGCCGGTACGCAGCGGGCCGAAGCTGCGCACACCCGCCGGCGGGTAACGGGTGGCGGCCACCGCGGCGGCGGCCTCATCGGCCGACTCGATCATCGCAATGATCACCGCGTCGGCCCCCGCGTCGAGCACCCGCCCGATCGGTGCCGCGTCGGCGTTGGGTAACCGCACGGCGGTGGCGATCGGAACATGTTCGAGACGCCGCAGCAGGCCGGCGACGTCGGCGTCGTCGAGATAGCCGTGCTGGGTATCGAAACCCACGTAACCGTAACCGGCCCTGGCGAATTCCTCGGGGCCGAGCAACGTCGGCCCGGTGATCCAGCCTCCCCAGATCGGCATGTCGCGGTCGAAGACCCTCATCGCGTGATCGCGATCTTGACCCGTTCGGGAACCGGCCGGCAAGCCAGATCGAACGCGGCTTGTACGTAATCGACACCGAAGGTATGCGTGAGATAGACCTCGAGCAGGTCGGGGTGTGCGGCGGCGAACTCGCCGGCCAGCTCCAGCATTCGCCGCCGGTCCAGTGTCACACCGGATTTCAGCGTCAGGTTCTTGCGCAGCATGCTTCGCATGTCGATCGGATACGCATCGTCGTCGGCCACACCGCAGTAGAATACGGTCCCGCCCGGTGCGGCAGCGTCGATGGCATGCCGCAAAGTCGCCACTTGATGTCCGACGGCCTCGATGACGACGTCGGCGCGGTCGGCGGGGTGTAGTTGACTGACCCACCGATCGCTGGTGGCGCAGACGGCGTCGTCGACTCCGTATGCACGCGACAGGTTCTGCCGGTCAACGGGATCGACGCCGGTGACGTGCTGGGCGCCGGCCGCGTTGGCGACGTAGGAGAACAGCAGCCCGATCGATCCCTGGCCGATGATCGCCACGTGCCGCCCGGCCAGATCGGGCAGCTGTTCGCACGCGTAGAGCACACACGCCAGCGGTTGTAGGCCGATCGCCTGCGTCGGCGTCAACGCGGGATCGTAGGACGCCACACCGTCACCGTCGGTCACCACGCGTTCCATCAGCCCGTCGAATCCGGAGGCCCAGCCCACCACGAGATCGCCCGCACAATGATCGGGATGCCGGCTGGCGATGACCTCGCCGGCCACCTCGTGGATCGGAAAGCCGTCCTTCTCCGCGGCGCTACGACCGTCGTCGCCGGGGAGCCGGCCGCGGGCCCCACGGAAGGCCGGTAGGTCGCTACCACAGACGCCGGCGGCCGAAAACCTCAGCAGCACTTGGCCATCGGCCAACTCGTCCGGCTCCTTGTCCGGGATCGACGTCCGCTCGAACCGGTAGGGGGCAACGATCCGGTATGACCACACGTCAGACCTCCACCGGGATCTTGTTCCATCCCCATTGAAAGCTGGACGGCAATCGGGTGGCGTCTTGGCTTCGGATCGCGAAGTCGGGGACGCGCCGCAGCCATTCCTGCACCAGCACAGCCACTTCCAGCCTGGCCAGGTGGTAGCCGATGCAGAAGTGCTGGCCGCGCCCGAATGCCAGTGAGCGCCGGATGGGCCGGTTCCAGATGAACTCATCGGGCTCCGGATACTCCCGCTCGTCGCGACTGGCCGAAGCCAGCAGCGTGATAATGCGCTGGCCGGGCCGGATGGTTTCGCCGTGAATAGTGAAGGGTTTGCGGGCCGTTCGAGCGAACCATTGCGCGGGCGCGCAGTAGCGGATCATCTCTTCGCGCGCGACCGCGACATTGCCGGCCGGGTCCGCGCGCACGGCGGCCAGCTGGTCGGGCCGCTGGCTGAGCTCCCACAGCCCGTGCGCCACGATCTTTGGCACGGTTTCGGTGCCGCCGATGAAGATGCAGAGCATCTGGGTGGCGACCTCGACGTCGTCGAGGGCGCTGCCGTCGGGCAAGCGGTAGCCGAGCAGGCCGTCGACGACGGGAAGGTCCCCCTTGGGTTGAGCTCGCCGGCCCTGCACCACCGGCACCAGGAACTCCAGGTAGTTGGGCCGCGCCGCCGCGGTATCGACTCCGACGCCGGCCTCGGCCAGGCTGCCGGCGTTGACCGCGGCCAGCACTTGTGGCGCGAGATCTGGTGATATGCCTAGTAATTCGCATACGATGGCGGCGACGACGATGCCGCCGTAATCCTGAGTCAGGTCGAACGATCCTTGGGGCAGCAACATGTCGAGTCGCTCGTTGGCCAGCACGCGAATCCGGGATTCCAGCGCGGTAACCGACTTCGGCCGCAACGGCTGCGAGTGCGCGCGGCGGATCTCCCCGTAGAGGTCGACGTCGAAGACCGCGTGGAATGGCAACGGGTGCAGGGGCGGATCCTCGACCGGTCCGTCGTTGTGCCGGGCCAGCACCGACGCCGGTGGCAACGTTCCCTCCGAGGCGACGAAGGTTCCGTCGTTGACCTCGAGCACCTGCCAGATGTCGGCAAATCGGGCGAGCGCGTAGGTATCCCACTGCGGCAGGTAATACAGCGGATACTCGTCGCGCAAGACGCGGTAGTACGGCAGCGGGTTCGCCATCACCTGCGCGTCGAACGGGTCGTACGAGAATTCCGTCTCGGCCGCGTTCACTGCAGTGGCGACGGCGGTAGAGCCTGCAGGATCGAGTCTTCCCAGCCGTCGCGCAAAGCCGGCGCCACACTCATCCAGGTGACGATCTCGGCGGGCGGGCTCTCCTTCCAGGAGGGGTAGTGGTTGGCGAAGCACTCCCAGCCGCCTTCGAGCGCCCAGTAGTGAATAACCTCGTTGAAACGGAAGGTCGTGGTGAAAGAGCCGAGCCAGTGCTTGCCGGTGCGCTCCGACCACGGTACGTAGAGACGTTCCAGCTCGCGGATGTAGTCGTCCTGGCGACCGGGCTTGGTCTGCATGATTTCTTGAATCACCAGCGGTGCAGCGAAATCGGCTTCTTTGAGTTGGGCCAGGGTCTTGTTGCTGGGGCCGGGATACATGATGCGCCCCTCGCCCGAGGCGCCGATACCGGCCAGGAACGCGGCCCATTTGCCGGCCGCGGCCTCATGGCTGCCGCCGCGCGCCTGGGCGGCCCCGATCCTGGCGTAGTCGGCGAAGGCGTCGATCTCCCAGATGATCGTCACTTGCGGCCAGTGGCCGTTGTAGGAGGTGCACTCCCAGACGGCGAACAGCCGGGCGCCGAGCTCGGTCATCATCGGTTGATAGGTGCCGACGAAAACCTCGGTGAAGCGGTCACTTCGCCCCGACCCCAGCGCAATCGTCTCGTGCAGATACAGCAGCGTGTGGCCGTAGTACCTCTTCATGGCGTGTCGGTCAGCAGCGTCTCGGTGGGAGCGATTGACGGACAATGCATTCCGGCCGCTGCGAGCGCTTGCCCCTTGAAGGCGCGTGCGGCGCTGCTGAGCACGTGCTGCACGGCGGTCATCCGGCGATCCATGCCCAGCGGCCAGCCGTCGCCCCATAGGGCGACTTCGGTAAGCGGGTGATCGAGCGCCATCCGCACGCGTTCGCGAACACGATCGTCGGCCGCGAAGGCCGCGGCACTGACGGCCAGGGTTTGACTCGACGCGCCCAGCCCCGACTCCAGATCGCCCATCCGGACCCCGAGGATGCGCAGTGGCCGGCTGTCACAGTCATGTGGCAGTAGCACGGTGACTTCCCAGCCGGCCATCGCCCGGTCGTACAGCCACCCGCCGGCGGTATGCACGACGTCGATGGCATCAGCGGCGACGACGTCGAGTCGATAGCGCAGACACTCCCCGTCTGCGCGTCCTGGGCACGCAGCATTGACCCGGTAAGTCTGAAGACCGACCATCCGGACAGCGTGACACTTTTGCTGAAATTTGTAAAGCTTGGGTGGTGGTGGTCAGGGCTCGCGGCGTGCGACGAGCTCGGCCAGCACTTCTTCTGTGTGCTGGCCGAGTCCCGGTGCTGTAGAGCGCGGCGCAGATGGCGTGCCGTGGAAATCGGCGGGCGTGGCCACCATCAGGACGCTCGAGTCACCATCGGGCACGTCAACGAATCCGCCCGCGGCGTGAAACTGCTCGTCAGCCACGACGTCCTCGACCGTATTGATCGGCGACCAGAAGAAGTCGGGTTCGGAGGCGAAGGTTTCGGCCCATTCGTCGAGCGGCTTGGTCGCGAAGATCTCGTCCAATGCCGCGATGAGTCCCACCGCGTTGATGGCTCGGGTGCGGGCGTCGCTGTAGCGAGGATCGGTCAACCATTCGGGGTGACCGACCACGCGGCACAGCGGGGGCCAGTGCCGATCGCCCTCGAGGCCGACGATCCAGAAACGTCGCCCGTCGCCCGCGGTGTAGTTGTTCATGCACGGGTTGAACATCGATTCGCGCTGTCCGAGCATGATGGGCTGCCCGGTCATCAGATAGGTGTTGAGGTCGAAGCTGACCGTGTAGGCGCCCTGGCGATAGAGCGAGGTGCTGACCAGTTGACCGGTTCCGGTGCGCTCGCGGGCAAGTAGTGCCGCACACACCGCCGCGGCCAGCGTCATACCGGCCGAGTGGTCACCCATGCCACCCCGCTGGAAGGGGGGCGGGTGGCCAGGCTGGGTGAGCAAATCGGCAATACCGGCCCGCGACCAGAACGCGGCCACGTCGTAAGCGGCACGGTCGGCGTCGGGTCCGGTTTCGCCGTAGCCGGTGATCAGGCCGTAGACCAGGCGAGGGTTGCGCACCGCCACCGAGCCGAAGTCCAGACCGAGCCGGTCCAGCGCCCCCGGTCGTAGGTTGGTGACGAAAACGTCTGCATCGGAGAGCAATTCGAGGGCGGTGTCGCGGCCAGCGTCCGTGCTGAGGTCCAAGACGATGCTGCGCTTGGACCGGTTGTCCATTTCGAACGGGGGATTGACCCCCGGCTCGCACCCCAGCATCGGCCCGAACAACCGTCCCGGGTCGCCGGTGGGTGGTTCGATCTTGACGACATCGGCACCCCAGTCGGCCAGGATGGCCGCCGTCGCCGGAGCGGCCACCCAGACTCCCAACTCGACGACTCTGATGCCTGCTACCGGTCCACCCATGACTGGGACTCTAGAACGGCGGGTCGTCGGGTAGGGGAGCTGGCATGGGTTCGTTGGGTGTCCAGTCCGGTGGGAGTTCCTCGGGCTCGCGTGGATCGTTGACCCAGCGGCAGAATGGGCTGGTGCTCGGTGTGCGCTTGAACAGAAAGAGCATGTCGCGCATGTGGTTTCGGAACCGCCGGTCGGCGAGTTCGCGCTCGCGGGCGCGGGCCAGCCAGCGCTCGTAGGCGTTGACCGGGCGCTGTTCGCGGTTGTGCTTGCGCGCGCGGGTGATTCGGCTAGCGCGCTGCCGTGATCTGTTGCGCCGATTGGGTGTGGGCGGCGCGCACGGGGGTTTTCGCATCGGCCCGAACAAATCCACCCCGGCCGGGGCGGTGCGGTAGGTGTGCCCGGCCGGGGAGGTCCAGATCACGGTGCCATCGGCGAGTTGTTCGTCACGCCAACCACCGAAGGTTTTCAGCCGATGATGCTGACGGCACAGGCATTTGAGGTTTTCAAACACCGTCAAGCCACCGCCGGCGGGATCGGCATGGTTGAACGCGATGCTGTGGTCGAGATCGCAGATTGCCGCGGGCCGGGCACAGCCGGGGAAGCGACACGTCAAATCCCGACACCGCACCGCGCGTTCCAGCGCCGCCGAAGGTTGATAGCGCACAGCTTGCAGCGGGCTGGTCTCGGGGTTGATCACCTGCAGCGCGGCGGCGGCCACCAACTCACGCACCTGCCCGGCATCGATGACCCCGTAGCCCTCCAGGTAGCCCGGCTGGGTGCTGGTGCCATAGACGGTGTCGGCGCTGGCGACCACATTGATCACCACTTTGGCTCCCTGCCCAGCGCGCTCGGTGTCGCTGCGATGCGGACACTCCGGCCGCCCACACGCGCAACCCAGCCCTCGACTATCGCTGAGACAACCCAACGCATCGGCGCGCCGCTGATCCAGCGTCCGCGGATCACCGCGGCATACCTGCTTCGCCAACTGCGCCAGGCGCCGATCAAAAGCGGTGGCCACAGCGGCCTCCACCGTGCCGTACACCTCGGCCATCCCGTTGTCCAGCGCACGGATCCCAATATGGCGATCGGCGTGGGCGGCGGCCTGGCGCTCGCGGGCAGCATCGGGATCCAGGGTGCGCACCGCGGCATCCACCGCGTTGATGATGCGCTGGCGCGACCACCCCTGCCAGGCACCGATACGCTCGGCCAGCGACGCATCCAGACGCGCAACCAACTCCGCAGTGACCAACTCGGTGCGCCCAATGATCAAGCGCACCGTGCGCCAATCGGTACGCCCCTGCGCCAACAACGCCGCAATCGCCGGCAACCGCACATCCAACGCCTCAGCATCAGACACCAGATAACTGGCCGCCAGCGGCGACAGATTCATCGCCGCAGCCACCTCGGCCCTGGTCTGGTCAAACCCATCGATCTCGGCATGCTCCACCCGGCCCGCAACCCGCTCGGCCGCAGCCACCCGATCCCGCAGCAAGGCCGCCACCGCCGCCATCCGCCGCGCCACCAACATCGACTCCTGCCGATACGTCGCTTCAACCTCGGCCACCAACGCGGCGGGGCTCAGCCCCCCCAAGGATTCGAACATACATTCGACTGTAGCCGTGCCCACCGACACGCCACCAACTACCGCCAAATGGCTAGGTCGCGGCCCGCGTCGGCCACATGATGCGAGGAAATACGAAGGCGCGTTTCGGCTGCCGCAGATCGGGCCGACGCAGGAAAATCGACAAGACGGCAGCGCAGAGACCGACGGTTCCGGCGATGCAGAACGCCGCGCGGTACCCCCAGGTCTCGACCAGCACCGACCCCAGGCCGGCACCGATCAATCCGGACACCATCTTGGAGCTGTAGACCAGGCCGTAGTTGGCGGCATTGTTGTTCTCGCCGAAGTAGTCCGCGGTCATCGCCGCAAACAGCGGATAAACCGCCCCGCCGCCGAAGCCGGAGACCATCGACGCAAGCAGGAACAGCGGCAGATTGTCGATGGAGCCGGCAAGGTAGACCGCATACTGGGCCAGCCCGAGCACCACGCACACGAAGACCAGCGTCTCCCGGCGCCCGTAGCGATCGGAGATCCAGCCGATCACGCCGCGTCCGGTGCCATTGATGAACGCGTTGAGGCTCATGGCAAGCGCTACCACTCCACCAGCGAAACCGACGTCCTTACCGAACGGCACCTGCATGGCGATCCCGAAAATATTGATGCCCGCGGTGCACAGCAGGACGACCCACATGAGCGGCAGGATGCCCGTCTTGATCGCCTCCATGGGCGTGTACTGGGTGAGCGCTGGTGGATTCTTGCGCAGGCAACGGCCTATCCGCGCGTCATCGGCCACCCCAAGCGGATCGATATGCGGTGGCCACCAGTTCTTCGGCGGGTCCTTGAAGAAGAAGCCGCTCATCGCAACGGATCCGGCCAGGAAAATCCCGACCACCAGCAGCACGCCCCGGTAATTGCTCAGGTCGAGGAAGTTGGCGAATAGAAAGATGAAAGGCATTGATCCGTAAGCGAATCCGCTGTCGACAAAGCCCGTTTTGCCACCCTTGCGTTCGGGATACCACTTACCGACCATGGTGATGCAGGTGGCGTAGACCAGACCGGCTCCGCCGCCCCCGAACAACCCGAAGCCCACATAGGCCAGGACGACGTGTGGGGCGTACGCCAGCGATAGGTAACCCGATAGCGCGCCCACCGCGCCGAGCATCATGGCCGTGCGAGCCGGCAACCGTCCGCTTTCGCGCAGCCGGCCTGCCGGGAAAGCCACCGCGGCCTGGAAGAGGACCCACACCCCCAGCAGCCAGAAAATGTGAGCGCCGCGCCAACCGTGTGCTGCCGACAGCGTGTCCCGTGCCGAGGTAAAGGCATATTCGGACGAGCTGATGGCCATCATGGCGATCCACGGAAGCCATACCATCCACACGCGGGACCGCCCCAGGATGTCGCGATCGGTCTCCCCGATCCGATACACCCGGCCGTTCCCGTCTACCACCTCGTGATAGCTCGCTTGCGCTGGCGCATTCATGCGTGCCGGAACCCCTTCGAATAAGTGGAGGTTGACGACTTTTGCGCTCACGCCGGTGTGATCAATTAGTTGCGATTGCAATAGTAGCGTTAGGAACCTTTTTTTGCGAATTTGACTTCCTTTACACTATTTCGACGATTTGTAATGCAGAGGGGACCGGTGTCAGAGCAGCCCGCTAGCCGCGCCGTCGCGCTGACTCGCTTGACCACACATCTGGGCCGTGGCCTGCGACGAGTCGCAACGGATGCCGCCCTGGGCGGCGCCAGATCATTTCCGCGCCGAATTCAGGATCTCGACGCGGCCACGCTGTCGCGAATCATGGGGCGCACGGTGTCGTCCGTGAAGATCATCGGCGACACCAGCGGCACCACAACCCGCGCCCGGCTGGCGCTCTGCGCCGACGACGTGCCCGGTTCGGTATTCGTCAAAATGGCAGCGCAGACGACGGCAACGCGACTGATCGGTGAGCTGGGCCGGCTGGGCGAGACTGAAATCCGGTTCTACCGGCAGCTGTCGCCGCAGCTGGCCGCCGGGGTGCCAACCCACCTCGGTTCGGCGTTCGACACGCCCACCGGACGTTTCGTGCTGGTCCTCGAAGACTTAGCGGCCCAGCGGTGCGAGTTCCCGGATACCCTGCACCCCTTCAATAAAGACCAAGCCTGCCTACTAGTGGAGCTGCTCGCCCAACTGCACGCCGGTTTCTTCGGCCGGCTGAGCGACCGACCATACACATGGCTTTACTCGGGTTCCACCGATCCCAGCGTCCCGCTGGTACCGGCCATGCTGCGAACGTCGTTGCGCCGCTTGGTAACCCGCACCGACATCCCCGTTCACGAAGGCGACTTCATCGTCGAGCAGTACCCCACGGTCGCCCGCATCATCGACACACCACCGCATACGGTGCTGCACGGCGATGCACACCCGGGCAACACTTATTTCCGTGCCGGGACGGCGGGCCTGTTGGACTGGCAAGCCGTCCGGCGCGGTCACCCCATGCGCGACATCGCATACACCCTCGTCACCAGCATGACCACCAGCGACCGGCAAGCCTGCCAGCGCGACTTGCTGGAGACCTATCGGCGCGCCCTGGCCGCGTGCGGCGGTCCCGAGCTTGAATCCGAACAACTATGGCTGCGCTACCGGCAAGCCGCTGCCTACACGTACGTCGCCGCAGCGGTCACCGCCGGACTTGGCGGCATGCAGACCGAAGATATCGCGCAGGCGGGGTTGCGGCTGGCGGTCGCGGCGCTGGGCGACCTGGAGACCGAGGCGGCCCTGCGAAAGGGGTTGTGACACATGAGTTTGGTAGCCGGACGCGGTCCACTCAGCAACGATCCCGCCGGGTGGTTCACTCCCCCGATATCCGGCGAGGTGGTCTATATCGAGCCGCATCCGCGCCGCATCCAGGCGTTTCGGAACGGCCGGCTGATGATCGACACCGAGCGGGCGCTGTTGATACACAGGCGAAATCAGCCACTTGGCTATGTATTTCCCGACGGCACGGTCGTCGGCTTACCGGCCGAGCCTGAACCAAATGCGCCCGGATACGTCCGGGTGCCATGGGACGCCGTCGACACCTGGTTCGAGGAAGGGCGCAAGCTCGTACACTATCCACCGAACCCGTATCACCGCGTGGACTGCCGCCCGACCAAGCGGCGGCTACGGGTCAGCATCGGCACCACCGTGCTCGTCGACACCGACGACACCGTCATCGTTTTCGAAACCGCGCTAGCACCAAGGCTTTACGTAAATCCCGCGCACGTGCGCACCGACCTACTACGACGCAGCGACACCGAGAGCTACTGCAACTACAAAGGTGTGGCGACGTATTGGTCTGCGACTCTGGCAGATATCGAGGACATCGCCTGGAGCTACGACGATCCGCTACCGGAAAGCGTTGTCATCAAAGGGTTTCTGAGTTTCGACACCGACCGCGTTCAGGTGGCCGCCGAGCTGCCATAGCTCGGGCGTCCCAACCCGAGCGCGTGCTGGGCGATCATGTTACGGAATACCTCCAGGGTGCCGCCGTATATCCCCATCGGCAGCGCCAGCCGGAAGAGGTATTCCGCCGCGCCTTCTCCGACGGATCCAGCGGCATCGGAAGGCAGAGCGGCTTGCAGCCCAACGATATCCATCAATTCTCCGGAGATATCGCGCATCGTCTGCCCGATCGCTACCCGGCCGAACATCCCGGGAGTCGACAGCGCCGCCTCCATCCGCGCGAAGCTGCGCCCCAGCCGGTACTTGACCGACTCGTCGGCCACCTCCCCCACCAGTCCGGCAACCGTGTCCACTGCCTCAGCCATCAACATGCCGTGGCCGGCCATCGCCGCGACATCGCGCAGGCCATGGTCTTCGGCGTCGACGAGGCCGTGTTCGGCATCCAGCGCGGCGCGCATCACGGTCCACCCCTCGTTCACCTCCCCGATCCGGTACAGATCGTCGACTCGCACGTCGCTGTAGTAGACGATGTTGGTGCGGTCGCCGTCCAGCGTCCGGATTGGCCGTATTTCGATGCCCGCCGAATCCAGTGGCACCAGAAACATGGTCAAGTTGCGGTGTTTGCGCCCTTGGGGATCGGTGTTGGTAAGCAGAAAGACGTACTGGGCATTCTGCGCATTCGAGGTGAACATCTTGGAGCCGTTGATAATCCACACCGAACCATCCCGAACGGCCCGCGTCTTACAGGTGGCCACATCCGAGCCACCCTCCGGCTCGGTGTAACCCAGGCACAGCCGGATCTCCCCGGACAGCACTCCCGGCAGCACTGCGCTCACCAACTCCGCAGCCGCGAACTGTGCTACCAGGCGCGCCACCACAGAGGTGGTTCCCCAGTGATACCAAGGCGTATGGGCCCGGGCGATCTCCAGGGCGAAGATACGCCGGCGCACCGCGTCGAACCCGCCTTCGGACTCGAGTTTCCAGTCTCCGGCCAGATATCCTGCTGCGCCCAGCGCCGCATGCACGCCTTCGTCGAAGTTCTCACCGGACTCCCGATCCCGGCGGCGCACCTCGTCGGTGACATGTTCGGTCACGAACGCACGGATCTGTTCGAGGAATTCCTTGTCCTCGGTGCAGAGTTCGACTCGTGCGAAGTCCATCTAGATCATGTCCAACACCGACGCGCGGAACCTGTCGATGCTCTCCAGCGCGTGTACCAGGCTGTCTCCGGGCAGGCTGACCTGTACCCAGGTAACCCCCACCGCCGCAAGCTTTTCCAGCCCGCAAAGGTAGGCGTCGGCGTTGAACGCGTCGCCGGCCGGGCTGCCGCCCTTGAAGTTGGTGAAGGTGACGTCGACGCCCGACCAATCCTTGCCGGCCGCGTCACATCGACGTCGCAAGTCGTCGATGCCCGCTACCAGACCATCCACCGAATCGATGACGGCGGTGCCCGCGGTGCGTGCCAGACCAGCCGGTGCCGGGAACGGGCACCAGCCGTCGCCGTATTCAGCGACCCGCTGGCGCGCGGCCCCGGTATTGCCCCCTATCCAAATCGGCGGATGCGGCCGCGAAACGGGCAGCGGGTGTGCGGTGATACCGCGAGCGCTGAAATGCCGCCCCTCATAAGTGATGTCGTCGGTGGTCCACACCGCGCGAATGACCGCCAAAGCTTCCTCGAACAACTCGGCACGCTCGTCATAGTTGACGCCCAACGCGGCGAATTCCCGCTTGAGATATCCCACGCCCACCGCAAGGGTGAAGCGCCCGCCGGACAGCAGGTCCAAGGTTGCACCGGACTTGGCCACCACGAACGGATTTCGATAGGGCAGCACCACGATGTTGGGAATCAACCGCAAAGATGTGGTCCGTGCCGCCGCAAAGCCAAGCGCCACAAACGGATCCAGTGCGTCATGCCCGCCGGCTTCCAGCCACCGCTGCGACGGGGCGGGATGGTCGGTGAAGCCGAACCCGTCGAACCCGGCCGCCTCGGCCGCCGCCGCTACCGTCGCTATGCCGGATCCACTCGCCATTTCCGGGTTGTAGGGATGGGTGTGCATGGGATGAGTAATGGTGAAGCGCATGGCATTTGGCCTAGAACCGCGACCGGGCGTCGATCGTCGAGTCGGTGCTGCGCAGTGGCCGGATGAGCGCCTCTTGGGCGAACGATGCCAGCAGCTCGCCCTCTTGCGTGTGCACAGTGCCGCGCACGTACGACATGCCGGCGCCCACCTGAGTGCTTTCATGGGTGTAGAGCAGCCAACCGTCCCAGCGCACCGGCTCATGGAAGGCGACCGAGATCGTCATCGGCGCGGTCGACACCGTTAAATGCGCCTGACTGGTGCCGATGCCGGCATGTGCGCGCATAGTAGTGGAAATCCCAAGGTGCCCAGTGAAATACGCCACCAGCGCCTTGGCCAAGTCGTCACGGACGGGAATGGGATCGTAATGCAGCCACGCGTACAGCTCCGGCGGCCCCACCTCGTCGGGGCTATTGACATCGACCACGTCGACGAGGCGCAGCTCCCGGCCCCGCATCGGCATCTCCGACGGGTGGGCCTGCTCGGGTGGGGCTACGTCCGGGCGCGGCAGATGATGGCGGATCACGTCACCCGACGGGACGTCGGCCAGCACCGTCACACTCAAGCAGCGACGGCCGTTCTGCTGCACGCCGACAACAGCCGTGGCCGTCGACCGCCCTTCGTGCACCACATCGATCACGAACTCCACCGGCGGCCCGACGGTAACGGCGCGGGAGAACACCGCGTGCGCCGAGCGCACCGACTTGCCCTGGAACCGCTGGGCCACGGCGACAATCGCCTGTGCCAGAACCTGGGTGCCTTCCACAACCTGCCGCTCGTCCTGGCCCGCCAGGCCGGTGCCGGCGGTAAACCGATCGGGCCCGTCGGCCTGCACTTCGAACAGTTCGAGTAGGCCCTCGACAGACCACTGGGCCTGCTCAGATTCCGTGGTCACACGGCCCAGCGTGACATTTTGCACAACATTTGTAAAGCGAGCGGGCAACCGCGCCCGCGTTGACAGCAACGCCTGAGATGCATGACACTTTTGCGGTGATTTGTAAAGGCACGATGACCCCGACGCCGTTGGCCGACGACTTCTGCTTCGGCGAGGGTCCGCGCTGGTTCGAAGGACTGCTCTGGTTCTCCGACATGCTCGGCGAAGCCGTGCACACCTCAGACATGCGTGGGTCCCTGACCACCCTGCCGCTGCCCGGCCACTCCCCGTCCGGCCTTGGCTTTCGGCCCGACGGGTCGCTGTTGATCGCCTCGGCCGAAGACCGGCTGGTACTGCGCTACGACGGCGAAAGCGTGGTCACCATCGCCGACCTGCACACGCTGGCGCCGGCGAACCTCGGTGACATGGTCATCGACCACGCCGGGCGCGCCTACATCGGCGCCCAGGCATTCAGTGGTGGTGTCATCATCCGCCTCGATCCCGATGACACCGCCACAGTGGTCGCCGAGGATCTCGACTTTCCCAACGGGATGGCGATCACACCGGATCACCGGACCTTGATCGTCGCCGAGTCCATGGCCCGGCGGCTGACCGCCTTCACCATCGCGGACAACGGCGCGCTCACCGATCGCCGCGTCTTCGCCGACGGCCTGGACGGCCCGCCCGACGGCATCGCGCTGGACGCCGAGGGCGGCGTGTGGACGTCGATGACGCTGGCTCACCAGTTCGAGCGGATCACCGAGGGCGGCGAAGTCACTGACCGGATCGACATGGGTGACCGGGTCGCCATCGCCTGCACCCTGGGTGGGCCCGAGCGCCGCACGCTGTTTTTGCTGTCCAGCACCGACGCCTACCCCAAGCGCCTGATCGGCACCAAGCTCTCCCGGCTGGACGCCGTGCTCGTCGAAGCCCCGGGCGCGGGGCTGCCGTAATGACCGACTCTTACTACGAATTGATCGATAACGCGGACACACGCGGCGAGAAGTTCTTGGCGACCGATCTGGCGCGCGGCACCTGGTCGGCCGCGATACAACACGGTGGGCCGGTGTCGGCGCTGCTGGTCCGCGCCCTGGAACGCTGCGAGCAGCGCAACGACACCCGGCTCAGCCGGGTGGTGGTCGATCTCTTGGGCCCGGTGCCCGTCGAGGGTGACCTCTGGGTGCGCCCGCGATCCGAACGCAGCGGCAAACAGATCGAGCTGGTGACCGCCGAAATGCTGGCACTGGGTCCCGACGGGCAACCACGGCCGGTGGCCCGGGCCAGCGGATGGCGGTTGCAGCAGCTGGACACCGCGGCCATCGCGCATGCGGCCGCACCACCACCGCGGCCGCTGGCTGAAGCGCGTGACCGCAACCTCAAGGCCCGAATGTGGGACCGCAACTATGTGCACAGCCTGGAGTGGCTCTGGCTGACCGAACCGCTGACACCAGGTCCGGGCGAATCCTGGATCAAGCCGACGGTCGACCTGGTCAGCGGCGAGGGCATGACCCAGCTGGAACGGCTGTTCGCGGTGGCCGACTGCGCCAACGGCATCGGCAGCAAGCTGGACATCACCAAGTGGACCTTCCTCAACACCGACCTGGCCGTGCACGTGTTCCGAATTCCCGAAGGTGATTGGATCGGTATTCGAGCAGAAACCAGCTACGGCCCGGACGGCATCGGAACGACAGTTGGCACGCTTTACGACGAGCAGGGGGCGGTCGGCGCCATCCAGCAATCCGTGCTGGTGCGCCCCCGTCCGGGGAGACAGACATGAGCCAGCCGGTGCAGGCGACCGACGCAGCCGACGACACCTCGACTCGCCAGCGGATCCTCGCGGCCACCGCGGAGGTGTTGGCCCGCAGCGGCAAGACCAAGCTCAGCCTCTCGGAGGTCGCCACCCAGGCCGGTGTGTCCCGCCCCACGCTCTACCGCTGGTTCGCCTCCAAAGAGGAGTTGCTGTCGGCGTTTTCCAGCTATGAGCGCCAGGTCTTCGAAATCGGATTGGCGAAGGCAACCGCGGGCCTCAAGGGTGTGGACCGCCTCGATGCGGCACTGCGGTTCATCGTCGACTACCAGTACTCGTACTCGGGCGTGCGGATGGTCGACATCGAACCAGAACATGTCCTGGCGCAGATGTCCGGAGCCATCCCGGAGATGCGCGAGGGTCTGCAGCGGCTGCTGCCCGGGCCCAATGCCGCGGTCAAAGCGGCGACGGTGATCCGAATTGCGATCTCGCACTACGTGGTTCGAAGCGACGACGCCGAGCAGTTCCTGGCCCAGTTGCGGCACGCGGTCGGGATCAAGGGGACGGACTGAACAGCACCGCGGGATTCAGGAACCCTGTCGGATCCAGCGCCGCCTTGATTGTCCGCATCGCGGCAATATCGGCCGGATCCCGGGACATGCCCAGGTAAGGCCGTTTCAGGGTGCCGACGCCGTGCTCGGAGCTGACATTGCCGCCGGCGCCGGCGATCAGCGCCATCATCTCGGGGTATAGATCGGCTTCCCGCTCCAGCGGGAAGCGCAACACGTTGAGGTGTAGGTTCCCCTCACCGACGTGGCCGAACAGTACCGGCAGCGCGTCCTCGCCGTGCGCCAGCACCAATTCGACCGCGTCCCTGGCGAATTCGGCAACAGCAGCCAGCGGCAGGCAAACGTCGAACTTCAGCGGCGGACCATAGCGGCCCAGCGTCTCGGCCAGCGATTCGCGTACCCGCCAAAGCCGTTGCTGCGCGGCAACATCCATTCCCACCGCAGGCTCCCCGCACAACTCCACACCGTCGAGTAGCTCCGCCAGCCGTTCGGTCTGATCGTGATCGGCGGCAAGTTCCACCAACAGCAGCCAGTCACCCGGCACGGGGCGCTCTCCGGTCAGCAACGCGGCACGGCCGTCGATCAGCTCCAGCGCGGCGATGCCATCCACGTCACGGAACACCCGGCCGGCGTCGACCAGCGCGGAGAGATCGGCGAAGCCGCACACCGCCGTCAGCCGATGCGACGGCGCCCGGTGCAGCCGCAGATCCAGCGCGGTGATGACACCCAGGGTGCCCTCGGCGCCGACGAACAGCGCCGGCAAGTCATAGCCGGTGTTGTCGCGGCGCACCGGGCTGTGCCGGTGCAGCAGGGAACCGTCGGGCAACGCCACATCCAGCCCGACGACCTGCTCGGCCATGTTGCCGTAGCGCACCGTGCGCAATCCGCCGGCATTCGTCGACGCCATACCGCCCACCGTCGCACTGTCGCGCGCTGACAGGTCCACCCCGAACAACAGACCGGCCGTCGCAGCCGCGTGCTGCACGGCGGCCAAGGTGGCACCAGCGTCCACCGTGACCCGCCGTTCGACACGATCGACATCGCTGACGACACATAGCCTTTCGGTGGACAGCAGCACGTCGTCGTGCTCTGGTACCGTGCCGGCAACCAGCGACGTGCGCCCGCCTTGCACGGTGACGAACGCCCCCGCCTCCCGGCACACCCGCAGCACCGCGGCAACCTGATCTGCGCTACCGGGCCGAACCAGCGCGCTGGCCCGGCCCCGATAACGGCCGGTGTGGTCGATGCTGCGGGCCGCCAGCACATCGGCGTCGGTGACGACGTGGTTCGAACCGACCACATCCGCCAGACTGCGCAGCATGTTCGCGGTTATAGCACCGCCTTAGAACTGCTTGTGCGGCACGTCGGTCACCAGCCCGCCGTCCATGATGAACTCACTGCCAGTCGCGTATGACGCGTCATCGCTGGCCAGGAACACCACGAAGGTGGACACTTCCCGCGCCTCGGCGGGACGGCCCAGCGGAATGGTGACCATGTCCTCGGGCAGGTGTGCGGTCATCGGGGTGCGGATGAAACCGGGATGCAGCGAGTTCACCCGGATGTTCAGCGGCGCCAACTCCAACGCCGCCGACTTGGTGATGCCGCGAACCGCCCACTTGGAGGCGACGTAGGGATGCACCATCGGCGCGCCGCGGATGCCCTCGATAGAGGACACGTTGATTATCGACCCGCCGCCGGCCGCGGTCATCGGGTCGACAGCCACCCGCATCCCCAGGAAGGTCCCGGTCAGGTTGACGTCAATCACCTTCTGCCACTTGTCCATCCGGAATTCCCGCAGCGGTCCGGCGGCGACGATGCCGGCGTTGTTCACCAGCACGTCGAGTTTGCCGAACTCGCCGGTCGCCGTCGCGACGGCGGCCTCCCACTGCTCGAGCTGCGTCACGTCCAGGTGCACATAGCGGGCCGTACCACCGATTTCACGGGCAAGGGCTTCTCCCTCCTCGTCGAGAATGTCGCCGATCACCACCTTGGCGCCTTCGGCCACCAGCAGGCGTGCATGTTCGGCGCCCATCCCGCGGGCACCGCCGCTGATCAGTGCAACTTTCCCGTCTACCCGGCCCATGCAGCGGGCTCCTTTCGGTTAGGTGGCCACCAAATCGGTTGGTGCGTAAAGGCCTTTCCCGGTGACCAGCGGCAGATCCAGCGTGGTTCTGATGCCCGGTGGCGCGGCGACCACCGCCGGTATGGCGTTGACGATGCGGCCGGCCGCACCGACGATCGCCGCGTGATTGTGGTCGCCCTTGCGGCTGCTCGGCACGATGTCCACGGCGTAGGACGGCTCACCGGTGATCTCGACGCGGTAGGAGCCGCCGCCGGCTGCCGGTTGCGGCCAGTCCGGCCGCAGGTCGGGACGCAACCGGGTGATGTGCTCGATGACGATGGCCGGCTGCCCGTTGACCATGCCGCGGATCTCGAACTGCAGGGCGGCTTGGGTGCCCTTGGCGACTCGTCCCACCGCGATGTCGAAGTCGTCCGGCGCCGGTTCACGTTGAATCGACTGGGTGATCTCGTCGACGTCGATGCCCAGTCCGGCCGCCAACTGACGGATCGCCGTCCCCCAGGCGAAGGTCAACACGCCCGGTTGCAGCAACATCGGCACCTCGTCCAGCGGCCGGCCGAATCCCATGTAGGACATGACCTCGGAGCCGTCGTAGGACGCGTAGTCGGCGATCTCCATGCAGCGCACCCGTTCGATGCGCTGACAGGTGCCGGCCAGCGCGAACGGAATGAGGTCGTTGATGAATCCCGGGTCCACGCCGTTGACGAAGACACTCGAATTGCCCCGTTGCGCAGCATCTTCCACCCGCGCGATGTACTTCTCCGGCATGACGCCCCAGGGGTATTGCAGCAGCCCGGGCGAGGACCCCACGACGTTGATACCGGCCGCCAGAATGCGCATGACGTCACGCATTGCGTCGGGCAGCCGGGTGTCGCCCATCGCGCAGTAGACGACGCATTCGGGTCGGGTTGCCAGTACGGCATCGAGGTCGTCAACGGCCTTGACGCCGGTGTCCCGGTCTACCCCGCACAGCTCGCCGGCGTCGCGGCCGACCTTTTCGGGCGTGGACACACAGAGGCCGGTCAATTCGAACGCGGGATTGGTGAGGAGTTCGACAAGGGCCAGTCGTCCGACATTTCCGGTGCCGACATGAGCGACGCGGATCGCCATGGGTGTTCTCCGTCCCGGTGTGCAGCGCTGCAACGTTTCTAGACACTAGTCCTCAATTTGCGACGCCAGCCGGGCAGGCAGAATTGGCGCTATGGCACCGCGTGAGGACGTTACGTTCAGCTCCGGCCCGACCTCCGGTAGCGACCGGATCAGCGCCTGGCTCTACCGGCCCACGGGCGAGGACGACGCGCCGTTGCTGGTGATGGCGCACGGCCTCGGGGCGGTACGCACCATGCGATTGGATGCCTACGCCGAACGGTTCAGCGCGGCCGGCTACGCGTGCCTGGTGTTCGATTACCGCAACTTCGGCGACAGCGAGGGCGAGCCGCGTCAGCTTCTCGACATCCGGATGGAGCTGGCCGACTGGGCCGCCGCCGTCGCCTACGCACACACCCTGCCCGGCATAGATCACAGCCGAATTGCCGTGTGGGGCACCTCTTTTGGTGGCGGCCACGTGATCACCACCGCCGCCCGAGTGCCGGGCATTGCCGCCGCCATCGCGCAGTGTCCCTTCACCGACGGCATCGCGTCACTGCGAGCCATCAACCCGGTGACCGTCGCCCGCCTCACCGCGGCGGCGGTGCGCGATCTCGTCGGCGGGTGGGCGGGACGGCCCCCGTTGCTGATCGCCACCGCCGGTAAGCCCGGCGAGCTTGCAGCCATGACCGCACCCGATGCTTACCAGGGTTACCTGAGCCTGGTGCCGGCAGGCGCCCAGCTGCGCAACGAAATCGCCGCACGCATTGCGCTGCAGGTCGCCATGTACCGCCCGGGCCGCCACGCCAAGCAGGTTTCGTGCCCAATCCTGTTCTGCGTGTGCGAGAACGACTCGGTGGCACCGGCCGGCCCAACCCTGCGGTATGCGGCCCAGGCTCCCCGCGGCGAAGTCAAGAGGTATCCCGAAGGTCATTTCGCCATCTACCTCGGCGACGCCTTCGAGCGGGTGATCGCCGACCAGATCAGCTTCCTCGAGAAATACCTGAAACCGGCGCCTGCCAAGGGCGCCTAAGAAGGTTGCCCAAACCCCGGACGTACCAGCCAGGCGCGCTCTACTCTCGGTAAATACCTAATACCCGCGGTAGCGGGTCGGGGAAGGACTGGGGAGATGTCGCAGTTGCTGGTTGCCCCTGAGCTATTGGCGTCCGCCGCCGGTGATGTGAACGGAATTTCAGCGGCGCTCCGTGCGGCCAACGCTGCCGCCGCCGCGCCGACATCCTCGCTAGTGGCCGCTGCCGGCGACGAGATATCGACCGCCACGGCCGCATTGTTCAGCGGCTACGCCCAGGAGTACCAGGCCGTGCTCAAGCAGGTGGGCGCTTTTGAGTTCGAGTTCGCCCAGGCGTTGGCCGCCGCCGCCAGCAGCTACACCCAAGCCGAGGCCGCCGCAGGCGCGGCCCTGGCCGGCGCGTCGAACGCGGTCAACGCACCGATCCAGTCGCTGTTAGGCCAAGCCGCAACCGGCGGCGGCGCTCCGGTGGCGGCCGCGACGACCGCGCTGATCATGGGCGGCACCGCCAACCCGCTGCCCGACCTCTTCTACATCGCGGACGTAAACAAGAACTACATCCAGAAGCTATTTCTCGGGGCCATCCCGCAGGGCCTGTTCACACCCGAGCAGTTCTGGCCGGTCACCCCCGACCTCGGCAACATGACCTACAACCAGTCCACCGCCAAAGGCGTTGCCATACTTGACGCCGCGATCAAGCACCAGATCGTCGATCTGGGGAACAAGGTGGTCGGGTTCGGCTACTCGCAGAGCGCCTCGATCGTCAACAACGAAATCCTGGCGCTCATGGCGGCCGGCTCGCCATACCAGGGTGACCTGTCCTTCATCATGGCCGCGGCCGGCAACAACCCCAACGGCGGTCTGCTGGCGCGATTCCCCGGCTTCTACCTCCCGTTCCTGGACGTGCCGTTCAATGGCGCTACTCCGGCGAACAACCCTTACCCGACCCAGATCTTCACCGCCCAGTACGACGGCATCGCCCACACCCCGCAGTACCCGCTGCACATCCTGTCCGACATCAACGCCGTCATGGGCTACTTCTACGTGCACCCGAACTACCCGACTTTCCCGGCCACCGATGCGGTGCCGTTGCCGACGTCCCCCGGCTACACCGGCAACACCCAGTACTACATGTTCTTGACTCAAGACCTCCCGCTACTGCAGCCGATCCGCAATATCCCCTATGCCGGTCCCCCGATAGCCGACTTGTTCCAGCCGCAGCTACGGGTGCTGGTCGACATGGGTTACTCGGACTACGGCTATGCCGACCTGCCCACTCCGGCCGGGCTGCTGTCGATACCCAACCCGATCAACATCGGCTACTACCTGATCAAGGGCACCCTGCAGGCGCCGTATGCCGCCGCGGTGGAGATCGGGGTGGAGGCCGGATTCTGGGGACCAGAGTATTTCCCGGACACCTATCCGTGGGTTCCATCCCTCAACCCCGGGCTGAACATCTACCTCGGCCCGGCCCTCAGCCAGCCCCCGGTGACGGCACTGTCGCTGCTCAGCGGCGGGCTCGGCGACGTGCTGCACATCATTCCGCCCATCTTCAACTGACGCAGCTGAGGATTGCAAAATGCCGGGTCTCCCGGCCGGCGCGCACTATGCTCTCAAAGCCCCGCGTCGAATAGGAGATTAGATGTCCTACGTGCTGGCGGCCCCCGAGACGTTGGCGACGGCGGCCGCAGACATCGACGGAATCAGCTCGGCGATCCGCGCGGCCAGCGCGTCTAGTGCGGCCCCGACGACAGGATTGCTGGCGGCAGCCGCCGACGAGGTGTCGGCCGCCACCGCGGCGCTGTTCAGCGACTACGCGCTCGAGTATCAAGAGGTCCTCAAGCTCGCTACGGCGTTCCACACCGAATTCACCCAGCTGCTGGCCGCCGCTGGGGCCGCCTACACACAGGCCGAGGCCGCCGCTGCCGCCTTGTTGTCGGGCGGCATCTTGTCGGGCGGCACCGGAGCCGGCGTCGCCACCGGCACGACGGCTTCAATTCCCGCGCTGTCCGGGAATCCCATAACCACCTTGATGATGGGCGGTACCGGTCAGCCCATACTCAGTGATCCCATCTTGGCCATCATTGACAGCGCATACATCCGCCCGCTATTCGGGCCCAACAATCCGATTGCCCAGTACACGCCCGAGCAGTGGTGGCCGTTTATCGGGAATCTGACACTCGACCAGTCAATTGCCCAAGGTGTCACGCTGCTGAACAACGGAATCAATGCGCAACTCCAAAGCGGGCACGACGTAGTCGTTTTCGGATACTCGCAAAGCTCCTCGGTTGCCACTCAAGAAATACGCGCTCTCATGGCGCTACCAGCCGGCCAGGCGCCGGATCCCAGCCGGCTCGCCTTCACGCTGATCGGTGATATCAACAACCCCAACGGCGGCATCCTGGAGCGTTACACCGGCCTGTACATCCCGTTCCTGGATATGTCGTTCACCGGCGCGACCCCGTCGAATTCGCCGTACCAGACCTACATTTACACCGGCCAGTACGACGGGTATGCGCATAATCCGCAGTATCCGCTGAATTTCTTATCGGACTTCAACGCCTTCCTTGGCATCAACGCGGTGCACAACGCCTATCCCTTCACCACCGCCGAAGTTGCCAATGCCATTCCATTACCGACATCTCCTGGGTATGCCGGCAACACCCACTACTACATGTTTTTGACCCAGAATCTGCCGCTGCTCGGACCCCTGCGCGCCATCCCATTGCTTGGGTCACCCATTGCCGAGCTGATTCAGCCTGACTTACGGGTGTTGGTTGACTTGGGCTACGGGTACGGCTACGCCGATGTGCCAACCCCGGCCAGTCTGTTGCCGCCGATCAACCCCTTCGCGGTGGCCTCCGCCCTGGTGAATGGGACAGTACAAGGCCCCCAGGCCGCCTTGGTCGACCTCGGATTGCTACCGCAGTCCTCGTTGCCCACCACGTATCCGTATCTCCCGTCGACGAATCCGGGGCTGATGTTCGACATCGGCCAGTCGAGTGTGACGGGGCTGTCGTTGCTCAGCGGAGCCATCGGTTCGGTGACGAGATGGATTCCGCCGATCAACTAGCTTCGGGTTCGCTTATGGCCCCAGTGGAGACGTCGTGCGAATCGCCTCGTCGCGGATCAGGCCGCGCAGCAATGCAGTGCTGAACTCGGCCGCGATCTCCTTGGCCGTGCGCCGCCCGCTTGGCCGCAACCAGCGGTAGCTACCCAGCGTCATGCCGATGTAGCCGAGTGCCACCACATGCGAGTCGCACTCGTAGAACTCGCCACTGGCGATGCCGCGGTCGATCAGGCCGTGCACGTGTTCGTAGACCTGCTGTTCCTTTTCGCGGACCTCGGCAACCTGGTCGGTGGTGAACCACTCGGTGATGTAGGGCTGCTCCTGGAAATAGACCGCGGCCCGTTCGGGATTGCCGGCGATACCCGTGAGCAGCCGGACGGTGTACTGGTACAGAGCTTCACGGGCCGTCCAGGTCGGGTCGTCATGCACTGCGGCCAGCGTGCCCTCGGCCGCCTGGCGGTAGATGTCGAACAGAATCAGCGCCTTGCTGGCGTAGTAGTGATAGACCGTCGCCTTGTTCAGCCCGATCACATCGGCGACGTCGTCCATCCGGGTGCCGTGATAGCCGCGCGCCGCGAACAGTTTCGTCGCGACGGCCAACAGCTCCTCACGGCGCGAAAGCCCAGTTTCGGATGGCATGGGTACTCACTATCGTCGCTTAGACCGGTTATCAATCAACTGGTTGGACAGTTTAGGCAAGGCACACGCTGGGTGTTGCACCGGAGCGGGTGCGACTAGACTCGCCAAAGAACGAAAGGTGGCCTGATGGATCCGAGCCCGGACTACGACGGAAGCGACGAGATCGAGTGGTTCATGCGGTACCTGCCGTGGGGGTTGCGCGGGGTTGAGGACGGCAACGGATACCCGCCGCCGGCCTACCCGCCCGTCTAGATTCGCGCGCTTTAGGGTTAGAGCGCCTTCAGCTCCTCGGCAACCTCGCTTACCGATTTCTTCGCGTCCCCGAACAGCATCGTGGTGCCCTCCCCGTAGAACAACGGGTTGTCGATGCCCGCGAACCCGGAGTTCATTGAGCGCTTCAGCACGATCACCGATTTAGCCTTGTCCACGTTGAGGATTGGCATGCCGTAGATCGGGCTGGATGCGTCGTTGCGGGCGGCCGGGTTGGTGACGTCGTTGGCGCCGATGACGATCGCGACGTCGGTGCGGGCGAATTCGTCGTTGATGTCGTCCATGTCCTTCATGGCGTCGTAGTCGACCTCGGCCTCGGCCAGCAACACGTTCATGTGCCCGGGCATGCGGCCGGCGACCGGGTGGATGGCGTACTTCACCGCCACCCCCTTGTCCTCCAGCAGCGACGCCATGTCCTTGACCGCGTGCTGGGCCTGGGCGACGGCCAGCCCGTAGCCCGGCACCACGATCACCTGGTTGGCGTAGGCCATCTGGATCGCGGCGTCGGCGGCCGAGGTGGCCTTGACGTGCTTGTCGCCGCCGCCGTCGCCGCTGGGCGCCACGCCGCCACCGCCGAAACCACCCGCGACGATCGCTGGGATCGAGCGGTTCATCGCCTTGGCCATCAGGTTGGTCAGGATCGAACCGGATGCGCCGACGATCATGCCGGCCACGATCATGGCGGTGTTGTTCAGTGCCAGACCCGCCGCCGCGGCCGACAGGCCCGTCATGGCGTTCAGCAGCGAGATGACCACCGGCATGTCGGCGCCACCGATCGGCAGCACCACCATCAGGCCCAGTACGCCGGCTGCGGCCAGCAGGCCGATCATCCACCACAGCGACACCCCGCCGGAGCCGGGGTGCGCGTCCAGGCCGATCACCACCGCGGCAACCACGGCCCCGGCCAGCAGCAGCAGGTTGATCGGCTGCTGAGCCTTGCCGAAGCCGATCGGCGCTCCGGAGATGATCTCCTGCAGCTTGCCGAACGCGATGATCGAACCCCAGAACGAGATCGACCCGATGATCGCGGCGAACAACGAAGCCACCACGATGTGAACGGTCGGCGACTCGCCGTGCTGGAACGCCGAAAAGCCGCGGGTCTCGATGAACTCCGCCAGGGCGATGAGTGCGACGGTCCCGCCGCCCACGCCGTTGAAGAACGCCACCAGCTGCGGCATAGCGGTCATCTTCGTCAGCCGGGCCGGTGGCACGCCCAGCACGACACCAACCACCAGGCCGGCGATGATGAGCACCCACTGGTCGGTGTGCCGGATCTTGATCAGGGTGGCCGCGACGGCCAGCGTCATGCCCACCGCGGCGATGAGGTTGCCGCGCACGGCGGTCTTCGGACCGGTTAGCCCCATCAAGCCGTAGATGAACAGGGCGAACGAGATGATGTAGAGGCCGATCACCAAGTAGTTCATTTGGCCGCCTCTTCGGATTTGGCCGTGGCAGGCAACGCCTTCTTCTTGCCCTTGAACATGCCCAGCATGCGGTCGGTGACGATGAAGCCGCCGATCACGTTCAGCGTGCCGAACACCGTCGCGACGAACAGGATGATCTGCACCGCGAGCGAGGGGTGTTCGACCGTGCCGAACACCACCAGCGCGCCGAGCACGACGATGCCGTGGATGGCGTTGGTGCCTGACATCAGCGGGGTATGCAGCGTGTTGGGCACCTTGGAGATCACCGCGAACCCGACGAACCCGGACAGCACCAGGATCGCCAGGTTGGCGAGAAGTTCGTCGTACATTTCTATGCTTTCTGTTCGCGGGTAACGCACGATTCGGCGATGACCTCGTCGTCGAAGTCCGGCGCCAACTTGCCGTCCTTGATCAGCAGGTCGAGCAGCGCGGTGATGTTCTTGCTATAAAGCTCGCTGGCGTGCTCGGGCATCGTCGCCGGCAGGTTCAGCGGCGAGGCGATCGTCACGTCGTGCTTGACGACGGTCTGCCCCGGCTCGGTGAGCTCGCAGTTGCCGCCGGTCTCGCCGGCGAGGTCCACCACCACGCTGCCAGGCTTCATGGCTTCCACCGCAGCGGCCGTCACCAGCCGCGGCGCCGGACGCCCGGGCACCAATGCCGTGGTGATCACCACATCGAAGCCGCTGATCGCCTTTTCCAGGGCTTCCTGTTGCTGGGCGCGTTCTTCGTCGGTGAGTTCGCGGGCGTAGCCGCCCTCGCCGGCCGCGTCGATCCCGACGTCCAGCCATTGCGCCCCCACCGAACGCACCTGGTCGGCGACCTCAGGCCGCACGTCGTACCCGGTGGTGCGGGCTCCGAGGCGTTTGGCGGTCGCCAGCGCCTGCAGTCCGGCCACGCCGACGCCCAGCACCAGCACCGTGGCCGGCTTCACCGTTCCGGCCGCCGTCGTCAGCATCGGGAAGAACCGCGTCGATTCCGACGCCGCCAACAACACGGCCTTGTAGCCAGAGACGTTGGCCTGCGAGGACAGCGCATCCATCACCTGCGCCCGCGAGATCCGCGGGATCGCCTCCAGCGCGAAGGCCTGCACACCGGCTGCTTTCAGCGCGCCGATCGAGTTCTCGGCGTTGCGCGGTGCCAGGAAGCCGATCAGCGTTTGCCCGCTGCGCAGCCGGCTCACCTCGTCCTTGGTGGGCGGGGCCACCTTGACCACGATGTCGGCGTCCCACGCGTCTCCGATGGTGGCCCCGGCGGCGGTGTACAGCTCGTCGGGAAGCAGCGCCCCCTCGCCGGCGCCGGCCTCGACTACGACCGCCACCCCACTGTTGACCAGGGAGGAAACAGCCTTCGGTACCAGCGCAACGCGCCGCTCGTCGGGCCCGGACTCGGCCACCACCCCGACCCTGGTGGCGTGGGTCTGCGGATCTGTCATGGCGCGTACATCTACTTTCTTACCTGGCCGGAACTTGACCGGGCGTTACCAGAGGGGCAATTCCCGGCCGTGCTCCGTTGCTGGACGGGGTCCGAAGTGTCGTCGCTCGGTCTCGGCGATCGGCACATCATTGATACTTGCTTCGCGGCGTGACATTAACCCGGTCGGGGTGAATTCCCAAAGTTCGTTGCCGTAACTGCGGTACCACTGGCCGGTGTGATCACGGCATTCGTACTGGAACCGAACGGCAATTCGGTTGTCGTGGAAGTCCCAGAGGCTCTTGCGCAGGGAGTAATCGAGTTCACGCTGCCACTTGCGAGTAAGAAATGCCACTATTTGGTCTCTGCCGACGATGTGCTCGTCGCGGTTTCGCCAGTGGGAGTCGAGCGTGTAGGCCCTGCTCACCTGCTCTGGGTCGCAGGTGTTCCAGGCGTCCTCCGCCGCCTGCACTTTCTGCATCGCGGTTTCGAGGGTGAACGGCGGGAACGGTGGCTTGGACTCGGTCATGCGGTCCATCGTGCGCCCAGGGCAACCTGATAAGAAGCCGCCCAGACCGTCGCCTATCGTGGCGGACATGGACTTTGCGATGTCGCCCAAGGCCATCGACTACCACCAGCGGCTGTCCGACTTCATGACGGAATACGTATTCCCCGCGGAAACCGAATACGACAAGTACCGTCACGGGGCCGGCCCGAATGACCACACCGTGCCGCCGGTCATTGAGGAACTGAAAACCAAAGCCAAAGCAGCCGGCCTGTGGAACCTGTTTCTGCCGGCCGAGTCGGGTCTGACCAACCTGGAATACGCGCCGCTGGCCGAGCTCACCGGCTGGAGCCTGGAGATCGCGCCCGAGGCGCTCAACTGCGCAGCGCCCGACACCGGCAACATGGAAACCCTGCATCTGTTCGCCACCGAGCAGCAACGCAAGCAGTGGCTCGAGCCATTGCTCAACGGCGAGATCCGCAGCGCCTTCTCAATGACCGAGCCCGCGGTCGCCAGCAGCGACGCCCGCAACATCGAGACCTCCATCGTCCGCGACGGCGGCGACTATGTGATCAACGGCCGCAAGTGGTGGACCTCGGGCGCATCCGACCCGCGCTGCAAAATCCTGATCGTGATGGGCCGCACCAACCCCGAAGCGGCCAGCCACCAGCAGCAGTCCATGGTGCTGGTGCCGATAGACACACCCGGGGTGACCGTCATCCGCTCGACGACCGTGTTCGGTTACCAAGACCAGCCCGGGCATTGCGAGATCAACTACGACAACGTCCGCGTACCGGTCACCAACCTGCTCGGCGAAGAGGGCGGCGGCTTCGCGATCGCCCAGGCCCGGCTGGGGCCCGGCCGCATCCATCACTGCATGCGCGCGCTCGGCGGAGCCGAACGCGCGCTGGCCCACATGGTGGACCGGGCGCAAAACCGGGTGGCTTTCGGCCGGCCGCTGGCCGAGCAGGGCGTGGTTCGCGAATCTATTGCCAAGTCCCGCAACGAAATCGACCAGGCCAGACTGCTCTGCGAGAAGGCGGCCTGGACCATCGACCAGCACGGCAACAAGGCCGCACATCTACTGGTTTCACAGATCAAAGCCGTCGCTCCGCGAGTTGCCTGCGATGTGATCGACCGCGCCATCCAGGTGCACGGCGCGGCCGGCGTCAGCGAGGACACCCCGCTGGCCCGAATGTATGGCTGGCATCGGGCCATGCGGATCTTCGACGGACCCGACGAGGTGCATATGCGGACCATCGCGCGTGCCGAGATCGGCGCCGAGAAATCCGCTTTCGCGGCGGCGGTCACCTGACATGCCGGTCCGGGATCTGCCGGGCGCGTGGAACTTTCGTGACGTCTCAGAAAGCACCGCAGCACTGCGGCCCGGACGGCTGTTCCGGTCCAGCGAACTGAGTCGTCTCGACGACGACGGCCGCGCAACATTGCGCCGGTTGGGCATCACCGACGTCGCCGACCTGCGGGCGGCCCGTGAGGTCGCCCGGCGCGGACCGGGACGGGTTCCCGACGGCGTCGACATCCACCTGTTGCCATTCCCGGACCTCGGTGACGATGGGGCGAACGCCGACGATGAAGCACCGCACGAAACCGCATTCCGGCGACTCCTCACCGGCGACGGATCCGACGAGGCCGACGAGTCCGAAGAAGCCATCAATGACGCCGCCGCGCGCTATATGACCGACGAATACCGCCAATTCCCCACCCGCAACGGCGCACAACGCGCCGTGCATCGGGTATTCACACTGCTCGCGGCGGGGCGCCCGGTGCTCACCCACTGTTTCGCCGGCAAGGATCGCACCGGCTTCGTGGTTGCCACCGTGCTGGAGGCGGTCGGCGTGGAACGTGACCTCATCGTCGCCGACTACCTGCGCAGCAACGACGCGGTGCCCGAACTGCGAACCCGGATCTCAGACATGATTGCGCAACGGTCCGACACTGAACTGACGCCGGAGGTGCTGACGTTCACCAAGGCCCGGCTTTCCGACGGGGTATTAGGCGTTCGTGCTGACTATCTGGCGGCGGCGTGGCAGACCATCGACGAGAGCTACGGATCTCTGGACAACTATTTGCGGGACGCGGGTATCACCCCCGCTGACGTGGACCGACTACGCACTGCGCTGCTGGTCTGAGGCCTGCTGGAACCGCGGATGTGCACATCCGTTATTTGCTGATGAGTCACGGGACCGTGTGCATATAGATTTCAATCACTTTCGGTCGTTAGCCTTACTGCCGCGCCCGTAGATCGGCACGGACGCCACTCGCCTTGCAGTGCTGAATCTGCTGCGCCGCAATGCAACTCACTCAGGATCTACATGGCAGGAAGGAGACCAGCCCGATGATCGAAGAGACATTGCAGGACGTCGACCTTGTCGAGAGGGTGCGTGCGGTTCTGCCTTCCATCGCCGCACGCGCAGCCGAAACCGAGTCGCTGCGCCGCGTCCCTGTGGAAAACGTCGACGCGTTACGCGAGGCCGGTTATCTGAGTGCGCTGGTTCCCGCCAAGTACGGCGGTCTGGAGCTCAGCCTCACCAAAGTCGGCACAGCCACCCGTTTGATTGCCAGGGCGTGCCCGTCGACCGCGTGGGCCATGGGTCTGCTGATGCTGCACTGTCACCCCATCGCAAACTTCAGCGAGCAGTTGCAGCACGAGATCTGGGGCAGCGGGGCCCAACCCCTCATCTGCTCTTCTGTTGCGCCAGTAGGTAAAACCACAAAAACCAAGGGCGGCATTCGGCTGAGCGGCCGCTTCAGCTTTTCCAGCGGATGCGAGCACGCGGGCTGGGCGATCCTGGGCTTCTCTTTGCCCAACGCCAACGGCGACGCCGAGCCCCACTTCGCCGTAGTGCCTCGGCACGACTACTCCATCGATGACGTTTGGTTCGCAATGGGATTGAGAGGTAGCGGCAGCCAGGACCTCGTGGTCGAGGACGCGTTCGTTCCGCACCATCGCTACGAGAAGATGTGGTTGCTTAACACCGGCCAGGCCAGCGGATTCGCCAGCCATCCGGCCCCGGTTTATCGGTTGCCGTTCGCGCCGGTGAATTCGTTGACCTTTCCCGCTGTCGCCCTCGGCGCCGCGGAGGCCTTGCGCGATCTGTATCGGGATCGGATCAGCACCCGGGTTCGCTCATACACCGGAGCAAAGGTGGTGGAGTCATCTCCGGCCCTGATGCGGCTGGCCGAGTCCAGCCACGAATTGGATGCCGCGGCCCGGATTCTGGACGGCCACTGGTCGGACATGGACGCGCGTTCGCAATCCCCCGACATCGCCGGTATGGACGAATGGGTCACTTGGCGTACCGGACAGACTTACGCCACTCGGCTGGCCGTACGTGCCGCCGATCGCCTGTTCGAAGCCGCCGGCGGCGGCGCGATTCGCAATGACAACCCCATTCAGCGGTACTGGCGCGACATCCACACCGCGGCATCCCACGCCTACTGCGATTACGACGTCGCCGCCCAGATGTTCGGGTCCTATTTGGCCCAAGTGGCTCCGCCGGCCGGCGTATTTTAAGAACATATGGGGTCGGCTCAAAGGCCAGACATAAACGCGAAATCCCTTTAGGCTCCAACGAGTACCGGCTTGACGGGCGAACATCCTGGCCCGTCGCCAGGAGGGATTAGGCGTTGTCGTACGTGTTCGTGCAGCCACCGATACTGTCCGCGGCGGCTACGGAGTTGGCAGGTATCGGCTCGGCGCTCAGCGAAGCGACTGCGGCCGCGGCGGGTCCGACTACGGGCATCGCGGCGGCGGCTGCCGACGAAGTCTCGACGGCACTGGCGAACATGTTCGGCGCGTTCGGCCAGGAGTACCAGGCCATCAGCGCACAGCTTTCCTCGTTCTACGCCGACTTGACCCAGCGACTGACCGCGACGGCCAATCTCTATATCAATAGCGAGGCCATAAATATCGCGACGCTGGTCCAGGGCGCAACGCAAGGGCTTTATACGCCGACATCGCCGACTGCCGTGCCGCCCGTATTCAATGACCAGGTCGCCATTGCCATGGGTGGCACCGGAATGATGATTCCTACACCCACTTACCTCAAGGGTGTCACCGACTTATACATTCACCACCTGTTCCCGGGCATTCCGGTGAAACCGCTGAATACTCCCGAGCAGTTGTATCCCATCACCGGCGTGAAATCGTTGCCCTTCGCGACCTCGGTGCGGGAGGGCGTGCAGATTCTCGACACGGCGATCTGGCAAGAGCTGCATGCCGGAAACCACGTGACGGTGTTCGGCTATTCGCAGAGCGCCGTGCTGGCGTCGCTGGAAATACAGCATTTCCTTTCACTGGGCCCGAATAAGCCAGACCCCAGCATGATTAACTTCATTTTCACCGGTAATGAGATGAATCCCAATGGCGGCATCCTCGCCCGTATCCCCGGTATTAACATAACCACTGTCGGTTTACCGTTCTACGGGGCGACTCCGGACAACCCGTATCAGATGACGACCTACACGATTGAATATGACGGTTTCGCAGATTTCCCGCGGTACCCATTGAACATAGTGTCCGACATCAATGCCATTTTCGGCATACTGACCGTGCACACCACGTATGCGAGCCTCACCCCCGACCAGATAGCGTCTGCCACGCTGCTGCCCACGGAGGGCCCGACGACCGGCACGTACTACATGATCAGCCACCCGCATCTGCCGCTGTTGGATCCGCTGCGGGCCATCCCGGTCATCGGAAATCCGCTAGCCGCTCTCATCGAGCCGAATCTGAAGGTGATTGTCAATCTGGGCTATGGCGACCCGAACTTCGGCTATTCGACGAGCGCCGCCAACGTACCCACACCCTTCGGCTTGTTCCCAGACGTGCCGCCGCACGTCATCGGCGACGCTCTGTACAGGGGAACCAATCAGGGAATCACCGACTTCATCGCGGCCCTGCCGACCGCGCTGACCACCGCGCCCACCATGCCGACGCTCGCCTTCCCGCCATATATCGACACGATCATGCCGCCGCCACCGATCCCTACACCGCCCACGCTGCAAAACGTCGTCGGAGTACTCGCCTCCGTGGCCTCCACTGGCTACTCAGTGTTGCTTCCGACGGCGGATCTGGCCGTGGCTATGGCCACCATTCTCCCGGCCTACAACGCCAACCTGTTCGTGAGCTCGCTGCTGCAGGGGAACCTGAAAGCTGCGATCGAGCTCCCCTTGGCTGCCACCTTTGGATTGGGAGCCTTGGCCGGAATGATCGAATTCATCGCGGTTGTCGAAGCGACGGCCGAAATCATTCAGGATTTGCAGAGTCTCGGCTTGTAATAGAGCCTCATTCCCTAACGCGCACGGGCGATTTCGCCGTACCGGCCATCCGGCGGACGACACCCATCTAGGCTTAGCGATACCGGGCCCCGCGATGGTCGGGTTCGCCGGGTCATCGGTATCACAGCATCGTCGGTTTACGACGCAAAACCCTGGGTGAAGGGAACTGCTCGATGTCATATGTAACGACGCAACCGCAGGTGATCGCGGATGCCGCGGCTAGTCTGGCGCAGATTCGTTCGGCTATGGCGTCGGCCAGCGCGGCCGCGGCGAGTCCGACGACAAGCCTGCTGGCGGCGGCCCAGGACGAGGTCTCCGCGGCCGCCGCGGCGCTGTTCGGCTCATACGCCCAGGAATATCAGGCGGTCGTCAGCCAGGCGTCGCTGTTTCACGACGAATTCGTCCGGGCGCTGACCGGCGCCGGGAATGCGTACGCGGTGGCCGAGGCCACCAACGCGGCACCGGCCCTGCTGGCGGATCCCTTTGTCGCACTGATCATGCAGGGCAGCGGTATCTCCATACCGACGGTCCCCTACATGAAGAGCGTCGAACCCTACATTCGGCACCTATTCGGTACGCCCGCCGATCTGATTCCGTTGACCACCCCCGAGGGGCTGTATCCGCTGACCCAGATCAAGGACCTGCCACTCAACCAGTCGGTGTCTACGGGGGTCCAAATACTCGACAACGCGCTGTACGGCCCCCAAGGACTGATCAGCCAACAACATTTGAATGTCAACGTTTTGGGGCTTTCCCAAAGCGCTGTCATCACTTCGCTGGAAATGCGGCACCTGGCGTCCCTGGGCAGCCCGAACACGAACAATTTGTCCTTCACGCTGCTGGGCAATCCAATGAATCCCAATGGCGGCCTGATGTCTCGCTTCGCCGGCCTGCAGCTACCGAGCATCGGCCTGGACTTCTATGGTGCGATGCCCACCCACACCGGCTACCAAAGCAACACCTACTCGTTCATCTACGACGGGTACGCCGACTTCCCCAAGTATCCGATCAATTTGCTGGCTGACATCAACGCTTTTGCCGGTATCCAGTACGTGCACGGCAACTATCCCGATCTCGATCCGGCGCACCTACCCACCGGATATCAGCTTGTACACCTGCCCACGACCGATCCGAACAACAACTTCTACATGATCACCTACTCGAACCTGCCGATCCTGGAACCGCTGCGTGCCCTGCCGATACTCGGCAATCCGCTGGCCGACCTGATCCAGCCGGATCTGACGTACCTCATCAACCTGGGTTACGGCGACCCGCACTACGGCTATTCGCTCGGGTATGCCGATGTGGCAACACCATTCGGCCTCCTTCCGTCGGTCGACCCGGTGAGCTTCGCCGGCGATATGGTCACCGGCGCGCAGCAGGGCGTCGGCGCGTTCGTCAGCGACATCAGTGCGATGAGCGCGCCATCGCCGGCCGGTCCGGGCGGCCTGTTGGGCTCGCTGACGTCGACGTTCAGCTCGGGCGGGACGGGCGGCACCGGCGGGCCCAGCTTGCTGCCGTCGCTGTCCCTGAACTTCTCACCAGACAACTTCATTCACACGCTGAAGACGCTCAATACCGATATCACCAACACGATCACCAACACGTCGGCGAATCTCTACGCCATCGGGCTGCCCACAGCCGATATCGCCAATGCGGTGCTGACCACGCTTCCGTCCTACAACCTGAACCTGTTCCTCGACGGAGTCCAGCAGGTGGTCGACGGCGACCCGGTTGGCGGGCTCAGCTACGCCTTCGGTGCGCCGATCGCCGCTGACACCGCACTGCTAACGCTCGCAGGCGGTTTCGAGCTCAACGTCCTACTCAATGCCATCGGAGAGATCGCCGGCGGCGACTGAGGATCAGGGTTCCAGGACGAGCTTGCCCAACACACCGCCGTCGTCAAGGGCCTGCAATGCGGCCCTGGCTTCGGACAACGGATAGCGCTGTGGCGGGGGCGGTCTCAGGCCGAGGCATACCAGTTGGTTGAGGCCCCAGGAGAACAGGTCGGCCGATCCGGGGACCTTGTTGAGGTACTCGCCCCACGCCACACCCACCACGCTGATATTGCGCAGCAACAGGCGGTTGACCTGGAGCGTGGGAATGCTGCCGGCCGCGAAACCGATGACCAACAGCTTGCCGTCGATAGCCAGCACACGCAGCGCGTCGTCGAATGTCGGACCACCGATGGGATCGACCACGATATCCACGCCTTTGCCGTATGTGTGCTCGAGCACCTGCTCGGCCCAGGCGTCGCTCAGCGGCAGCACCACGTCGGCCCCCAGCGAGGCGACGTAGTCGATCGCACTCTCCCGGTGCACCACAGCCAAGACCTGGCTGGCGCCCATCGCGCGGGCGAGCTGGACGGCGGCCGTGCCCACTCCGCCGGAAGCGCCCAGCACCAGCACTGTGTCACCCGGGCGCATGGTGGCGCGCCGGGTCAGGGCGAAGTACATGGTGTTGTAGTTGACCAGCAGCGACACCGCTTCGGCATCGTCGAGCTCCGCCGGGCTGCGCACCACGTTGGCCACCGGCACGGCCACCTGTTCGGCATAGCAGCCGAGCACACCGAACGCCGAAACACGTTCGCCCACACGGAACCCCGAATCCTCGGGTGCCGATAGCACAACGCCGGCGGTCTCCATGCCGGGCACAAAGGGCGGCGGCAACTTCAGCTGATACTCGCCCTTGCTCAGCAGCAGATCCGGATAGCACACTCCGGCGGCGCGAACGTCGATGACGATGTTTTCGCCGTCATCGACCACGTCGTCGATATCCGTATAGACTATGCCGGACGGGCCGGAAAGCTCTTGTACGACACAGGCTTTCATCTAGTTACAACTTGAATCCAGCTTTTTGCGCGCCGGACAGATCAGTGATCTGCGACCACTGCTCGGCGACATCGGCCACCGACGGCGGCTTGTCGAAGCTGACCCCGTCGTTCTGGAACAGCGCAACGCGCTGCACCTTGCCCCCGCCGACGACGAACACCGACGCATTGTCGTCGGATTCCTCGGTGCACAGGTAGGCGACGATCGGCGCCACGAACTCCGGTGTCAGCTTCTCCAGTACCTCGGGCGGCAGAATGTCCTCGGTCATCCGGGTGGCTGCGACCGGAGCGATCGCGTTGGCATGGATGTTGTACTTGGCCCCCTCCAGGGCCAGCGTGTTGATCAGTCCGACCAGACCGAGTTTGGCTGCGCCGTAATTGGTTTGGCCGAAATTGCCGAACAGCCCACTGGTGGAGGTGGCGACCACGACCCGGCCGTAACTCTGCTCGCGGAAATGCGGCCACGCCGCGCGGATGACGTTGTACCCGCCGTACAGGTGCACCTTGAGCACGGCGTCCCAGTTCTCCGACGTCATCTTGTGGAAGGTGCCGTCGCGCAGGATCCCGGCGTTGCTCACCACACCGTGTACGGCGCCGAACTCGTCGAGCGCGGTCTTGATGATGTTCGCCGCGCCGTCCTCGGTGGCGACGTTGTCGTAGTTGGGAGCTGCGCGACCACCCGCGTCGCGGATCTCGGCGACGACGTGGTCGGCCATGTTGTGGCCGGCGCCGGTGCCGTCACGGGCTCCACCGAGGTCGTTGACGATGACGCTGGCGCCTTCGCGGGCGAGGGTTAGCGCGTATTCGCGGCCCAGTCCCCCACCGGCTCCGGTCACAACGACGACGCGATCCTGCACTCCGGGCATCAGTTTCCTCTCTGCAGTTATGAAAAGTCTTGGCTGTTATGGGATTTGGAATGGGTCAGAACAGCCGGCGAGCCAACTTGAACGCCCGCTCGGTGTAGGGCGGGTAGATCATCTTCGAGAAGTCGGGACGGGTGGGTTTGGTCAGCACCGACTTGCGGTGGCTGAACTCGTCGAAGCCGTATTTGCCGTGGTAGGCACCCATGCCCGAGGCGCCGACGCCGCCGAACGGCAGCTTGGCCGTCGATACCTGGAAGGCCAGGTGGTTGACCAGCATGCCGCCTGCGCTGACCTCCCTGATGACCCGCTCGCGGGTGGCTCGCGCCTTGGTGAACAGGTAAGCCGACAGCGGCTTTGGCCGGGCATTGACGAAGCCGATCGCGTCATCGAGGGACTTGACGGTGACCACCGGCAGGATGGGACCGAAGATCTCGTTGGTCATCAGCGGCCCGTCGGGATCGGGGTCGACGACCACTGTCGGCTGGATGCGCAGCGTGGATGCGTCACATCCGCCGCCCACGGCGACGTTTGCCGTGCCGTCGTCTTTAGCGGCGGATATGTAGCTGCTCAACCGGTCGAACTGACGCTGGTTGACGATGCGCAGCCCCTTCGGGTCGTCTTGCGACCGGAACTTGGTAAGGGCAGCACCGATCTTGCTGACGAGTTCGTCGCGAATCGTCGCGTCGGCCAGCACATAGTCGGGTGCGACGCAGGTTTGGCCGCCGTTGAGCAGCTTGATCCAGGCGATCCGCTTGGCCGCGACATCAACGTCGGCGTCGGCGGCCACGATGACCGGGCTCTTGCCGCCCAGCTCCAAGGTGCACGGAGTCAAATGCGGCGCCGCGCCTTCGTACACCTTGCGGCCGATCTCGGTTCCGCCGGTGAACATCACCCGGTCCAAGCCCTGAGCGATCAGCTCCTGGCTCACCGAGCCGTCACCCTCGATTACCGCAATAGCGTCGTTGTCGAGGTAGCGCGGCACCAGCTCGGCCATCAGCCGAGACGAAGACGCGGCGATTTCCGAGGGCTTGAGGACGACGGCGTTTCCGGCGGCGATCGCCCCGACCGCCGGACCCAGCGTCAGGTAGAACGGGTAATTCCAGGCGCCGATGATCAGCACGGTGCCATAGGGCTCGTACTCGATCCAGCCGCGCCCGGGCAGCTGCGGCATCTCGAGCAGCAGGTACTTGCGCCGGGTCCACTTGCGCAGCTTCTTTGCCGCGTACTTCGCTTCGCCCGCGGTGGTCGCGATGTCGGCGATGAATGCCTCGACCGCGTTGCGGTCGAGATCTTCGGCCAGCGCCTTTGCGATCGCGGCCTCGTTTTCCTCCACCAGCTTCGCTAGCTGAAGGAGTTGCTGTTTGCGCCACTCGATGCTGCGGGTGCGCCCGCTGGCGAAGGTCTTGCGCAGCCGGGCGACCGTCCCGGCGACGTCGGTCGATTGGGGGGCGCCAGCAGTGGGCGCGACTTTGGGTGGGGATTCGGTGGTCATCGTTGTCCTTCCTGTCCCGAATCTGTCCCGAGGCAACCACGGCTAAGTGCGCGCGGTCGTTTCAACGGGCGATAACCGCGATCCTAATCACCCGGCTGAAGCAGCAGTAGGACGCGTTGGCAAAGCCGGCCGTTCAGCGCGGAACGCCGGTATGGCGGCTATGGCGCTCAGCAAGGCCACCGCGGCGAAAACGGCGAACGCCGCGCGGAAGCCGAAGGGCAGCAGAATCGCCTGGAACGCAAGGCTGCCGATTCCCATGCCGGCCCACAGCATGCAGGAATTGAGCCCGATGGCTTGCCCACGGTTGCCGGGCAGATCGGTGACGATGCCGACCAGGGGTGGCTGGGTCATGTCGTAGCCGAGGGACAGGGCGACCACGGCGGCCTGAACCAACCCCAACGCAGGCTCGACCGCAAACACCGCCGTGCACACTCCGGCCAGGGCCAGCCCGAGCGGAATGATCCGGGCGCGGCCGTAGTGATCGGCCAGGTGTCCGATAGCGGGGCCCAGCAGCAGGCCCGGAATGCCGTAGCCGAGCAGCACCAGCCCGATCTGCGTCCCGTCCAGGTGGGCCGACTGCTGCAGATACACCCCGAGCCAGCTGTAGATGCCGGCGTGCAGCATCGCGTTGATCAGCACGAAGCCGTAGGTCCGGCGGGCCCGCGTAACACGCAGCAGTCCGGCGAACCCGGAGAGGATCTGACGAATCGGCTGGGCCACGTGCGTCGCCGGGGTATCCGGGATCAACCAGAGGCTCAGTGCGAACAACACCCACGCGATCACGGTCACCACCACGAAGAGCCCACGCCAGCCCAGCAACGGCTCGCCCAGCGCACCGCCGGCGGCACCCAGCGCAGTACCGCCGGCCATCCCACCGAACAGCCAGCCCAGGACACGCCCTCGGCGCTCATACGGCACTAAATCCCCGACTAGCGCAACGCTGATGGGCACCACACCACCGGCCCCGACGCCGGTGCCCAACCGCAGCGCGATGAATTCCGCCGCATTGCCGGCCAACGGGGTGGCCGCGACCATCGCAACGAAAATCGCCAGCGAGACCAGGATTACCGGGCGCCGGCCCAATCGATCCGAGAGCGTGCCCCACAGCAGCACCATGGCGCCGTAGGGCACCAGAAAGGCCGGGACGCCGAGGCCGACGATCCCTGGAGAAGTGGAGAAGTCCCGGGCCAGCGTAGGCAGGATCGGCGCGACCATGAAGATCTGGGCGAAAAGCACGAATGCGATGGCCGTCGTGAGTGCTACGGTCGCCGGCCACGGGGGAGTATCGGCGCTCGAGCCGCCTGTCAGCCTGGGCAGGACGGCCTTGACCGCATTCCTGAATCCCCACTGAGGTGGGTGGTGAAATCCGGCACTTCCAACCGCCACGGCTGCACCTGCCTTTTGACCAGCAGAAACCTCATGTTAACCAAACACATGTCAGATAACAGTCACTTTGAGCGCAGGACGTTCGACGCGGAACAGCCGCACCGCGGCCAGGCCGAACAACAGGGCCACGCCGGCGAATACCCAAAACGCCGCGGCAAAGCCCGCGGGAAGCAGCACGGCGCGAAATGCGAGACTGCCCAAACCCATGCCGACAAAGAGCGTGCAGGCGTTGAGACCGATGGCTTGACCGCGGTTGCCGGGCAGGTCGGTGACGATGCCGGCCAGCGGCGGCTGGGTCATGTCATAGCCCAGTGAGAGGGCGATGATCGCCACCTGCACCATTGCCAGCGGAGGCTCGATGGCCAGCAACGCCGCGCAGGCCGCAGCCATGACCAGACCGGGCGGGATGATCAGAGCCCGGCCGTGGCGGTCGGCCCAGTGTCCGATCACGGGTCCGAGCAGCAGCCCGGGGATGCCGTAACCGAGCAGGACCAGTCCGATCTGAGTTTCGTTGAGCTGGAAGTGCCGGTACAGGTACACGCCGAGCCAGGTGTAGATCCCAGCGTGCAGTACCGCATTGACGAGCACATACAGATACGTCCGGCGCGCTCGCGAATTGCGCAGCAGGCTCACGTAGCCGGCTACCAGCTGGCGCGCCGGAAGCGAAGTACGCGGACCCGTGGCCCTGGGGATCAGCCGCAGGGCCACGATGAACAGCACCACCGCGACGACGCTGACCACGCTGAACAGCCCGTCCCAGCCCAGCACGGGTTCACCCAGCGCCCCGCCGGCGGCACCGAAAGCCATACCCCCGGCCATGCCGCCGAACATCCACCCCAGCGCGCGTCCGCGCCGCTGATAGGGCACCAGGTCGCCGATCAGCGCCAAGCCGATGGGCACCACCCCGCTTGAGCCCACCCCGGCGGCGAGCCGAACGCCGATGAATCCCGCCGCATCCTCCACCAGCGGCGTAACAGCCGTCAGGATGGCGAAAAGCGCCATGCAGCACAGGATTACCGGGCGACGACCCCAGCGGTCCGAGAAAGTCCCCCACACCAGCACCATCACTCCGTACGGCAGCAGAAAGGCCGGCACGGCGAGGCCGACCACAGTCGGCGTACTGGCGAATTCGCGGGCCAGTGCTGGCAGGATCGGCGCGACCACGAAGATCTGCACGAATACCAAGAAAGATGCCGCCGTGAGCAACGCCAGCATGCCCCGCGGTGGTCCGGCATCCACGGCCGGGGCGGCCGGCCGCATCAGGCGGCCGCTCTGAACAACGCCCCCGAGCCCTCCGCGACCGCAGGCAGCCCAAGCGTCCGCAGGATCTTCCAGGAGGTCGCGGTCGCTGCGGTGATCACCGGCACCCCGAGCGCCCGCTCGACTTCCGGGATCGCCGAGAGCGAGGGCATTTGCACACACGCGGAAAGCACCACGGCGTCCACACCTCGTGTGTCCAGTCGGCCGGCGATTTCCGGCAGCCGACGTGGATCGAGCCGTCCCACCGCCAGGTTGTCGTCGACCTCGAGACTGATCGCGTCGTGCACATGCACGCCGGCGGCGTCGATGTAGTCGACGACCAGCCCGGTGAGGTCCTTGACGTATGGGGTGACGATTGCCGTCCGGCTGACACCGAGGTGCCGCAGGGCCTCGATCAGGGCACCCGCGCTGGACACCACATCGATGCGATCCCCTGCCGCGGCTGCGGTCGCGGTGGCGGTCAGCCGGGACTCGATCTCGCAGTGCGCGCCCGCACCCAGGGACATGATGGCTACCAGACAGGCATAGGCCATCACGTCGACGCCGGCGTCGGCCAGTTCGGTGGTGGCGCGCTCGGCGTCGGCGTTCATCGACTCAAGTTCTTTGGCGGCAACGGTTTTCATCCGCATCCGGGCCGCGTGGAAGGTGAACTGCGCCCCGGAAACGGCACTCGTACGCCGCAGCACCTCTGGCACTTCGGCTTCCATGGTGGTGTTGGAACTGGGCACCAACAGACCGACGCGACGGCTGGAAAGAAGATGCATGCGCATATCTTCGCCGGTGATGTGAGCTACGTCACTACCTAAATTTTACGGGTGCGTCAGCCCTTGGCTGCCGTGACAAACCTGTTCGCGAACGGACGTTCCGTCGATTGCGGCGGCCGGCCCAGTCGTGTGGCTTCGTCGTGTGAGCTCACCGTCTGCGCAGACCAGCCGTGCGCGGCGAACCAGTCGGCGGGCTCGGGGCGGCCCTCGTCGTCAAACCACAGCTCGAACGGGTTGAACGAGGTGTCTTCGCCGCGAGCCGCGCGCCGCGCGCGCAGACGGGCCCACTTCTCTTCGGCCTCTTCCCGCTTGTCTTCGTCCACGCCGAACATCTCCACGGCCACCCGACTGCCCGGCCCGCTCAGCGAGTCGATGGCGGCGAACATCGCTTCCTGCGCAGCCGCGGGTAGGAACGGCAGCAGCCCCTCGGCCAGCCAGGCCGTTGGCTGGATCGTGTCGAAACCCTTGTCGCGCAACGCCTTCGGCCAGTCATGGCGCAGGTCGACTGGTACCGCACGCCGGTCGGCCACCGGGGTGGCGTTGTGGCCGGCAAGGGTCTGCTCCTTGTACTCGAGCACCTTGGGCAGATCGATCTCGTAGACGGTGGTGCCGGCCGGCCAATCCAGCCGGTACGCGCGCGAATCCAGACCCGCGGCCAAAAGCACGACCTGCCGGATGCCCGCCGCCACCGCGCCGGCAAAGTACGCGTCGAAGAAATGCGTGCGTACGGCCTGGTAGTCGATCATCTGCTGGGCATCGACGCTGAAGGCGTCGTCTTCTGAGTCTTCTGAGTCTTGTGAGTCTTGGGAGCCATCGTCGGGCCCGTCCGGCTCGGGCGCCCACCAAGCGGCAACCTGATCGCGCACCTTGGCCAGTTGCGGGGTGGAAACCAGCGGCTCGGCGAATTCGTCGCGGATGAGCGGGTTGTCGCTGGCGGTCTCAGCGGCACGCGCCAGCGCGACCATTACCGCGGTCGCCCCGACACTGGTCGCGATGTCCCAGGAATCGTCCGCGGTGCGGGCCACTACAACCGCTCCGCGGTCACAAAGTCGGAAAAGGCTTGCCTGTCGTCGGCCATCGGAACGCCCTCGACCCACCGGCCCACCCGGCGCATCTCGTCGATGGCGTTTTGTGCCGCGGCCCGCCACCCGTGGTCGTTGAGCCAGTCGCCGAGTGCGGCGCGATCCTCGTCGCGGTAGATCAGCTCTCCCACGTCGATGGTCTGCTCGAGGCCGAGCGTCTCGGAGACCTTCTTGAACCGCTCGCGCATCTGTTCGCGCCGCTCGTCGGAATGATTGCCCGCCGTTTCGGCCGCGATCCGGCTGCCCGCCGGGCTCAGCTCGCCGATCTGGGTGAATAGCCGATCCTGTGCCTCAGCGGGCAGGTACATCAACAGGCCCTCGGCGAGCCAGGCGGTCCGCGCCGTCGGGTCGAAGCCGGCCGCACGCAACGCCGCCGGCCAGTCCTGACGCAGATCGATCGCCACCTCGCGACGTTCGGCGGCAGGCGTCACGCCGTTTTGGGCCAGCGTCTCGGACTTGAACGCGAGCACCTGGGGTTGGTCGATCTCGTACACCGTGGTGCCGGCCGGCCAGTCCAGCCGGTACGCCCGGGAATCCAGTCCGGACGCCAGGATGACGATCTGCCGAATTCCGGCGGCGACGGCGTCGGCGAAGTAGGTGTCGAAGAAATTCGTCCGCACCGCCTGGTAGCTGCGCATGTGCTGGACGGTGGCGGCCGTTTCGGCGTCGAGGGCCTCCACCTTCGCCACCATGTCTTCGTCGAGCATCGCTTCCCAGATGACGCCCGCCTTGGCGTTGGTCACCAGCAGTTTGGCGTACGGATCGCGGATCAGCGGTTCGGCCTGCTCGGTTTCCACGGCGCGGGCTGCGGCCACCATCACCGCGGTGGCGCCGACGCTGGTCCTGATGTCCCAGGTGTCGTCATGGGTGCGCATTGTGCTCATTGCATGCTCCCGCTCTCGGTAGGTTTCCGTGAGGTGTCGCAGGGGCGCACCTTCAGCAGATTTCGGAACGGCCAGAGATCAGTCATGGCGCCACCATCGTATCTAGTAAGTTAGGCAATCTATACGCTTTGTGCGCCAGGTCACTCGAAGACTGCAAGCCGCGGGTCTACTTCCGCCAGGCCGTGCCGGACAGCAGCCGCGCCAATGACTCGGTGAGGGCTTCCATCTCCTGATAGCTGCCGACAAAGCCGGCATAGAAACCCACACCGCACAACACCACCAGCAGTGTCTCGGCCATCGAAGCCGCGTCGGTGCCGGCCACCAGCTCACCGCGTTCGATCGCATCCTGGACCGCCCACGTCAGAAAGTGACGGCTGATGCTGACGGCGTCGTTGTCGCCCCGATTGAGTTCCGGGTGCCGCTGAGACTCCAGCACAGCGGTAGCCAGGAAGGCCGCCGTGGACGGATTCTTGGCGTCGGCCTCCAGCGCCACGGCCATGAATGTGGAGATCCGGGCCAACAGTGAGGTCTCGCGGCGGGCCCGTTCGATGCCCGCGGCGACGACGAGTTCGTTGGTCTGGTCCACCACCTCGCGATACAGCACCCGCTTGCTGGAGAAGTAGTGGTTGATTGCCGGCCGCGTCAGATCGGCGCGGATGGCGATCGCCTGAAAGGTCGCCCCGTCGTAGCCGCGTTCGCTGAAAACCTGGCGGGCGGCGCGCACGATGCGCCTGCGCGTCTCGTCCGCCTTTGCCGCCGGGGGACGACCTGGGCCACGACTGGCCGTAACCTGCATTTTTAAAGTGTGCCACCGCCATGGTTCGGCATTAGCGCGTTCGGCGGGATGCTACGGAACTTCCCAGCTTGATAGTCCTCGAGCGCCTCGATGACTTCGGCCCGCGTATTCATCACAAAGGGCCCATAATGGAAGACCGGCTCCCGAATCGGCCGCCCCCCGAGGATCAACACATCGAGGGTCGAGCCGGATGCGGCCAGGGCGATCCGGTCGCCATGTCCCAATACGGCCAGCTGGCCTTGCCGAATCGGATGTGCGGCCGGCCCCACCGACCCCTGTCCGGACAGCACGTACACCAGCGCATTGAAGTCCCGCCGCCACGGAATATCAAGGCGCGCAGCCTTTTCCACCGTGGCATGAGCCAGCGTGATCGGCGTGTGGGTGACGCCCGGCCCGCGATGGCCGTCGATCTCACCGGCGATGATACGGATCAGCGCCCCGCCGTCCCCGGATGCGAGCAGGCCGACGTCGCCACCTTCGATGGCCTGATACCGCGGCGGAGCGAATTTGTCTTTCCTCGGCAGATTCACCCATAACTGGATGCCATGAAAAACACCCCCGCTGTTTACCATCTCGACAGGTGGCGTCTCGATATGTAGGATGCCTGATCCGGCAGTCATCCACTGTGTCGCGCCGTCGGCGATCAGCCCGCCACCACCGTAAGAATCCTGGTGCGCGAACTTCCCGTCGATCATGTAGGTAACGGTTTCGAAGCCACGGTGCGGGTGCCAATCGGTCCCCCTGGGCTCGCCGGGCTGATACTCCACCTCACCCATCTGGTCCATGTGCACGAACGGATCCAGCGCGGCGGCGCTGACCCCGGCGAAGGCGCGGACCACCGGAAAGCCCAGGCCTTCGTATCCGCGCGGGCCGGTGGTGATCGACCGGACCGGGCGTTCGGCGTCGGCGGGAGCCGACAAACCGACCCGTGGCAATGTCAGTGTGTCTGCGGTAACGGCAGGCATATCTACCTCCTGATTTGAGAGCTCTCGACGAGCTATCGATCTAACCGGCTATAACCGGACCGCAGTCCGGTTATTCCCAGTTGCCTTAGGATGGCGTGGTGGACGAACCGGAGCCGCGCGAAGCGCCACCCGAATCCGCAGGCGGACGGTTCGGCGCATCGATCCGAAACGCGGGCTACCTGCGTAAATGGTTTCTACTCGGCATCACCATCGGCGTCATTGCCGGCCTGGGAGCCGTGGTCTTCTACCTCGCGCTGAAATACACCGGCGAGTTCCTGCTCGGTTATCTGGCGGGCTACCACATCCCGAGACCCGTCGGCGAGGGCGGTAGCCACGGGTCGGCGGGCTTCGTCCGGCCGTGGGCGATCCCGCTGGTGACCACGGGCGGGGCACTGCTGTCGGCATTCATCGTCGCCAAGCTCGCCCCGGAGGCCACCGGCCACGGCACCGACGAAGCCATCGAGGCCGTGCACAGCGATCCGCGCGCCATTCGCGCCCGCGCGGTCCTGGTGAAGATGGTGGCCAGCGCGCTCACCATCGGCTCGGGCGGCTCCGGCGGCCGCGAAGGGCCGACGGCGCAGATCTCGGCCGGCTTCTGCTCGCTGCTGACCCGACGGCTCGGGCTGTCCGACGAGGACGGCCGCACCGCGGTAGCCCTGGGTATCGGCGCGGGCATCGGCGCCATCTTCGCCGCGCCGCTCGGCGGGGCGGTGCTGGCCGCGTCGATCACCTACCGCGACGACTTCGATTACCGCAGCCTGTTGCCGGGTTTCATCACCTCCGGGACGGCCTACGCGGTGCTGGGCTCGTTCCTGGGATTCGACCCGCTGTTCGGCTACATCGACGCCGAGTACCGCTTCGAACGGGCATGGCCGCTGCTGTGGTTCGTGGTCCTCGGCCTGATCGCCGCGGCCGTCGGCTACCTGTATGCCCGAATCTTCCACGCGTCGGTGGCGCTGACCCACCGGCTGCCCGGCGGGCCGGTCCTCAAGCCGGCGATCGGCGGGCTCCTGGTCGGACTGTTGGGGCTGCTCATCCCGCAGGTACTCAGCAGCGGCTACGGCTGGGCGCAGCTGGCCGCCGACCGCGGGTCGCTGATGGCGATTCCACTGTGGATCATCATCGTGCTGCCGATCGCCAAGATCATCGCCACCTCGCTGTCGATCGGCACCGGCGGATCCGGCGGATTGTTCGGGCCAGGCATCGTCATCGGCGCGTTCGTCGGCGCCGCGATCTGGCGCCTCGGTGAGCTGACCGGACTGCCCGGGGTACCCGACGCGCCGGGCATCTTCGTCGTGGTCGGCATGATGGCGTGCTTCGGCAGCGTCGCGCGGGCGCCGCTGGCGATCATGATCATGGTCGCGGAGATGACCGGCTCATTCTCGGTGGTGCCCGGAGCCATCCTCGCCGTCGGGATCGCGTCGCTGCTCGTGTCGCGCACCAACGTCACCATCTACGAGGCGCAGCGGCTCAACCGGGAGACCGCCGCGGCCGAACGCGCCCGCAACGCCGACGACTAGGACTTGCGTTTCGCGGTTTTAGCAGCGGCCTTCTCGGTGTTCGACCCTTCGTGGGCCAACTTGCCGCCGGAGTTCTCCAGGTGGGCGCGGGCAAACCACTGGAACTGCTCGAGGTTTCCCGCCTGGCCGATCAGCATGTCCTGGGTGACCGGATCGAGCTCCTCGGTCTCCTCGATGGACTTGCGGATGTCTTCGATCACCCCGGTGTAGACCACGTCGAGTGCGGCCAGGTGGGCCTGCACTGTGTCGCGGCCCACCGAATAGTCGTCCCACTCGCGATCGCTGATGATCGCACCCGGTGTTCCCTGCGGCGACGCACCGAGGGCCGCGATGCGCTCGGCGACTGCGTCGGCATAACCGCGCACCGCGTCCACCTGCGGGTCGATCATCTCGTGCACGCCAATGAAGTTCGGGCCCACCACATTCCAATGAATGTGTTTGAGCGTCAGGTGCAGGTCGTTGTAGGTACTCAGTTGCTTCTGCAGCAGCTCGGCGAGCCGCGCTCCCTGCTTGTCGGTCAATCCCGGAATGGTGAACTGTGTCATTTCCGTTGGGTACCCGAAGTGTCCGGCCTCAAAAGCGCCGGCTAGATCTTGCGGATCTGCTGCACCGGCAGCCGCGCTCCGCGGCGCGGTTCGTAGGCCAGCCCGCTGGCCTCGAGTAACCGGACCACCCGGTGGCGATGGGGCCGCATCGGTTCCAGCAGTTCAAGCATGCTCGCGTCGTCGACCGGATGGCCCAGCAACGTCCAGCCGATCATCTTGGGAATGTGGTAGTCGCCCACCGACAGCGCATCGGCGTCGCCGAAGGCACGCTGGGCGGTCTCGGCCGCAGTCCACACGCCAACCCCCGGCAGCGACGTCAGCGCCTCGCGCGCCTGCGCCGCCGGCAGCGAGACCAGCCGCTCCAGCGACGACGCCCGTTGCGCGCAGCCCACCACCGTCTGCGCGCGCCGCGGATCGACGTTGGCGCGGTGAAACTCCCAGGAGGGGATGTGACGCCAGGCCTGCGCCGACGGCATTACGCGCATCCCGCTGGGCGCCGGTCCGGGCGCCGGCGAGCCGTACTTGGTCACCAGCACCCGCCAGGACCGGAAGGCGTCTGCGCCTGGTACCCGCTGCTCGATCACCGCCGGCAGCAAAGCTTCCAGCACCTGCCCGGTTCGGCCCAGCCGCAGATGCGGCAGGCGGCGATGTGCGGCAGCCACCGTCGGGTGCTGCGGCACGAAATCAGAGGCGTCGTCGTCGGCGCCCAGCATCGCCGGCAACAGCTCGACGAACTGTTCGGCGCCGCCGCCCCACGCTTCACAATGCGCCGCGTCCGGGCCGGCGCGGCTGATGCACGCGGTGACAGGCCCGGTGGTCAGCAGGCTGGTCCGCCAGATGGTGCCGTCGCCGGGCATCCGAAAGCAGGGATCGCCGGGGCCGCGGCGTAGCGGCGCCAAAGTGTGCCCGAAGCTGGCCACTCCGGGGAGTGTGACGGTGCGTGCGGCCTTCACCCCAACAACTCTCCACTATCTGAAAGGATGGCGATGTGATGACGCCGTTCGACGACCCGCAAGCCGAACTGGCCTGGATGTTCATGCAGAGCATGAGCGAAGGCGGGGATCTGGACGAAGGGTTCGAGTTGCTCAGCGAGGACTTCACCTACTGGAGCATCGTCACCCGTGCCGAGATCGATAAAGCGACACTGCGGCGCGCGGTCGAGCGCCGCAAACGAGTCTTCGAGGTCAACATCGATCTGCTGCGGTGCCTCAACGAGGGAGAAACGGTGGTCATCGAGGGGCAGGTCGACGGTGTCACCGTCGAAGGCGCCAAGTACGACAGTCCGTTCGTGTGCATCTTCGACACCCGCGACGGCCTGATCGTGTCGATGCGCGAGTACAGCGACACCCAATCGCTGGCCAAGGTCTATCCCTAGTGTCCTAGGGCACTACCGTGATTTCCGCCTTGTTCGGATAAAACGCGACATGGCCGGCAATGGCCGCGACCGCGGGATAGGGCTGCTCGTAAGTCCAAATGACATCGGCGACGGTGTCGCCGGCCGCGGTGGTCACGCTGTAGTAGCTCGCCTCACCCTTGAATGGGCAGTAGCTGCTGGTCTCGGTGCGGGTAAGCCGCTCCTGCACCACATCTGTCAGCGGAATGTACTGCACCACAGGCAAAGTGGCTTCCCGCAATTGCAACGCCGCGGAGGTGTCCGCTATTAGTTCGCCGTTGACGCGAACCTCTACTCGTCCCGGGGTGGGCTCGATGGTGATCGGGTGTCCGGCACTGGGCTCTAGGACTGGGGGGTGACTACTCATGCTTATCTCCAACGTCAGTGGTCATTCATCATTCCCGGCCGAACGCATACCGGTGATATTGCGCCATCGTGCGCAATACCGGTATTACCGCCATCGCTCGGCCCAGCCGTCGAAACACCGGCGACACCAGGTCAAACGTGTCGCTGTCGAACACCGATTCCCACGCCAGCAGACGCACGCCCGGCACCGCATCGAGGATGTCGCCGGGACCGTTGATGCCCCAGTGCAGGGTGGATCCCGAGCGGCGGACCACGGAGTTGGTCACCTGAGTCCGGATCCCCAAGGTGTTGAACGCATCGAACTGCAGCTCGCCGCGGGCGAATCGATCGACGACCCGGCGCAGTAGCGCCAATCCGTCGTCCTTGGTCAGGTACATGGTCAGACCCTCGGCAAGGAAGAGTGCAGGACGGTCGGCTGGGATTTCGGCCAGCCAACCCGGGTCGGTCACCGATGCCGACAGCAGCCGATAGTGCTCCCGCTCCGGGTACACCTGCTTGCGCAGCGCGATGACGTCGGGATAGTCGACGTCATACCACCGCACACCGGCCGGCGGATCGAGCCGGTAGACACGGGCATCCAGACCACAACCCACGTGCAGCACGACGGCTTGCGCATGTGCGGCCAGGAACTGGCGCGCCCAATTGTCGAAATGCGCGGTGCGCACCGCTACTGAAGGCGCTCGCCGGGGCGTGATAGTCGTTGCGGCCCAGTCGTATTCGATGCGGTCCACGGCGGCTTTGGCGTACTGGTCGTTCAGGATCGAACGAGGCGCATCGGCGTCGAGTGCCTTGGCGTACAGGGTCGCCAGCATCGTCTGCGGGGGACCCTGAAGGTCAACGCGAACGCGTTTCACTCTTAGCGGCCTCCCGCATCGCGACCCAGAATCGGGCGGCCTCCCGGATCGATTCCTCGACCGGCCTTGGCTGCCAGCCCAATTCGCGGACCGCTTTGCCGTGGTCGAGGTCGGCTTCGGCACGCATCATCCGCACCGACTGCAGGCTGAGCTCGCTGTCTTTGCCGGTGAGCCGGGCTCTCAGACTGCCCAACGCCCCCAGGGCGTACAGCATGGGTATCGGGATCGACCGTTGCGGCGGGCGAACACCGGCTTCGTCGGCCGCGATCCGGATCACCTCGTTCAACGGCATCATCCGCTCGGAGATGAGGTAGCGTTCGCCGCTGCGTCCGCGTTCGGCGGCCAGGATCATGGCGCGGGCGGCGTCGTCGACACCCACAACTTCCAGTTGCACGTCCTTCATCCCGAAGGGCAGTTTGCCGAAGACCGCGCCGGCGATGAACGCGCCGTGTGGCGTGCCACCCCAGTCACCGCCGCCGTACGTCGTCGAGACGCACATGGCCACGGCGGGCAAACCGAATTTCGCGACGTACTCCATCACCAGGTTCTCGGCCTGCACCCGGGACTTGACGTAAGGAGTCACGCCGCTGGTGTCGATCACGTCGTCTTCGGTCGCCACACGCCCATGCCGCCGGCCCACAGTGGCGTAGGTGCTGGTGAAGACGAACCTGTGCAGATTTGCGTCTTTGGCCACATCGAGGACGTTGCGCAGGCCCTCGACGTTGGTGCGAAACAGCGGAGCCGGGTCGCGCAGCCAGGCGCGGGTGTCGACGACGCAGTAGTAGACGTCGTCGCAACCAGCCATCGCCGCACGCAGCGCGGTGCTGTCGAACACGTCGCCGTGAAATCTGGTCACTTCCAGGTCGTCGATGGCGCGGGTATTGGCGTTGGGCCGCACCATCGCCCGCACGTCTTCGCCGTCGGCTGCCAACAGCCGGGTCACATGGGAGCCCAGGAAGCCGTTGGCGCCGATAACCAGCTTGGGTGCGCTCATCGCGTTCCTCCGTATTGCTGCATCCAGCGCGCGGCGTCCTCGTCAAGGGTGCCCAGCGCCTGTGCCTTTTGGCACCACTTCATGCCTGCCTTCAGGAAGCGCAACGGGTTGTAGATGTCTTCTTGGCGACGCCATTGACCGTCGCCGGCGTAGGTGATGATCGAAATGTTGGTTGCGCTGATGACGCTGCCGTCGCCGGGGTCGGCCATCGGGTTGTCCAGTTCGGTGATGATTCGCCCGGTGGGTTCGTCGATCACCGACCACAGCGACGGGAACGCCACCATATGGCTGCCCGGAAACGTCGTCATCGTGCGCTGAATCCAGTCGCGCACCTGCTCACGTCCGCGCATCGTGCCCGCCGCATGTTCGACGTATTCGACGTCGGGGGTGTAGTGCTCGACCCAGGCGTCCCAGTCCCGCGTCTGGGCGGCGCGGGCGACGGTCTGCTCGAACTTTTCGAAGGCTGCGGCCAGTTCGCTGCGGGTGAACTGCGGGCCGCTCACGAACCGTTACACCTCACGGGCGGAGTGTAGCCTGGGCCCATGGCTGACAACCAAAGGGCGATCCTGGCCGGCGGCTGCTTCTGGGGAATGCAGGACTTGATCCGCAAGCAGCCCGGTGTGGTCTCGACTCGCGTCGGCTACAGCGGTGGCGACGTCCCCAACGCCACGTACCGCAACCACGGTACGCACGCCGAAGCCGTCGAGATCGTCTTCGATCCCACCGCTACCGATTACCGCACGCTGCTGGAGTTCTTCTTCCAGATCCACGACCCGACCACCAAGGACCGCCAGGGCAACGACCGCGGACCCAGCTACCGCTCGGCCATCTTCTATGTCGACGACGAGCAGAAGCGCATCGCCCTGGACACCATCGCTGACGTCGAGGCATCCGGCCTGTGGCCGGGCAAGGTAGTCACCGAAGTCAGCCCGGCCGGCGATTTCTGGGAAGCCGAACCCGAGCACCAGGACTACCTGCTGCGCTACCCCAACGGGTACACCTGCCACTTCGTTCGGCCCGGCTGGAAGCTGCCGCGGCGTGCGGCAGCTAGCCAATGAATGTCCGCATTGAGTGGGTAACCACGTAGCTGCGCAGCCGATTCTCCCGCCCCACGTACACTTTCGAAGCCGTGGCCGCACTTGACGGCGTTAGCGCCGGCGGTGGACCGTGATCCGGCCGCCGTTCTTGGGAATGAACGCCACACCGCGGTTGTGCGAACGCTCTCCCGGCGCGGTGGTGGTGTCGATGGTGAACTCGCGCAATACCGTTCGCAGTACCACGTCCATCTCCATGTTGGCGAACGCGGCTCCAACGCAGCGCCGCGTTCCGCCGCCGAACGGGATCCAGGCCAACGGCGAGGGTTTGCTCTCGATGAAGCGCCGCGGGTCGAAACGGTCCGGGTCGGGGAAGATCTCCGGATTGCGGTGCATCCGCGAAATGCTCACGATGATGGAGTATCCGCGGGGAATGGCGTAGTCGCCGAGCCGATACAGCGGTGAGAACACATGGCGCGGGGCGAAATCGATGACGTTGCCCACCCGCTGGACTTCCAGAATCGTCGCCTGACGCAGCTCACCACCGCCGGCGTCTGCTTCCCCGACCAAGGCCTGCAGCACCTCGGGATGGCGGGTCACCCGCTCGAAAGCCCAAGCCAGGGTGGAGGCCGTGGTCTCGTGGCCGGCGGCCAGCAGGGTGAGTAGTTCGTCGCCAATATCCTTGCGCGACATGGCCGAACCGTCTTCGTAGGTGCTGCGCAACATCAGCGCGAGGACGTCGGTGCGATCGGCGAAGTTGGGATCGGTCCGCTCAGCGGCGATCAGCCTGTCGATGACGACGTCGTACTGGCGCCGCCACTCGGCCAGCCGGCCCCATGGGCTGAATCGGCCGTAGTCGCGCTGGGCCTGTGGCATTAGCGCCATCTTCGAGCCCAGCGTGACCCACGGCGGGATGATTCGGCGCAGCTCGTCCAGGTCGGCACCGGCGGCCCCGAAGACGGCACGCAGGATGGCGTTGAGCGTGATGTGATTCATCGCCGGCAAGGTCGGAAACGACTGGCCTTCAGGCCACTTCGCCGTCTCGCGCAGGGTCTCCTCTTCGATGATGGCCTCGTAGTTCTTCATGCTCTTGCCGTGAAACGGTGGCGCCAGCAGCCGTCGTCGCTGGCGGTGCTCGTCACGGTCGAGCGCGAACACCGAGCCGGACCCCAGCAGCCGGCTCAGGTTGGGCTTGATATTGCCCAGCTCGTCGGGGCTGCTGGTGAATATCCGTTTGGCCAATTGCGGCTCGCACACCACCACGACGTGTCCGTAGACCGGGATGTGCACGGTGAAAACGTTGCCGTAGCGACGTACCAACCGATCGAAGTACCGCCGTCGCGCGAAGGCAAATCCCAAGCCCTGCAACAGTTTCGGAGACCGCACCGCCGGGGGCAGCCGAACGTCTGTCGCTGCGGATGGGGCGGCGAGCACTTCACTCATGGAGGCATGACTCCCAACATCTTCGTTGGTACTGCGGCGTACCGGCAGCCTTTTCCCGTACGGTACTCTGTGGTACCAACCCTGACAAGTGGCCCGATAATTGCGGAAGGGGATTCGGTGGTGACGGCGGTAGCTGGCAGCGCGATTCAGGTTGAGCCTGATCCGTTTCGGCTTCGGCTGCTCGACGGCCTCGCCGCCTCCATCCGGGAGCGCGGATACCGCGCCAGCACCGTCGCCGACATCGTCCGTCACGCACGGACTTCGAAGCGGACGTTCTACAGCCAGTTCTCCAGCAAGGAAGAGTGCTTCCTGGAACTGCTGGAGGTGGAGATCGCGATCATGGCCAACGACATCCGGAACGCGGTTGATCCCGAGGCCGACTGGCACGACCAGATCCGTCAGGCCGTGCAAGGCTACGTCGGCAATATCGAGTCGCGCCCGGCCATCACCCTGAGCTGGATTCGCGAGCTTCCCTCTCTGGGTGACATCGCGCATCCCGTCCAGCGTCACGGGCTTGAGCTGCTGACGAGCCTATTGGTCGACCTGAGCGGCAGTCCGGGTTTCCGCCGCGCCCAGCTACCGCCGCTGACTGCGCCATTGGCGGTGATCCTGGTGGGCGGCCTGCGTGAACTGGTGGCGCTGGCCGTCGAAGACGGCAGACCGGTCCGCGAAATCGTGGAGCCGGCGGTCGATGCGGCGATCGCGTTGCTCGGTCCGCGTCACTAGTTAGGCTCAGTGGGGCCAACCCGACTATCACCTGGAGGACCGCCATGCGCCTGTCGACTCGCAACCAGCTGAAAGGAACGATCACCGAGGTCGACCTCGGCAGCGTAATGGCAATCGTGAAGGTGCGACTCGACGGCGGCGACCAGGTGGTCACCTCCTCGGTCACCAAGGATGCGGCGGTGGAGCTCGGCCTTGAGGTGGGCCAGCCCGCGACGGTATTCATCAAATCGACAGAAGTGACGATCGGCGTCGAGTAACCCATGCCAGCCACCATGCGCGCCGAGCGCTTCTACGCCGACGCCAAAAGGGTTGTGCTCGAAGACGTTCCGATACCGGAGCCGGGCCCCGGTGAGGTGCTGGTCAAGGTGGCGTTCTGCGGGATCTGCCACTCGGACCTAAGCCTGATCAATGGAACGTTCCCGGCATTGCGGCCGGTGGTGACCCAGGGCCACGAGGCGTCGGGGACCATCGCCAAACTGGGCCCTGGCGTGAGTGGGTGGGCCGAAGGCGACCGCGTGGTGGTGGCCGCCGGCCGGCCCTGCCAGCAGTGTGCCAACTGCCGGCGCGGCGACATTGTGAACTGCACGCAGATCCAGCTGATGGCCTTCGCCTATGACGGCGCGTGGGCGGAATACACTGTGGCCCAGGCCGCCGGCCTGACCCGCGTTCCGGACAACGTCTCAATGGAGCAGGCCGCACTCCTGGCCGACGCGGTGTCCACCCCGTTCGGGGCAGTGGTGCGTACCGGCAAGGTGGCCGTCGGCGAATCGGTCGGGGTGTGGGGCGTCGGCGGGGTGGGGACCCACATCGTGCAGTTGGCCCGATTGGTGGGCGCGGCGCCGGTGGTCGCGGTCGACGTCAACCCCGCGGTGCTGGATCGCTCGCTGGAAATCGGCGCCGACTATGCGTTCAACTCGCGCGACGACGGGTTGCACGACAAGATCGCAGAAGTCACCGGCGGCCGGATGTTGGATGTCACCTTCGATACCGTCGGCGTTAAATCGACCTTCGAGCAGGCTTTTGCCAGCCTCACCGGCGGCGGACGGCTGGTGGGCGTCGGAATGAGCCAGGATGCACCGGCTTTCGGCTCCACGGCGATGCTGGTGTTGACCCGCAAGCAAGTGCTGGGGCACCTCGGCTATCAGAACGTCGATATCGGGACCCTGGCGAAGCTGGTTTCTCTTGGGCGCCTTGATCTTTCGCGGTCGGTTAGCGAGATCGTCGCGCTGGAAGACGTCGCATCGGGCATCGAGAAGCTGGAACGCCAAGAGGGCAATCCGATCCGCATTCTGGTCCAGCCCTAAGTAGCTGCCTACCCGGGTAAATCATCTGCTCGACGAATTGTCAATGGGTATGTTGTCGGCGCCTTCTCGCAACGGCGCTACCGGCGTCCATCGCTGATCATCCGCCTTGCTTGTTACCGTCGCGGCACGGCGCAAAACCTTGTGCCGCAACGTCACCGTGAAGCGAGGAGACAGCAAGTGAAGCCAGCCACGAAGAGTCCGTTCTGGGGTGGCGCGAAGGCCGGCCTCATTGTGCAAGGCGGCGCGCGGCTCACCGAGGCCGAGCGGGCCGTGCTGGCCCAGGCTGGACAGTCGCGGTAGGCCAACTGTGCTGTCCTGGAACAAGATACGGCCACCGAGAACGACCCGTGAAAATGACGACATTGCAAAGTGCGGCCGTACAGCGCAGTGAGCGGGAGTACTCCCTTGCAGACGCCGCTCACCGGGCGCTGACGGCGATCGGCGAATTGGGCTTGAACACCCGCCTGGAGTACTACGGCGGCAATCCCACAGTGTGGCGCTGTCAACTGTTGGACCGCCAACAACAACCGGTGCCGTCGGGTCTCGGCTACGGCAAGGGCGATATTCAAACGGCCCGCGTGGGGGCGATATACGAGGCTCTGGAAGTCCTTCTGGCTCAAGAATTTCGACCAGACACCCTGCAGTTGCGCTCATGCGCAGATGTCGCGATGTCACCGCTGGCGGGCGAGGCGTACGCCGATCTACTCGCCATGCAACCTGAGCAGCGGATTGCCTGCCGGATCTATAGCCAAATCAACGGCGACAATGAACTGGCGGTACCGCTGTTCTTGTCCAACATCGGATGGGCCGAAGACACCGCGTCACCGTTGCGGGCGCAGATCGGCGATACCACCGACTACGAATCGCTGGCGAGGTACTCCTCCAACAGGGGCAGCGCGATCGGCGGCAGCTTCGCCGAGGCGGCGGTGCATTCGCTCAACGAGGCCATTGAACGCGATGCCATATCACTGTTCCTCATCCAGACCTTCCTGGCCGCACAACCGACCGCGCCGGCCTTCTTGGATCCCCAGACGCTGCCCCATGACCTGCGCGAGTTGCTTGGGCTTGTACAGGAACGCCTTTCACGTCAGGTCTGGCTGATAGACATCACCAGCGACCTGGACGTGCCTGCCACGCTGGCATACGCATCCGCGCCGGGCGGTGGCTCGCGGCGCGGCTACGGGGCATCACTGTCGCGGCACTACAGCGTCTACCAAGCGCTGACCGAACTGCTGCAGGTTGAGCTGACCCACGAGAGCGAGGCAGATCGCCTGCGCGCCATCGAGCTGCTTGCCGAGTATCCGACCCTGCAGGCCTGCGCCGCATGCGAACTGCCGGCTCCCTCCAGGCCTGCAGAGACGTCGGCCTTCGTGCCCTATATCGATACCGACGCCCCGTCGTCGCCCTCCGAACATCTGAGCCGGGTGGTCGACAAACTCGCCTGGCATGGGTACAGCGCCTACCTCCACGAGGTTCATACCTCGAGCAACGGCGTCACCACCGTGCACACCCAGGTTCCGGACCTGGAGAACTTCTATATGATCGCCGGTGGCTCGGCCGTCGTGCCGGGTCGCCGCGGCATTCGCGCGATGCAGCAGCCAGCGTGGCCGCGTCGAGAGCAGCAAATCAACGATTTGTCAATAGGCACTTCGTCCATTTGCTCTGATGGAAACGCGTGATCGTCCATCGATCGCACCTGCGCTGCTTGTTACGGTCCGCCGCGGTATGCAAAACCGTGTGCCACACACCACAGTTAATCGAGGAGACAGAACATGAATCCACGTAGGTTGCGTTGGGGAATATCTTTCGCAGCGGCTGGCCTCATTCAGCAGAATGTGATCCTGACCGAGGCGGAGCAAGCCGTACTTGCCCAGGCTGGGCTGCAACGGTAGTTGTCTGACAACGATGCAGAGTACGGCTGTACAGCGCGGTGAGCGGGAGTATTCCCTTGCAGACGCCGCTCACCGCGCGCTCTCGGCAATCAGCGAATTGGGCTTCACCGTGCGATTGGATTACTACGGTGGCGATCCCACGGTGTGGCGCTGCCAGCTGTTCGACGGACAGCAACCGGCGCCAGGAGGTTCCGGCTACGGCAAGGGCGCCGTGGACACCGCCCGTGTCGGAGCGCACTACGAGGCGCTGGAACACTTTCTGACTCAACAACACCGGCCCGAGACCGTGCAGCTACGTCGCTGCGCAGAGCTCGTCGAGTCGCCGTTGGGCACCGAGTGCTACGCCGCCCTTCTCGCGATGCAGCCCGACCAACTGATCGCCTGCCGGATCTACCACCAACTCGGCGGCACCAATACCCTGGCGGTGCCGCTGTTCCTGTCCAACGTGTTGTGGGCGGACGACGCGGCGGCGCCCTTGCGCGCCGAGGTCGGCGACACCACCGACTACAGGTCGCTGATCAGATACTCCTCCAACAATGGCAGCGCCATCGGCGGCAGCTTGGCCGAGGCAGCGGTGCATTCGCTCAACGAGGTCATTGAGCGCGACGCGGTATCACTGTTCCTAGCGCACACGTTTCTGGCCACGCCACCGGCCCGGCCGGCGTTCTTGGCTCCCGAGACGCTGCCCGTCGACTTGCGCGAGCTGCTCGAGGCCGTGCAGCAACGTGTTTCGCGCAAGGTGTGGCTGGTCGACATCACTACCGATCTGGGCGTCCCGGCCACGCTGGCGTACGCGGCTGGACTGCCCGGCTGCTCTCGGCGCGGTTACGGGGCTTCGCTATCGCGCCACTACAGCATCTATCGAGCGCTCACCGAACTGCTAGAGGGCGAGCTGACCGACGATCGCGCCGAAGATCGCCGTCGCGCCGTGGACTGGCTTGCCGACTATCCGGCCCTGCAGGCGTGCGCCGCATTCGAATTACCGCCCCCGACAACCTCTTCGGACTACGTTCCATATGCTGACACCGAGGTTCCGCCGTCGCCCGCTCAGCACCTGAGCTGCCTGGTGGACAAGCTCGCCGAGCGAGGATACAGCGTCTACCTCAATGAGTTCCACGCCTCGGCCAACGGTGTCACCACCGTGCACATCCACGTACCGGAGCTGGAGCGGTTCAATATGATCGCCGACGGGCCCTCGGCCGTGGTGCCTGGCCGCCGTGCCCTCCGCGCCCTACAGGGGTAGCTCACGCCTGAGTCAAGAACCGCTGCACATACGGCTCGAACCTGGAGCGTAGGTCGCCCTCATCGAGACCGAACATCTCGCAACTTGTTTCGACGCTGCCCAGCCGGCCGCGCCGGTGGCCGGCGAGATAGTCGGCAATCGCCGTGCGCGCCTCGTCGGTGAACGGTTCGCCGGCCAGGCCGTATACGTGTTCGGCAGTGCCGACTTCATCGACCATGAACTCGTCGAAACGGACGTCGACGGAACGGTCCGGGCCGATGGTGTCGCGATCGCGGATGAGCAGGGTGAGCATGCGATCGAGGCGGTCGATCCAGTAGTGCGCGATCTCCTGCACCGGGACTGGTGAGCGATGCATCCGCGCCGCGTAGGTGACCATCGCGATCATGGACAGGGCCACCGGCACCGGATCGCGGTGCGTGAAAACCACAATGCTGTCCGGGAATACGTGATTCAGTACCGGCACCTGCTCGAGATGCTGGGGCGATTTGAGCAGCCAGCGCCGCCCACCGCGCAGGAATTGCATCGCCTTGAGTTGGGTGGCGAGGTGTTGGTAATGCGGCGTCTGGTCGTGGGCCTGGTAGTAGTCGCGCCAGCCGGGCACGTGGCCCAAAGTCTCGAAGAGCATCGTCGAAACGTCGTTGGCCAGCAACTGAATCTCTTCGTGGACATGATCGGTGGTCATCTCGTGCATGAGCGGGAAATATGGCATCACGGTGTTGAGCACCGCGACTGCGACATCGGTGCGGGCACGCCGCGGATCCGGCTCGACGCCAACCTCTTTCGGCAACGGAAACGGTTCGACGCTCTCCCAGTACGGCATGGTGCGGAAGGTGGGCGGCGCCGCCAGCAGGTTGTGCAGGTGAGTGGTGCCGGTGCGCGGCAGGCCGGCGATCACCACCGGAGGTCGCAGTTCGATCTCCTCGATCTCGGCATGCCTGCGCAGTAGGTCGGTCAACAGCAGCCGGTTCTTGAGCACCTGCAGGAGTTGCCCGTAGAAACTGACCACTCCCGCCGGGTGCAAGCCGTCGATATCCCGAAGCGCGGCGAGGTAGACCTCGAGCCGTTCCCGGTAGTCGTCGGAACCGAAATCGATGAGCCCGGTGTCGGCGCGGGCTTGGGCGTGTAGCGCGTCGGCGTCCAGGGGGCAGCTCGGGGCCATCGTCGCCATCATCTCCAGGATCTGCTGGGCCTCGACGCTGAATACCGGATTGGCTAGGTCTTCGAGACGAACTTGGGTCACGGCGACTTATGTTACCCTGAGTTACGTAATGGTAGAAGACTCCGGCCGGCCTCGGGACCCACGTATCGACGCTGCGGTGCTGCGCGCGACCGTGGAACTGCTGGCCGAGTCCGGTTACTCCAGGTTGTCAGTCGCCGCCATCGCCCACCGTGCCGGCACCAGCAAGCCCGCGATCTACCGGCGCTGGCCCAGCAAGGCGCACCTGGTGCACGAGGCGGTGTTCCCTATCGGCGCCGCAACAGAGATCCCGGATACCGCAGCCGTCGCCGCGGATTTACGCGCAATGGTCTGCCGCACAATGGCTTTCCTGACAACCCCGGCCGCCCGGGCGGCGCTGCCCGGGCTGGTCGGCGAGATGGCGACGGATCCGACGTTGCATTCGGCGCTGCTGAAGCGATTCTCCGGCATCTTCACCGAAGGTCTCGCGCAGTGGCTGCGGGCCGCCGCGGACCGCGGCGAGGTGCGCGCCGACGTGACCGCCACCGAAATAGCCGAAGCCATCGCCGGCATCACGCTGCTCGGCCTGCTCACCCGTGGCGCCGAACTCGACGACACCTGGGTCGATCGCACCACCACGTTGCTCCTGAAAGGAATCCGCGCATGACACACGAGTCGACCACGGCCTGGCGGGAGTTGCTGGAAATCCTTGGCAACGTTGACCGTTCGTTCCTGGAAGGCGACCGTGCGGTTACCGACGACCGCCACATCGCCGACGGCTACCGGATGCTTGGAGCCACCCTGGGGGTGGCATTGGACACCTACTTGTTCAATGAGCCCGGCCGGCCACAGTTCGTCGCGGTCAACACCCCGTTCCGGCGGGATCGGCGCTGGGGCGGCGACAATACCGACGCCTATTACTACATCTGTCCGGTCGATCCGGCCCGGCGCTACCGCATCAGCGGCAATAGGGGTGACAGCGTGTACTTTTCGTTGACCGCTTACAACGAACCGTCACCGGGTGCATGGTCGGACCGGATCGTCGCGATAGTGCGCGACACCGATCTCGACATCGACGCCGACGGCGACTTCGCTTTCGAGTTTCCCGCGACGCCCGGCGCGGCGGTGCTGATGACCCGCGACTACCAGGCCGAGCCGCTGACCGGACGCCCGGTGGTCTGGAATATCGAGGCCCTCGACGGGCCCGAACCGATCCACCACGGCGACGCGGAAACTGCCGCCCGGCTGCGGGCGACCACCGCTTGGCTGCGCACCATATTCGCCACCGTGCCGCTCCCCGTCGGTGGTCGCACCGACAGCGAGCATTCCTTCGGACACGCGGCCGACTACTCGGCAAACCAATTCGCCGACCCTTATCAGGTGCCCGACGCCAACTTCGGCTGGTCGGCCCGCGATGCGTGCTATTCCTACGGCAGCTTCGTGCTCGCCGACGACGAAGCGCTCGTCATCACGCACCGGCCACCGGCATGCCGATTCTGGAACCTGGTGGTGTGGAACCAGTTCATGGCAACGTTCGGCGCCGCGGAGGGCCCCGACGTCCGGTGTTCGGTGAACGGCCACAGCGCCGTGCCCAACAGCGACGGTTCGGTGACGGTCGTCTTGTCCCGCGATTTGACCGCCCATCCGAATTCGCTTACCACACTTGGTTATCCGCGCGGCATCCTAGCCTTCCGCTGGTTCTTGGCCGATGCGGTACCGGCGTGCCCCGAGGTCAGACTTGTGAACGTGTCAGATATCGCGGACCAGCTCGATGGCCCGGCCCAGGGTGGCCAGCCGGGCATCTAGCGTGTCGCCCGCCGGGTAGAGCCGCACGGTGTTCACCCCGGCATCGCGCCAGACCCCGAGGCGCGCCCGGACCATCTCCTCGGTTCCGATCAGCGTGGTGGCCAGCACCATGTCGTCGGTGACCAGGCCGGCCGCACCGTCGCGGTCACCGGCCTGCCAGCGTTCGCGCACCGCCGAGGCCACATCGGCCCAGCCCTGCCGGCTGTAGGCCTGGTTGTAATAGTTCGTGCTGGCCGAACCCATCCCGCCGAGACTGAACGCGAGCTCTTTTTTCCGCTCGGCCACCATGGTGCGCAGTTCGTCCTCGTCGGCGGCGAACGCAACCTCGGCGCCCTGGCAGATGTCGATATCAGCACGCGTGCGACCGGCCGCGGCCAGCCCGTCGTCAAGGTGGGCGAAGTAGGCGTGGGCGGCACCTTCCGGTACGAAGCTGGTACCCAGCCAGCCGTCGGCGATTCTCCCGGTCAACCGCAGCATCGCCGGCGAGAGCGCGGCCAGGTAGATGGGAATGGCGTATTCGGGGCGTGCCGACAGCCTCATGGGCACCGTCTCCCCGCCGGGACGCGGAATCTGAAACTCCTTGCCGGAGTGGCTGATCTTGCCACCGGTGAACGCCTGCCGCACGATGTCGACGGTCTCGGCAACCCTGGCCAGTGGCCGGCTGAACGACACGCCATGCAGGCCCTCGATCACCTGCGGGCCGGATGCGCCCAGTCCGAGCAGGAAGCGCCCCGACGACAGGTTGGCCAGCGTGATCGCGGTCTGCGCAATGAGGACCGGTGATCGGGTGCCGGCTTGGATGACGCCAGATCCCAGCAGCATCCGCTGGGTTCGCGCGGCGATGTAGCCCAATGCTGACGGGGCGTCGGCGCCCCAGGCCTCGGCGACCCAGCAGACGTCCAGGCCAAGCTTTTCGGCCTCAACGGCAAAGGTCACTATATCGGTTGCACCACTTGATAATTCGACCGTGGTTGCGGTCCGCATTCAACGCACTCCGTGTTCGGCCAGCCGCTTGATGGCCGCCAGGGTCTTGTCGATAGCGGCCTCGAATTCGCGCAGCCGCACGAAAACGATCTTCTGTTCCCTATCCGGCATCGCGTCGATGGCCGCCGACAAGCCCGAGCGGCCCGGCCCCATTTGTGTCCAGTAGCTCAAGGTGGTGCCGCCGTCGCGCGGGGTCAGCTGGAAGCGCCACGTCGCCGCGGGTTGCGCCGGATCCCCGACCGCCCAGGCGAACTCACGCTCTTCATCACACACGACGATCTGAGATGTCGTGCTCCATTCACCGAACGCCTCGTGCGAGTTGTGCCCGACGAACCGGGCACCGACCCGGGCGACGTTGGCTCCGTCGGCCCACTCCACGGCTTGCAGCTCATTGCTCAGGCTCGGCATCAGCTCGATGTCGGACACCAGGCTCCAGACCCTCGCCGGATCGGCGTCGATCCAGGTCGAGGCTGCCACGGTTGGGTTGTCCGCATAGCGGGCGCCGGTCCATTCCACCAGCCCATTGTCCCCCCGCTGGGCTGGTGGTGCGCCCGCCAGTTTATGCCGCTGCAGCCTCGGCGAGTGCCTCGCGACGGGCTTGCTTGCTGCTCTTGGCGTTGCGCAGCGTCGACCAGGAGTCTGGGAAGGTCAGCTTGACGATCTTGCGGACGACGGTGGCGAACTGATGGGTCAGCGGCCCCTTGTTGTACGGAATGCCGTAGCGTTCGCAGATCGCCTGCACCTCGGGCGCGACCTCGGAGTACCGGCGGGCCGGCATGTCCGGGAACAAGTGGTGTTCGATCTGGTGGGACAGGTTGCCCGACAACAGATGGAAGATCTTGCCGCCGGTCAGATTCGCCGAGCCCAGCACCTGGCGGAAATACCACTGGCCGCGGGATTCGCCCTGAGTCTCTTCTACGGTGAACTCCTGAGTGCCGTCGGGGAAGTGGCCGCAGAAGATGATCATGTACGACCAGACGTTGCGCATCAGGTTGGCGGTGAGGTTGCCGGTCAGGACGAACGGCGCGAACGGGCCGGCCAGTAGCGGGAAGGCGACGTAATCCTTCAGCGTCTGGCGGCGGGTCTTCTTCCAGATGGCCTTGAGTGTCGCGCGCTTGTCGCGCAGCTTGATCTCACCAGAGCGCAGGCGCTCGGTTTCCAGCTCGTGCAGCGCCACGCCGTACTGGAAGAGCACCATCAGCAGGAAGGCGTACACCGGGTTGCCCCAGAAGTACGGTTCCCAGGGCTGGTCGTCGCTCATCCGCAGAATGCCGTAGCCGATGTCGCGGTCCATACCAACGATGTTGGTGTGGGTGTGGTGCATGTAGTTGTGCGAGTGCCGCCACTGATCGGCCGGGCAAGCTGTGTCCCACTCGAAGGTGCGGCCGGAGATCGTCGGGTCACGCATCCAGTCGTACTGGCCGTGCATGATGTTGTGCCCGATCTCCATGTTGTCCAGGATCTTTGCGATGCCCAGCATTCCGGTGCCCAATAGCCACGCCGGCGGCAAGAACAACAGCACGCGTCCGCCTACTTCGAGTGCCCGCTGAGTCTTGATGACGCGGCGGATATAGTCGGCGTCTTCTTCGCCTAGGTCTGCCATCACGCGCTCTTTGATGGCGTCGAGTTCCGCGCCGAATGCGTCGGCCTGGTCTTTGGTCAGGGCGATCTTGTTGTTTGTCATGGCTTTTCCTCCCGGTTCTATCTCGAGTGTGAATCTCATGCCGCGACACGCCGTCCGGCCGTCGCCAAATTCACACTCGCGCTTTTGTTAAAGGGCTAAGTCGACGTCGCCGACGGGAACGGACACACAGATCTGCACGTCGTCGTCGGGTGCGGTCGATACGGCACCGGTGATCAGATTGCGCACCGTGCCGGAGGTCTTGCGCCGGGTGCAGGTGTGGCAGATACCCATCCGGCAGCCGCTCTCCGGTGCGAGACCGGCCGATTCGGCTTGTTCGAGCAGCGAGCGCCCGTCGTCGACCACGTCAACGGCGCTGTCGGCGAATGTGATTCGGCCGCCCGACGGATTTTCCGGCATGTCAAGCACCGGCGGTATAAAGCTCTCGTGGTAGACATTTGTGCAATGCTCACGTACCGCCTCGACCAAAGATGCTGGGCCGCACACGAACACGGCATCGGCCCCGGACGGCATGGCCGCGGCAAGGTGGTCGGCACCGAAGCGGCCGACGAGATCACCCGAGCCCGACCGGGTGAAGCCGTACAGCACCCGCACGCCGCGCATGGCCGCCAGCTCGTCCCGATAGCAGGCTTCCGCGGCGCTTCGCGCGTAGTGCACGAACGCGATCTCACCGCCCCGGTATCGGACATGACGCTCGGCCACCAGTGTGCGCAGCATCGCCATCACCGGAGTGATGCCGCTGCCGCCGGAAACGAACAGAATCCGTCGCGGCCGCTGCACCGGCAGCACGAAGTCTCCGCCGACGCCGTCCAGCCCGACGACCATGCCGCGACGGGCCCGCTCGTACAGGTAGGTCGAGACCAAGCCGCCGTCGTGCACCCCAATGGTCAACTCGAGCTCGGCGCCGCCTTCGACATTGGCCGGCGAGTAGCAGCGCGAGTGCATGCGACCGTCGATTTCGAGCGTCACATTGACGAACTGCCCAGCCCTGACCGTGTAGCGATCGGTGAAGGCGGCGTTGGGTGCAAGTGTCAGGGTGACGCTGCGCGGCGTGGTCCGCCGCACGTCGACGATCTTGGCGCGGGCTTCGCCCAGCGTCCAGGTGGGCGCGACGAGTTCTGTGTAGCGGTCGACGCCATGTGGGCCAGTGAGTAGGTCGACCAGGTTGGAACCCAGGACCCGCTTCTTCAAAGTTTGAGTGAACATATGTACACCCTGCGACGCGGTGCTGCAGGTCGTCAAGGTTTTTTTGCAGCTCTGTGGTAGGGTTCACACAGTGAACGACCGTACTCCTAGCTCACGTTCGCACCGCTCCGGGCGGGACCGTTCCCGCGACACGCCATCGCGCGAGGAGCGCAAGGAAGCAACCCGGCGCGCGATCATCGCGGCCGCGCTCAAATTGCTCAACGACCGCAGCTTCAGCGGCTTGAGCCTGCGTGAGGTGACCCGAGAGGCCGGGATCGTGCCGGCGGCGTTCTACCGGCACTTCGAGTCGATGGAGGCTCTGGGGCTGGTCTTGATCGACGAGTCATTTCGTACATTGCGCGACACGTTGCGCGGTGCGCGGGCCGGCAAATTGGACCCAAACCGGGTGATCGAGTCCTCCGTGGAGATCCTGGTCGCCAGCGTCGCCGAACGACGCGAGCACTGGCGGCTGATCGGCCGGGAACGGTCCAGCGGCGTGACGGTGCTGCGCTATGCCATCCGCACCGAAATCCGGTTGATCACTTCGGAGTTGGCCACCGACCTGGCCCGCTTCCCCGGGCTGAACGCCTGGAGTACCGAGGATCTCAACGTCCTGGCAACGCTTTTCGTCAACGCGATGATCGTCATCGCCGAGGCCATCGAAGACGCCCAGAGCGCCGATGCGCTGGAAGAGATCAGGCGGATCGCGGTAAAGCAGTTGCGGATGATCGCAATCGGCGTCGCCGGCTGGAAAAGCAAACCCTGATCGCTGGTTACGCCGGTACGGCGTCGGTCTCCCGTTCCCAGGCGCGGTGCTTGGCCAAGGCGGCGGCGAAGCTTTCCATGAACTCCTCGGAAAGATCATCGACCGCCGCGGCTGTCGAGACAACGCCTTTGGCCACAACGACATTCGTGTCTTCGGCAAGGCGCTCATCCACGCCCGCCTTGCGCAGCAGGTCGACACCCGCGCCGAACGCCGCGACTGCCTTGAGGTGCTTGTATGCCTCGGTGATGAAGTGCATGGCATAGCCGTCCGCACCGAGTGTTGCTACCGAATCCGGTCCGCACGGCACCACGACCGCGTCGTAAAGCACCGACGACATCGTGGTGATCGCGCGGTCGACGGCAAGTTCGCCGCCGGATCCTCCGGCCAGGGTGCCACCCGCCTTCGGAGCCAGCACTTCGGCTATGGCGCCGCGTTGGCGCATCGCTTCAATGAACCGCTCGGTGCCGACGACGTCGACACCGTCGGCGGCCAGCACGGCGATCTTGCGCGATTCGATGCTGTCGGTCGCGGTGTTCAGTTGTGAAAGTGCCGGAGATTCGGGCAATTTGTCGTCGACGGGCTGCTCGTCGGGTGCGGGGAGGCCCAGTTCGGCGGCAACCTGAACCGCTAGATCGTGGTCGACGAAGTTCAGCTGATCGACTACGCGGGAACGGATTTCGGATACCTCCACCTTGCCCAGCTCGAAAGCGTATGCGGCGACAATGTGTTTGGCCTCCACCGGCGACATGCTCTTCCAGAACATCCGGGCCTGGCTGTAGTGATCCTTGAAGCTTTCGGCGCGCTGGCGGATCTTGTGACCGTCGATTTTCTCGGTGTAATGCCGGAAGACGTCCTCGTCGGCCAAGGCGGGGCAACCGCCGCCGATCGTATTCTTGAAATAGCTGGATCTGCCTTTTGGAATGGCGAATTGGCCATAACCGTCGTGCTGGTTGGTGTGCACGTCGGCCACCGGCCGATTGACTGGAAGTTGGGCAAAGTTCGGGCCGCCCAACCGGATCAGCTGAGTGTCGAGGTAGGAGAAATTGCGGAACTGCAGTAGCGGGTCGTTGGTGAAGTCGATGCCCGGCACCACGTTGGCGGTATGAAAGGCGACTTGCTCGGTCTCGGCGAAGAAGTTGTCCGGGTTGCGGTTGAGCACCATCTTGCCGACTGGGCGCACTGGAACCTGTTCCTCGGGAATGATTTTCGTGGCGTCGAGCAGATCGAACTCGAAGTTGAACTCATCGCTTTCCGGAACCAGTTGCACCCCGAGCTCCCATTCCGGGTACTGGCCGGCTTCAATGGCTTCCCACAGGTCGCGCCGGTTGAAGTCGGGGTCTTTGCCGGCGACCTTCTGACATTCGTCCCAGACCAGTGAGTGCACACCGAGGCGGGGCTTCCAGTGAAACTTCACGAATGTGCCGGTGCCCTCGGCATTGACGAGGCGGAATGTGTGCACGCCGAAGCCCTGCATCATCCGGTAGCTGCGCGGCAAAGCGCGATCTGACATCAACCACATGATCGTGTGCAGCGTTTCCGGCTGCAACGAAACGAAATCCCAAAGCGTGTCGTGCGCCGACTGCGCCTGCGGAATTTCGTTGTGCGGCTCGGGTTTAACCGCGTGGACGAAGTCGGGGAACTTGATGCCGTCCTGGATGAAGAAGACGGGGAAGTTGTTGCCGACCAAATCGTAGTTGCCTTGCTCGGTATAGAACTTGGTGGCAAAACCGCGTACGTCACGCACGGTATCGGCCGAGCCCCGCGAACCGGCGACGGTTGAGAACCGGACGAAGACCGGGGTCTGTTGACCCGGTGTGGTGAGGAACTTCGCGGCGGTGTACTCGGCAAGGGAATCGTCATAGGGCTCGAAGTATCCGTAGGCGCCCGCGCCGCGGGCATGTACAACTCGTTCGGGAATGCGTTCGTGGTCGAAGTGGGTGATCTTCTCGCGGGCGTGGAAGTCTTCGAGCAATGTGGGGCCGCGCTGGCCGGCCGACAGGGCATCGTCGGTGTGGTCGACGCGGACACCCTGTTGAGTGGTCAGGTAGCCGGTTTCTCGGTGTACCCGGTAGTCGTCGAGTTGTTGCTGCTTGCGATTTCGATCTTCGGATGCCATTTGTCCTCCTCCTTTGGTCCCGATTCGGCCCTCACTCATCGACGACGTCGAAGAGCGATTCCCCGTCCTCGGGGGAGTCGTCGATCTGGCCGTGATGCGCGCGGCCCGGTATCGAATCTGCCGAGTCGCCGGCGGCGTCGTCGGCTGGGACCGAGCGTTCGGTTACCTCGGGTTCCTCGGCAGCGAGCCGGCGATCGAGGGGTTCTCCTTCGCGCGCTTCCCGCCCGGTGATGCCAAACTTGTCGGCTTCGCTCCAGCCCTCTGGGGGGTCGACGACGATGTCACCGTCGTCGTTGCGCACCTCGTCGGAGTCGCTGGACTCGCTGGGGTTCAACGTGTCGCCTGGGCCGCCTTCTTCGGGCAAGTCGGCGGGATCGGCCAGATCGCCAGTAGCCATCCGCCACGGTTGCCCGCGGGACTGGGCGCCTAAACCCTGGCCGCGTCGGTTACCGCGGTGGGCGCCACATCGGCCACATTGACGGTCCCCCATCGGGCAGTACGATCTCGCCCGTCACATCGAAGCCGAATCGCTGGTAGTACGGAACATTTTCAGGTTTTGTCGACTCCAGGTAGGCAGGGGCATGTTCGGCGTCCACGCGGTCCAGGCGCGAGCGAAGCAAAGCCTGACCGAAGCCTTTGCCCCGCACGTTCGGGTCGCTGCCGATGGCCGCGAGATACCAGTGCGGTTCTTCGGGATGCGCCCGCTTCATCAGCTCCTGCACGCTGCGCGCCGCCGCCGTGTGCAGGCCGAACACCCGCAGAAACGCCGGCGTCTGCGCCAGTTGCGACCAGCGTGATTCCTGCCATTTCCCGGGCGGATCCCACAGTGCCGCCGCCCCGATAGCAGGCCCATCGCACGCCACCTCTACTCCCCCGCCGCCCAGATGGTGGTGGCGAGTGATGGTCGCAAACAAACGGCGCAGATGCGCTAGCCGGGTGTTGTCGTCGGGAAGTATCCACATCATGACGGGGTCGTCGTAGAACGCGCGGCCCATGGTTCGTGACAGTTCGCGGATATCTGCTTTGTGTGCGGGTCGCGCCTGCGGTCTCACACAGGAGAGGCTAGTGGCGATCGCAAGCGCGGCGCAGCCGGGCGAAGCGGATCGCCACCATCTAGCACTAGTGGCGATCGTAAGTGCGGCGCAGCCGGGCGAAGCGGATCGCCACCATCTAGCACTAGTGACGATCGTAAGTGCGGCGCAGCCGGGCGAAGCGGATCGCCACCATCTAGCACTAGTGGCGATCGCAAGCGCGGCGCAGCCGGGCGAAGCGGGTCGGATAGTTCGCGCAGGGTACTAATAACTGGTGACCGGTATCTCGCGGCGAGCACTCGGCCGTATGGCGGCAGGAATCGGCGTGGTCACCGCTGCCGGGCCATCCAGCGCCTGCACGAACGAGCCGGGAATGCCACCGGTCAAACCCGTCGGGCTGGTATTGGCCCACGAGCAGTTTCGCACCGATCAGCTCGTGGCCCAGGCCCAGGCGGCCGAACGGGCCGGTTTCCAATACGTGTGGGCCAGCGACCACCTCCAACCCTGGCAGGACAACCAAGGCCATTCGATGTTTCCCTGGCTGACCCTGGCTTTGGTGGGTAACAGCACCAGCCGCCTCTTGTTCGGCACCGGAGTGACCTGCCCCAGCTACCGCTACCACCCGGCCACCGTCGCCCAGGCGTTCGCATCGCTGGCCATCTTGAGTCCGGGCCGGGTATTTCTCGGCCTGGGCACCGGCGAACGGCTCAACGAACAAGCTGCCACGAACACTTTCGGCGCGTACCCCGAGCGTCACGACCGCCTGATCGAGGCCATCCAACTGATTCGGCAATTGTGGAGTGGTGAACGAATCTCGTTTCACGGCAAATACTTTCAGACCGAGGCGCTGCGACTCTACGATGTTGCGCCCACCCCGCCGCCGATCTTCGTGGCCGCCAGCGGACCCAAGAGCGCCACCCTGGCCGGCCAGTACGGCGACGGCTGGATCGCACAGGCGCGGGACATCAAGGACGCTAAACTGCTCGCCGCATTCGGCGCAGGCGCGCACGCCGCCGGGCGTGATCCCGCGCACCTGGGCAAGCGCGCCGAGCTCTTCGCAGTCGTCGGCGACAGCTCTCAAGCAAACCGCGCCGCGAGCCTGTGGCGGTTTACCGCCGGGGCGATCGACCAGCCCAATCCGGTCGAGATCCAGCGCGCGGCCGAGGCCAATCCCATCGAGAAGGTGCTCTCCAATTGGACCGTCGGCACCGACCCGGCAACCCATATCAGTGCGGTACAAGCGGTGCTGGACGCCGGTGCGGTCCCCTTTATGCACTTCACGCAGGACGACCCGCTTACCGCCATCGAATATTACCGCACTAAGGTCTTACCTAAGCTAGCCTGATATTTCCGAATCTGCTTCTAGCACAACGCCTTTGGCGTGCTACGGTCCTGGATCGCGGAGCGGCCGGACTTGCTTGACCGGGGCGCGCAGGGCAAGACTGGAAAACCATGGACCCATCAGCTCCGGACGGCAGGCATCAGCTGGCGTTACGCATGGCCGAGTTAGCCCGCGCAATGGCCGTACCCCGAAAACTCGAGCAGGTCCTTTCCGATGTGACAGCCGCGGCGGTGGAGCTCATACCGGGCGCCGACGTCGCGGGAGTGCTGTTGGTACGCAAAGGCGGGCAGTTCGAATCGCTGGCAGACACCGACAGTCTGGCCGAGCAACTCGATGCCCTGCAGCACGAATTCGACGAAGGGCCCTGCGCCGAGGCGGCTCTACAGACAACGGTTGTCCGGTCCGACGATCTGCGTAGCGAGCGGCGTTGGCCGCGATATGCACCGGCCGCCATCGAACTCGGCGTCCTGAGCAGCCTCTCGTTCAAGCTGTACACGGCTGACCGCACGGCAGGCGCGCTCAACCTGTTCGGTTTACAGCCCAACGTCTGGGACACCGACGCCGAAACCGTTGGCGCGGTGCTGGCAGCGCATGCCGCCGCGGCGATCATGGCCGGACGCCACGGCGAACAAATGGAGTCGGCGCTGGCGAGTAGGGACCGCATCGGCCAGGCCAAGGGCATCATCATGGAGCGCTACGGCGTCGACGAGGTCCGCGCCTTCGACATGATGCGGGCGCTGTCGCAGGAGAGCCAGAACAAACTCGTCGACGTCGCGCAACGCGTGATCGACACCCGCGGTAACCAGGACTGAATCGCAACTACGATGGTGTGACTCCATCCATAGGGATTCACGATGCCGGTGCAACGGTGCGCCGGGGAACGGTTGCCGAGAAGTGTGGGACTTCGAAACTGATCCGGAATATCAGGCGAAGCTGGACTGGGTCGAGAAATTCATGGTCGACGAACTCGAACCGCTCGATCTGGTCGCCCTTGATCCTTATGACAAGAAGAACGCCGAGATGATGGCGATCCTGCGGCCGTTGCAGCAGCAGGTGAAGGACCAGGGGCTGTGGGCCGCGCATCTGCGCCCCGAACTCGGCGGACAGGGCTTCGGGCAGGTCAAGCTGGCCCTGCTCAACGAGATCCTGGGACGCTCGCGGTGGGCGCCGTCGGTTTTCGGCTGTCAGGCGCCCGACTCTGGCAACGCCGAGATCTTGGCGCTGTTCGGCACCGACGAGCAGAAGACCCGCTATCTGCAGCCGCTACTGGACGGCGAAATTACCTCGTGCTACTCGATGACCGAGCCGCAGGGCGGTTCGGACCCTGGTTTGTTCGTGACGGCCGCGAGCCGCGACGGGGATGACTGGATCATCAACGGGGAGAAGTGGTTTTCCACCAACGCTAAAAACGCGTCGTTCTTCATCGTCATGGCGGTCACCAACCCTGACGTGCACACCTACGAGAAAATGTCACTGTTCATCGTCCCGGCCGAGACACCGGGCATCGAGATCGTGCGCAATGTCGGTGTGGGCGCCGAGTCGTCGAAGCACGCCAGCCACGGCTATGTGCGCTACAACGACGTCCGGGTGCCGGCCGATCATGTGCTCGGCGGTGAGGGCCAGGCCTTCATGATCGCGCAAACGCGGCTCGGCGGTGGGCGGATACACCATGCGATGCGCACGATCGCCTTGGCGCGCAGGGCATTCGACATGATGTGTGAGCGCGCGGTCTCGCGGCAAACCAGGCACGGGCGGTTGTCGGACCTCCAGATGACGCAGGAAAAGGTGGCCGACAGCTGGATCCAGATCGAGCAGTTCCGGCTGCTGGTGCTGCGCACTGCGTGGCTGATCGACAAGCATCACGACTACCAGAAGGTGCGCCGGGACATCGCGGCGGTGAAAGTCGCTATGCCGCAAGTGCTTCACGATGTGGTGCAGCGGGCGATGCACCTGCATGGCGCCCTCGGCGTCTCCGACGAGATGCCGTTCGTCAAGATGATGGTCGCCGCCGAATCACTGGGTATCGCCGACGGCGCCACCGAACTGCACAAGATGACGGTCGCTCGGCGGACATTGCGTGAATACCAGCCTGTGACTACGCCTTTCCCGTCTCAGCACATACCAACCCGACGGGCCGATGCCGAGGCGCGGCTAGCCGAACGCCTAGAGCACGCGATCGCCGAATTCTGATCGCACTGGCGCCGCGACACATAAACCACGCACACGACGCGCCGAAAAGTGTAGTCGTAGTTTATATCTCGAAACGTATGCGACCACTCACGTGATGTAGCGCACGACACTTTCGGCCACACAAGCCGGCTTGGCCGACCCTTCCACCTCGACGGTGGTCGCCACGATGGCCTGCACCGCACCGTTGCCGACGTCTTCGACGCTCACCAACGAACTCTGCGCGCGCACTCGAGATCCCACCGGCACCGGTGCGGGGAACCGAACCTTGTTGAGCCCGTAATTGATTGCCAGCTTGATGCCCTTGACGGTGTACATGTCATGCTGCAGCCGCGGCAACAGCGACAAAGTCATGAAGCCGTGGGCAATGGTAGTGCCGAACGGACCCTTGGCCGCCCGCTCCGGGTCGACGTGGATCCACTGGTGATCGCCCGTCGCATCGGCGAATAGGTTGACGTCCTCCTGAGTGATGGTCACCCAGTCGCTCTGCCCGATGGTCTCGCCCGCGGCGGCTGCGAGGTCGGCAACTGACTCGAAGGTGCGCATAATCCGTCTCCTCCCTGCTCAATCGAGGCGAGCTGCTACGACCCGCTACGCGGCTCTTGCACTCACCTCCGTGCTAGTTCGAGCTGAGCTGCTACGACCCGCTACGCGGCTCGTGCACTCACCTCCGTGCTTGATCGAGGGTATGCATAGAACTTATGCGGCTGCTGCTGATCGCCGATACCCACGTCCCCAAACGCGCTCGCGACCTGCCCGCCCAGGTGTGGGACGAGGTCGTTGAGGCTGACATTGTCATCCACGCCGGCGACTGGGTATCACTCGAGCTGCTCGACGAACTCGAAGCCAAAGCGCACAGGCTGGTGGCGTGCTGGGGAAACAACGACGGCCCGCAGTTGCGCGGCCGACTGCCCGAACGCGCCGATGTGACGCTTAAGAACCTGCGCTTCACCGTGATCCACGAGACGGGTCCAACCAGCGGCCGCGACAAACGCATGTCGCGTCTCTACCCGGACACTGACGTGCTGGTATTCGGCCACAGCCACATCCCCTGGGATACGACCACAGAAACGGGCCTGCGGCTACTCAACCCGGGGTCGCCCACCGATCGTCGCAGGCAGCCGTTCTGCAGTTATATGACCGCGATCGTCGATGACGGCGGACTGACGAAGGTGACCCTGCATCGCCTCGCAAAGTAGCTCGCATATAGCCCGTACATAGCGGGTACACATATTTAGCTCGTATACAGAGGTATATATGGACACAATCAAATCCCGCACCGACGTGGTGACTGAGGTGTTCCGCGTCGTCGGCAGATTCCGTCGGCAACTCCGCCGGTCAGCGGACCGCGGATTCGAGTCCACGCAGCTCAGCGAGTCCCAGGCCGAGCTGTTGTGGCTCGTCGGCCGTGAGCCGGGGATCTCCGTCAGCGCCGCCGCCGCGGAACTCGGGCTGGCGGCCAACACCGCCTCCACCCTGGTTTCCCGGCTGGTATCCGACGGGTTGCTGGTCCGGACCGCCGGCGCGACGGACCGTCGGGTCGGCCGGCTGCGGCTCGCCGAACCCGCCCAGCAGATCGTCGACGCGTCTCGGGCCGCGCGGCGAGCGCTGATGTCAGAGCTGCTAACCGAGCTTGACAGCGATCAAATCGAAGCCCTCACAAGGGGATTGGATGTCCTTGACACGATGACTCGACTATTGCAGGAGCGCCGATCGTGAACGTGCCGATGGCCATCGACTGCCGGAACCTGACCTACCGCTACGGCGAGTTCACGGCCGTCGACGACGTGACGCTGCAGGTGCAGGCCGGCGAGACGATGGGGTTGCTCGGCCCCAACGGCGCCGGCAAGACGACGGTTGTCCGGGTGTTGACCACGTTGACGCCGATCCAGCAGGGAGAATTGCACATCTTCGGGCTCGACGCACGTCGCCAGACCGTCGACATCAGGAGCAACATCGGCTATGTGCCGCAGCAACTTTCGATCGAGACTGCGTTGACCGGCCGGCAGAACGTGGAGTGGTTCGCGCGGTTGTACGGCGTGCCTCGCAGGTGCCGGTCCGAGCGCGTCGATCAGGCACTGGCCGCCATGGAGTTGCTCGAGGTGGCCGATCGGCTGGCAAGGACGTACTCCGGTGGCATGATTCGCCGGCTGGAGGTGGCCCAAGCCCTGGTGAATCGTCCGTCGCTGCTGGTGCTCGACGAGCCGACCGTCGGACTCGATCCCATCGCCCGCGACGGCGTCTGGACCCAAGTGCAGAAGATGCAGGCGGAGTTCGGCATGACCGTGCTGCTCACCACCCACTACATGGAAGAAGCCGACGCGCTGTCCGACCGGGTTGCCCTGATGCATAACGGCGCCTTGCAGGCGGTAGGTAGCCCGGACGAGCTGAAGGCCCGAATCTCCAAGGTGGCGCCGGCCGCCACCCTAGAGGACGTGTTCCGCCACTATGCGGCGTCGGACCTGACCGAAGAAGAGCCGTCCGACATCCGCCAAATCCGTTCCACCAGAAGGGTTGCCCGCAATGCCGGTTGACCGGACCATCAGGCCAGTGGAAGTCAACCTGGTCCGCGCCCCGCGCGGATCGCAGCGCATCAGCACGGCGGTAACTCGCATCGGGGCGTTCGCGATCGTCGAACTGCAGAAGCTGCAACACGACCGGACCGAACTCGTCATGCGGATGGTGCAGCCGGCGCTGTGGCTGTTGATCTTCGGCACCACGTTCAGCCACTTGCACGTCATCGACACCGGATCGGTGTCCTATCTGGCGTTCCTGGCGCCCGGGATCATCGCGCAATCTGCGCTGTTCATCTCGATCTTCTACGGCATCCAGATCATCTGGGATCGCGACGCCGGCATTCTCGCCAAACTCATGGTTACCCCGGCGCCAGCGGCGGCATTGGTCGCGGGTAAGTCGTTTGCGGCCGGAGTGCGTTCGGTGGTCCAGGTCGTTGGCGTGCTGGCTCTGGCCTACTTGATGGGTGCCGGTCTGACCGTCAATCCGTTGCGGATTCTGGCGGCGATGGCCGTCGTCATGCTCGGCGCGGCATTCTTTGCCTGCCTGTCGATGACGCTGGCCGGGCTGGTGCGCAACCGCGACCGGCTGATGGGGATCGGACAAGCCATCACGATGCCGTTGTTCTTCGCCTCCAATGCCCTTTATCCGGTCGAGGTGATGCCCGCTTGGTTGCGCCTGCTCAGCAGGATCAACCCGCTCAGTTATGAAGTCGACATATTGCGGGCGCTTTTCCTCGGTGCTCCATTTCACCCGATTGCGCTGGTGGTGTTAGCGGTAGCGCCAGTGCTCGGAATCGCCACGGCATCAACGGTTTTACGCCGGCTCGTGTCCTAACTGTTATCGGCGTGTGACGAATCCGGCTCGACTCCCAATCGTTAGCTAACCGCGACGTCGGCTTGCGGCCGTGACAAAAGAATTGCCCCCTCGCGCTGTGTTTCACTCGCCCCAGAACGGATTCGACCGTAGTGCGGCAGATGAAGGATGGGTAAAGCTATGTCGTTCTGGAAAGAGATGCGGAGGTTGCGTTGCGCGGCGGCCACGGCGCCGCGCCGGCTGGCTATCGCGGCGGTAGGAGCTGCCTTGTTGACCGGACTGGTCTGCGCCGTCGGCGGCTCGGCTACCGCGGGCGCGTTCTCTCGGCCGGGTCTTCCGGTGGAATACCTTCAGGTGCCGTCTCCGTCGATGGGCCGCAACATCAAGGTGCAATTCCAGGGCGGCGGACCGCACGCGGTCTACCTCCTCGACGGGCTGCGGGCCCAGGACGACTTCAGCGGTTGGGACATCAACACCCCGGCCTTCGAGGAGTTCTACCAATCCGGTCTGTCGGTGATCATGCCCGTGGGCGGTCAGTCCAGTTTCTACAGCGACTGGTACCAGCCCTCGCAGGGCAATGGCCAGGGCTACACCTACAAATGGGAAAGCTTCCTGACCCGGGAAATGCCCGCCTGGTTGCAGGCCAACAAGGGCGTCTCGCCGACCGGAAATGCGACCGTTGGACTTTCGATGTCGGGTGGCTCCGCATTGGTCATGGCCGCTTACTACCCGCAGCAGTTCCCGTACGCGGCGTCGCTGTCCGGCTTCCTCAACCCATCCGAGGGCTGGTGGCCGACGCTGATCGGTCTGGCGATGAACGACTCGGGCGGGTACAACGCCAATAGCATGTGGGGCCCGTCCACCGACCCGGCGTGGAAGCGCAACGACCCGATGGTGCAGATTCCCCGCCTGGTCGCCAACAACACCCGGATCTGGGTCTACTGCGGTAACGGCACCCCGAGCGACCTCGGCGGCGACAACATGCCGGCGAAGTTCCTGGAAGGCCTCACACTGCGCACCAACCAAAGCTTCCAGAACAACTACGCGGCAGCGGGTGGACGCAACGGTGTGTTCAACTTCCCCAACAACGGCACCCACTCGTGGGCCTACTGGAACCAGCAGTTGACCGCCATGAAGCCCGACATGCTGCGGGTGCTCAGCGCGGTCAACCCGCCGGCTCCGGCCGCTCCGGCCGCTCCGGCCGCTCCAGGAGCTTCGCTGGTTCCGGTGGTACCCGGCACTCCCGCAACCTGAGTCACACCCGAAGCCGCATCGGCAGCAGCGCAACGGCCAGCGCTGCTGCCGATGTTCTTTCCTAACCGCTACTTCAACAAACCGCGGCGATCAGCGTGCAGGTAGGTGTAGCCGGTCGTCACCGCGCAGACGATGGCCGCCACCGCCAGCATCTGGGACCCGCTGACCACCAGGCTGATCGCGCCACCGGCTACGGCACCCAGGGTGAAGCTGGCGTAGAGCAGAAAGTAACCCAGCCAGTCCTCGATGCGGCCGCCGGCGATGTGGCGCTCGATGCCCTGGCCCATCTTGACCAGCGTGCCGGTGACATAGCTCAACGGGACCGACACCTCGCCGTCCTTGACGAACGATGTGTTCAGCGAGCCGATACCGAAGACCACGAACAGAATCGGCACGAAGTCGAGCAGGCTCTCTTCCCAGCCGCCGACGACGATGTCCAGCGCGGTGGCAAAGACCAGGCAGAAGGTGGTCAACACGGTCGGTCCGTGCGGATGCGCCACCCAGAAGTGCCGCCGGCACACCGAGGCCACGACCACCCCGGCCAGAAAGCACAGAATGAGCAGCGATGCGGTGATCGACAACCACACGTCGTCGCGGAAAACGCCCAGTACCGCGCGCTGCGCGTTACCGGTCATGAAGGTTACGAAGTATCCGGCGGAGTGGGTGAATGCGGTAGCCCCCAGCACGCCGGCCAGCCCGGCCAGCACCCAGGACAACCTCGCCTCACTGTCGTAGATCTCTTTTTGCACACGAGCATGCTTCCAGAGACCCGCCGCGGTTGCCGAATCAAACGGCGGTCAGGCGGGCGATCGAGCGCAGCGGAATCGGCAACCAGGTGGGCCGGTGCCGGGACTCATAACCCGTCTCGTACACCGCCTTGTCCAGCTCGTATGCGGCCAGCAGCGACATAGAATCGCGCGGATCGGTTCCGGAGGCGGCCGCATAGCCGTCGCAGAACGCGGTGCGATTGCGCTCCACCCATTCCCGGGCGCGCGCGGCGCGTTGCTTGTCGGCCACGTGGTCGACCAGCGGCCCGTAGGCGGCGTACTCGAAGGAGCGCAATACTCCGGCAACGTCGCGCAACGGCGAATCGAGCGCCCGCCGCTCGTCCAGAGGTTGGCCCGGCTCACCTTCGAAATCGATCAGTAGCCAGCTCTCCGGTGTGCGCAAAACCTGTCCCAGATGCAGATCCCCGTGTACCCGCTGCACGGTGATCGTTTCATGGGCGAGCTTGGCGAACCGTTCCTCGATCGTGGCGGCGTACTGCTCCAGATCGGGCACCACGGCAACCGCCGACGACAGCCGCGCCAGCACATGGTCGACCGGAAACTCCGCCTGCTCGGTGCCCAGCGTCTCGGCCAGTGTGGCGTGTACCGAGGCCACGGCTTCGCCCAGCCGGTAGGACTCGCCGGCGAAGTCACCACCAACCTCGTGGGCGTACAGATCGCCTTCGGCGAACAAGTCACGAACACTGGTTGTGGCCATGGCCCAGCCTTCGGCCGCGTTGGCGGCATACGCGGTGGCCATCCCGAGCGGCCACGCCGCATCCGAGCCCAGGTCGATCTCGTAGGTACCCAGCAGCCGGGCCACGTGCGGGTTACCGGCGCGACCGAGCACCCGGTTCAGCTCGATATCGGGATTGATACCCGGGCTGACGCGGCGGAACACTTTGAAGATCGCCGCCGGCGGACGGTCGAAGATGACGCTGGTGTTGCTCTGCTCGGCGTCCATGACCCGCGGATATGCGTCCAGCGGTAGTTCGACGTCGGGCTCCTTGATGAAGGTGACTGCTGTGCCGGAGGAGCCGCGCGTGGCCGACGAATCGATCAGTGACAGCAGAAACTGCGGGGCCGCCGACCCGTATAGCGCGTCGAAGGCAGTGTGGTCGTCAGCAGCGCCGATGGTGGCCATCGCGCTGTATTCGGAGACGGGCTCGGAATCCCACCCGACGATCACCTGGTAGCGCTCCGAGAAGCCATCGGAGTAGCCGACGTCGACCAACACCAGCTCCAGATCGTCGCGCAGCGCCACGACCACGGCTGGCTCGGCGCTCGACAGTTCGCGGTTGCGTCCGGCATACCAACGTTGCTGCGGAAGCCAATCCGACCAGGGCAGCTTGGCTGAGAGGCTCATGCGATTTCCTCCGATGCGGACAACTGGAACCAGTAGAACCCGTGTCCTGGAAGTGTCAGTAGATAAGGCAGGTGCCCAATGCGCGGAAACTCGACCTGCCCGGTCAGCTCGACGGGCGTGTAGCTGTTCCACTGCTGCAAGTTCAGCTCGATGGGTTGCGGGAAGCGCGACAAATTGTTCACGCACAACACCACGTCATCGTCCTGCCCGTCTTCGCCACGGGCTTCGCGCACGTAGGCCAGGACCGACGGGTTCGACCCGCCCAGCTCCTGGAATGTCCCGACGGCGAACGCGTCGTGGCGACGGCGCACCGCAAGCATGGTGCGCGTCCAGTTGAGCAGCGAGTTCGAGGTGTCCCGTTGCGCCTCGACATTGACAGCCTGGTAGCCGTAGACGGGATCCTGGCTGGCCGGCAGGTACAGCCGGCCTGGATTGGCCGCAGAGAATCCGGCGTTGCGGTCCGGTGTCCATTGCATCGGAGTCCGCACACCGTCGCGATCCCCTAGCCAGATCACATCGCCCATGCCGATTTCGTCGCCGTAATAGAGCACCGGCGAGCCGGGCAGCGACAGCAACAGCGCATTGAACAACCGGATCTGGTTGAAGTCGTTTTCCAGCAGCGGCGCCAATCTGCGGCGGATGCCGACATTGGCCTTCATCCGCGGGTCCTTGGCGTACTCGGAATACATGTAGTCACGTTCTTCGTCGGTGACCATTTCCAGCGTCAACTCGTCGTGGTTGCGCAGGAAGATGCCCCACTGAGCCATATCGGGGATCGGCGGCGTCTGCGCCAGGATCTCCGAGATCGGGAACCGCGACTCGCGCCGCACAGCCATGAAGATGCGCGGCATCAGGGGGAAGTGGAAGGCCATGTGGCATTCGTCGCCGCCGGTACTGGCGTCGCCGAAGTACTCGACCACGTCGGCAGGCCACTGATTGGCCTCAGCCAGCAGCACCCGGCCCGGGTACTCGTCGTCGACTACCTTGCGGACCCGCTTGAGGAAGGCGTGCGTCTCGGGCAGGTTCTCGCAGTTGGTGCCTTCCCGCTCGAACAGGTAGGGCACCGCGTCCAGGCGGAACCCGTCGATGCCGAGGTCCAGCCAGAAGCGCAGGACGTCGATCATCGCCTCTTGCACCAGCGGGTTGTCGTAGTTCAGGTCGGGCTGGTGGGAGAAGAACCGGTGCCAGTAGAACTGGCGCCGGACCGGGTCGAACGTCCAATTGGACTCTTCGGTGTCGACGAAGATGATCCGGGCATCGGTGTACTTCTGGCTGGTGTCGCTCCACACGTAGTAGTCCCCGTAGGGGCCGTCGGGGTCGTGGCGCGACTCCTGGAACCACGGGTGGGACTCGGAGGTGTGATTCATCACCAGGTCGGTGATGACCCGGATGCCGCGCCGGTGCGCCGCGTCGACCAGTGCGACGAAGTCGTCGACGGTACCGAACTCGGGCAGCACCTTGTAGAAGTCACGAATGTCGTAGCCGCCGTCACGCAGTGGCGAGTCGTAGAACGGTGGCAGCCAGATGCAGTCGATACCGAGCCATTGCAGGTAATCCAGGCGCTCGATCAGTCCGCGCAGATCCCCCGAACCGTCGGCGCTGGCGTCGAAGAACGCTCGGACCAGCACCTCGTAGAAAACTGCGTGTTTGAACCAGGTCGGATCCGCGGGCAGGATGGCCGCATTGCCAAAGTCTTTGGCTGTCGGATGCTCGACAACACCGCCTTCGACGTGACTGCCCGCTGCGGGATGGTGGGCTGGATCTTGCCTTGCGGCGTCTCCCATGTCGCTCATCAATTCCACGCTGCCATGGGTACCCGACGCATGTCTTCAGGAATCACTTCCGCAAACAAAGTGCGAATCATGGCTGACACCAAGGAATTTGGCTGGCCAAATCGCATTGACCGCGCCGGGTCAGGCCGGCGGCCCCTCTGCCAACGTGACATTTTCGGTACGCGCGGCACCCGACTTGGATTGCCAGGTCACCGAAATGGTGTCCCCTGGATGATGCGGGTTGAGGGCGTCAGACATCGCCGTGGCCGAGTTGATCGCGGCGCCGTCGATTGCCGTGATGATGTCGCCGTTGGAGATCCCGACCGAGGCGGCCGGAGCGTTTCCGACCACACGTGCGACCTTCGCGCCGTTGCCACCGTTGTCGACGACGCCCAGGCCCAGGAAGGCCGTCGGGCCGATGTGCACGGTGGGTGACCCACCGCCGGACCGGATCTGGTTGGCGATGTTGATCGCCTGACCGATCGGAATGGCGAAACCGGTCCCGCCCTGTGACATCTGGAAGTTGTCGGAAGCGGCCGTGTTGATACCGACCACCTGTCCGGCGTTGTTGACGACGGGACCGCCCGAGTCGCCCGGCGCGATCGCGGCGTCTACCTGGATCAGGCCGCTCAGTGACTCCTCGGCGCCGGTCAGCGCATCGGATGCCTGCACGGTTTGGCCGAGCGCGACCACCTTGCCGGCCACCGCACGCGGCGTTCCGCCTTGTCCGCCGGTGTTGCCCAGCGCCACGATCGGCTCGCCGACATTGACCCCGCCGCCGATTGCGGCCGTCGGGAGACCACCCGCGCCGCGCAGCTGCAGCACCGCGATGTCCTGCGTGCGGTCGTAGCCCACCACGTCCACGCCGTAGGTTCGGCCGTCGCCGACGCTGAATGCGGTGATGTCGGTGGCGCCGGAGATGACGTGGTTATTGGTCAGTACGACGCCGTTGGGGTCGATGACGATGCCGGTGCCGGCGCCTACCGCATTGTTGTAGCCGAGTTTGGTGTTGATGTTGACCACTTGCGGGCCGACCTGGGCCACTGCGGCTACCGGGTCGAGCGGGACCATGGGGAAGTCTTTGAGCGGTGCGGCCTGAGCGGGCACCGGCGGCGCGGCGAGGTCAAATCCGCAGCCCAACCCGAGCACCGCTATGACGGCGATTAACCATGACCACCTGGGTGAGCGGGGGCGCGATTTGCTCATCCGTAACCTCCTGCATCGGGGTAAGCGTCGGAATTGTCCCAGCCCTGGGGTCCGGGCGGCATAACTTGTATCTACCTCACCGTAGTCCAGATAGCTATGGGCGTGCCCAGGACGGCGCAATGGGATGAGTGAGATGGTGACTGACGTCACCGACCATGTCGATCAGGGTGAGGTCGCGGTACGCATAGCGCCATCGCCCGTCCACCAGCTCGAATCGGTCGTGGTAGCGGCCGGTGACGATCGTTTGCAGCGGAAACCCGTCGGTTTGCTGCAGCACGGTGTAATAGCTGCGGCACTCCGCGGTGCCGGTGCCGGTGTCGATTTCAATGATCGGATTTGTGACCACGTGCTTGGTGCGGGGGGTTCCGTCCGCATAGCGCACGATCAGCGACTGCCAGATGCCCAACAGCGCGGATGCGTCGATGGTGTCGCCGGCACCGATCTTGATGCGGGCATGTTCGAACAGCCCGGCGGCACCCTGCAGGTCGCCATTGTCGATACATTCGGCATAGCGATAGAGAAGATTGGCGATCTGCGTCTGCGCCGACATGAGGTAAAGGTAGCGCCGTGACCGAATTCGACCCAACGGTCAGGTTCGCGCAGGCACCGGTGGCACGGCTGGCCACCAGCACACCTGACGGCATCCCGCACCTGGTGCCGGTGGTGTTCGCCGTCGACCAAGACGATCAGCACCTGATCTACACCGCGGTCGACGCCAAGCCCAAGACCACGCAGCGGCTGCGCCGGCTGGCCAACATCGAAAGCAATCCCAACGTCAGCATGCTCGTTGATCACTACGCCGATGACTGGACGCAGTTGTGGTGGGTTCGGGTCGACGGCCTGGCGACGATTCATCGCGGGGGCGCCCCGATGCACACCGGATACCGGCTGTTGCGCGCCAAATATGTCCAGTATCAATCGGTTTCGTTGGACGGTCCGGTAATCGTCATCGCGGCTCAGCGCTGGTCGGGCTGGCACGGCTGATCAGCCGGCCCTTGTGCTGGACGGCGGTTGGGGGAAAAGTTGCACCAGGGGAGCCCGCCGCATGATTGCCGGAGAACTGGAGGAACGTCATGGCCGACAGAGCAGGTACTTCCCAGGGTGTCGGAGCCGCTCCCACCGCCGACGGGCCAGAGGCCATCCGCAACGTGGTTCTGGTGGGACCCTCCGGCGGCGGCAAGACCACCCTCGTCGAGGCCCTGCTCGTCGCCGCCGGGGTTTTGACCAGACCAGGTTCGGTGGTGGACGGCACCACCGTCTGCGATTTCGACGAAGCCGAGATTCGCCAACAGCGCTCGGTGGGGGTTGCGGTGGCATCCCTGTCGCACGACGGGATCAAGGTCAATCTCGTCGACACCCCGGGCTACGCCGACTTCGTGGGCGAGCTGCGCGCCGGCCTGCGTGCCGCCGACTGCGCGCTGTTCGTGATCGCGGCGAACGAGGGTGTCGACGAGCCGACCAAGTCGCTGTGGCAGGAGTGCAGCCAGGTGGGCATGCCCCGAGCCGTGGTGATCACCAAGCTCGACCACGCCCGCGCGAACTACCCCGAGGCATTGGCTGCCGCCCAGGAAGCCTTCGGCGACAAGGTTTTACCGCTCTACCTGCCCACCGGTGACGGGCTGATCGGACTGCTGTCACAAACCCGCTACACCTACGCCGGCGGCGAGCGGACCGAAGGGGCCCCGGACTCCTCGGACGCCGATCGCATCGAAGAAGCCCGCGGCAGCCTGATCGAAGGGATCATCGAAGAGTCCGAAGACGAGTCGTTGATGGAGCGCTACCTCGGCGGCGAGGCAATCGACGAATCGGTACTGATCGACGACCTGGAGAAGGCCGTCGCCCGCGCCTCGTTCTTCCCGGTGATTCCGGTATGCAGCAGCACCGGCGTCGGAACGCTGGAACTGCTGGAGGTCGCGACCCGAGGGTTTCCCTCACCGATGGAACATCCACTACCCGAAGTCTTTACGCCGCAAGGCGCAACGCATGAGGAGCTGGCCTGCGACGTCGGCGCACCCTTGCTTGCCGAGGTGGTCAAGACGACCTCGGACCCCTACGTCGGCCGGGTCAGCCTGGTCCGGGTTTTCTCCGGAACCATCAAGCCCGACGCGACGGTCCATGTTTCCGGTCACTTCTCGTCCTTTTTCGGCGACGGCAGCACCAACGGCGGCGCCACCCACTCCCACCCCGACCACGACGAAGACGAACGCATCGGAGTCCTGTCGTTCCCGCTCGGCAAGCAGCAACGCCCGGCCGGGACCGTGGTAGCCGGCGACATCTGCGCGATCGGCAAGCTCAGCCGCGCCGAGACCGGTGACACGTTGTCCGACAAGTCCGAGCCGCTGGTGCTCAAGCCCTGGACCATGCCCGAGCCGCTGCTGCCGGTCGCGATCCAAGCACACGCCAAGACCGACGAGGACAAGCTATCGGTTGGCTTGGGCCGGTTGGCCGCCGAAGATCCGACGCTGCGGATCGAGCAGAACCAAGAGACCCACCAGATCGTGCTGTGGTGCATGGGCGAGGCCCATGCCGGCGTGGTGCTCGACGCACTGGCCAACCGGTACGGCGTCACGGTGGACACCGTGGAGTTGCGGGTTCCCCTACGGGAAACATTGCGCGGCAAGGCAAAAGGGCACGGCCGGCACGTCAAGCAATCGGGTGGGCACGGCCAATACGCGGTGTGCGACATCGAAGTGGAGCCGCTGCCGGAGGGCACCGGGTTCGAGTTCCTCGACAAGGTTGTCGGCGGAGCCGTTCCGCGGCAGTTCATTCCGAGCGTGGAGAAGGGGGTCCGCGCGCAGATGGAGAAGGGTGTGCACGCCGGTTACCCGGTGGTCGACATCAGGGTCACGCTGCTCGACGGGAAAGCGCACAGCGTCGACTCGTCGGACTTCGCGTTTCAGATGGCCGGTTCACTGGCATTGCGGGAGGCCGCGGCAGCGACGAAAGTCGTACTGCTCGAACCGATCGACGAGATTTCGGTGCTGGTGCCCGACGACTTCGTCGGCGCGGTCATGGGCGATCTATCCGGTCGCCGCGGCCGGGTGCTGGGCACCGATACCGCAGGCAACGAACGCACGGTGGTCAAGGCCGAGGTACCACAGGTCGAATTGACCAGGTACGCAATCGATTTGCGCTCGCTGGCGCACGGGGCCGCATCGTTCACGCGTTCGTTCGCGCGCTATGAACCGATGCCGGAGTCCGCGGCGGCCAAGGTGCAGACCACCGCCTGAGCAACCATGTCGACAGTCGACGGCCTTCCGGCCCACATCCTGTTCAACCATTTCGTCGTTGTGCTGGGACCTTTGACGGCGATCCTGGCGATCCTGTGCGCGCTGTGGCCCGCGGCGCGAAGCCGGCTCATCTGGCTGGTTCTGGCACTGAGCGCCATCACGCTCATCGTGACCCCGCTGACAACAAGCTCGGGTGAGTGGCTGGCCGGGAAAGTCGGCAACTCGCCGGCCATCCGCACCCATGCCGAACTCGGCGACACCGTGGTCTACTGCGTGGCGGCGCTGGTGGCGACCGTGACCGCACTGACCGCCGTGCATCTGCGGCAGGTGCGCGGGCGTGCCGTGAAATCCGCTGTGCACCTCGTGGTCGTCGCCCTCGTCATCGCGGGTGCGGCCGCCACACTGGTGCAGACGTACCGCGTCGGGGAAACGGGGGCCCGGGCCGCCTGGGGCTCGGGCACCTCGCAGTAACCGCTATTGGCCACCGAACTGCTGGGCCACCGCGCGGCGGTCGAGTGAGCCCTTCGGGGTGTGCGGCAATTCAGCCGTGATCTCGAAGCTGTCCGGAATCTCGTAGGGCGCCAACCGTTCCCGGCAGAACTCAGTGAGCTCCTCCGGGCCCGGCGCTGCGCCGCGGGGCACCAGGGCGGCGGCGACGGCTTCACCGTAGATCCGGTGCGCGACCCCGAAAACGGCTGCCTCCATGACGTTTGGATGGGTAGCCAGGATCCCCTCGACGCGCTCGGGTGAGATCTTCTCGCCGCCACGGTTGATGAGTTCCTTGATCCGGCCGCGGATGCTCAGGTCGCCGGCGGGCGACAGGGTCCCCAAATCACCGGTACGCAGCCAACCGTCGGTGAAGTTCGCGGCGGTGATCTTCGGGTCACCGAGGTAGCCACGGACCACGGTGGCACCGCGCAGCCAAACCTCGCCGACCTCGCCGGCCGGCAACGGCGCACCGTCGGGTCCGGCGATCCGGATCTCCGGCCCCGTCGACCGGCCGACCAGACCCGTCGTCTCGGCGGGATTGTCGTCGTGATCGAGGCCGGTGCTGCAAACCTGATGAGTGGACTCGGTCATGCCGAACGCACACAGCGCCGGTGCCGAGAATTCGTCCTGCAGCGCCTGCGCGGTTTCCGGGGTGAGCGGTGCGCTGCAGCTGCGGATGAAACGCAGTGCGGCCTTCTTGCCACCGGAGGACTCGGTACCGGCACGCTCCAGCAGGATTTGGTGGATCGTCGGGACCGCCGTATACCACGTGGCGCCGACGGCCTCGATGTCGTCCCAGAAGGTGTGCGCCGAAAACCGCCCGCGGGCGGGCAGCAGCACAGTGCCGCCCGATGCCAGGCTGGATAGCAGCGCGGCGACCAGCCCGTGCCCGTGGTAGAGCGGCATCACGGCCACCGTGGCGTCCTGCGGGCCCAGCCGGTAACCGGCGATGATGGCGCGCACCGAGGTGGCGAGGTTGCCATGAGTCCACGGAACCATCTTGGGCAGGCCGGTGGTGCCGCCGGTGAACATGATCATGGCGTCGTCGGGGTGCAGGCCCTCGGGCGCGGTCACCTCCGCCTTCAGTCCAGCGCCGGCGTCCAGGCTGACCGACGGGGTACCGCCGTCGCTGTCCACGCTGACCGCGATAGGCCACCAATGGACCGAAGGTTCGGCGCTGTCACCGGCGCCCACGCTGTCGGTGAGCACCACCCGGGCTCCCACCGCCTCGCTGCGGGCGCGCTGGTCGCTGATCGGCAATGCCGGGTCCAACGGGACCGCGACCAAATCCGCGCGCGACGCGGCCAGCAGGCCCACGACGAATTCGGCGGTGCTGGCCGTGCGCAGCCCCACGCGGTCACCCGGCATCAAGCCGGCCCGCGTCAGCTGTCCGGCCAGGTCATCGACCAAACCGAGCAACTGCTGGTAGGTGATGGTGATCCGGTCGGCGGTGACGATGAGCGCGGGGGCCTGCGGCAGGCGGGTCGCGGCCACGGTCACCAGATCGGCGATGCGCGGACTCGACGAGGTCGGGGTCCGTTCGGCGACGGCAGCACCGGTGGTGATCGAGTCAGATGTCATAGGTAGCACGATGCCGTCAACCGGCCCGGCTCGTCCAATACTGATCCGCTACCGCTCGATAGCTAACGCCTATCGAGCTGAGCGCAGGCCTGCTGAGCACGGTCGATAGACACCGTGAATCGTGGCATAGCGACCCGGTCTTGGACACCGAAACGGCACCGGATAACAGTGGTGAACAAGAAGCACGGACCAGCACGTGAGGAGTCGCCACATGACCACGTCGTCGGGACTGACGGACGGCTTCCACCTAGTGGTGGACGCGCTCAAGGCCAACGATGTCGAGACCATCTACGGGCTCGTCGGTATCCCGATCACTGATCTGGCGCGCACCGCACAGGCCGAGGGGATTCGCTACATCGGTTTCCGCCATGAGACCTCGGCGGGCAATGCCGCCGCGGCGGCCGGTTTTCTCACCGGACGGCCCGGAGTGTGCCTGACCACGTCGGGTCCGGGATTTCTCAACGGCCTGCCCGCACTGGCCAATGCCACCGCCAACTGCTTTCCGATGATCCAGATATCCGGCTCGAGCCAGCGCCCGATCGTGGACCTGCAGCGCGGCGACTATCAGGACCTGGACCAGCTCAACGCGGCGCGGCCGTTCGTGAAGGCGGCCTATCGGATCAGCCGGGTGGAAGACATCGGGCGCGGTATCGCCCGGGCGATTCGCACCGCGGTCTCGGGCCGCCCGGGCGGGGTCTATCTCGACATCCCCGGCGAGGTGCTGGGCCAGGCGATGGAAACCAAGGCGGCCGCGGACAGCATCTGGCGCCTCGTCGACCCGGCTCCCCGCCAGCTACCGGCGCCGGATGCGGTGGACCGCGCTCTGGATGTCCTCGCCCACGCCCAGCGACCGCTGATCGTCCTCGGCAAGGGCGCCGCATATGCACAGGCGGACAACGCGATTCGGGAATTCGTCGAAACCACCGGCATTCCGTTCCTGCCGATGTCCATGGCCAAAGGGCTGCTCCCGGACTCGCATTTGCAATCGGCGGCCGCCGCCCGGTCGCTGGCGATCGCCCGGGCCGATGCGGTCCTACTGGTCGGTGCCCGGCTCAATTGGCTTCTGGGCCACGGCGATTCGCCGCAGTGGTCGTCTGAGGCGAAGTTCATTCAGATCGATATCGCGGCGTCGGAATTCGACAGCAACCAACCGATCACGGCCCCACTGACCGGCGACATCGGTTCGGTGCTGTCGGCGCTTCTGGACGGCCTGGCCACCCATCAGATCGCCACACCCACCGCGTGGACGCGCGAACTCACCGATCGCAGGGCCCGCAATGACGCCAAGATGCGCGAGCGCCTGGCCGAGGACCCGCACCCGATGCGGTTCTACAACGCCCTCCGGGCGATTAACACCGTGCTGCAGCGTAATCCGGACGTGTATGTCGTCAACGAAGGCGCTAACGCGCTGGATCTGGCCCGCAACGTCATCGACATGCAACTGCCGCGCCACCGGCTCGACACCGGAACGTGGGGCGTGATGGGCATCGGGATGGGCTACTCCATCGCAGCGGCCGTGGAAACCGGACGACCGGTTGTCGCGATCGAGGGCGATAGCGCATTCGGCTTCAGCGGCATGGAAATCGAAACCATCTGCCGCTACCGGCTGCCCGTCACGGTTCTTGTCCTCAACAACGGTGGCGTGTACCGGGGAGACGAGATCCCGGCCGGTGCCGGCACCTCAGGGAAGGACCCGGCGCCCACCGTGCTCAATGCTCAAGCGCGGCATGAACTTCTCGCAGAAGCCTTCGGCGGCAAGGGATATCACGTTAGCACCCCGGCCGAGCTTGAGTCGGCGCTCACCGAGGCGCTGGCGTCCAATGGTCCGGCGATCATCGACTGTGAACTCGACCCGGCCGCCGGCGTGGAAAGCGGACACCTGGCGAGCCTCAACCCCACCAGCGCAGCCAAGAGTTAACGCCGCTGGGTGATGCTTTGCAGCTGAGCGTCGAAGAAGTCGCCCAACTTCAGCAGTTGCGCGGATGCGCTGAGCGCGCGAGCTACCGGAGATCCTGGCCCGGCAGCGTTTGTGGCAAGGGCTATTTGGGCTTTGAGGGCCGGCTCGACCAGTTCGACGGCACGTACCTCCCGGCCGACCGGCCCCGTCATCGGCATCGTCCACAGCCAGGTGTGCGGAACGATGCACGCCGAGTTGCCGGTGGCGACCTGAGCGAATAGCGAAGCAACGGAATCTGTTTCGACCTGTGGACGCACCGTGATGTCGTGATCGGCGAAGGCCGCGTCAATTACCTGGCGATCCTGCATGTCCGGCGTGAGCAACGCCAGCGGCAGCTGCGCGGCATCCGTCCATCCCAGCGACGATGCACCCGGCGGCAACATGTCCGCCGGCGACAGCAGCACATAATGCTCGTCGTAGAGCGGCACCAGCACCACGTCGTTGTAGACGGGCGTGGCATGCACGATCACGGCATCGAGCTCGAACTCGCGCAGCCGCCGGTACAGTTCGGTGCTGGCCAGCCGGGAAGTGATCTGCACCTTCGCCAGTGGGTGCGCCGAGCAAAAGCCGGACAGCACCAGTGATGCCGTCGTGGACGCCGTTGGCACGGCGCCCAACCGAAGCGTCCCGGTGATGCCGGATTGCACCGCGTGCACCTCTGCCTTGAACGCGTCGTGCTCGGCAAGAATCCGCTTGGCCCACACCACCAACCGCTCCCCTTCGGGAGTCAGGCCCTCGAAGCTGTGTCCACGGTTGATCAACGTGACGTTGAGTTCCCGTTCGAGTTTGGCGATCGCCGACGACAGGGCGGGTTGCGACACGTAGCACTTCTCGGCAGCCCGGGCGAAGTGGCGCTCCTGTGCAACGGCCACGAAGTACTCCAGCTGGCGGAACAGCATCCCCGCGCCTCCTGGTCGTTCTCGTCGGGCAACGATCTCGCTGAGGCTAACGCGTCGGCACCGGACCGGCAACGACTTGGATTGCCGGCACTTCGGGCCGCCGAGCTAAGCGGAATCGCTAGCCAGAATTGTTTGCTACAGCCCGCAATGGGTAGACAGCCACTAAGATGTGGTTGTGTCGATCACGCCATCTCGAGGGGTAAACGCCATGCGTCGAGCGGTTCGTTATCTATTCGTTATGGTTGCGATCACGGTAATGGCCGTAGCGGTCTCGGGTAATCCCGCTACCGGCGCGGTTCCGGTCCCAACCCCCACCCCTGGCGTTGCCTCGATTTTGCCGGCCGACGGTGCGGTGGTGGGCGTGGCACACCCGGTGGTCGTGACGTTCACTGCGCCGGTGACCAATCGCCGTGCCGTGGAACGGACCATCCGGGTCATCTCACCAGCAGACATGACCGGACGCTTCGAGTGGGTCAACAGCAGCGTCGTGCAATGGGTTCCAGATCACTACTGGCCCGCACACAGCCATGTTTCGGTAGGCGTTCAGGAACTCACGGAGGGCTTCGACACCGGTGACGAACTGCTCGGTGTCGCCAGCATCTCCGCACACACCTTCACGGTCAGCCGCAACGGAGAGGTGTTGCGTACCATGCCCGCTTCGATGGGCAAGCCCAGTCGTCCCACGCCGATCGGCAACTTCACCGCGCTGTCGAAAGAGCGCACGGTCGTGATGGACTCGCGGACCATCGGCATCCCGCTGAACTCCTCCGACGGCTACCTGATCACCGCCTCCTACGCGGTTCGGGTCACCTGGAGCGGTGTCTACGTGCACTCGGCACCGTGGTCGGTGAACTCGCAGGGGTACGCCAATGTCAGTCACGGGTGCATCAATCTGAGCCCGGACAACGCGGCGTGGTACTTCAACACCGTCAACGTCGGCGATCCGATCGAGGTCGTCGGCTAACGTTCGCCCGCCCTGTCGGCGCTGTGGCGACGGTCACACATCCGATGCGGAAGAGGTGTGGCATCAGGCTGGTTTGCGCTAGAGACTGACGCGAACGAAAGGCTCACCATGACCGCGCATCAGGACGAGCGACTCGCCAAGCCAGATGCCGCGATCCGCGCGGCGATTCGCGAACCGGGCCTTCGGCTGAACCAGATCATCGAGACGTTGGTAAAGGGTTACGCAGACCGACCCGCACTCGGCTGGCGCGCGCGCACACTGACGCCGGATCCCGCGACCGGCCGCACCATCGCGCAGTTGTTACCCAGGTTCGACACCATCAGCTACCGCGATCTATGGGCCAACGTGCGAGCGATCGCGAGCGCCTGGCGTAGCGACCCGGTCAATCCGGCCAACCCCGGCGATTTCCTGGCCACGGTCGGGTTTGCCAGTGCCGACTATCTCACCCTCGACCTGGTTTGCGGATATCTCGGATTGGTGGCAGTGCCGTTGCAGCACAACACCACCGCGGCGCGGTTGCAGCCCATCGTCGCTGAGGTCGAGCCGCAGATCCTTGCCACGGGTGCGGGATATCTCGATATCGCCGTGGAAGCGGCTCTGGGCAGTGCGGCATTGCGCCGCCTCGTCGTCTTCGACTATCGGCCCGAAGTCGACGATCATCGGGAGGGCCTACAGCGCGCCGAGGCGACCCTGGCCGCCGCGGGTATGGCGGTGACCATCGAAACACTCGGCGAAGTTATCGAGCGTGGTCGCGCGCTGCCGCCGGAGCCCATCTACACCGGCGAAACCGATCAGCGACTGGCGATGATTCTCTACACCTCCGGCAGCACCGGATTGCCCAAGGGCGCAATGTATTCCGAACAGATGGTGGCCAAGATCTGGACCACCCAGTTCATGGCGGACGAAGACGTGCCCGTCATCAACGTCAACTTCATGCCGCTCAATCATCTCGGCGGGCGTATCCCGCTGTCATCGGCGTTCCAGGCCGGCGGAACCAGTTATTTTGTGCCGGAAAGCGATCTTTCCACATTGTTCGAGGACTGGAACCTGGTGCGGCCCACTGAGCTGGGACTGGTTCCGCGGGTGGCCGAAATGCTTTACCAGCGTTACCAAAGCGCTGTCGACCGGCGCGTCGCCCAAGGCGCCGAAGTTGCCGTCGCCGAATCGGAGGCACGAGCGGAGCTGCGCGACCGGGTGCTCGGGGGGCGCGTGCTGACCAGCTTCTGCGGGACAGCACCGTTGGCCGCCGAGATGAAGAGCTTCATCGAGTCGTGTCTGGACGTGCACGTGATGGACGGCTACGGCCTGACCGAGGTGGGCGCGGTGACCAAGGACGGCGTGGTGAGCCGGCCCCCGGTGGTCGACTACAAGTTGATCGATGTCCCCGAGCTCGGTTATTTCCATACCGACAAGCCTCATCCGCGCGGTGAGCTGCTGGTGAAGTCGCTGACGTCGATGGCCGGCTACTACAAGCGTCCTGACGTCACCGCTCAGGCATTCGACGCCGACGGCTACTACCGCACCGGGGACGTGATGGCCGAGATCGGGCCGGATCAGCTGATCTACGTCGACCGGCGAAACAATGTGTTGAAGTTGGCCCAGGGCGAGTTCGTCGCCGTCGCGCAACTGGAAGCGGTTTTCTCCAGCGCGGCTTCGGTCCGGCAGATCTTCGTATACGGCAACAGCGAACGCCCCTACCTGCTGGCGGTCGTGGTGCCGACTGCTGAGGCGCTGAACCGGTTCTCTGAGGATCCAGCCGGCCTCAAGGCCGCGTTGAGTGAATCCCTGCGTCAGACAGCACAATTCGCGCAGTTGCAGTCCTATGAGCTGCCGGTCGATTTCCTGATCGAAACCGAACCTTTCAGTTCCGACAACGGGCTGCTGTCCGGGGTTGGCAAACTGCTGCGGCCAAAGTTGAAGGAACACTACGGCGAACGACTCGAGCGACTGTATGCCGACCTTGCCGATACCCGGGTGGCCGAACTCCGCGCGCTGCGGGAGGGCGTCGCGGATCGCCCGGTCGTCGAGACGTTGACTCGGGCCGCAGAGGCGCTGCTGGGTTTGGCCGGTGGCCCGCCGGAACCCGACATGCAATTCATCGAACTCGGCGGTGACTCGCTTTCGGCGTTGACCTTCTCCAATTTGTTGCAGGACCTCTTCGATGTGGAAGTCCCCGTGGGGCTGATCATCGGTCCGACCAGCGACCTGCAGCAGCTGGCGGAATACGTTGATTCCGAACGTCATTCCGGTGGCCAGCGGCCGACCTTCTCGACGGTGCACGGCCGGGGCGCTTCCGAGGTGCACGCCACAGACCTGAGTTTGGACAAGTTCATCGACAACAAGACACTCACCGAAGCCCCGGCGCTGCCGCGGGCAACCGGTAGTCCGCAGACGGTACTGCTGACCGGAGCCAACGGTTATCTCGGGCGCTTTCTGTGTCTGGAATGGCTGGCGCGGCTGGCAGAAGCTGGTGGCCGGCTTATCTGCCTGGTTCGCGGCACCGACGCCGAGGCGGCCTGGCAGCGATTGGAAGGTGTCTTCCGCAGCGGGGATGCCGAGCTATTGAGACGTTTCCAGCAGTTGGCCGCCGATCATCTGGAGGTCATTGCCGGTGACATCGGTGAGCCCAATCTCGGCCTGGCCCCACAGGATTGGGACAGGCTGGCCGAAGTCGTCGATTTGATCGTGCACCCGGCAGCACTGGTCAATCATGTCTTGCCCTACGACCAGTTGTTCGGTCCGAACGTGGTGGGTACCGCCGAACTGATCCGTCTCGCGATTACCACCCGCATCAAGCCGGTCACCTATTTGTCGACCGTGGCGGTCGCGATGTCGATCAATCCGGACAGGTTCGAAGAGGACGGCGACATCCGGGAGATCAGCGCGATCCGGCATGTAGACGACGGCTACGCAAACGGTTACGCGAACAGCAAGTGGGCCGGTGAGGTGCTGCTGCGCGAGGCACATGACCTCTGCGGACTCCCGGTGGCCGTGTTTCGTTCGGACATGATCCTGGCGCACAGCCGCTACGCGGGACAGCTCAACGTGCCAGATATGTTCACCCGGTTGATGATCAGCATATTGGTGACGGGTATCGCGCCCTGGTCGTTCTATGAGGCCGACCCGCAAGGCAACCGAGCGCGGGCCCACTACGACGGCCTGCCCGCCGATTTCGTGGCCGAGGCGGTCACCACGCTGGGTGCGCAAACGGCTGCTGGGCCGCGGCCGAGTTTCCGGTCTTTCGACGTGATGAACCCCCACGATGACGGGGTGTCCCTGGATGTATTCGTGGACTGGCTGATTGACTCCGGCCACGACATCCGCCGCATCGAGGATCATGACGATTGGCTCGGCCGCTTCGAAACCGCTCTTCGCGCGTTGCCGGACCGCCAGCGTCAGCATTCGGTGCTGCCGCTACTCGAGGCCTACCGCAAGCCAGAGCAGCCGTTGCGCGGCGCGCCTGCACCCACCGAGGTGTTCCGCGCTGCCGTGCAGAACGCCAAAATCGGTGCTGCCAAGGACATTCCACACCTTACCGCGGCGCTGATCGACAAGTATGTCGCGGATCTGCGGTTGCTCGGCCTGATTTGAGCGCCTACTGGCCGGTGATGAGGCCAGCCAAATCGGCGCCGGCAGCCAGGCTTTGATCGAAGGCACCAACCACGCCGCCGATCTCACCGCCGTTGAAGGATTGAGCCGAACTGCCCGTCAGGAGGCTGGCGGTGAAGCTGGCGGGGGCCGCGGCTCCCACGATCGTATTGACGGCTTGCTCCCCGGTGCCGATCAACAGGTTACCAACGTTGTAGCTGCGGTTGATCACGCCGTTGAGGGCACTGTCGGTACCGAAAACGCTTTGCTCCGAAGCTACTTCGTGGGTGAGCAGGTTGTGGTTGAAGTTCAGCTCATCGTTGACGAGTTGTGTGTTGAACCCAATCTGCGCTGTTTCGAGCTGCTGGAAGAAGCCGCTCGGCGAAGTTGCCGCTGCGGCATTGGTAATAGCGGCCGCCGCCGGCGACGTATTGCCCAGGAAGAGACCGGCCAGGTCGGTCGGGACCATCAGGCTCTGGTCGAAGGCTCCGACCAGGCCGCCGATCTGGCCACCGTTGAAGACCTGGGCCGAACTGCCCAGCAGCAGGCCAGCGGTGAAATTGGCGGGGACTTGTACTCCCACGATCGTGTTGAGGGCTTGTTCGCCGGTGCCGATCAGCAGGTTGCCGGCGTTGAAAGTGCGGTTGAGGGCCCCGTTGAGGGCGCTGTCGGTGCCGAAGATGCTTCGCTCGAACGCCACCTCATTGGTCACCAGGGCCGAATTCAAGGCGAGCTCGTTCTTCACCAGGGCGGTGTTGAACCCGATGTGCATCTGCTCGAGTTGCTTCAGCGGTCCGGCGGGCGCCGCGGCCGCCGCATTCAGCGCGGCCTGCATCGGCGTGGCATTGGCCGCTTCGGCGCCGGCGTAGGCGTTCGCGCCGGCCGTCAGCGTCTGCACGATTTGGTCGTGAAACGCCGCGGCCTGGGCGCTCAGCGCCTGATATACCCGGCCGTGCGCGCCGAACAATGCCGCGATGGCCGAGGACACTTCGTCGGCGCCGGCAGGCAGCACCTGCGTTGTCATCGCAGCTATCGACATGTTGGCAGCGCTGATGTTCGACCCGACCCCCGCCAGATCCGTCGCCGCCGCCGCCACCATTTCCGGAGCCGCTATCAAGTACGACATCTGTCACCTCCAGCAGCCACACGACCGGCTCCGCCTGAGCGCTGTTTGCCTAGCCGGATCGGGCAGCTGTCCCGGTTTCAGAGCCTATCGTTGCGCATCGGCAAATATGACCGTTTCGCAAAGAATTGCTGGGCAGATGCCTAGCGGCATGGCCACGAGGTTCAGGCCATACCCGCCTCGACGAGTTTGACGACGACCAAGACGACGGCCAGCGCGAGATAGCCGCGCAGGGTGAACAGCCCCGCCCGCCGCACCGGCGACATCACCGGACGCTCCAGAGCGGTCAGGTTCGGGGTGTGCCAATGCACCCGGTGCTGTTCGCGATCGGCGCGCGTTAAAGGCGGGGTACTGTCGCCGTACCGCCGACCGGCGACCACCACTGCCGCACCGCCGACCGCGCCCAGCGCCGCACCGGCCGCCAGCCCGATTTCAATGGCGACAGTCGACAGGTTCGGGAAGAAGGTCGTGGCTGTCAGCGCCAGTGAGAGCAGCACCAGCGACCACACGATGGTCCACGCAACGACATTCTGCCGCAACGTGTTAGACCACGGCCCCATCACCGCGCGGTCGTTGCACAGCAGGACCAGGAAGACGGTCGCCGACGGCAGCAGCACGCCGGCAAGCGCCTGGACGCCTTGGGTCACCAAACCCAGGATGTGGTCGGGGCTGAACGCGACTGCGGCCGAAATGGCCAGCAGTGCAGCGTAACCGCCGTAGAACAGCGGCGCCTCGCTGATCTTCCAATGCAGCGAATGGCGCCTGCCCAGGGCGTCGCCGACGGCGTAGGTGGTGGCCAGCCCGATGGCGTTCGCGCCTATCAACGATGCGTCCAGCAGCAGGATCGCGAACAGGTCTCCGACCGCGCTGCCGAGGTGATTGGTCAATCCCGTCGCCACCGCGGCTGCGTCGGTGAAGTTGCCGGCGTCGGTGGTGCCGGCCAATCCGAATGCGGTGACGGCCATCAGGGCCGTCGCCCCGACCATGACGACCACTATGCCGATCACCAAATCGGCTCGTGCATAGGGGATCCAGCGGGTGGTGATGCGCTTGTCCACCACATTGGACTGCTGAAAGAACAGCTGCCACGGCGCAACGGTGGTGCCCACGATCGCCACGATCAGCAGCAGCACGGTCGAGTTCAGCCCGCCCGGGAACTGCGGCATGAGCCCGCCGATGGTCGCCTTCCACGTCGGATGGACCAATAGCGTCATCGGGACGATCACTACGTTCACCGCTATGAGCAGGAACATCAGTCCCTCCCAGCGGCGAAACGAACCGCCGGCCACCACGGCGAACAAAAGCACCGCCGCCGCCGGGATCGCGATCACCTTGGGGCAGCCCAGAAATCCGAGTGCCATTGAGACGCCGATGAATTCGGTCACTATCGTCAGGGCGTTGAGCAGCAGCAGATCACCGACGCTGAACGCGCCCCAGAACTTCCCGAATCGCTCGAAGATCAGGCGCGCGTGGCCAACCCGCGTGACCGCACCCAACCGCAACACCATTTCCTGGTTCACATACAGCACCGGGATGAGCAACGTCAGTGTCCACAGCAGGGTCATCCCGTAGTTCTGCCCAGCCTGCGCGTAGGTCGCGACACCGCCTGCATCGTTGTCGCCGACCATCACGATCAGGCCCGGACCGATGATTACCAGCAATGTCCGCAGGCGACGCCAGCGACCGCCGGTCGCACCGGTGTCGTCGCGCCGAATGCGTCCGAAAGCACCGACGATGTCGCCGGCGTGCGCCGAGTCCAGCACCGGCTGCAGGCCTGTCGCGTGGGGGGCATCGCGAAGTTCGGTGGAGATCAATGTCATCGGATTCTCGCTCTCTCGAACAAGTTTGGGCACAGCGGTGGGCGCGGGGCCGCGCCCACCGCTGAATGTTGTCGGCGAATGCATCGCCGGTCGTTGCCGCCGGTATCAGGCGGCGAGCACCGCGGTCGGCATCAGCGCTACGTACTTGTCGGCCCGGTCCTGGGGGCCCGCGTTGAGCGACGCACGCAGCGCGTCACTCAGGCGCCGGCCGAGTCGCACCAGCGTGCGGCCCCCGCCGTTCGGCGTACCGGTTAAGCCGTTTGCACCGGTTGCACACTGTGGCGCAACAAAATTCATGCTCATTGTGGTCATGGTCTGCTCCTGTCAGAAGCCCGACCGGTTAACGCAATTCAGAACGCGACTACAGCGCCCTCGGGCAGTTGCCGCGAGGCAGGCAGGACATATGCATGCGCGCAACGACAAACGCTCGAGAAGGCTCAGGCAGCAAACGGAATGCCGGAACCGGATCGGGGCAAGTTGGATTTCGGATAGGGACTATCGCCTGGGATGTCGTTCAACTCGCCCTCACCTCCTTCCGGCCGGGACACACGCGGGTGTCATCACAGTCACCTGCACGAAAGGGGGGATGAACGTACGGCGGTCAACCGCCGAACACCCCTCTCGTCGGAGCTTTGGCACTGCACGGCGTATCCGGGATTCGTCCGGAAGCCACTTGGGCTCAACCCTTAGGCCGGGAAGAGCTGTCCTGACCCGGGGCGTCTCTCGACGTTCGGGGTCAGTGGCCTGTGTCCGTGCAGACGCCTCACCTACCGAGGTGTTTGCGGATTCCATGTTTACACCGGCATATGGCGCTCGTCAAACGCGTTACGTCACACTCTTGGTATGGCCACTACCTTGCAGGAACCTAAAGTCGCGACGGCACTGAGCCGGATGTATGCGGAGACCAAGAGCCAGATGTCGCAGCTGCGCGACCGGCACGCCGAGCTGCAACAGGTGCTGACGTCGGCAAACTCGCAGGAGCGCGCCGACGCGATGAGCGAGTTCTACATCCCGGTGACGCCCGAAGCCGGCCAATTGCTGTACGCACTCGTGCGGGCCACCCGCCCGCCTACGGTCGTAGAGTTCGGGATGTCGTTCGGCATTTCGGCGTTACACCTGGCTGCGGCCGTGCGCGACAACGGCGTGGGCCGAGTGGTGACCACCGAACTGAGCGCGACGAAGATCGCCGCCGCCCGGCAGACGTTCAGTGAAACCGGTCTGGACGACGTAGTCACCATCCTGGAAGGAGATGCGCTGAACACGTTGGCGAACCTGGAAGGACCCATCGGTTTCGCCCTGCTCGACGGCTGGAAGGAACTGTATTTACCGGTTATCAAGCTGCTGCAACCGCGATTGTCCCCCGGTGCATTGGTGGTTGCCGACAACGCCGAGTCCGCCGACGCGCAGCCTTACCTCGACTACGTACGCCACCCCGACAACGGCTATGTGAGCTACAACTTTCCCGCCCGGCGCAGCGACAGTATGGAATTGAGCTGCTGGACCGGTAATTGACTACCTGACCGACTCTTCCAGCCATGGCAACAGCCACTTGACCCCTTCGGGGGTGAGGTGGACGCCGTCGCTGCGCACCTTGATGCCGTCGACCTTGGCGGTGTAAACGCCGTCCGGGCATAGCTTTTTGTTCAGGTCGACGATCCCGACGTTGGGGTGCTCACCAATAGCGTTGCGCAGCATCGTATTCCACTGGTTCACCCGATCGGGCTGGTCCTCGGGATACAGGCGACCGTCCGGCTTCTCGCCGCCGCGGCTGTACGGCACCGTGGCCACCAGCACCCGAACGCCGGTGGAGCCAACGATATTCAGCGCCCGGTGCAGCTCGAAGTTGAGGTATGCGTCGAAGGTCGGGTCGCCGATGTGGGTCCACTTGCCCTCGTTGACCCGGTCCACCGTCTCCCAGCGGCCGATGACCAGCAGCGCGACATCCGGCCGGTCCTGTCCGATCTGGGTTGACCAGCGGCCCGGCCAGGTGTCGCACTCCGCCCGCTGCTCCAGGGTTTCGCCGATGTAGCGATAGGGGGTGCCGCGCACCAGGCTGCAGCCGATGACGGTGTGGTCGATGAACCTGAATCCGGGTGTCGGTGGGAGGTAGTGCATCATCGTCCACCCGATCGAATCACCGAAGACCGAAACGGTGAACGGCTGGTTGGGATCGCGCGGCCCCGGTGCGGGCCCTTGCGGTCCCGGCGGTGACGGCGACACCGCGGCCACCGCCGATACGCCGGGCGGCAGGCCGATCTCACGCAACTCTGGTCCGGTTGCTACCGGGACGACCAGCATCGTCGCGGCCGCGGCGGTCGCCACGGTCGCCGCCGACAGCGGCAACAGCGGCACCCGTTCTGGTCGCCAGCGGCGGATGGGTTGTTCGATCAGCCACCACGACACGAACGCCACCACCACCGTGGCTGCGCACCGGGCACCGAACAGCGCCGGCCCCGACCATCCGGTGCGTTCGCCATTGAGCGCCAAAAATATCGGCCAGTGCCAAAGATAGACGCCGTAGGAGATGGTGCCCAGCCACACCAGCGGGCGCCAGGACAAGACTCGGGCCACCACTCCGCGCTGCTCCAGTGCGACCGGCGCGACGACGAGGACCGCCGCAATGGCCACCGCGATCAACAGTCCATGGCGGAATTCGGTTGAGCTGCCCGTCGCGAAGTGAGTGATCGCCGCCAGCGCGGCCAGACCCACGACTGGCAGCAGGCGCGCGATCCGCCGTCCCCAGCGAGTCCGGATCAGACACCAGCCGCGATTCAGCGATGGCCAATCCCGTACCAGCAAAGCCGATGCCGCGGCGCCCACCAGCAAAGCCTGTGCCCGGGTGTCGGTGCCGAAATAGATTCGGTCGCGGGTTGTATCGGAGGTGAACACGATGGCGGCGGCCGCCGATGCCATCGCGCCCAGCGTGGCGATGATGAACGCGGCGAACCGGACATGTCCGACGGTGATCTTGCCGAAATAGCGCTTGGCCCGCGCCGCCAACACCAGGGTCACTGCGATCAGCAGCAGTGGCCAGACGAAGTAGTACTGCTCCTCGACCCCCAGCGACCAGGTGTGCTGCAGCGGCGAAGGTGGGGCGCCCTGAGTGAAGTAATCGGTCTTCTGAGCCACGAACCGCCAATTGGCCAGCCACACAAAGGCGGCGATGGCGTCGCTTCGCAAACCGGTAAGCGATTGGTAGGGAAGCAGTTCGCGCGCCGCGGCCACCGTGAGCACCATCAGCATCAGGGCCGGCAGCAACCGGCGAGCGCGGCGAATCCAGAACCCGGTCAGGTCGATTCGGCCGCTGCGTCCCAGCTCGTCGAGCAACAGCGAGGTGATGAGGAATCCGCTGAGCACGAAGAAGACGTCGACGCCGATGAAGCCCCCGCTCACGCCGGGGATCCCGCCGTGGCCGACGAGGACCAGCGCGACGGCTATCGCACGAAGGCCGTCCAGCGCGGGGATGCCGTTGCGCCGCTCGGGCTTGTCCCAGATCGCGAGCCTGCCGACGCGGCGCACCGGGGCCACCCATCGGCGCCGAGCAGAACGCGCCGGTGCGGAGTCCTTCCCGCCCGGCTCAGTGCTCGCTGTTAGCGCGCCCCGACCATCTTGTCGCCCGGCGCCGTAGTTGCTGCCGATACGTCGCTGCCCCTCCTCGTGATCCCAGCAAGCTTAGGGGCGAGGACGCGCGATCCCGCGCAGACACGCTAAGGCTCGCAACAAGTTTGCCGGGTTCGGCCACAACCAAGGCGGTGACGCCTCAGTCGCGTCAGTGGCCGGCGGGTTGGGCGACCGCGGTGAGATTGACCTCAAGTTATTGGACGGTGATCCAATAGCCCTATCTCACTCCGGAGTAAGATAGGGCTGCCACTGTTAGCTAGATCACATCGCGGGTAGTGCCGCTAGCTTCGACCTCGCCATTTGCCGCTCGCCACGTTCTTACGTGGCCTTCGGGCAGGCCGTGTTAAGTCCGAGTTCTTCCAGGACTTCTGCGGTGTGGGCGCCCAGCTCCGGGGCGGGGCCCCGGACTCGGCCCGGTGTTCGGGAGAACCAGGTCGGCACGCCGGGGAAGCGCACCGGCCCATTGCGGGTGTCCACGGTCTCGAAGAAACCGACCTCGTTGAGGTGCTGATCGTCGAATAGCGCTGCGGGACTGGACAACGCGGAGGCGGGGATCTGCAGTTCACGAAACAGGGCGAGCCATTCCGCAGTGCTGCGTTGCGCCAGCGTCTCGGAGAGCAACGCGTATACCGCGTCGATCTGGCGCGCCCGGTCCTCGAGCTTGGCGTACAGATCGCTGGCCCACGGCGGTTTCACAGCGCCGATGAACGCCGCCCAATGCCTGTCGTTGTAGATCAGCGCGGCGATGTAGCCGTCGCTGGTGCGATAAGGGCGCCGGTTAGGCGCCACCGTGCGGGGATAGACCGCCGGACCAAGGGGTGGATCGAACATGGCGCCGTTGGCGTGTTCGACCAGCATGAACGACGCCACCGCTTCGAACATGCCGACTTCCACCTCCTGGCCTTCACCGGTGCGTTCGCGGTGGTACAGCGCCATCATGGTGGCGTACAGCGCGGTCAGGCCGGCCACTTTGTCGGCCACTATCGTCCCGACGTAACTGGCCTCGCCGGTCAGCTGCTCTTGCACCGCGGGCAAGCCGCAGGCCGCCTGAATCGTGTCGTCATAGGCGGGCAGGTCGCGGTTGGGTCCGCGCCGCCCGTACCCGTAACAGTTGGTGTAAACGATGGCCGGGTTGATGGTGGCGACCTCGTCGTAGCTCAGCTGCAGCCGGGCAATCGCCTTGGCCCGCATCGAGTGGATGAACACATCGGCCTGCTCGATCAGTGCGCGCAGGGCGCTGCGGCCGGCATCGGACTTCAAATCCAGTGTTACGCCGCGCTTTCCGCGGTTGACGTTGACAAACACGCCACTCATGCCGGGGGCCGGGCCGACCGAGACGTAGCGCGTGTCATCGCCTTGCGGGGGTTCGACTTTGATCACGTCGGCACCCATGTCGGCCATGATCTGGGTGCAGTAGGGCCCCATCACCATCGCCGTCAGATCGACGACGCGGACCCCCGCCAGCGGTCCGGTGGCAGACCCGCGCCTAGACATGGTGCGCGCTTTCCCGGCTTGCCCAGGCCGCCGACTCGAAGCTGTAGCGAATGTGGTCGGCGTGTCCGTTCGGGACGACGGGGAACACGAGTGGCGCGGCGAGGTCGCGAATGGCGTAGAGCTGCTCGGCGACATCCTCGATCGACCAGGAAAGTCGCTGCACCCCTGGTGTTTCGGCGATCACGGCGCGCGCGACCCGGCCGGCGATGGCGATCAGCAGCTCGCCGTTGACCGGGCAGGATTCGTGCGCCAGCAGTCCCACCACCGGTGCCACCAAGTCGGTACCCATCGGCGGATACGCCGAAATGTCCAGGCCGTCGGCCATTCTCGTGACGGCCGAGGGAACGATGACGTTGCACAGCACGCCTTCGGCGGCCCCTTCCAGGGCGGCGACGTTGGCCAGGCCTACCAGGCCCGCCTTGGCCGCCGCATAATTCGCCACACCATGGTTGCCGTACAAGCCTCCGATGGACGAGGTCAACACAATGCGGCCGTATCCCGCCTCGCACATGAGCGGAAAGGTGGGGCGCACTACGTGAAAGGCGCCGCGCAGATGCACATCGATGACGGCATCGAAGTCCTGGTAACTCATCTGCTTCAGCGAAGCGCGGCGCACGTTGCCCGCATTGTGGATGAGGATGTCTATGCGCCCGAAGCGCTCCAGCGCCGCGTCGATGATCGCCTGACCGCCGGCCGCGGTGGCCACCGATTCGACCGAGGCGATCGCGTCCCCGCCGGCCGCCGCGATTTCGGACACCACCTCGTGCGCCGGTGTGGCGTCCGCACCAGCACCGGTCAGGCTGCCCCCAGTGTCGTTGACCACGACCTTGGCGCCCCGCGCGGCCAGCATCAGGGCATACGCGCGACCCAGTCCGCGTCCGGCACCGGTCACCACGGCGACACGGTTGTCGAATCTGAGCTCAGCCATCACGATCCCAGCACGAGCCCGTCGAGGTCGCCCTTGTCGCGCCACTCGGACAACAGGTCACCGAAGGCGTAGAACCCGGGTCCGTACGGTTCGCCGAGGTGGGACCGGATGCCTTCGCCCGCGGCCGCCCCTTGGCCGCCGCCCTCGTTGTTGTAATAGCCCGGGGTGCACTCCAAATCGAACTGGCTGTTGTCAATCGCGGTCTCCCGGATGGTTGTGCACCACTGGTCCTGTGCCTGCTGGCTCGGCTCCACGGTTGTGGCGCCGCGCGCCAGTGCTGTTGCGATTATGTACGCGATGTGTTCGCCCTGCAGCTCGTAGTTGGCGGCGATGTTCGCCGAGATGCCCACCTGGGTGAAGCCGGTGAAAAACTGGTTGGGGAATCCGCGGCTGGTCATCCCGTGCAGCGTCTGGTATCCGTTGTGCCAGTGGTCGAACAGTGACAGCCCGCCGCGGCCTTCGATCGCCTCGATGGAATACCTGCGGCGCAGTTCTGTGGTTATTTCGAAGCCGCTGGCATAGATGATGCAGTCGACCTCGTACTCAATTCCGTTGGCCACCAGGCCTTTTTCGGTCGCGCATTGCACGCCCTTAGTCGCGGAAACGTCCACCAGCGTCACGTTGGGCCGGTTGAAGGTCTGCAGGTACTCGTCGTTGGTGCAGGGTCTCTTGCACAGGAATCGATAGTAGGGCTTCAGTGCTTCGGCGGTACCGGGGTCGTCGACGATGTCCCCGATGCGGCGCCGCAACCGCTCCATGACCTTGTAGTCTTCCTCCTCACGGATGTCCATGAACTGCTGCGGCGTCATCGCAGCCGGGTCCTCCAGACCGAGCACCCTGGCCGCGGTGTTGCGGCCGAGCTCGGTCCAGAAGTCGCACACGTAGTCGGGTTGCCCCAGCACCATTCCCTCGAACGTCCAGGCGTGGAAGTTGCGTTGGCGCTCCTTCTGCCAGCCGGGCTTAAGCGACTTCACCCAGTCCGGATCGGTAGGAGTGTTGTTGCGCGGGCCCACCGACGACGGTGTGCGCTGAAAGACGTACAGCTGCTTGGCATGCCGGCCTAAGAACGGGACGATCTGAACGGCGGTCGCCCCGGTGCCCACTACGGCGACACGTTTGTCGGCGAGCCTGTCCAGCCCGCCGCTGCTATCTCCTCCGGTGTAGTCGTAATCCCAGCGCGACGAGTGGAAGCTGTGACCCTTGAAGTTCTGGATCCCGGGAATGCCGGGCAGCTTCGGCCGGTGAAAGGGACCCGACGCCATGACCACGAACCGGGCCCGGATGTCGTCATCGCGATTGGTGCCGATCCGCCACCGGTTGATCTCCTCGTCCCAGTGCAACGCCCGCACCTGGGTGGAGAAGATCGCGGAATCGTAGAGACCGAAATGCTTTCCGATGCGCCGGCAGTGCTCGTAGATCTCGGTGCCGTCGGCGAACTTCTTGCTCGGCATGAAATTCAGCTCTTCGAGAAACGGTATGTAACAATAGGATTCGTTGTCGCACTGCAGGCCGGGATAACGGTTCCAATACCAGACGCCGCCGAAGTCACCGCCGAGCTCGATGATGCGGACGTCATCGACGCCGGCCTTCTTGAGATACGCACCGCACAGCAGACCACCGAAGCCCCCGCCCAACACGACGACGTCGACGTCTTCGGAGATCGGGTCGCGGACCAGCGGCGGCGAATGCGGGTCGGTTTCGTAGTAGCCCGCGAAGTCGTCGACGAGTTCGATGTACTGTTTGGAACCTTCTGACCGAAGCCGCTTTTCGCGCTCCTGCCGGTACTTCTCGCGAAGCGCTTCGAGGTCGATATCGTCCGGCGTCTGGGTGGGCGGACAGTCAGAGCTACCGGTCATGCCAGCGCGTTCTCCGGCAGCGCCGCGGGGTGCAAAGGTGCCGCCATTTTCTGGACGGCGGGCAGCACCTCCTCGGCGAACAGCCGTGTGCTCGCCATGGCCTCCTCGTACGGCATGGTGCCGAACTGTGGGACGATCGTCAGCTCGCAGAACGAGCACGCTTCCTGAGCGGCGGTGATCCGGTTGAAGATCTCCTCCGGCGTTCCGATCAGCAGGTTGGACGCGTGATAGCCGGGCGTCTTTGACGGTCCTTTGGTGTCGCCAGTGACCGATGAGGCCAACACCGCCGTAGCGGTAGCCTCGCGGGCCGCATAGGCCTCATAACCCTTGACGCCCTTGAAGTTCGACGCATCGGCGAATCCATAGTGCACCGTCACATCCCGGTTGGCGGTCCATATCCACTCCTCGGACCTGCCGGGGTCGCCGGTGGTGCAGTACATGAACATGACGTTCTTCGGTTGACAGGGCGGCAGGCCTTCTTCCTTGCGGAAGGTGTTCACCTTCTGCACTTCTCGCCCGGCGTCCTCGATCGGCTTGTTGCCCACAAAGAGTGGCACCATGCCGCGGCGCGCCAAGATCTCCAGCGATTCGGCGGTCGACGAGGAGCTGTAGATGCGCGAAACCAGGTCCGTGCTCCGGGGTTCGGGGCGAAGCGACATCTCGGGAACCGTGAAGATCTCGCCCTCATAGGCGAACCTTTCTCCAGACAACGCCAGCTGCAGGATGTCCAGTGTTTCGTTGAACCGCTGCCGGCTTTCCTCGCGCGGCACGCCGACGGCGTCGAATTCTCCCTTCGATACGCCGCGGCCGATCCCTATCGTCGTGTAGCGGCCGTTCGACAGGATGTCGAGGTAGGCGATCTGGTGTGCCAGCCGGACGGGATGCCACCAGGGCGCGACCACCACGAAGGTACCCAGGCTGACGCGCTCGGTCCGGCCGGCGAAATAGCTCAGCGCCTGAATCGGATTGGGTGTCATGCCATATGGGGTGCCGCAGTGCTCGGGCATCCAGATGCCGTCGAAGCCGAGCGGTTCGGCCAGATCGGCGATCGCGAGCGTCGCCTGCACGCACTCCCAGTCGGAGGTGGCGGGGGGCTGGCTGAAATCCCCGGCCAGCACGCGGTCCCAGTCGTGGGAATTGTGTGCTCCGAACCCAAGGTTGACCTTCATCGTTCCAACTCCGTTGCTAGTCGGCGGGGCGCCCCGGTCCCCATGTACTCGGCGAGGTTGCGGTGCAGGTTGGCGGTGCTGCGTTCCATGTAGGGGTTGGGTTTGGGCCCTCGGAAGCCGAGTGACTTCATGCCTTGCTGCACCGCGGCCATGTTGGAGAAATCCTGCGGCAGCACGCTGCGCCAGTTCGGGTCGTCGGGCAGCGCATACTCCCATTCGGTCTGTGGCTCTTCGCCCGTCGGGTACAGCTCGTAGCAGGCGGCTTCGAAGATGCACCGGTCGGGGTCGTAGCCGTGCGGCCGGGCGCTGTAGCACAGCGCGGTGGTCAGGCCCTGGCCGATCTGGAAGTTCGGAAAGATCTGCCAGGCGGTGCCGCTGTTGGCCAGGTGTTCGGGATCGATGGTTGGCCACACGACGCCGCGGGCGGCGTCGTCACGGCGCGCCGACGTCAGCCAGTGTTCCAGCACCTTGTCCGGGGCGGCGTCTTCGGGAAGTTCATCGACCAGCCGGCGCGCCGCCTCCACCAGCGTCCTGGTGGTGGTGGCGTTGGTCTCCTCCAGGGTGTACAGCTGCATTTCGGCAGTCGATACGCGGGGGTCGGCGCCGGTGCCCAACCGGATCTTGGACTTGGTCTCCTCCAGGTCCTTGGGCGCGTCGTAGCCGATGTTGCTGTGCTTTCCGTGCGCGTGTGCCCACCCCCGGAAATTTCCGAACTGGTTGAACTGCGGATGTGTGGTCGCGACGTGGTAGGTCTCGTTGAAGGCCTCCATCGCGACCTTCCAATTGCATTGGAAATGCAGCCACTTTCGCCATTTGCACCGCATGTCCTGCAGCCGGAAGGGGTCCAGCATGGTGGCGGCTGGCTCAAGGTAGTCGCGCAACGGCTCGGCTGCGGGATCCATGTTGATCCATATCCAGCCGCCCCAGGTGTCCACGTGCACCGGGGCCAGATGGGTGTTCTCCGGCGTCAGCGCACCTTGCCAGTCGGGCTGCTCGGGTATGTGGATGCAGGCGCCGTGCTGGTCATAGGTCCAGCCGTGAAAACCGCACACGAACGACTTCTTGTGTCCGCAAGCACTTTTGGCGCCGTCCGGGACATCGACCAGCCGGCGGCCGCGGTGCATGCAGACATTGTGGTGGGCCGTGAACGCGTCATCGGCGGTGCGCACCACCACGATCGAGTCGTCCAGAATGTCGTAGGTGAAGTAGCTGCCCACTTTGGGCAGGTCTTCGACGCGCCCCACCTGCTGCCATACCTTGCGCCACAGCTTGTCTCGCTCGGCGCGGGCGTAATCCTCGGAGAGGTAGGCCTCGACGCCGATGGTGACCGGGGCGGTCAGCTCGTCAGCCGCATCCATATCTCATCCTCCTTCCCACTGCTTGATCACCGCACGGAAGTCCTGGTCCTTGAGGAACAACGAGGTGTTGTCGGCACCCAGATGCCCCCACTTGAGGTTCAGGCCGCCGTCGACCAACAGCGTCTGCCCGGTGATATAGCTCGACAGGTCCGAGAGCAGGAACAGGATGGCACCGGCCACTTCTTCGGGACGGCCGCGCCGTCCCATCGCGATCGCACGCCGGTCGCGTTCGGGGTCTTCGTCGGTGTAGGTGCGCGACGCCGGTGTTTCGATCACACCGGGCGCAACCGCGTTGACACGAATATCGGCTTGCGCCAGTTCAACTGCCATAGTGCGGGTCATGGCGACGATCGCGGCCTTGGCCGTGCCATAGGCGATGTGGAAGGGCGCGGTGTTCATCCCGCTGATCGAGGAGACCGAGACAATCGAGCCGGGCCTGTTGCGGCGTCTCAGTTCGGCGGCCACGGCCTGGCTCATGAAGAAGACGCTTTCCAGATTTCGCGTGAACAGATCGCGCCAGTCGTCGCGCGCCACCCGGGTCGACGGCATCCACGTGGACGGGTCGGCACCGCCGGCGACGTTGACCAGACCATGCAATTCGCCGCCGGCAGAGCGGACGGCGTCCAGGGTGGTGCGTACGCCGTCATCGGTGGACACATCGGCCGCGACGGGCAGTACCGGCAGGCCGTCGGCTATCAGCGGGCCGAGATGCTCGTCGAGATTGTCCTTGCCGCGGCTTACCCCCACCACGGTGGCCCCGGCCTGGGCAAGCATCCGCGCCACAGTGGTGCCGATGCCGCCGCCGGCCGCGCCGGCGACTACCACGATGCGCCCATCGAGGGCCAGCAGATCGGCAGTCACTCTATATTGTCCGGACAAGGTAATGGCGTGCACTCATTAGAGAGCATGATTCTCCTACGGTGGTCAGCCCGTCAAGACCAGGGCCGATTCGGCGGCTGAGTATTGTCTGGACCAGCAGGTGATTGCTATCGTCCGAGCGGTGATGGCCCGTTACTCGCCGGCGCGGCCGCCGAACGTCGCCGAAGGCTGGCGCCTGACGCGACTGGCTGGACCCAGCCGGTTGTTCGGCGCGAACGGTTTGCGCACCGGACCCGACGGCCGGATCTACATCGCCCAAGTCACGGGCAGCCAGATCAGCGCGCTCGACGTCGAGTCTTGCCGGCTGGAGACGATCAGCGCCAAGGGCGGCGAGATCATCGCTCCCGACGACGTCGCCTTCGACCCGGACGGGAATCTGTACGCGACTGAAGTCATGGACGGCCGGGTGAGCATGCGCGACAGCGCGGGTGTCACCCGGGTGATTCGCGACGACGTCCCGTCCGCCAACGGCATCACGGTCCACCAAGGCAGGTTGTTCATCGGTGAATGCCGGGAGGCCGGGCGCCTGCTGGAGCTCGACCGCAGCGGCGGTGCGCCGCGGGTGCTGCTGGAAAATGTTCCATCGCCCAACGCCATGGAGGTCGGCCCGGACGGCTTGTTGTACTTCCCGGTGATGGGAGCCAACGAGATCTGGCGCATCGATCCCGATGGTGGCCTCCCGGAATGCGTCGCGGGTGACCTGGGCGTCCCCGATGCGGTGAAGTTCGACTCCGCGGGTTTCATCGTCTCGACGCAGGTGCACAGCGGCCAAGTGCTGCGCATCGATCCGCGCACTGGCGAGCGCACCGTCCTGGCCAGCCTGAATCCGGGTCTGGACAACCTGACGTTTGTCGGCGACCGGCTGTTCGTCTCGAATTTCACCGGCGAGATCACCGAAATCCTCAGCGGCGGGCAATCTCGCACTGTGCTTGCGGGCGGATTGAACTGGCCGCTGGACTTGGCGGTGGGCAGCGACGGAAACCTGTATATCGCCGACGGAACGTACTTCTACAGCCTGGGGCCCGACAACCAGCTGCGGACGGCCGGAATGTTGTTCTCGCCAGGGTATCCGGGGTTCTTGCGCGGGGTCGCGGCAACCGGAGACGGTGAGTTCGTGGTGACCACAGCCAATGGGCAGGTGGCGCGCTACCGGCCGGAACTTCACGAAAGTGATGTGGTTGCCGAAGGTTTCGACCAGCTCTACGGAGTTGCGATGGCACCGGACGGCACCATAGTGGCGGCCGAACTCGGCACCGGGCGGGTGCTGTCCATCCGCGACGGCCACACCGAGGTTCTGGCTTCGGGCCTCGACGATCCCGTCGGCGTAGCACTGACCGATGACGGAACCTGCCTGGCCTCCGAAGCCGGGCGAGTCCGCAGGCTGGACGGGACCGGCCCGTTGATCGACGACTTGCACCGGCCCCAAGGCATTCTCGTGCTCGACGGCACCGTCTACGTCGTCGACGCCGGCGCCAAGGAACTCCTCGCGATCGATTTGCAGACCGGTGTCCGGCGCACCATCGCCGCCGACCTGCCGGTGGGCGCACCGCCTGGCGTTGTCCCCAAGCCGCTGCGCGGCATGCCGCCGTTCTCCGGGCCGCAGGGACCGTTCGCCGGCATCGCCGCCGGGCCCGACGGCACGTTGTACGTCTCGGCGGACGGCGACGGCAGCGTGCTGGCATTGCGTAGGGAAAGCTGATGGGCCCCAACATGTCCGAACAGAAGGTAATCGACCACCGCTATCTGCAGGTCGCACGCACGCTGCGCAAGGAGATCGTGGACGGCGTATATCCGGTGGGATCGCAACTGCCCACCGAACACGAGCTGTGCGAACGGTTTGCGGTCAGCCGCTACACAATTCGGGAGGCGCTGCGACGGCTTCGCGACGACAACCTGGTGTCGTCCAAACCTCGAACCGGAACCCTGGTGGTACCCCGCACCTCGTCGGACTCCTACGTCCAGCACGTGATGTCGATCAACGATCTGCTGGCGTTTGCCACCGGCACCCGATTCGCGATCGACTCCGTCGCCATGCTCGCCATCGACGATGCGGCAGCCGCCCGGACCGGCCTGGCCATCGGTGAACAGTGGCTGACCGTGCGCGGGTTTCGGCAAGCCGACGACACCGAACCTGGCGGGCCCGCGCTGTGCCGTACGGAGTACTACATCAACCGCGCCTTCGCGGCCGTCGGCCGGCTGCTGCAGCGCCACGACGGGCCCATCTTTCCGCTGATCGAAGACCTTTTCGGGCTGAGTATCGTTGAGGTGCAACAGGAAATCACCGCGGTACTCATTTCACCGGAACTGGCGGAGGGCCTCGATGCCGAGACAGGAACTCCCGCACTGCAGGTGCGACGCACCTACACCACGTCTGACGGGCAGGTCGCCCAAGTCACGATCAATACCCACCCGGCGTCCCGGTTCCGGCATTCGATGACGATGCGACGGGTACGTGGCTGAGGTGTCGCCCGCCTTGCCGAACACCGAGCCTGCGGTTTCGCAGGTCCTTACTCGAACTTTCGCTGCAAAACTGCAGGCTCGGCGATCGTTCGAAGGCCAGTAGCGGGCGCGCAATGAGCTTGAGTACCAAGTCGATCAACGGACGTCGCGTTCGCTGGGACGACGAACGCGCCGCCGAGGCCTATGCACACGGCTGGTGGGTCGGTGACACGCTGGCCGATTCGCTGCGCGAGGCCGCGCGGCACACACCGCAGCGGATCGCACTGATCGACGCGCAACACCGACTGGACTGCCAGACGCTCTACCAGCAGGCGACCACGCTGGCGCAGGCCCTGCATACCCGCATCCCGCCGACCAGCGTGGTGTCGTTCATGCTGCCCAATTGGCATGAAGCCGCGGTGATCTATCTGGCCACGACGCTGGCCGGCATGGTGGCCAACCCGATCCTGCCCTCCCTGCGCGACCGCGAGCTGCGCTTCATTCTCGAAGACTCCGACTGCCGGACGATCTTCATCCCGGGACTCTTCGGGCAGCATGACTACCCCGCGATGCTGGATCGGGTTACCGCTGCGCTGGAGTCTCCGCCGGAAGTCGTTGTGGTGCGCGGAGATGTCACTGGCGACCAGATTCCGTTCCAGTCACTACTGGTGCACCCCGGTAACGCCCAACTTCCCACCCTCAACGCCGACGCGGTGCGCATGATCCTCTACACCTCGGGCACCACCGGGCGTCCTAAAGGAGTGCTGCACACCCACAATTCGATGCATGCGCTGATCGGCCAAATCGGCGAGCACTGGCGCGTCGAACAGGGCGACGCATTCCTGGTCGCCTCACCGATCGCGCACATCGGCGGTTCCATCTACGCATTCGAGTGCCCGTTGCTGCTCGGCACGGCCGCGGTATTGATGGAGCGGTGGAACGCCCTAGACGCGGTGCGGCTGATGCGCGCCGAACGGTGCACACACATCGCGGGCGCGACGCCGTTTCTGGAGCAGCTGCTTGCCGCCGCGCAGCACAACGGGGTCCGGCTGCCCGAGCTGAAGTTGTTCGTATGCGGCGGGGCATCGGTGCCGCCGGACTTGATCCGCAGGGCCGCAACATATTTCGATCCCGCTGCGGTCACCCGGGTATACGGTTCGACCGAAGTGCCGGTGACCACCGTCGGCTCGCCCGAATCCCGTACCCACGCGGCCGAAACTGATGGCCGCCCCGGCATCGCCGAGGTCAAACTCGTCGCCGGCGAAATCCGCGTGCGCGGACCGCAGATGCTGGTCGGCTATCAACACCCCGACGACGAGGCCGACAGCTTCGATGCCGACGGATACTTCCGCACCGGAGATCTCGGCCGCTGGGTCGACGACGACTACCTCGTCGTCACCGGCCGCGCCAAGGACATCATCATCCGCAACGGCGAGAACATCTCGCCGAAGGAGGTCGAGGACCTGCTGGCCGGTCACCCCGAGATCGCCGAGATCGCCGTCGTCGGACTGCCCGACGATCGCACCGGGGAACGGGCATGTGCCGTCATCGTCCCCACCGGCGCCCCCGGACCGGACCTGGCCAGCCTGCGCGGCTTCCTCGAAGCCGCGGGCGTTGCGCGCTTCAAAGTGCCCGAGCAGGTGGTTATCTGGGATGTACTCCCGAAGAACGACGCGGGCAAGGTCCTCAAGCACCAGATCAAGGCGGCGCTGACGAAGGCGGAGCAATGACATGCAGGTAGCGATCGTCACCGGAGCCACCGGCGGCATCGGCTTCGGTTGCGCCACAAAACTTGCCGAGATGGGTATGGCGGTATTGGCCACGGGACGCGACGAGGGCAAGCTGGCCGCGCTCGCGCATGCGATCAACGGCTCCGATCGGGTGGCCACCCATGCGGTCGACCTCACTGACGATGACGCGCCCGGACAACTCGTGGCTGCCGCGGTGGACCGCTGGGGTCATATCGACTATCTGGTCAACGTCGCCGGTGTGGGCAGTCCCAAGCCATTACACGAAACCGACGACCAATCCCTGGATTACTTTCTGAATCTGATGCTGCGCGCGCCGTTTCGGCTGGCGCGCGAAGTGCTGCCGCACATGCCGCCGGGCTCTGCAATCATCAACATCACCTCGACGTTCGCCGTAGTGGGCGGCCTGCGCGGTGGCGCCTATTCAGCGGCCAAAGGCGGGCTCACGGCGCTGACCACCCACATCGCCTGCCAATACGGGTCACGCGGAATACGCTGCAACGCAGTGGCTCCCGGCGTCGTTCAGACGCCGATGACCGAGCATCGCTTGCAGGACGAGCGGTTTCGCCGAATGAACGTGGAGATGACACCGCACCAACGGTTGGGCACCGTCGACGATGTCGCCAATACCGTGGCGTTCTTGTGTTCTCCCGGCGGCGAATTCATCAATGGTCAGACCATCGTCGTGGACGGCGGCTGGAGTTCGACCAAGTACCTGTCCGAATCCGCGCTCAGCGCGCACTGGACCGCTCAGCCCGATTCGAAGTGACGCCGGATACCGGCCAGCATGGCGCTGTGCGCCTTGACCGCCTCGCGGACGGTGAACGCCGCCAGCGGCCGGGGCGCGGCGATGCGGATTTGTTCGGTGACGCGGGTGCCGCTGTCGATCGGCGCGAAGGTGACGGTTCCGCGAAGACGCACCCCGGGCGATTGATCGGCCTCGGTTCGCACGTCACCGGTCGGCCGAAGGTGGATTCGCGCCCGATAGCTTGCCTTGATAGTGAACGGTCCCAATGGGATTCGGTCGACCACCCGGTAGCTCTGCAGACAGCCGGTCGCGGTCTCGGTGCGCGACAGCACTTCCACGGACACGATCAGCGGGTGCACCAGTTTGATGTTGTCCAGGTCGACGTAGAAATCACGGACGGCGTCCGGCGGTGCGGGCACCTCTTCGCTGAGGGTCCGCTCGGCGTGGGCTATCCACCAGCTCACCTGACGACGCCGAACATCTCGAGCAGATCGGTTGTGCGCCATGAAATCAGTACGACAAAGGCCGTCAGCACCACGACCGTCACCGCGGCCTGGATCGCGTTGCGGCGCTCTCGGGGCGCGTAGACATAGCCCGCGGTTACCAGCGCGCCTGTGATCAGCCCACCGACGTGTGCCTGCCAGCTGATCGATTGGGGACTGAGCGCCGGTGCGACGAAGGTGAAGGCCAAGTTGACCACAATGACCGCGACAACCCAGCGGACGTCGAGATTGAGCCGCTTGGCCACCACGAAGGTGGCGGCGAACAGTCCGAAGACCGCCCCGGATGCCCCCGCTGTCGCCGTGTTGAGTGGCGAGACCAGATACACCAGCACCGAGCCGCCTAACGCACTGAGCGCGTACAGCGCACCGAACCGTAAGTGCCCCAACAACGTTTCCAACGGCGGGCCCACCACATACAGCGCCCACATGTTGAACAGCAGATGCATCGCCCCGTAGTGCAGGAACGCCGCGGTCACCAGCCGGTACATCTGGCCCTCGGCGACGGCCGGTGGCCACAACGCGAATTGGCGTTCCAGATCGCCCGCGGTCAGCTGCAGCGCGAACATCGCCACGTTCGCCGCGATCAGCACGTAGGTGACCACCGGGTTGCCGGAGCGCTGCGGTGCACCGAATTGTGAGCGGGGCTGCCGAACGGTTTGGGCGCCGGCGCGCACGCACTCAGGGCACTGGTGGCCGACGGGACTGACCCGCATGCACTCCCCGCAGATGTACCTATCGCATCGGGTGCAGCGGACATAGGTCCGGCGCCCGGAATGGCGGTAACAGGCGGGCGACTCCGGCGTGCTCGACCCAGTCATCGCACCATTGTTGCCTGTGACCGCCGGCGTTGACCTACTGTGCTTGGTGTGAGCCAGGGCACGGCCGGCGTCGTTGAGCGGTATCTGACCTGCCTGGCCGCTCATGATTGGGACGGCCTGGCCGACACGATCGCCGACGAGGGCCTGACCCGCGAGGGCCCGTTCTGCGACCTGATCGAGGGCAAGGACCACTACCTCGCCTACCTGCGCAAAGTTCTGACGAACCTGGCGGGCCACCGGTTGGAGGTCACCCGCATCTCGCACGTCGATGACCGCGTCTCATACGTGGAGTTGACCGAGGCCTTCGACATCGACGGTGTGCGCAAGACCTGGCCCGAATGCCTGCTCTTCGAGCAGCGCGACGACGGGCTGATCTCGCGCGTAAGCGTGTTCTTCAAGCAGCGCGGCTAGCTCGCGGCAGCGGGGCGCCCGGCCGGTGCCGGCGCCGCGGGCCGCGCGGGCGCCGCGGGCCGTGCCGGTGCCGGAACAGCGCCCGGGCGGGCCGGTGCCGGTGACAGTGCAGGCCGGGCAGCCGCCGGTGTCGGCGCCGTCGGCGTCAGCGCCGGCATCCGTCCGGGCGAAGCTGCGGTGGCGGCCAGCAGGTCAGGCCGGGCGGCCTGGACAACCTGTAGCGGAGACGCATTGGTGGCCTCCGCGGCGGCATAGGAATTGGCCCCCGCGTGCAGCGTTTGAACGATCTCGTCGTGAAAGGCCACCGCCTGCGCGCTGAGCGTCTGATAAGCCTGGGCATGCATGCCGAGCAGCGCTGCGATGCCCGCCGAGACCGCATCCGCCCCCGGCGCCAGCACCCCGGTGGTCGGGATGGCAGCTGCCGAATTGGCCGAGGCGATGGTGGAACGGATGACCGCGAGATCGGCTGCGGCGGCCGCCACCAGCTCCGGGTGTGCGTTCACGAACGTCATTTGGACACCTTTCGCCAGGCCCGACGACCAATCGGATTCTCACGGTCGCTATTGGAAAAGATCGGCAGAAATAAATCGTAACTAGGCCGCGGACATGGTCCGTGCACTAATTTTCCCCGCCCCGCTAATGCTTCATTTCCCGGTTGGCCGTACCGAAACCAGCAGCGTCACAAGCGGTTACAGCCGACTGCCGGCCGCCCACGGCAATGTGAAACGTTTTGTAACAGCCCGGGGTGTTCCCAGGTCCGCGGAATTGCCTTACTGTGAATCGCGTGGAGTCACACGGAACGCCCGAATTGGTGCCCGTCGAAACATTGCACTCAGGCGACCCGATCACAGATGGCGGTCAGCGCTACATAGTTCTCGAATCGAAGGCCGTCGGCGACAGCTGCGTGGTCCTCGAACTCGAGTCCAGAGTTGACCACCAACTGCAGGTCATCGAGAAGTCGTTCCCGACCGGGTACCACGTCGGTAAGGCAAACCACCGAATTCTGTAGAGCGATTCATAGCCCCTACATCGCGGCAGGCAACCCGTCACCCGGGCTGCCGCTGATTCACGGACGCGGCGGACGCGGATCGTTGGGATTGTCCGGGTCGGGCTCACCAAACCAGCGCGCCGGTTCGTGCCGGCCATATTCGTCGTGCCAGTCCCACCACTCGTACGGGGCGGTCTGCGGGTAACCCGGCGGGGAGTCTTCCCACAGCTCCTGGCGACCGAGCGCAGTCATGTCCAAGAAGCTCCAGGTGGTGCCCAGCGCCTCGTCGCCGCGGTCGTTGATGAAGTAGGTGCGGAATACCCGGTCGCCATCACGGATGAATGCGTTGGTCCCGTGCCACTCGTCCACGCCGAAGTCGGCGTCCCAGGAATCGGTGATCGTGTACCAGGGCATCTGCCAGCCCATCCGCTGCTTCAGGCGTTCGATGTCCGGCTGGGGCGCGCGGGAGGCGAACACCAGGGTGGTGTCGCGGGCGTGTAGATGGGCCAGGTGACCGACGTTGTCGGCGACCATGGAGCAACCGCGGCACGCGTGATCGGGCCAGCCGTGCACCTCGGGTGCGAAGAAGGCGCGGTACACGATCAGCTGGCGCCGGCCGTCGAACAGACCCGCCAGATCTACCGGGCCGTTCGGCCCAATGAACTCGTATGCCTTGTCCACGGCCAGCCACGGCATCCGCCGGCGCGCGGCCGCCAGCGCATCGCGGGCCCGGGTCAGCTCTTTCTCCTTCACCAGCAGCTCCTGGTGTGCAGCTGCCCATACGGGTGCCGACACGATCGGGGGTATATCCATGGGCAGGTCACCTTCTGAGGTCGAGTAGCTTGACGTCCGCACCAATACAGACACGGCGCGCCATCGAAATTCGTCGCCGCCAAACAAATTTGTTCACCCCGTAATGGCAAGCTGTTAGCCCGGTTCTATGAGGTCCATGTGGACAGGTCTCTCCGACGCCAGGAGTATTGGGCGCTGGGGACGCATTCGAGAGGTGACGGAATGAAGATTCCGGGTGTCGGCGATCTCGTCGGTGGTATCACCGGCGGCGCCGCGCTCGCGTTGCGAGCCAGCGTGCAGACTGCGGCTGGCGCTGCGGGCGCGGTCCAGACGCTGGCCAGCCCGGTGGTGGAACTGGTAGGCCCGGTCGTCCAGTCAGCGGCCCAGTCGACCGGGCGGATGCTGGGAACGGGTAATTCGTCGAACGGCTCCGCCGAGCGCGTCGAGCCGCCAGTGCGTTGGCAAAGCGGACGCCGGGTGCATTTCGACCTCGACCCGCTGCTGCCATTCCCCCGCTGGCACGAGCACGCCGCGGTGGTCGAGGAACCCGTGCGCCGGATTTCCGGGGTGGCCAAGGCCCACGTCGAGGGCTCGCTGGGCCGGCTGGTCGTCGAACTCGACGCCGACGCCGACAGTGACGCCGTCCTGGACGAGGTACGGGAGACGGTCGCCTGCGTGGCCGCCGACATATCCCTGACCGATTCGACGTCGGCGCCCAGTGCCGCACCATTCGCCGATCCGGGCAACCCGCTGGCAATTCTGGTGCCGTTGACCGCCGCGGCCATGGACGTGGTGGCAGTCGGTGCTGCCGTCACCGGCTGGTTCACCCGGCTGCCGGTGGCCCCGCGCAGCGCGCGAGCCGCGGCCGCGCTGCTGAACTACCAGCCGCGTGTGGTGTCGGTGCTCGAGTCGAGGCTGGGCCGGGTAGGCACGGACATCGCGCTCAGCGGTTCGACCGCCCTGGCGTATGGGCTGAGCCAGTCGGTGGGCACCCCGCTGCTGGATCTCACGCAACGCACTCTGCAGCTGTCTGAGGCAGCGGCCCATCGACAGCGGTGGCGGTCCCGGGAGCCCGACCTCGCTTCGCCCAACCGACCGCAGGCCCCGGTGGTGCCGGTCCTCTCGTCGGCCGGGGCTGAAACGCAGGCGCCGCGGCACAACTGGGCCGCCGCGGCGGCGGGGGAGGCTTCCCACGTCGTCGTCGACGGCGCGATAGATGCCGCGATCGACACCGCCAAGGGCTCCATGGCCGGGCCGGTGGAGGAATACGTGGGTCAAGCCGCCAGCGGCTCGGTGATCGCCGCGGCCGGGGCACTGTTCGCCGGCGGCGGTGCCGCCGACGCCGCCGAGGCGATCCTGGCCGGCGTCCCGAAAGCCGCGCACCTCGGCCGGCAGGCGTTCGCCGCCACGCTGGGCCGCGGCCTGGCGAACGCCGGGCTGCTGGTCCTCGACCCGGGTGCGCTGCGTCGTCTGGATCGAGTCAAGGTGGTCGTCATCGACGGCGCTGCGTTGCGCGGCGATCACCGCGCCGTCCTGCATGCGCTGGGCGACGAACCCGGCTGGGACGACGACCGCGTCTATGAGGTGGCCGACGCATTGCTGCACGGCGAAGAGGCGCCCGAGCCCGATCCCGACGAATTGCCGGCCACCGGCGCACGGTTGCGCTGGGTTCGGTCGCCGGGCCCGTCCGCGGCGCCCGCACAGGGTCTCGAACATGCCAACCTGGTTTGCGACGGCCAAGTCGTGGGCAGCGTCGACGTCGGTTGGGAGGTCGACCCGTACGCGATCCCGTTGCTGCAGACCGCTAACCGAACCGGCGCCCGGGTGGTGTTGCGCCACGTGGCCGGCACCGAGGACCTGTCGGCCAGCGTGGGCTCGACCCATCCGCCCGGGACCCCGCTGCTCAAACTGGTCCGCGAGCTGCGCGTGGACCGCGGACCGGTGTTGCTGATCACCGCGATGCACCGGGATTTCGCATCGACCGACACCCTGGCCGCGCTGGCCATCGCCGACGTCGGTGTGGCCCTCGACGATCCCCGCGCGGCCACCCCGTGGACCGCCGACATCATCACCGGCACCGACCTCGCGGCGGCGGTGCGGATCCTATCGGCGATTCCCGCGGCCCGCTCGACCAGCGAATCGGCCGTGCACCTGGCCCAGGGCGGCACGACGCTGGCCGGGCTGCTGCTGGTTACCGGCGAACAGGACCGATCGACGAACCCGGCCAGCTTCCGCCGCTGGCTCAATCCCGTCAACGCGGCCGCGGCAACGGCGTTGCTGTCGGGGACGTGGTCGGCCAGCAAGGTGCTGCGGCTACCCGATCCCACGCCGCAACCGCTGACCGCCTGGCATGCGCTGGATCCCGAGATCGTGTACTCGCGGCTCGCCGGCGGGTCGCGGCCATTAGCCGTGGAGTCCGGAACCCCGACCTGGCGGCGCCGGCTCAGCGACCTGTCCTACGAACCGGTTGCGGCGCCGCTGCGCGGTCCGGCGCAAGTGCTGGGGCGGTTGGCGGTGGCCACCCGCCATGAGCTGTCCGATCCGCTGACCCCCATCCTGGCAGTAGGGGCGGCTGCGTCGGCGATCGTCGGCAGCAATGTGGACGCGCTGCTGGTCGCGGGCGTGATGGCCGTCAATGCTGTTACCGGCGGGGTGCAGCGGCTGCGGGCCGAGGCGGCGGCCGCCGAACTGTTCGCCGAGCAGGACCAGCTGGTGCGCCGGGTGGTGGTCCCAGCCGTCGCCACTACGCGACGCCGGCTGGAGGCCGCCCAGCACGCCACCCGCACCGCCACGGTGTCGGCGAAGAAGCTACGGCCCGGCGATGTCATCGACCTTGCGGCCCCGGAGGTGGTTCCGGCGGACGCCAGGCTGCTGGTGGCCGAGGATCTCGAGGTCGACGAATCCTTCCTCACCGGTGAGTCGCTGCCGGTGGACAAGCAGGTGGACCCCGTCGCCGTCGCCGACCCGGACCGGGCCAGCATGCTGTTCGAAGGCAGCACGATCGTCGCGGGACGGGCCCGCGCGATCGTGGTGGCCACCGGCGCCGGAACCGCAGCGCACCGCGCCATCTCGGCGGTCGCCGACGTCGAAACCTCGGCCGGCGTGCAGGCCCGGTTGCGCGAGCTGACCAGCAAGGTCCTGCCGCTGACGCTGGCCGGCGGCGCGGCGGTGACCGGTTTGGCACTGTTGCGGCGGGCGCCATTGCGCCAGGCGGTGGCCGACGGCGTCGCGATCGCGGTGGCCGCAGTGCCCGAGGGCTTGCCATTGGTGGCCACCTTGTCTCAGCTCGCCGCCGCGCAGCGGCTGACGGCGCACGGCGTGCTGGTTCGCTCGCCACGCACCATCGAGGCGCTCGGCCGCGTCGACACCGTCTGCTTCGACAAGACCGGCACGCTGACCGAGAACAAGCTGCGCGTCGTATGCGCTGTGCCGAGCACGGGCGTGCCGCAGGATTCGCTGCCGAAGATCACCGACCCCGGCTCCATCGAGGTGTTGCGGGCCGCGGCCCGCGCCTCCACCCAACCCCACAACGGGGAAGGACACGCGCACGCCACCGACGAGGCAATCCTCAACGCGGCAAGTTCCCTTGACAGCCAAGGCAATTCGGCATGGACGATTCTGGCCGAGGTGCCGTTCGAGTCGAGTCGCGGCTACGCCGCCTCGATCGGCATAGCGGCCCAGGACGCCGGTCCGATGCTGATGCTCAAAGGTGCCCCGGAGACGTTGTTACCGCGCTGTCGTTTCGCCGACCCCGAAGCCGATCAGGAGCATGCCGAGTCCCTGGTGCACGACCTGGCCGCGCAGGGCCTGCGGGTGCTTGCGGTGGCACAGTGTCCCTGGCAGAACGGGACCGCCGACGACGAGGAGACCGACGCCGACGCCGTCGACGCCGCCGCTCACGACCTGGAATTGCTCGGCTATGTCGGCTTGGCTGACACCGCGCGAGCGTCGTCGCGCCCGCTGATCGAAGAGCTGGTGGACGCCGAGCGTCACGTCGTGCTGATCACCGGCGACCACCCCGTCACCGCGCGGGCGATCGCCCGCCAACTTGGGCTGCAATCCGACGTGCGGGTGGTGACCGGTGCCGAACTCGCTGGTCTCGACGAAGACGCCTGCGCCAAGATCGCCGCCGACGTGCAGGTCTTCGCCCGGGTCAGCCCGGAACAGAAGGTGCAGATCGTGGCGGCGCTGCAGCGCTGCGGGCGGGTCACCGCGATGGTCGGTGACGGCGCCAACGACGCCGCGGCCATCCGGATGGCCGACGTTGGCATCGGCGTCAGCGGCCGCGGTTCCTCGGCCGCACGCGGGGCCGCCGACATTGTGCTGACCGACGATGACCTCAGCGTGCTGCTCGACGCGCTGGTCGAGGGCCGCAGCATGTGGGCCGGTGTTCGGGACGCGGTGACGATCCTGGTCGGCGGCAACGTCGGCGAAGTGCTGTTCACCATCATCGGAACCGCGTTCGGCGCCGGCCGGGCACCGGTCGGAACCCGCCAGCTGCTGCTGGTGAACCTGCTCACCGACATGTTCCCCGCCCTTGCCGTCGCCGTCACGTCGCAATACGACGACCCGGAGGAGGACGTGGACCTGAGCGACGAGGAGGTGGCCGAGGCCCGGCGGATCCGCCTGCGCGAAGTGCTGACCGCGCCCAAGCCTTCCCTCGACGAGCCGCTGATGCGCCAGATCGTCAACCGCGGCGTGGTCACCGCCGCGGGCGCAACCGCGGCCTGGGCCATCGGGCGCTGGACGCCGGGCACCGAAAGGCGAACGTCGACAATGGGATTGACGGCTCTGGTGACCACCCAGCTGGCACAGACGCTGTTGACACGCAGCCACAGCCCGCTGGTGGTGGCGACGGCGCTGGGCAGTGCGGGTGTGTTGGTCGGGATCATCCAAACCCCGGTGCTGAGCCAGTTTTTCGGCTGCACGCCGCTGGGGCCGGTGGCGTGGACGGGCGTGGTCAGTGCCACCGCGGGTGCCACCGCCGTGTCGGTGCTGGCGCCCAAGTGGCTGGCCAAGACCGTCGAGGCCGTCACCCCCGACCCCGAAACACCCGATTCCGAGGCAACCGATTCCGAGGCAACCGAGCAGGAGCCCAGTTAGCTCGACAGCTCCCTGCGGACGACCTTGCCGGCCGGATTGCGCGGTATGCTCTCGACGATGTTGATGTCGCGGGGTTGTTCGAAGCGAGAAACCTTGCCCTTCAAGTACTCTCGCAGCGTTGGCTCATCGACGTCGTCGCCGGCGCGCGGCACGACGTAGGCGGCCAGCCTGTGTCCGAACTGTTCGTCGGGAACGCCGACCACCGCATTCTCGGCGATACCGGGATGGCGGGAGAGGGCGTTTTCCAGCGCGCGCGGATACACGTTCTCGCCACCGGAAACGATCATGTCGTCTTCTCGCCCAACGATGTACAGCCGCCCGGCTTCGTCGAGATAACCCATGTCCCCGGTGCTGGTCATGCGATCGATGACGGTCTTGCCGCCGCCCCCGGTGTAGCCGTCCGAGGTCAGTTCGCCGCCGACGAAGATGCGGCCGGTGACGCGCGGCCCGACGGGCCGGCCGTTCTTGTTGTAGATCCGCACCGGACAGCCCGCGACGGGTTTGCCCACTGTCTCCGGGAAACGCCGCAATTCGAACGGCGTCGCCAGCGCGCCGATACCGACTTCGGTTGAACCGTAGAGGTTGTAGAGCACATCCCCATAGGCGTCCATGAACCGGCGCGCCAGGCTGGGATCGAGCCGGTCGCCGCTGGAGATCACTACCCGCAACGACGGCAACGGGTTTCGAGCTCGTACCCGGTGCGGCAGGTCCAGAATACGGGCCAGCATGATGGGCACCGCGCTCAGCGCGTCGGCGCGATGCAACGACGCCTGAGCGAGGGTGGCCTCGGCGTCGAACCGCCGGCGGGTCAACACCGTGCCGCCCAGACCGATCGCCAGCATCAGTATGCCGAAGCCCAGGCCATGAAACATCGGTACCGCCAAGGCGACTCGTGATCCAACCCGAAGCCGGGTGCGGTCCAGAATCGTCACACTGACGCCGAGACCCGAACTTACCCGCGGCGTGCGGGGTACACCCTTGGGTATCCCGGTGGTGCCGGAGGTGAGCAGCACGATGCGGCCCGCCGCTGCCACCCTGGGCCGCGATTCGACTTGCTTGGACTGCACCGTCTGTGGGTCGATGACCGTGATGTTCTCACCGGTTTCGCGTATCTGTTCGGCGAATTCGTTGTCGCAGAACATGATCCGTATTCGATGCGCACCCAGCGCACCGGCCAGCGCGTCGGTGCGAAATTCCGTGTTCACCATGACGACGTCGGCGCCGACCATGCTGGTGGCGAACACCGCGGCGACGAAGTTGCGCCCGTTTCGGCACATGACGCCTACCGCGTGGCCGGTCCCCATGCCCGAGCCGACGAGTTCGTCGGCCAGCGATTCGGTCATCGACCGCAGTTCGGCGTAGCTGAGCGCACCGTCGTCGTCGATGATCGCAGTCCGGTCCGGCCAGCGCGCCGCCGCGATGGCCAGCAGGGTGTAAAGGTTCGTCCCGCCCCTCGAGATCTCGCGGACGAGCCGCAGCGCCGCGACCGGCCCCGGCGGACCCAGCAGTCCCGAGGACAGCACCGCGCGGGCCGCGGTGGCTATCAAGCTGTTCGTCATCGAGGATCCCTTTGCGCATTCTCGGACTCGGCGAAGAACCGGCGGTGCCACAGCCTTGCCGCGCGATCGGCCGGTCCGGCCAGCAGCACTGAGGCTAGCTCAGCGGGCCACATCCAGGGCGGCTCGATGGTCCGGGGCCGCTCGATGATCGCCTTGGCGATGGTGCCGGCGGCCTCATCGGGGTGCAGGCCCGGCAACCTGCCCAGCATGGGCGTGGGGGCGATCATCCGGGTGCGGACCAGGGCGAAGTAAACCGTCGTCACCGCCACGCCGTCGCCGTGCAGCTCCGGCGCCACGCTGCGCAGCCACCGATCGAAGGCCCCCTTGGAGGCCTGGTAGGCGCCCCACTGCGGCCCGGGAACAACTCGCACTCCCACACTTGACACGTTCACGATGTGCCCGTGCCCGGTCTCGCGCATCGCTGGAAGCAATCCCAACAGCAGCCAGATCGGCCCCAGGTAGTTGATGTCGATGGTGCGCTGAAAGTCATGCGGCCGGTCGTACTGCTGATGCAGCGACCGTCGCAACGACTTGCCCGCATTGCTCACCACGACGTCCAGTGCCCCATGATTCTCGGTGATCTGTTTGGTCAGCACGCTGACGCCGGCTTCGTCGGTCAGATCGGCCGGGTAGGCGACCGCGTGGCCACCCCCGGCGTTGATCGATGCGGCCAGATCGTCGAGGCGTTCCGCCGATCGCGCCACGACCAGCACCGTCGCCCCGGCCGCGGCCAGGTTGCGCGCCGTCGCCTCACCGATTCCGTACGAAGCGCCGGTTACCAGCACCGTCTTGCCGGAAACGGTGCGGCGCAACCTGTCGGGATCTGATAACCGCGCCGGGTTCGCCAATCTGTCAGTGAGCTGATTGAACGCCTCTACTGCCAGATTCATTGAATTACGTCCCTCGATTGGCTATCGACCCGATGCGGCTTCACTGCCCACTCTTGCAGTCGAGGGCTGGTGCGTCAGTAGTTGGCACTAGTTTGGCCCGGAACGGATGCGTACGGCGGGTAAGGCATAGAGAACTCTCGTTGACCGCGCGGATGTCGCTGGCGCCGTTGCGCGCGGTCTCGACTGGCCCCCTGCTCCACCTCACCCCGGTGACGACAGCTATCTCGCTTGCGACGCTGGCATCTTGTTGGCATACCCCGTGGCAGCTGTGGCCACCCCAGCAGCCGTAGCCTGCGTTCGGGTTGCGTCGACACCACCTACCGCCGCCGTAGTGGGGCTAAGTGGCCCTCGACGTCGTGTCTATTTAGACTCGCGCGGGTGGTAGTGGATGAATTGCAGGTCGTGCTTGGTCAGCTGGGGGCTACGGCCAGTCAATGGCAGGGCCTTGGCGCTCAACTTGCGGCCGGAGCAACGCCACCACCGTCCGGCCAGCCATTCCAAGCCACCACGGTGGCGGCAAGTGGTATCGACGCAGCGATCGGCTGTACGGCGGTGGCCTTTGTCACCCGAATGCAGGCTACGGCTGCTGGGGTGGCCGCAGCTGCCGCGGGTTATGCCAGCCAAGAGGCGACCGCAGCGGGCGAGATGGCCGCCGTGACGCAGGTGTGGGTGGTGTAGATGCCGGCCACTCTGTCGCAAATCCTGGCATGGAGTACCGAGCACCTCATCGATGCGGCCGGGTACTGGACCAAGACCGCCGATCAGTGGGAAGACGCGTTCTTCCAGATGCGAAACCAGTCCTATGCCGTGGACTGGAGCGGCGCTGGCGGGGACGCGCTAGGGGAACGGACCAGCGCCGACCTGCTGATTGTCAGCGCAAAAGCCGACATGCTGCGTGAGGCAGCCGGGATCGCGCGCAATGGTTCCGGCGACATCAGCGCAGCCCAAAGACGAGTTCTCTATGGTGTCGAGGACGCCCACAACGCGGGATCCACTGTCGGAGAAGACTTGTCGGTCACCGACACCCACACAAGCAGCACGCCCGCCGAGCAGGCCGCTCGACAAGCGCAGGCGCAAGCATTCGCCGGTGACATCCGGCTGCGCGCCCAACAGCTCGACGAGGCGGACGCCAAGGTAGCGGGTCAACTCACCGCCGCCACCGCCGATCTAGGTAGCGTCGACTTTGCGCAAAGCCCGATCCCCAACCCTGTTGCGCAAGCTCCGGCCACCCACCGCAAGGGGGTCCAGTTGGTCGATTTCAAACAAGACGGCGGCATCAGCCCCCCGCCCCCATTCGCACCGTTGGACACTCCTGATGGAACACCGCCGCCACCTCAGCCCCCATTCATTCCGCAGTATGAGCAGGCCCTCACGGCGCCGCGAGCGCCGGCTACGCCGGGCCCGCCGATGCCTAGCTATGTGGGCCATCCGCCGGGAATGACGCGACTGCCACCGGGGCCGCCGTTTGACCCTGCGCAGTCCGTCGGATCAGCCGAAAAGAATCCTGAGATGGGACCGCTGATTGCCGGTGCGGCCGGCGGCTGCGCCGGCGGGGCCGGGATCGCGGCAGCGATCGTCTCCCCGTTCCCGCCGGCCGAGGTCGTTGCACCCGAAACCGGGTGCATCGCCGGCGCCGCCACCGCCGCCAGCACCTACCTGGGCGGTATTTGGCTCGAAAATCTCCTGAATGGAAACGGATGATGAGCGCGATAACCGAAGGACTGGTGTACGGCCTGCTGGCAACCACGGTGTTCGGGGTGATCGCGATCCGACGACTTCACCACCGGGTCAACGTGCTCGAGGCCGACCGCAAGGGCGAGGAGCAGCGGTGACGTACAGGTAAGGGTGGGGGTTTTGGCGGTCCAAGAACCCGCCTGGGTTGAGCGCGACCATATTCCCGGTGTGTCCCCGCCAGGCCATCTCGATCGAGAGCACTATCCGCGCGCCCATCCGCCCGCCAACCTTGTCGACGAGGTCCACATTCTGCTAGGCGCTGAATTCCGCCATCGCGCCTTGGTCAGCGACACGATCGACACGTCGCCCAACACCCTGTGTCCATGACAGACAACTGCTCGAATACTGAGAATCCTTCCGGGGCAAGGCCAAAACCGCCGAGCAAACGCTCAGATACCCAATGTCCCGGCCTGCCATGCGGCCTTCGGCAACCAGTTCCGCCGGCCGCCCGGCGCGGAACGGATGCGTTGCGACACGGTCACGGACGCATACCTATCGAAGAATCACTGATCACAAAAGTCTCAGTGATCACTATCGTCACATCAGCCAGCACCGGACGTCAAATGAGGCGCCCTGGCCCCCGGAGAGGTGTGACATGTCGGCGATTCCTCGGATCGTGTCGGTATCGCTGGCGTCGGCGGCCGCACTCGGACTTCTCATCCCGATAAGCCTTGCGCCACCGGCGAACGCCGTGCCGTGCAGTGGAGATGCGGCCAACGCGCCGCCGCCGGCCGGGGCGATCGTGACCAACCCGGGTGGCACCACGCTGCGACCGCTGAACCGGGGACCTCGCCCGCGGGGCGCGAACGATGGCGCTCCCCTGCCCCGACTGGGCCCGCTGCAGCGACTCGCTCCGGGCCAGCGCTATTCCGCGCCGCTACAGCAACAAGCCGCAATACCGGGGGCCAATCCCGGGCCGCCTACCCCTCCCAACCCCGGCAACCCGGTTCCGAACGCAGCTCCGTTGGCCCCCAACGCGGCCCAGCCGCCGGCCCCGGCGCCGGCC
>NZ_LQPW01000164.1 GCF_002116635.1 Mycobacterium szulgai | reverse complement strand
AGTGGCGCCGACAGCACCACCGGCGTCGGCTCCACCGGAGGCACCGGCGGCCAAGGCGGCGCCGCGGGTGCCGGCGGTGGCGGCGGCGGCACCGGCAGCGGCGGCACCGGCGGCACCACCGGCACCACCGGCAACGCCGGCACCGGCGGCCAAGGCGGCACCGGCGGCCAAGGCGGCCAAGGCGCCAACGGCACCGACGCCACAACGGGCAGCGGCGCTACCGGCGGCACCGGCTTCGCCGGCGGCCAAGGCGGCCAGGGCGGCCAAGGCGGCGACTCCGGTACCGGGGGCACCAACGGTTCTGGCGGTCAAGGCGGCAAGGGCGGCCAGGGCGGCGTAGGCGGTACCGGCGGCTCCGGCACCAACGCCGACGGCGGCACCGGCGGGATCGGCGGGACCGGTGGCGCAGCAGGTGCTGGTGGTTCGGTGGGATCTGGTGGTAGCGGCGGCACAGTAGGAAATGCGGGAACCGGCGGTATAGGTGGAAGCGGTGGGGGCGGCGGATCCGGCAGTGTAGGCACCGATGCGGCGACGGGCAGCGGCGCCACAGGCGGCACCGGGTTCGCCGGCGGCAAGGGCGGCCAAGGCGGCCAGGGCGGTGGCTCCGGGACCGGTGGCACCAACGGCACCGGCGGCGCTGGCGGGATCGGCGGCGTTGGCGGGGACGGCGGCAACGGCGGCAGCAGCACCGTCGCCGGCGTGGCGGGCGGCAAGGGCGGCACTGGTGGAATCGGCGGCGCAGCTGGTGCTGGCGGTGCGGTCGGTGCCGGCGGAGCTGGCGGTAGCAGCGGCGCCACGGGCACCGCGGGCAACGGCGGGGCTGGCGGGAACGGCGGCGCGGGCAGTACCGGCGGCGACGGCGGTGCCGGCGTGGGAGGCGGCAACGGATCCGCTGGCGGCGCTGGTGGCACTGGCGGTCAAGGCGGCGCAGGCATCGGCGGAGTGGGCGGCGGCACCGGCGGCAAGGGCGGCAACGGGGCCGTCGGCGGCAACGGCGGCAACGGCGGCGATGCCACCGCGGCCGGTGCAACCGGCGGCAAGGGCGGCACCGGCGGGATCGGCGGGGCGGCTGGTGCTGGCGGCGCTGCCGGCGCCGGCGGCGGTGCGGCCGGCGCCAACGGCGTGGCCGGTAACGGCGGCAACGGCGGCAACGGCGGTGCCGGCGGCGCCGGCACCAACGCCGGGGCCGGACTCGGTGGCGGTACCGGCGGCATCGGCGGCGCCGGCGGTACCGGCGGTCAGGGCGGCGCCGGTATCAGCGGGGTCGGGGGCGGTACCGGCGGAACCGGTGGCCACGGCGGCGTCGGCGGCACCGGCGGGACCGGCGGTAACGGGACCTCCGCGGGCTCTGACGGCGGCAGCGGCGGTACTGGCGGGACCGGCGGTGCAGCGGGCGCTGGTGGTGCTGCCGGTACCGGCGGCGGTACGGCCGGCACGAGGGGCACTGCCGGTAACGGCGGTAACGGCGGCACCGGCGGTACCGGCACTGCAGGCACCAACGGTCCGCCGAGTGTTGGCGGCGGCACCGGGTTCAATGGTGGTGCGGGCGGAACGGGTGGTCAAGGCGGTGCCGGTATCGGCGGATCCGGCGGCGGCATCGGTGGTACCGGCGGCCACGGCGGTGACGGCGGTGTGGGCGGCACCGGCGGCGACGGCAACGGTACCGGCGCCCCGGGTGGCAAGGGCGGCACCGGTGGTATGGGCGGTAGCGCCGGCGCCGGGGGTGCGGCCGGTACCGGTGGCGGTACGGCGGGCAGCACGGGCATCGCCGGCAACGGCGGAGACGGCGGCACCGGCGGTGCTGGCAGCACCGGTTCAAATGCCAATCCATTGACGTCTGGTGGGGGCGGTCTGGGCGGCGCCGGCGGTGGCGGCGGAACCGGCGGTAAGGGCGGCGCCGGTATCGGTGGAGTCGGCGGCGGAACGGGTGGCAGCGGCGGCCACGGCGGCAACGGCGGCAACGGCGGCGACGGCGGCAGCGGAGCGACCGCTGCCCCAGGTGGTGATGGCGGCGACGGCGGGATCGGCGGAGCAGCCGGTGCGGGTGGGGCCGCGGGCAGCAGCGGCGGCACGGCCGGTAACACCGGCACCGCCGGCGACGGCGGCAACGGAGGCACCGGCGGCGCTGGCGGCGCCGGTATCAATGCCGCTGCCGGGTCAGGCGTGATCGGCGGCACCGGCGCTAAAGGCGGCGCCGGCGGTGATGGCGGTCAAGGTGGCGCGGGTATCGGCGGCACCGGCGGTGGCACCGGCGGCACCGGCGGAACCGGCGGCTCCGGCGGCACCGGCGGCCAAGGCGGCTCGGGCAAGAGCTCCATTGCCGCTGGTGTCGGCGGCACCGGCGGTACCGGCGGCCAAGGCGGAACCGCCGGCTCAGGCGGTGTTGCCGGCACCAACGGCGGATCCGCCGGAATCGCTGGCGTTGCCGGCGACGGCGGCACCGGCGGCACCGGCGGTACCGGCCTCAGCGGTACCAACGCCACCGCAGGATCGGGCCTGGCCGGTGGCACGGGCGCCAAGGGTGGTGCCGGGGGCACCGGCGGAGCCGGCGGCAGCGCCGCCGCCGGCGGAACCACCGGCTCTGGCGGTCTGGGCGGCACCGGCGGCACCGGCGGCACCGGCGGATCGGGTGCTGACAGCACCACGGGTGTGGGTTCCACCGGCGGCATCGGCGGCCAAGGCGGAGACGCCGGCGCCGGAGGCGCCGCGGGTACCGGCGGCGGAACTGGCGGCGTAGCAGGCGGCGTAGGAACCGGCGGCACCGGCGGCATGGGTGGCACCGGCGGCACGGGCGGCAATGGCACGAACGCCGCCGCGGGCAGCGGCGCCACCGGTGGCATCGCATTCGCCGGCGGCCAAGGCGGTCAAGGTGGCCAAGGCGGCAATGCCGCGTCCGGCGGCACCAACGGCACAGGCGGTCAAGGCGGCACCGGCGGCACCGGCGGTGTCGGCGGCACCGGTGGTTCCGGAGCCAACAGCACCACCGGCGTCGGCGCCACCGGCGGTACCGGCGGCCAGGGCGGCACCGCTGGGGCCGGCGGCGCCGGCGGTGGGGTAGGAACGGGCGCCACCGGCGGAACGGGTGGCGCCACGGGCAACGCCGGCTCCGGCGGCAAGGGCGGCACCGGCGGCGCCGGCGGTACCGGCGGCAACGGCACCGACGCCGCCGCGGGCAGCGGCGCCACCGGCGGCAATGCGTTCGCCGGCGGCGCCGGCGGCCAAGGCGGCCAGGGCGGCGGCTCGGGCACCGGCGGCACCAACGGCACCGGCGGCAAGGGCGGCCAGGGCGGCCAGGGCGGCATCGGCGGTACTGGCGGCTCCGGCGCCAACAGCACCACTGGCATCGGCGCTACGGGCGGTACCGGCGGCCAGGGCGGCGACGCCGGGGCCGGCGGCACCGGCGGCGCGGTGGGTACCGGCGGCACCGGCGGCACGGGTGGCGCCACGGGCAACGCCGGCACCGGCGGTCAGGGCGGCGCCGGCGGCCAGGGCGGTAACAGCGGCAACGGAAGCGACGCGGCCGCGGGCAGTGGCGCCACCGGTGGCGCCGGGTTCGCCGGCGGCGCCGGGGGCCAAGGTGGCCAGGGCGGCGGCTCCGGCACCGGCGGCACCAACGGCACCGGCGGCACCGGCGGCAAGGGCGGCACCGGCGGCACCGGCGGCACCGGCGGCTCCGGCGCCGACAGCACCACCGGCATCGGCGCCACCGGCGGCACCGGCGGCAAGGGCGGCGACGCCGGAGCCGGCGGAACCGGCGGCACGGCCGGCACTGGTGGCAGCGGCGGTACGGATGGCGCTACCGGCAATGCGGGCACCGGCGGCCAAGGTGGCGTCGGCGGACAGGGCGGCAACAGCGGCAACGGCACGGACGCGGCCGCGGGCAGCGGCGCCACCGGCGGCGCCGGGTTCGCCGGCGGCGCCGGGGGCCAGGGCGGCCAGGGCGGCGGCTCCGGCACCGGCGGCACCAACGGCTCCGGCGGCAAGGGCGGCCAGGGCGGCCAGGGCGGAATTGGCGGTGCTGGTGGCTCCGGCGCCGACAGCACCACCGGCGTCGGCGCCACCGGCGGCACCGGCGGCAAGGGCGGCGACGCCGGGGTTGGTGGCGCGGGCGGCATCGCGGGTACCGGCGGGAGCGGCGGTACGGATGGCGCTACCGGCAATGCGGGCACCGGCGGCCAAGGTGGCGTCGGCGGCCAGGGCGGCCAAGGCGGCAACGGCACCAACGGAACCCCGGGCAGCGGCGCCACCGGCGGCGCCGGATTCGCCGGCGGCGCCGGCGGCCAGGGCGGCCAGGGCGGCGGCTCCGGTACTGGCGGCACCAACGGCTCCGGTGGCAAGGGCGGCCAGGGCGGCCAGGGCGGAATTGGCGGTGCTGGTGGCTCCGGCGCCGACGGCACCACCGGCGTCGGCGCCACCGGCGGCACCGGCGGCAAGGGCGGCGACGCCGGGGTTGGTGGCGCGGGCGGCATC
>NZ_LQPW01000163.1 GCF_002116635.1 Mycobacterium szulgai | reverse complement strand
TTTGTTCGGCGACGGCGGGGACGGTGGCGCGGGCGGATCAGCTGGGGTAGCCGCCAAGGCCGGCGGTAACGGCGGCCGCGGCGGTGACGCGCTACTGCTGGGCAACGGTGGTAACGGCGGCAACGCAGGGCTTGGCGCTCCCAATGGCAACATCGGCACCGGCGGTAGCGCGGGATGGTTGGGCAAAAACGGGGTTAACGGGTCGACGTAGCTCGCGCCGCCGCATGCGCTCCGGCGCGCCGGCCAAAGAACGAACCCTCACCCAGCTGGGTCCCGCTGGCGTATCCCTTTCCGTCCTGGGCGATGTTGGAGGCGCAGGCCCCGGCTGCATACAGGCCGGCCACCACCGACCCGTCTTCGCGCAACACCTCACCGTCCACCGACGTGGCCAGCCCGCCCACGGTGAATCCGGCGTACATCGCTTTGCCCAGCGACATGTCGAAGGCGCCCCACGGTCCTTTGTCTTGCGCCGCAAGGAATTCCGGTTGCTTGTGAAAGTCCGGGTCCTCGCCCCGCGCGGCATAGGTGTTGTAGCGGTCCAGTGTGGCGGCCAGGTTGCCCTGCGGAATACCAAGCGCGGCTTCCATTTCCGTGACGGTCTCCCACCCGTCGATCAACGGCACCAGGGGCATTTTCGGGTGCTCCAGGTGTGCCTCGTCGACGATCAAGTAGGCGGCGCTGTCGGGTTGGTCCATGATGAACCCGGCGGTTCTGGAGTGGTACGAGTCCTCGGCGACGAACCGCTGCCCCAGCTTGTTGACGATGATCCCGGTGAGCAGGATCGACGGTGGGTACGGCGGCGCGGTGATGAAGATCTGATCCATGTGTTGCGTTGCGCCGCCGGCGGATTCGCCGAGCCGGATACCGAGCCCGTCGTCGTAGGTATTGCCGAGCACGAACGGCTTCTCGGCGAGCTTTGGGGTGTACTTGGCGACCATGTCCGGATTCATCACGAACCCGCCGGCGGCGATGATCACCGACTTCGCTTTGATCGCACCGGTTTCGGAGAACCGCTTCCAGATGACACCGCTCACGCTGGTCTGCGGGCCCGAGCCCTCGATGATGAGTTCGGTGGCACCCGTTTCGTAGCGGACCTCTACCCCCAAGCTGGCCGCCCGCTTGACGAGCAGGTCGATCACCATGCTGGCGCCGCCGGTATCACCGGGGATCGGCACTTTGTGGCCGCGGGGTGCAGGCACCGCCTGCTCGAGGAAGGGCCAAACCTTCTCGTTGCCCGTGTACATCAGCCCTTCAGTGTTGGGCTGGATCACGGCCTTGCCCGGGAAGAAGCTGCGCTCGAACTGGAAACCCAGGTCCTCCAGCCAGTTGAAGTGCTCCACACTGCCATCGCAGTACGCGCGGATCTTCTCGTGATCGGGTTGCCGGGACACCGCAACCAGGTACTTGTACATCTCGTCGGGCGAGTCTGGGTTATTGGTCGCCTGCTGGACCGCGGTTCCGCCGCCCAGGTAGAAGTGGCCGCCGGCAAGCGAAGTCGTGCCACCGGCGGCGGCGGCGCGTTCGAGCAGCAGTACCCGCGCTCCGGCGGCAGCGGCGGCCACCGCCGCGCAGCCACCGCCGATTCCGAAACCGATGACCACTACGTCGACGTCATCCGACCAGGACGTCACTGTGTTCACGTCCACCGTCGTTGGTATTTCGGTACTCATTGCCGCCACTCCTTACCCCTGCTACGCGCTGCATCGTCGGCGCGGCTCATTGGCGCCACTCCTGCGCATCGCGCAGCTCTGCATCGTCGTCGGCGCGGCTCATTGGCGCCACTCCTGCGCATCGCGCAGCTCTGCATCGTCGTCGGCGCGGCTCACCGCTGCTCCTGTTTGATGTACTCGTAGAACGCCCTGATTTGTGGCGACAGGTGCGCGATCTCGACGAACGGCACCCCGGCCTGCGGTGCGGACACATAGGCGAAATGGATCCCACCGGGCATCAGGCCCTGCTGCACCACCTCGGCTCCATGATGGGACGCCTCCAGGATCGCGGCATCGAATAGTTCCAGGGTTTCGGCTTCGATACAGATGTGGTGCAAGCCCGGCCCGTGGTCGCGCAAAAAGTCACTATAGATGTTCTCCCCGCGGACCGGTGTGATCAGTTCCAGCTGCATGTCTCCGAGATAGCTCAGCGAGATACTGGCGACGAAGTCAGCGGGCTTGCCGCGATAGGTACAGCTGTCCGGGGCGAAATGCACATCGGGTATCCGAACCCACTTTCTTGCGCCTAACAGGCCGGTGAGAGTCGTTTCGGTGGCGTCCAGGTCCGCGGTTACCCATGCGATCTGTGTCGGAGACTGAACGGGAAAGCTCATCGTTTCGCAGAATAGCCCAATTTGCCGCGATCGGCGATGGCCGTGTCTGAACGGCCGGATGAACGTGTTCTAATTTCGCTCGCTGCCCCCGTCAGTGTTGTCCCAGCACATCCACCAGCAGCCGCAACTGGGCATCGAACACCGACTCAGGATCGGTCAGCGTGTCGGCGCCGTACTGCCCGAACACCTCGAGGCTGACCGCACCCACCACGCCGGCCCATAGCAGGAAGCATTTGGCAATCACGCGGTCATCGCCGGGAAATCCGAATTCATGCCGAATGCGTCCGAAGTCCGACGCCATCGGTCGCGGCGCCGGGCTATTGGTCAACATGATGTCGCCGGTGGCGATCCCGGCGGCGATGGCGTCGAAGAACGCCCCGACCACGCGGGTACCCACTCCGACCGTCCGTTCAGGGGGCGCGTGGTACCCCGGCACCGGGCTGCCGTAGAGGAGCGCCCACCGCGCCGGGTGCGCGACGGCCCACCGGCGCACCGCGCGAGCAATGGCGATGACGTCGTCGCTCCACAGCTCGGCGATGGTGGCGTCGCGCGCCCGGTCCACGCTGTCGGCCAGGTCGGTATATGCGTCGACGAGCAGCAACGTCAGCAGCTCGTCACGGCTGGACACATACCGGTAGACCGCCGACGACACCATGCCCAGCTCGCGGGCAATGGCGCGCAGCGATAAACCGGCAGCACCGTGATCCACCAGGTGGCGCCGGCCGAGCTCGACGATTCTCGACTCGATCTGTTCCCGCGACTCCTGGCGCTTGCCCACGGGGCCAAGTCTGACACAACCGAGATCACTGCTCTTGATTTTCCGATAAGACTCTGTCACGGTAGCTATCGAGAGCGGTGCTCTCAATTGTTATCGACCGAGAGGCTGCGCTGTGTCCACGCGATACGAGGAACCGAATAAAGCCGCCCGGGCAGCGAACGCGCTGATCCGCTGGCTCGCCGAACTGGGCATCAGCATCGCCGGTACCCGCGCACTGCGGGTGCGGGGCCGCAAGAGCGGCAAGCAGCGTTCCGTGGTGATCAACCTGCTCACCGTCGACGGCGTCGACTATGTCGTCTCACCGCGCGGCAACACCCAGTGGGCGCGCAACGTCAGGGCGGCCGGCGTGGTGGAGATGGGACCCAGCTGGCACAAGGAGCGCGCCGAGGTCCGGGAACTTGCCGATGATGCCAAGCCCGAAGTCCTCAGGCGCTATCTGCAGCGCTGGTACTGGCAGGTCAAGGACTATGTCGTGGGATTGACCCCGCAGTCCAGCGATGATGAGCTGCGCGCCGCAGCACCGCAGATCCCGGTGTTCGAGCTCGCGAACTGACCGCTACGCCCTGGGCGGCGTACCGAGATCCTGCCGGGCCTGCCCCAGGACTGACTGCCAGGACACCGCCGCGGGAAACTGCCCCCAGACGCTGTTGAAGATTCCGACGATTTGTGCGGGCCCCCCGACCGGCGCCACGTAGATAGGTCCGCCCGAGTCGCCCTTTTGGCTGGCTACCCCGTTGGACATGGTGAACCACCCGTTGTTGACGGCATCGACGGTTCCACACGTTTCACCGGTGCTGATACCGAAGTGGCAGACCGCTTGGCCGGGTGCAACCATGACGCTTGGATTCGATACCAATGGACGTCCACCCGGAAGGACGTCGTTCACGGTTACGTTGTCGGCCAGCGCGATCGCCTCGTAGTCGTCGATCGACTCGTCGGTGGCCACCGTAGTGCCGCTGGGCGTGCTGTCGCGAAACGCCGCAAGATGGCCGATGACGTTGTTGTTGACGTCAGTGACCGGTCCCGCGCCCCTGCAGTGCCCGGCGGTGTAGGCAATGCGCTGGCTGCGGTCGATATAGGCCAGCGTGCAGACGCGGTTGTCCTGGTGGATCTCCATACCGGGAAACACCAGGGTCGGGTCGGCCTTGGCGGTCGCCGGCGAATAGACCGAGGCGAGCGCCGCGAGGGCAACCGATGCGGTCAATACACGCTGTGCCAGGCGCCGCAATGTGGACTCCGATCCGTCGAGGCCGCCGAGTGCCGGCCGCACATTGAGTTGTTCGCGTCGGAGGTTCCCGGCGTTACCGCGACGTGACCAAGCGGGCCGCCGCAGACGTCTTTGCGCTGACCCGCGGTTCCCAGCCCGGCGGCCCGAAGACGTAACCCAGCCGGTCCCGTAGCCGCTTTGCGGAACGCCAGTCCCGGACAATCGCCACGTACTCGTGGGTCTGCAGCTTCCAGATGTTGAACGTGTCGACCTGCTTGGTCAGGCCGTAATGCGGCCGGAACAGCTCGGACTGAAAGCTTCCGAACAGCCGGTCCCACACGATGAAGATACCGCCGTAGTTCTTGTCCAGGTACAGCTGATCCATCCCGTGATGCACCCGGTGATGTGAGGGCGTGTTGAAGGTGAACTCGAACCACCGCGGCATCTTGCCGATCCGCTCGGTGTGCACCCAGAACTGGTAGATCAGGTTCAGCGACCAACTGAAGAACACCATCCAGGGCGGCAGGCCAAGCAGAGGCAACGGCGCCCAAAGAAGTACTTCGCCGCTGTTATTCCACTTCTGGCGTAGCGCGGTGGCGAAGTTGAAATATTCGCTGGAGTGATGGGCCTGATGCGTTGCCCATATCAGCCGGACCCGATGAGCCACCCGGTGATAGACGTAATAAAGCAGATCTACGCCCACGATCGCGACCACCCAGGTGTACCACTGGCCCGGCGAGAGATGCCACGGCGCGACATAGGCATACAGCGCGGCATAGCCAAGCAGGGCCAGAGTCTTCCAACCCGCGGTGGTGGCTATCGAAACCAATCCCATCGAGATGCTCGCCATCGAATCGCGGCTGAGATAGGCACCCGAAGCCGGCCGCGGCTTTCCGGTATCGGGGTTGGTCTCGATACTTTCCAGCTTGCGGGCAGCAAATCCTTCGAGGGCCAGCAGCAGCAAGAAGAAGGGGATGGCGAACAGCACCGGGTCCCGCAAGGGCGGCGGTAGCAGGGACCAGAACCCGGGGTAAACATCCACACCAGACAGATTACGACCACGGCCGCCCCGCCGGTGACCATCGGTCGCATTGGTTGTCCGGGGAGTACAGACTGATAACCGCTATGGACCGCAGAATGCTCAGGCTCAATGTCAGCCATCGGTTGCTTCGCTCTACCGGCATGCGCAAGCGGCTCTTTCCGGCCGCCAAGCTGGACCGCTGGGCCGCACATCCGCGGCTGCCCTACAGCGGCCGGCCGTCCAAGCGAGTGCTGAAGAAGGTCGAGGTCACCCGGGCCGACGTGGCCGGGCGTCCCGTTTACCAGGTCAAGCCGCTGCTGAGCTCGCCGCCGCTTAATGGCGGTGAGTTGTTATACCTGCACGGCGGGGCATACGTGCTGGACCTGATGCCGCACTTCCACTGGCCTGCGATCGCAAAGCTGGCCAATCTCACCGGCCGGACACTGACCGTGCCGATTTATCCGATCGCTCCGGAGCACAGCTATCGCGAAGTGTTTCCCTTTCTACTGCAGGTGTATCGCCGCATGCTAAAGGACCAGGATCCGAGTTCGATTGCCTTCATGGGCGATTCGGCAGGGGGCGGCATGGCCTTTGCGCTGTGTCATGCGGTGCGCGACGCCGGTCTGCCACAGCCGGCCGATGCCGTGCTGCTATCCCCCTGGATGCACGTGGGGCTGCCGGATCCGGATGTCCCGGCGGTCGCCAAGATCGATCCCTTCCTGAACCTCGACGACCTGCGGGCAGCGGGACTGCGCTATGCCGCCGGCGATCCGCTGGACACTCCCCTGGTGAGCCCCAGCCAGGGGCCACTTGAAGGCTTGCCGCGGCTCACGGTGTTCACCGGAACGCACGATGTGCTCAACCCCGACACCCGGGCTTTCCGCAAGCGCGCGCTCGCCGAGGGTCTGGACATCGGATGGTACGAGCGGGAAGGAGCTTTGCACGTGTGGATGTACTTGCCCAATCGCAGCGCCATGGAAGCCCTGGTGCAGATCCGCGAGGTGTTGCAGTGACCCAAGTGCTGGTAATCGGCTCCGGGTTCGCCGGTCTGTGGGCGGCACTCGGCGCCGCACGACGACTCGACGAGCTTGCGGTGCCGGCGGGCAGTGTCGAAATCACCGTTGTGAGCGCAGAACCGTTCCATGACATCCGGGTTCGCAATTACGAGGCTGACCTGAGTGCTTGCCGCATTCCGCTCGCCGACGTGCTCGACCCCGCCGGTATCGCACACGTCACCGCCGAGGTGACCGGGATCGACGCCGACGCCCGGCGCGTTACTTCCGCCAGTGGCCAGACCTACTCCTACGACCGCCTGGTGCTTGCGTCGGGAAGCCGGGTGGCCAAGCCGGACCTGCCGGGCTTGCGGGAGTTCGGTTTCGACGTCGACACCTATGACGGCGCGGTCAAGCTGCAACATCACCTGCAGAAGCTGGCCGACGGTCCCGCGACGCCGGCGGCGGCCACCGTCGTTGTGGTCGGTGCCGGCCTCACCGGTATCGAGACCGCTTGCGAACTGCCGGCCCGGCTGCGCGCTATGGGCATGACCCCTCGGGTCGTGCTGGTCGACCACAACTCGTTCGTCGGCTCCGACATGGGGGCATCGGCGCGGCCGGTGATCGAAAAAGCCTTGTCGGACAACGGGGTTGAAGCCAAGACCGGTGTCGGTGTGGCCGCGGTCGGCCAGGACAGCGTATCGCTCTCGGCGGGCGAGCAACTCGCAACCGCCACGGTGGTGTGGTGTGCCGGCATGCGGGCCAACCCGCTGACCGAACAGCTGCCGGTGGCACGCGACCGGCTGGGCAGGGTTGCAGTCGATGACTACCTTCGGGTGGTCGGGGTGCCCGCGATGTTCGCCGCGGGTGACGTGGCCGCGGCACGCATGGACGACGAACACCTGTCGGTGATGTCGTGTCAGCATGGGCGCCCGATGGGCCGTTATGCCGGTTACAACGTCATCAGCGACTTGTTTGATCAGCCGATGCTGGCGCTCCGAATTCCCTGGTACGTCACGGTTCTCGATCTGGGGCCGGCCGGGGCGGTATACACCGAGGGGTGGGATCGGAGGGTCGTGTCACGTGGCGCGCAGGCTAAGGCCACTAAGCAGACGATCAATACCCAGCGGATCTACCCGCCCTTGACCAGAAGCCGCGCCGACCTGCTTGCGGCGGCCGCGCCGGACCTGCAGGCACGCCCTTAGCGCAGGATCAATCCGCGCTCGCTTGTTCACCGGCATACCAGTGCACGGCGTAAATGCCTGGCTGCAGCGACAATTCGGCCACCATGCGCTCCAGCTTGGCCGGTGCGTGGCCGCCTATGAGCAGGTGCGCAGCCAGGGTGACCTTGTCGTCGCCATCGGATGGACTCGTGTGAATGCCCCAGAGCGTGATGTCGTTGTTGCTGGTGTGCTGGACGATTTGGGCGCGCGCATACTTTGCGGATTTGCGCCGACAAACCACCTCCACCTGATAGGGCTGCAGGCTTTCGTCCTCTTCGACGCTGTTGTCGTGGTCGATCAGGCGGCCTAGCGGGCGCCCCAGCAGATGGATTGCCACGACCGTACCGGTGGCGATCACCGTGAAGACCAAATGCCCCGAAGCGGCCAGCACGCCTACGGCCGCCGAGCACCACAGGGTGGCGGCGGTATTGAGGCCCCGGACATTGAAGCCTTCGCGCAGGATCACTCCGCCGCCGAGAAACCCGATCCCTGACACCACGTATGACGCGACCCGGGTGGGGCTGCTGTCCTCGGTTGCGGCCGCGTACAACACGAACAACGTTGCGCCAGTTGCCACCAGAGCATTGGTGCGCAGGCCGGCCATGCGTGCCCGCCATTGCCGCTCAAAGCCGATCAGGGAACCACAGCCAACTCCAACGCCCAGCCGGAGTGCGAAATCGGCGATGCTGAGTGTCTGCATGACGGCGCACTCCTTTCCTGTGGCGGGGCTGAGCACCGCTACCGAACCCGCCGGGCGCGGCGGCAGCTAACCACGTTCAGGTGAACGGCAAGTGGCCCTGAGTCGAAGCTAACGACCCGGGCAAGAGCAAAGGCGACTTGGGTCAGGCGTGGCTGAGGTGGTGAGGGCAGTAATATTTCGAGGCGAGCAGGGCGAACTGCGACGCGGCTTCCATGTCCAATCCGGGGTTTCGGGTCTTGACGTCGTGGAGTAGCTCCAGGCCCGATTCACCGTTATCCAGGCATCCACAAACCGCTTTCGCCGAGCCGATGGCCGACGCCGGGTTGCTATAGGTGATGCCGGCTTGTTGCAGCGCCGCCAGAAACGCCGCGTCGTCACCGTCGTGGGTGTCGTCCGGATCGGCATACGCGGGCGCGGCAAGACCGATCATGGCCGCGACGCCAAGTAGCGCCAATAGCCGTCTCATAGCTAACACTCTCCTATGTCTGGTGGCATGCCCGTCAGCCCAACGAGGCATCTGACGGCAAGACTTTTGGCTTGTCGCCTTTGGTGAGGTGGACCGCGTGAATACCGGGCTTCTTCGACAGTTGCTCAAGCAAGCTGTCCAGCCCTTCTTGATCGACGTTGTGATGCTGGACGCTCTCAGGTTTTTCCGAAATCTGTGCGACCAGACGCTTTAACTGCTCAGGCGAGTGTTTGTCTTTGAGGTCCTTGATCTTGGTGAGGCGCCCTTTCACGCCGACACGTGCGTAGGCGTCCGGAGCTCCCGCGCCAAAGGCGCTACCGAGCATCCCCGCGCTGGACATCGCACTGAACAGGCTCCCCTCGCTGAGCGCCGCCGCCGGCACCGCCTCTGGCCCAGCGGCCGACAGCGCGGCAGCGACCATCCGGATGCCCGGGGTGGCCGGCGCCCAGCTCGGCGGCACCGTCAACTTCCCGACCAGGGTGCCGCGTCCCAAGTCGGCCGCCACCGGGTTCACCGAGCTGGTCAACCAGCCCCGGCCCCAGTGCGGACCGGCGACTCCCAGTCCGCCACCCAGCGCGTCCTTGGGCAACTCGCCGAGCACGCCGGGTTTGGTGGCGAATTTCAAGAACTGCGATGCGACGAAGTTGATGATCAGCCCGATGTCATTGAACTGCGTGGTGAAGCCAAGCGGAACCTTGATGGCTTGGTACAAACTCGTGTACGTCGCAGCCGTGGTTGGGCCGAAGATGGCGTTGATGAGCTGAGGGACGGCGGTGTTATACGCCGTGGCAAGGTCTGCGCCCCACTGAAGCAGCGTCGAAATCGGATCGGCCGCCGCTAACAGCGACTGGAGGTCGGTGGCGGCCGCGCCGCCGGCGGCTTGGCCCACGGCGGCCGCCTGGCCGGCCAGACCACTCGCATTCGTCATCTGTGGCGGCTCGGTGAATGCCGAGACTTGGGTGGCGGCCGCCGACGAGCTTACGTAGCTGTTCATTGCCGAAGCATCCTGTGCCCAGAATTCCGCGTACTGAGCCTCGACGGCGGCGATTGCCGAAGTGTTCTGTCCGAAGAGGTTCGTCGCCACGAGCATGGCCAGTTGGCTGCGATTGGCGGCGATCACCGGCGGGGGCACGTGCGCGGCGAACGCGGTTTCGTAGGCGCTTGCCGCCGCGTTGGCCTGCGTTGCCGTCTCTTTGGCCTGGGCGGCGGTCGCACTCATCCAAGTCAGGTACGGAGCGACGGCGGCGGTCATGGCTATCGATGACGGGCCGACCCAGGGTCCGCTGGCCAGCGTCGAAATCGCCGAGGTGTACAGGGATACCGTGGACTGCAGCTCGGCGGCCAGCATGTCCCAGGCCGCCGCGGCGGCCAGCATCGGTTCTGCTCCTGGTCCGGTGTACATCCTGCCCGAGTTGATCTCTGGCGGTAGCGCTGCGTAAAACATGCGTGCCCCTTACCTAGTCCTCGATCGCCGGTATCACGATGATGGTGGCCGCGGCCGGGTCAGCCTCGGCGACGACACCACCCACCGCGTGCGCTGCAGCGCCGCCGCTGGAACCGAACGCAGTCGTCCCCAGCGCGCGTCCAGCCAGGCTTGACAGCGCCATCTGACTGAACACGCCGCCCTCACCCGCCAGCGAGGCGGCCGGAGCGGCCGCCAAGCCGGTGGGAAATATCGAGGCAAGCGTTCGCATCGCGGGGGCTTCGGTGGTCCAGCCCTGCGGCACCGACAAACTTCCCACCAGCGCCGCACGGCCCATGGCCCCCGATGCCACGGGCGCGCCGCCGACACTGCCGGCGGCGGTCAGGTTCGCCCCCAGCTGCGGGGCGATGGGTGCCAATGCTCCGCTGATGGGTTTGGCGGGGCTGAAGAAGGCTTGCAGGCCCTGGCCGTTCTGGGCATAGGCGTATACCTGGCCGAACGACAGGAACGGTCCACCGGGGATGGAGGTTATTCCCTGAATGGAGTACGGCCCGGTGAGGGTGGCCATGATGGTGTTCCAGTTCGCGATGTTGGTTACAAGCCAGGGCGGCAGCGGCGGCAAGGTGAGGCCGGGCACTGCAGCCGCGGAAGGGTTTGTCGCCAGGCCTTGCAGCGCGTTCGGCATCGCCGAGATCAGCTGGGACAACTGAGAAGTGACTTCGGAGCCGGTAGAGCTGCCGGCGGCTTGGGCCACCGTTGCCGATTGTGTGGCCGCCGCCGACGGGTTCGTGGTTTGCGGGGGTTCGTTGAACGGCGTCAACGCCGACGCGGTCGCCGACGAGGCCGCATAGGCGTACATCGCGGCGGCGTCCTGGGCCCACATCTCGGCGTAGTGGGCTTCGGCAGCCGCGATCGCCGGAGTGTTCTGACCGAAGATATTCGTGGCGATCAACGTCATCAACAACGCGCGGTTAGCCTCGATTACCGGCGGCGGCACCGTCGCGGCGAACGCCGTCTCGTAGGCCGCCGCGGCGATCTTGGCCTGAGTGGCGGCCTGTTCGGCCAGCGCGGCTGTCGCACTGATCCACGACACGTATGGCGCCGCTGCGGTCGCCATCAGGATCGACGACGGGCCCGTCCACGGTCCGACCGTCAGCCCCTCGATCGCGGAGCCGTAAGACGCCGCCGTAGCGTGCAGTTGCGCAGCCACCTCGTCCCAGGCTGCGGCTGCAGCAAGCATTGGCCCCGAACCCGCGCCTAAGTACATCCGACCGGAGTTGATTTCCGGCGGTAGCGCCCCGAAGTCCATATGTGTTACCTCCGGTCCCCTATATTGCCGTCATGGTAATCACGGCCTCGTAGTTCTGCACACGAATCAGTCCGGCTCTCATCAGACTCACCAGACATACAAATAATGTGCGGGGCAAGTGAGCCAATCATTCAACCACGGCGAACCCGCATGGCCCGCCATTCGCTGACCGTGTCACGATTGGTTTTCCCTCCCCTGCTTCATGCCTTTCCCCAGGCCTCCCTGCCCGATAATGATATACTGCGCGCAATTTATTTGCATTGGGTTCCGCTCACGTAAGCGCAACGTAAACAATGCGTTTCACCTCCCGTTGACCTCCAGTGAGACCCGTGCGCAGCTACCGGTAAATAACAGTAAAAAAGCAGCTCGCAGCGATGTGTGGGGTACATCTGCAAACAAGCCAAGCGGATTTAAGTGTGGGTTGATTTCCGGCCGCACGCGCGTAGTCGATACCCGCGATTTCGTGCCATTTGTTGCCTCCATCGCGAATATTTTGCTCCGGTTCGTCACAGATGCGACGATTAAAATTCGGATAACGCATCGTCGATGGATTTTTTCGAAGCCATCCGTCACCACCATTATGGCGGTGATTTATTTATCAATGTCATATGCGGTCGTAACATCATCGAAGGCCGCCTCGTCGACATGTGCAGTCGAGTCGCCCAAGGCTGTTGCGTGACCGTATTTGAGGTCTAAGTCACCCTGGATTCGACGCCACGGGTCGCCCGGTCTCGAACGTCCATCGCCTGCATCTACCCCTCCAATCCGTGGCGCCCGATGAGCCTCCCGCGATCCACCGCTACCGCCAGCCGTTGTCGTCCGTTCTCCCAACGCTAGGCGAGCGTACGCAACGCGTTAAGCCAGCCTTGTTACATACGCCTGTCAGCTAGCTGCCCACTTTCTGTAGATTTCCTGGACGCCGGGCTATCCGGCGGCGGGTGGGCGTGCCACGAAGGTGGGACGGAAACCGTACTGGGGCACTGCGCGCCCGAAGGGCTGACCGGACATATTGCCCATGGGAACCGCAGGCATGCCGGCGGCCACGGCCGGCGGTGGCGCAACCATCGGAGTGCCCCCGAGTGCTGCCCCGACGGGACTGGTCGATGGTGCGGCCGCAAGCCAACTCGGCGGCACCGACAGCTTGCCGACGATACCGGCGTCGCCCGTAACGGCCGATACTGCGCCACCCAGTCCGCCCGCGGATGCGAGCGGGCTTGCCACCGCATCGCCGACTCCAGTCGCGGCAGCTGCGGCACCCGCCTCAGCCGCATCCGCAGCACTGTTACCAGCCAGCACGCTGGCCATGAAGGGAGCAAATGCGCTGCCCGGCACGAAGAGCCCAGTCGAAGTTATGGTGTTCCAGACATTCGCGTTGGGCCCCCACGCATTCCAGAAGGTCTGCCACCAGGCAGGTCCAGACCCAGTCAGCAGATCCCAAATGATCTGCCAAATGGTTGTGCCGTTGGATCCCGAAAGTCCCTGTAGTGCACTGGGTATCGCCGCGATCAGTTCTGATAGCGCGCTCTGCTGATTGCCGGCAGAGGCGACGGCTGCTGCCTGGGCGGCCAGCCCGTTGGGATTGGTCGTCGGCTGGGGTCCGACGAAAGGGGTCAGCCGGGCGGCGACGGCCGAGGTGCCGGCGTACGCGTACATGGCGGCGGCGTCCTGCGCCCACATTTCGAGGTAATGCGCCTCGGTCGCGGCGATTGCCGGGGTGTTCTGGCCCAGGATGTTGGTGGCGATCAACGTCCTCAACAACGTGCGGTTTGCTGCGATCACCGCTGGGGGCACCGTCGCGGCGAATGCGGCTTCGTAGGCACCCGCCGCGGCTTCGGCTTGGGCGGCGGACTGCTCGGCCTGGACGGCGGTAGTGCTCAACCACGTCACGTAGGGTGCGACGGCGGCTGCCATCGATGCAGCGGCTGGTCCATACCATTCCTCGCCGGTCAGCGCGCAGAGCACCGAGTGGTAGGACAACGCGGTGGCGCGCAGTTCGGCGGCCACCCCGTTCCAGGCCGATGCGGCTGCCAACATTGGTCCGGAGCCCGCGCCCGTGTACATGCGCGCGGAGTTGATTTCGGGCGGCAGAGCCGCAAAGTCCAGTGTGCCGGTCATGGCGGGGTTCTCCTAGCTGGAAGATCCGAAGCCGGCGTCCCGATATTTCAATTTCTGTGTTCTATGGCTAATTTCCGCGCACACCAATCAGGCGCACTCACGAGACTTGAGTGCGCGGTTGAGGATTTAGCGGTAAAGCCGAATCAGATTACGAAAAATTGGGCCGGGCCGGATCGAAACGAAATGGTCTTCGATCTCGGATACGGACTATCGCCGGGACTCACTTCGCTCTCACCTCCTCAGGGCCGGGGCACACGGGGATGCCGGTCAACGACACGCAGGGATGAAAGCCCAGCACAAGTCAAGCTGAGCAACACCCCTCTCGACAGAGCTTTGGCACCACACGGCGTATCCGGCTTACCAGCCGAAAGCCACTTGGGCTCAACCCTTAAGCCGGGAAGAGCTGTCCTGACCCTGGGCGTCTTTCGACGTTCGAGGTCAGTGGCCTGTGTCCGTGCAGACGCCTCACCTAGCGAGGTGCATGCAGAGGCCATCGTGGCACTCGGGGCGGGAGTAGTCAACTCAACGCGCTCAGCGATTTGCAATGCTTAATTCGCAAAAGCTGAACAATCGTTTGGCATCGGCAAACAATTTCGATTATCCGCTGGTCGACGCAGAATTGCCGTTAGGTACGGCTGAAGTTCGGTTATCCGCCGGATGGTGGGCGCGTCATTATCGTCGGCTGGAATCCGTAGCGAGGGCCACTGCCGAAGCTGCGCGCGTACACACCAGCGCCAGGCATGCCGGGTACACCGGGCACGGTTGAGGTGGCTTCCGGGGCAGCGGCGGCCCCGGTCAAGCCGGCACCGGTGACCGGGTTACCGGCATTCGTGGCTACCTCGACGGCCGCGGTCCAGCTCGGCGGCACTGATAACCGGCCGACCAGGGCCGCCTGATTAGTGCCGGCGGTGACTCCCCCGACGCCTGGTTGGATCACGGTCGCTGCGGCGTCCGTTGCAGCGATAGAACCGGCGCTCGCCAATGAGCCCTCTGGCCCGGCGTCAACGGCCACCGCATTGAAGTCGGCGATTGCGCCGGTGATAGCCGGCAAGATCGCTCCGGGAGCCGTGTAGCCGGCAGAGACGAATCCGTTCGTCAAGTTGGAATTGAAGAAGATCCCGTAAGGGTTACCGTCGTTGCCGTCCAGGAAGTTCAGGATGTCGGCGAGCAGACCGGTCTGGGGTAAGGCGTCGAACGGTGAGGCTGCGGCCGGTGATGAGATTTCTTGTAGGGTCGCCGGCACCGCGGACATGAGTTGGGGCAGCTCGGTTTGCGCGAGGCTGTCAGTCGCCTGAGTGACCGCTGCGGCCTGGGCGTACTGTCCGGATGGGTTGGCTATCTGGGTGGGTTCGGAAAAGGCTTCCAGCGCAACGGCTTCCGCCGAACTTGCGGCGTATCCGTACATCGCTGTCGCGTCCTGTGCCCACATCTCTGCGTATTCGGCCTCGGTAGCCGCGATCGCAGGTGTGTTTATGCCCAGAAAATTGGTGGCCACCAGCGCCAGTAATCGGGCACGGTTGGCGGCGACCACCGCCGGCGGCACTGTCATGGCAAACGCGGCCTCGAACGCCGCCGCGGCTGCTGCGGCCTGACTGGCGGTCTGGGCGGCCAGCAGGCCCGTGTCGCTCATCCATGTCACATAAGGGGCGACCGCGGACACCATAGCCGCCGACGCCGGCCCCAGCCAGCCTTCACTGACCAGAGCTGAGATCGCTGACTCGTATGCCGTTGCGGTCAAATGCATTTCGGCGGCAAGGCCATCCCAGGCCGTCGCGGCAGCCAGCATTGGCGCCGAGCCGGGCCCGGAATACATGCGCAGGGAGTTGACTTCAGGCGGGAGCGCCCCGAAATCCATTGCCTGCACCTCCTTTAATGACCGCACGCGAGGCGGCACCGATTACCGATGCCAGCACTCGCCGATATCCGCCGATGATCTGGTGGCTCTTCCGTCATCCAGCGGCTGGCGGGCGTCCCATGACCGTCGGGCGGAACCCATATCGCGGGGCATTGCCGAAGCTGTGGCCGTAAATGCCCGCTGCGGGCATACCTGGCACGCCGGGCATACCTGCGGCCGCTTGCGGGACAGCGGCGGTACTGGTCCAGCCGCCGCCGGGCGCCGCGGCACCGGCGTGGTTGGCCACCGCGGTAGCTTCCGTCCAGCTCTGCGGAACGGACAAACGCCCTACTAACGCCGCCTGGTTAATGCCGGCTGATACCCCTGCACCCGTACTCGTTGAGCTCGCCGTGTTGATTTCGTTGAGGATCGGCACATTCACGGCACTGTCCGGCGAAGCCGCTGGTATCCACGTAGGGTTTCCTTCGCCGGAGCCCATGGGCGGTAATGCGCTCCCTTGCGAGCCGAGCGCTACCGCATTGATATCTGCCATCCCCGCCCAGACAGCGGGGGTGACGATCGCGGGGCTGATATATCCGGCTGAGACGAACCCGTTCACCAACGAGGAATTGAAGAAGATCCCATAGGGATTGCCGTCGTTGCCGTCCAGGAAATTCAAGAGGTCCGCGAGCAACCCCGATCCGGGAATGGCGTCCAGCGGCGACGCCGCAGCCGGGGAAGCAAGTCCTTGCAGGCTCCCCGGCACCTGGGACATGAGCTGCGGCAATTCCGTTTGGGTGAGGTTGCCGACCGCGTTGCCCGCGGCTTGAACGACCGCCTCGGCCTGCGGGAGCTGACCGCTGGGGTCCGTCACCTGTGCTGGTTGGGTGAACGGTGCCAGCGTCGAGGCCACGGCAGAGCCGGTGGCATAGCCGTACATCGCCGCCGCATCCTGGGCCCACATCTCGCCGTAAGCAGCTTCGGTAGCCGCGATTGCGGGCGTGTTCTGGCCAATCAGATTGGTCGCGACCAACGCCTGTAACTGTGCGCGGTTGGCTGCCACGGCAGCCGGAGGCACCGTCATGGCGAACGCGGATTCGTATGCCCCCGCTGCCGCCGCTGCCTGACGGGCAGTCTGCTCAGCCTGCATGCCGGTGATGGTCATCCACGACAGGTACGGGGTGACCGCAGCTACCATCGATTCCGACGCCGGCCCCAGCCAGCCGTCGCTGGTCAGCACCGAAATCACCGTCTGGTATTGGGCGGCCGTCGAACGCAGCTCTGCGGCAAGCCCATCCCAGGCGGTCACGGCCGCCAGCATCGATGCTGAGCCCGGTCCCGAATACATCCGCAACGAGTTGACTTCTGGCGGTAATGCTCCGAAATCCATTGCTGTGCCTCCCTTAACCGGCTACTGCTTCGATGGCCGTGTTGACCACGGGCAGCGCGAATTTGCTTGCGGCAGGGCGATGTAACACGCTGTGCAGTTCACCGGCCGCTGGTTCCAGCGATTCGAGTCGGGTGCCCACAGAAGACATCGGACTCCTCCTTTGAGATAGTCCGACCCGGATCGGGGTCTCGGCCGCTGCGGCGGGTGTCGGGGATTGCCGATGGCACGTGCGCAATGGCTGCGCAGCGTTTCGGATACTCGGCGCCAGTCGATTTCAGACGGCGGAGAACGCGCCGTGACCGGATCGGGAAGAAACGATCATCAACTCCGTACGACTACTGTTAATAGATCAATCCCGCCCCACCTCCCGTCAGGATTCGGTCACCCGGGAGTGCCGTTGTGTTGCACAAAGTGGGATGGGGTAGTCCGGCAAAATTTGCCAGATACGGCGTCCCGCTCGTCCGAGCTTCGGCACAAACAGCGTATCCGGCTGTCGCGCCGCCCGAAGCGAGTTGGACGCAACCCATAGAATGCCCGTGTCGCGCCGCATTCCGGCGGCCTTCGCCGTGTGATTTCAATTGTTAATTCCGAGCCTGTTTTCGTGCAGAAACTTCATCTGACGGGCCAGCCAGCGCCATCGTGGCATCGCTGCGGATACGGGGTCAAAGCGACTCGCGGCGGTTACCTCGAGTTAATTGCGATGCATTAATGCCAGCCGCTAATGGAGGCTACAACGCTCATGGTTTCAGCCGAAGCTGGTTAGCTGCTGACGCCACGAAGAAGGGCGATCAGCTTGTTTTCTTCTCCGCCACCGCGGCGCCGAGGCCTTCGGCGAGATCCTCGCGCGTCAGCTCTTTGAATCGGCGCAGTTGCACTTCGCTGAAATCGGTGAAATCGCTAGCCAGCACTTCGTCGAGGACCGCGTCGTCGAGCCGGAAACTGCGGTGGTCGCGCGCTTTCTCCACCACATTGCGCACGAATCCGGCATTACCGAGGGTATCGATGCCGCGGATCAAATCGCCGTCTTCGGAATAGGTCTCATCGAGATAGAACTTGGTGTAGGACGGCAACAATACCTGGACCGCGTCGTCGGTAATGACGTCCTCGTTTTCCTGGCCCATCAATCGGGTCAGCGCGAGCAACTCGTCCGGGGTATAGCTGAAGAACTCGATGACCGTCGAAAAGCGCCGTCGCAGACCCTGATTCACCTCGAGCATCTTTTCCATCGCCTTGGCGTAGCCGGCACCGAAGACCACCAGTTCATCGCGATGGTTTTCCATGTAGAGCAGCAGGGTATTGATGATCGCGTTGCCGTAGGGGTCCCCCTGGGAATAGCCCTTCTCATGCAGGGTGTGCATCTCATCGAAGAACACGGCACCGCCGAGGGCGCCCTCGAGCATCTCCTCGGTGTTTTTTTCCGCGTCGGCCATGTAGCGGCCCAACAGCTTGGTGCGGCTGGTTTCCACCACCACTGGCTTGCGAAGTACCGTCAGCCCGCACAGCTGTTTGCTGAACGCGCGTGCCACGGACGTCTTACCGGTACCGGGCGGCCCCAGCAGCAATGTGTGCCGCGACGTCACCGGTACCGGAAGGCCCATCTTGGCGCGCGCCAGGTTCACCTTCGTCGTGGACTTGATGAGCTTGATCTCCCGCTTGGCCCGTTCCATGCCGAGCATCGCGTTCAGCTCGGCATCGCCCTCGGCCAGGTACTTCGCGGCCATTTCGGCGTGCCGGGCGGCCTCGGTCTGCGCGCGGGTCGGTGCACTCTCCGGATCCCACGGATCGGTGCGCGCCTCGATGGTCTCCGGGTCGGTCAGGACCAGCCGGAAGTTCGGGTTGTCCAGCGCCTCGCGGGCCGGGGTGAACTTTGCGTCACGTGAGTACACGCGACGCAACAGCTCGACGGCTTCCTCCTCGCGGCCGACGTGGCGCAGACACATGCCCTGGGTGTACAGGGCGATGTTGGCCGCGCCCGGCACACGGTCACCTTCGATGGCCTCAGAAGCGCGGCGGTAGGCCTCCTCGAAGACGCCGAGGGATGCCAGTGCAGTAGTGGCCATGGCCGCGCCCGCGGCTTTGAGTTCAGGATGACGCCAGGGCGTGGCTTCGGGAAACTGAGTCAGCACGTCCGGCCAGCGTTTGGTGCGGAAATACAACACGCCCCGCACGTAGCTCACCAGTTCGGTGTCGAAAGGGTGTTTGGGATCGGTGGCGTCCAGAAGTTCGGCCGCCTCCTTGTAGCGCTTGGCCTCGGCGAGAACGGCAGCGTACGCGCAGGCCAGCGAATCCACGCTGGTCACCGCCAGGCGCAGGAACAGGCCGTCGGATACCTCGGGGCGAAACTGCAGATCCGTGACGCCCAGTCGGCGGGTTTCCCACCCGAACGTCCTTACCGCCGCCCAGGCGCCGGCGAGTACCTCGATGCTCTGGTCGCCGGCCAGCACCCGAGCCAGCCAGGCGTCACACATCATGGGGTCACGGGTGGTAGCCGTGGTGAACATCTGCGCGGCGACCTGCGGATTGTGGCTGGGTTGCAGCCCGTTTACCGAGATTCCCGACGCCAGCAGACCGGCGACCATGGCATTGCGGGCGTCTTCGGCGGCGGACTGCGCGCGGGTCATTGCCCTGCGGAAGAGCTTGTTGCGTGCTCCGTCTCGTGGCTGACTATGAGCTCGAGCTCCTCGTGATCCCGCAGATCACGACTGGGGATGACCAGTTGGGGCCGGGTTGTGGGAGCGGGCAGGCTGGCGCGTACAGCGGCAAGCTGGCGGCCGGTGAGCCGGTTGAGCCCGCTCGAGAGCTCTTTGGGCAGTCGAGCTGCACTGTGATACCGCACCCATGCCGACAGCGCCGGCCGTCCGACCCGCGTGGTTAACCGCACGGTGATCACCGTCGCGCCCACTTCGGGGGCATCAGCCAACCACAGCTGCTCCAGCGTCTCGGATTCGATGTCGGCCGGCGTCACCCAGAAACTTGTCACGAACCCGTTGAAGTGCTTGAGGTGACGCCAACCCGGACGACTCCACGTCGGCTCCAAATCAGCCAGAACCGTGCTGTCGACCTCAGCCAACTCGTCGGCAGTCAAAGGGCGGGCGGCACAACTTTGTCCATCCAGATCCTGAACCAGCCGCTCGGTGGCCGCGACTAACGTCGAAGCCAACGAATCGCGAGCCACCACAGCGGCGACATTGCGCAGCGGATTCATTCGCAGTACCAGCCAGGTACGGCGCCGATCGGGCGCGGGGCCATCGCCCACCATGCCCCACTCTTCGGGCCCCCACTCCTCTAGTGAGGCCGAGGCTTTGGCCGCCTCCGCGCCACCTCGCACCTGCACCGACACAATGTCGATGCCGTCCAAGTGAATGTCGAACTGGCGCAATCCGTCAGCGACCGCGGCCACCGACACAACGGGCGCCGACGAACTCGACCGATGGCGATGCCGACCCGTCGGGTCACCTTCGCCGCCGTCCACGGCGATCACCGTGACCAACCGGCCCCGGTACTCGCGCACGCCGACGGTGTCACGCCCGAACCGGCGCTGATAGTCCAGCGCCGGCGTGCATCCGGCGGCCAGCGCCGTGCCCGGGTCAGCAGACCAATCCCACAGCCATGCCGCCACACCGGACGTCACCGTGAGTCCGTGGTAGGTGACCACTGACAGCAGTGTCACCAGCACCGCGAGGCCCACACCTACCCACCACGCCACATGGTTTTCGCCCTGCCACGACTCCGGGCAATGGCTTGCCACCACCAGAATCAGGACGTCGACCAAGAACACGGCTGTCAGCCGCGGCCACGACAACGACAACCCGAACCTGCGCTGAGCCTTCATCGCTGCTTCCTTGATCGCCGCATCAACGTCGCCGTACCAAACACTGCGCCGCCTATCAGTAGTGCTCCGGTCAGTCCCCCGGCTGCCACCCAGACTGGCACCATATTCCGATCTGCGGGCGGCTTTGGCAGCACCAGTGGCGCCGACAGCTGTTTCGGTGGCTTGGCGGGGCCTTCCGGCACATCCCAAGTCAGCGCCGCGACCGGGTCGACCACACCGTAACCGACCTGATTGTCCACACCGCGAGCGGGCGGCCTGGCGGTGTGAATCAGCCGATTCATGACCTGGTATGCCGACAGCTCAGGGAATTTGGCCCGCACCAGCGCCGCTACGCCGGACACGATCGCGGCCGAGAAGCTGGTCCCGGCCGGAACCAGCAACGTGTTGTCCGGGCCGTCGACCGCGTTGATCAGACCGTCATCGCGGGGCGAAAGCCCGACGACATCGGTGCCCGGCGCCGCTATCGACACCCAAGGTCCGGCGATACTCATTTGACTCAGTGGCTGACCATTTGAGTCCACTCCACCGACGGTCAAAACGAAGTCGCTGAACCAGGACGGAGTCACCACGGTGGTGACGGCGTTCCAGTCGCGAGGATCGTTGGGCTGCAGCGGATCGAAGATCGGATTCTGCTTGCAGTCCTTCTTGCTGCTGTCGCCGGCAGCGGCGACGATGAGCGCATTCTTGTCGACGGCCGCGTAATGCACCGCGGCACCAAGCACCCGCTGGTCGATCACGTTGCGCGCGCTCATACAGGTGACGTCCGAGATGTTGATGATCGAAGCGCCCATGTTGGCCGCATGAACGATCGCGCGCGCCATGGTCTGGACGTTGTCGATCTTTGCCGCTGTCTGCGGATCTTCGTCGCCGGTGTAGGCGTCCTTGAGGCCGAAGGCCTGGCTGGACTGCCGGATCGAGATCACGTCGACATCCGGTGCGATCCCGACAAACGCGTCCGGCGCCGGCGCCCCACCCGGGGCGGGGGGCGGCGGTGGCGCGGGCGGTGCAGGGGTAGTGGTCGTCGACGGGGCGAGCGGGTGCGGGTGGTCGACGGGGGCCACCTTCGCGCCGCCGGAGTAGCCGGGAATGGTCACCGTGCCACCGCCGCGGTTGCCAGACGGCGCCTGCCCGGGTCCGGGTGCCGGCCCCGGCGGGGCTCCTTCCTGCGACGGCGGCGGAGCCGGGATGACCGTCACGGTTGGACCCGGGACGGGTGACAGCGTCACCGTCTGCGGCGGCGGAGGCTTTTCGGTGGTGGGAATGGTGACGGGCCGGCGCGGTGCCGCCGGCGGCGGGACCGCGCCGTTGGCCGGCGCCGCGGCGATCATCGACGCCACGATGGTGCCGTGGGCGTCGCAGTCCGACAATCCGTCTCCGCCCGCCATCACGTAGTCACCGCCGGGGATCAGGTGCGGCAACCTGGGGTGTGGCGTCACGCCCGTATCGATGACGGCGACCTTCACTCCCCCGCCACGCCCGAACTGCCACGCCTCGTTGAGGTTCAGCATTTCCATGTACTTCGGCTGCAACCGAAAGTCGGTGCCCGGCAGTACCCCTACCTCAGTGCAGTAGGAGTTCTGCTTCATCGGCGCCACCGGTCCGGGCGGGCCGTCGGGCGGCACTGCGGCTGGATCAATCGTGGGCGGCGATATTGCAGAAGCGGGCGGCAAGCCGGCTAACGCACCGGAGGCAAGCAGCATCGCGGCGACGGTCGCGGTGGTTACGCGACCACGCCACGATTTGCTGCTACCGGTACCTGATCGCTGCGTAGACATTCATCAACCACAATGCCAGCGGGAAGATCGGCATCAGGCAGAGGTATTCGATCCACTCCACAAACTTGCGGAACAGCGGGCTGTAGATGGTGTTGGGCACCACCGCGGCCGCCGTCAGCCCCGCGGTCGGCAGCAGCACCAGAATCGCGGAGGTGATCGACACCGACAACGGCGAGTGCAGTCCCACCGCGTAGCGCACGCATACCGCGGCCACGATGATCACCGCAGTACCGGCGAGGGTGATCGCCTGCCAGCGGTCGACGTACGAGCGGCCGCGCAGCAGCAGGAATCCCGCGGTGAACCCGGCCAGGATCAGTGGCAGCCAGCGCTCGTGGGTGTGTGGGTTGGACAACGCGGTCGCGCATATCACGACCACGACGCCGAGTCCGATCAGTAGGCCACTCAAGAACGACCGAGCGCGTTCCGCCTGCAGCAGCACGTCGCGCACCGACGCCGGACCTTCCAAGGTCGGCAGGCCGCCACCGGACCTCACCACGGTCGTCGGCAGATCGGGTCGGGCCTCGAAAACCCATCGGCTGGTGGCCGACGGGAAGACAGGCAACCGGATGCCGGCCAGCCGGCGAGACAGCGCCGGCGCGGCGTGGTAGAGGAACACGCAGGCCAGCAGCAGGCTGCTGAACAGGGTCACCGCACTGCTCGCGGCCACCATCCGCCACAGGCTCGCGATCGTCGTCAGTGTGCTGATCGTGATCACGGCGGTGTAGATCGCGAGCCGGCGACCGGTGAAGCGCAGGGCCAGCGTGGCTGCGACCGCCAGGACTCCAAAGCCCAGCACGGCCTGGGGTGAACCCACCGGGCCCGGCGGTGCGGCCGCTGCGGCGATCGTCACCGGCACGATGCCACTCATCAGCATGATGTCGGCAACGCGGCGATCCGCGTCCGTCTTTGCCCGCATCAGGAGCAGCATGGCAACGGTCAGCACCAGCACTCCGACCACCGCCGTGAAGATGGTGGTCAGCCAGGAGTTGTGGTGCCAGCGCCACCAGCCGAGCACTCCGGACGCCAGAACGACGCCACTCGCCACCATGGTGGCACCGACCTGCACGGCGACCACCGGGTCGATCGCGGCGAATCGCTTGCTGAGGTTGGACGACACCGCGGTGGAGATGTGCTCGATGACTTGCGACCGATGCTCGGTGTCGGTGATGAACCGAATCCACAGCCGATCGCCGTCGTAGACGTCTTGTTCGGTCAGCGATTGGGTGGCGCGCAATGGGGTGCCATCGACGAGGCACAGTGCCCATCTGCCGCGTCCGGTGGCTTCCAGCGGATTCTCACCGAGCTCCCGGAGGCGACTGTTGACCACCTTCAGCAGGGGATCGGTCATCACCGAAACCGGCGCGTTGGCGTCCAATAGCACGCCGATCTGCACGCCCTCGCCGGCCATGATGCCGACGACGACGGCCCGGGGCGATGAGACGCCCTCTACCTCTGCCTGTGGTGCATCAGCTACTGCGGTCATCGTCCCGTACCCCCTGACGTGGCGAACGTATTACCCCGTGATTCAAGCCGCGCGGGGAGCGCTTTCGGTGTACTCACCGAAGTGCCCGAGGGGTGATGCCCCCCCAGGAGCTGCGGCTCGACTAACTCCCAATCCATTTGCCTCGCCTCGCGACTAATAGTTGTGGTTGACGTACATTTTCAGTTTTTGCAGCCGATTCTAGAGCAGTATGCCTCGTCCGCATCTAGCTCGCACTTTATGTTTAAAACTGTTGCTGCACTGCGTTTTTCGTAACAGCGTTGTTAAACTCTGCTGTGTGTTTTCCACTCCCCATAGGGCAGTGTGTCCAAAACCGTCTTAATTCCTACCTGCACCAGCTGCGGGGTAGCCGGACAAATTGCTAGCCAGGCCTCGCCGGACCCCGCGGTCCGCGCCTGCTGGTACAGGGCGATGCGCCCGCCCGATCCGTCTTTGAGCGACAGCACCGAGGCGCTGGGGCCCTTGGCGTCGTCGCGGTATTGGCGCGCGTAGACGGCGACCTCGGCGGCCGGATCCGACAGGGCCTGCCCCAGCGCGGCCACGGTGGAAGCGCTGATGCCCATGCGGCGCAGATCGCCGCCGGAGAAGACATTGAAGCCCGATTCCTGCCATGACTTCGTTGCCTCGAGCATCTCTTCCAGAGGGACGTTGACCGCGTTGATGGCTGCCGGATCGGCGTGGTGGATCGACTCCAAACCGTCGATCACCAGCGCGGCGATCGACGCGCTGTCAGCGACCGATACGTCGTCGACGGTGATGTCGTTGCCCACCCGGACCGCAGACACCCAGTGCTGGCCACGGCGGGCCAACACCACGCGGAACTCGTTGTCCGGGATGTCGCGCGAGCCCGGCGGCTGGTTCTCGTCCTCGACTACTCCGTAGAGCAACTTGCCGCGCGAGAGTAACGCGACGACCTCCAGGTCCGGCGCCGCGAGCACCTTCATCCGGGCGGCCACCTGCTCGTTGACGGCGTCGCCGACGACGATGCCTTGCTCGCGCATGACTGCCATACCGGGATGCTCGTTCAGCCAGTCGTTGTTGTCGGTGGATACGTACGGCCGGCACCGCAACTCGGGCGCGACGTGCCGGATATCCAGCAGCGCCTGCAGCATCCAGAAGCCGTCGACGTTGACGGTGATGTCGGTGCGGGTACTTTGTTGATCCATCCCTACCTCAGAGGTCCTCGGTCATTCCAGTGCCATTCCAGTTCCGATCGACTGCAGGACACGGCAGCACACCGGCTGGTGGTGTGCTGCCGCGCCTGAAGTTCGGTTTTAGGCCCAGCTGGAGCCGACGGCGCTGTCTGTTTGCGCCATGTTGCTGCCGGCGGACTGAACCTTTTGCCCGTGAGCGTTGGCCTGCTCGTAGATCACCTGGAAGTTGCGACCCAACTGGGTGATGAACTCCTGGCAAGCCACCGAACCGGCGCCGCCCCAGAAGTCACCGGCAGCCAGCACATCGCGAACGATGGCCTGGTGCTCGGCCTCCAGGTTTGCGGCCTGTGCGCGGATGAGAGCGCCGTGCGCGTCGACATCCCCGAACTGGTAATTAATGGTCATATTGGTGTTCTCCTGTCGTGAGAAAGCCTACGCAGCTGAGGCTTTGGTGGCTAGCTGCTGAGGGTCTGCTGTGCAGCCTGCTCTTGCTGCTCGTAGTTGTTCGCGTCGCGAACCAGGCCGTCGCGAACGCCGTGCAGCATGTTCACGATGTTGCGGAAAGCGGTGTTCATCTGGCCCATGGTGTCCAGCGAGGTGGCCTCGGCCAGACCGCTCCAGCCGGCACCCGAGATGTTCTGCGAGGACGCCCACATGCGGCGGGCCTCGTCTTCGACGGTCTGGGCGTGCATCTCAAAGCGGCCCGCCATGTCGCGCATCGCGTGCGGGTCAGTCATAAAACGCGTGGTCACTTGCCTGTCTCCTTAATTCTTGTTACCTGACGGTTAGATCATCTGTCGCTAATACGACGATGGCCGGACCGGCTGCGCCGTGGCGCATCCGCCGATCCGAACTACGGATGACCCCCCCCTCCCCATCTCATTCAACCGGTGGGAACCGGCTTGCCCATCACGGTGTGATGGACGTGCAACCTCGACCCCGGTGTCGGGGTTGACGAAAGATCCACCGGCCGGCGGGCGGTTGCCGCGGAACTCATGTCCGAGCTGATCCGTCCCGCGCCCTGGAACCGTCCGCCCGATCAGCCCGCAGCGGCCGCGTTGGCGGCCTCAGTGGCCTCATACGAGCCGGAACTCGTTGCCAGCGTGTTAACGAACATCTCGTGGATTGCGGCGGCCTGAGCACTGACGGCCTGGTACATCTGGGCGTGGGCGGCGAACTGAGCCGCTGTTAGCGCCGAAACCTCGTCGGCGGCTGCCGGCACTACCCCCGTGGTCGGCGCTGCCGCAGCAGCATTCTGGGCGTTCATCGCCGAGCCGATACCCTGCAGATTTCCGGCCGCCGCAGCCAAGGCTTCCGGCTGTGTGGTCACGAACGACATGCTGTTTTCCTCTCTTGAATGATCCCCAGCTACCGCTCTTTGCAAGAGAGTAGATGACTAGGTCGCACCAGGTCGCCTTCGACGCCCCCTGTTCGCATTTGTTCACTGGATGCCACGACGAATTCACCTGCTGTAACGACACAGTAACAGCGTGTGACCTGGTTGGCAGGCCATTATGCAGGCCCGGCTCAGGGGGTCCCGCGTCATCGGAGCGCCGCCGCGAAAAAAATCTCGCGTCACGAAAACCATGTCAGAACCACCTGCCGAGGACAGTCGTGCACTGCTGGCAATCCCATCCGGGCTAACCAGCAAACGGTGGACGGGCCATCACGGTCGGCCGGAAGCCGTACTTGGGACCGGCGCCGGCCGCGCCAGCTCCCACACCTGCCAACGGCATGCCGCCGAGCAGGTTTCCCACACCGGCGTCCGGGGCGGCGCTGACCGTACTCACCGGCAGCGGCGCCGCGTGGCCGATCGACGGCCCCAAGCCAGCGATTGCCGCCGGCACCGACAACTTCCCGATTGAGGCCGCCTGGCCCATGCCCGCCGCGACTCCCCCGACGCCGCCACCGCCGAATAATCCGCCCAGGCCGGCCAAGCCTTTGGCGGCTGCCGCACCCCCGGCCGATGCGGCGGCCGGTGCCAGTCCCTTACTGAGGGAGAGCAGCGTGTTTGCCATGCCGGTGGAGAAGTACGGCAGACCCTCGATGTTGTAAATGGGGCCGGCAAAGTTCCTGAAGGCGGTGATGAGCCACGCCGGGTTCACCGTGCTGTTCCCGCCGATTCCGGTAAGGATCGAACCCATGACGGAGTTCGGGGCGAAAACCGTCCCCGCCAGCGTCTCGCTCGTCGGCGTAAGCCCCAAAAGGGCTACATTGCCAGGCGACGCGAGGCCCGCCAACTGGGCCTGCAGCCCATTGACCAGGTTCAACAACGATTGCTGCGCCGAGCCGGCCGCGTTGCCTACCGCGCCGGTGACCGCTCCCGACTGCACTGCCGCGGCGGCTGGACTGGTGGTCTGCGGCGGTGCAGCGAACGGCGTTATCTTCGTGGCGGTCGTCGACGACGCTGCGTACTGATACATCACCGCGGCATCCTGTGCCCACATTTCCCCGTATTGCGCTTCGAGGGCCGCGATCGCGTTCGTGTTTTGACCGAAGACGTTGGTGGTCAGTAGTTGCGTCAGCTCCGCACGGTTCAACGCGACCAGCTCGGGTGGCACTATCGCAGCGTGTGCGGCCTCGTACGCCGCGGCTGCGCTGGTGGCCTGCGTGGCCGCATGTTCGGCCTGCCCGGCTGTGGCGCTCATCCACCCCACGTAGGGCGACACTGCCTCAGCCATCGATGCCGACGCCGGGCCAAGCCATTCTTCGCTGCTCAGCCCGGTGATCACCGTGTCGTAGGCCATGGCGGTGGAATTCAGCTCCGCGGCCAGCCCGTTCCACGCCGAGGCGGCGGCTGCCATCGGCCCTGACCCAGGGCCGGCATACATCAGCGCGGAGTTTATCTCCGGCGGTAACGCCCCGAAATCCATCGCTTGACCCCTTATCTGCTTGCGGCCGCGTTAGCGGCCTCGGTAGCCGCGTACGACCCAGCGCTGACGCCCAAGGTCTTGACGAACATGTCGTGGATGGCCGCCGCCTGGGCACTGACGGCCTGGTACATCTCGGCATGGACGGCAAACTGTGCCGCCGTCAGCGCCGACACCTCGTCGGCTGCGGCTGGAACCACCCCGGTGGTCGGTGCTGCAGAGGCTGCGTTCTGCGCGCTCAGAGCGGAGCCGATGCCTTGTAGCGTGGCGGCAGCCGCCGACAATGCTTCTGGATGTGTGGTTACGAACGACATTTAATTTCCCTCCTCAAATAGCCCTGTGGCTTTCCCCTTCAAGAAATTCACGCCACAGTCGCCGGATGTAGTTTTATCGGCATCGAGCATTTACTTGCAGTAGCCCGCGGCAACGGGCCAGCAGTTGCACCTCCACATGCATCACGTCGCTCCAATCATTGGTCGCGGTTCTCATGTGCCTCCCTGTCGCCTCATCCCGCCGACGGCGGACGGGCCAAAACGTTGTAACGGAACCCGTATTTGTTGACGTAGCCCGCGGTGCGCCGACCCGCACCGGTCAGCGGCAGCCCCCGCAACAAGCCGGAGGTTCCGGCATTGCTCGCGGCACTGTTGAAACCCTCTATGCCGCCGGTTCCAGGCGATAGCGGGGTGATGTTGGAGACTGTGGTGGCGGCCCAGGTCGGTGGTACCGACAGCCGGCCGACGACGCCGGCCTTGCCCAAACTGGCAGCCGGTGCGCCCCAGGAGCCGCCCACCGCGCCCGGCGGCGCGAGCGCTCCGCCCAGCGCGGGATTGGGCGCCGGGGCACCGGGCAATAGACCGCCGCCCCACGCGACGAGCGAATTGACCGATCCCAACGCGAAATACGGATAGTTGGTAACCGAGTTCCAAATATTGGTCGAATCGCCAAATGCGGTGGCAATCAACCCCGTCGGCCCCAGGAACCAAGGTGGCAGCGCCAAAGACGACGGGTTAAGCGAAAAGCCTAATTGCGTCAATATCGAATTGACCCCGGCCACCGGCGACGTGGTCGATATCGACGATCCCAACGTACTTAATAGCGCGGTGGTGGGTAGGACCGTGGCCGCGGAGTTCGCAGCGGCAGACGCCGCAGCCTCGCCGACGGCGGCGGCCTGCCCGGCGACTGCGTCAGCGTCGGCGGTAGCCGGTGGCGGCAGGAACGGACTCAACTCCGAAGCGGCCGCCGAGGATGCCGCATAGCCGTACATCGCTGCGGCGTCTTGAGCCCACATCTCGGCGTACTGGGCTTCGGTGGCCGCGATCGCCGGTGTGTTCTGCCCGAAGAAGTTCGTTGCAATCAACGTCAGCAACAACGTGCGGTTGGCCGCTACCAGCGCAGGTGGAACCGTCATCACAAACGCCGTCTCATAAGCCGCCGCCGCCGCCCGGGCCTGCATGCCGGCCTGCTCGGCCTGTTCAGTGGCGTCATTCAGCCACGCCACATAGGGCGTGGCCGCAGCCACCATCGCGGTAGAGGCCGGTCCCACCCACGGTGCGCTGGTGAGCTCGGTAATCACCGCACCGTAACCCGCGGCGGCCGTGCCCAATTCTGCGGCCAGCCCGTCCCAGCCCGCCGCGGCAGCCATCATCGGCCCTGATCCCGGACCGGCATACATCCGCCCCGAGTTGATCTCCGGCGGTAATGCCCCGAAGTCCAACACCACCCCTCCTCAGCCGACCGTGCCCGTGTGAGCGAACCCGGCGGCGGCCTCGTCATGTCCTACTTCTTGACTGCCTGCCTTGATTGCGCGCCGCAATTACGTTGTTGCCGACGCTCATCCCCCACTGGCTCAGCCCCGACGCCCTGGATATCCGCCGGATTACGCGCGAGCGTCCGCGAGCGGATAAGGGGTTATCGACGGTCACCACCACGACTGCGTGCGGGTGTACGGTGACCAACGAAATGCGCCCTCAGCCTCGAAAAATCCGACATCTTAACATGGTGGTGCAACAGTTCTTTCGTTTCAGAACCGTTGCACATCAAACACATTAGATTGCCCAACCGGCGTCGTGACCTTGGCTCGCCAACTATTCACCGCTCGGGGACCAGAGTTCAGCTTCCGTTAAATTACTATTCGATAAACATTCAGTTTCAGCCAGATCACCTGCGGAATCCGCGCGGCGCTCAGCTGCAATGGCCGGGAATGGATTCTGGTCAGCTGCACATAAATTATGAATTCAGCATGCAGAACGCGTAGCCGGTACGGTCCGCGAGGTTGTCAGTCGGCTTCGAGAATGAGTGCCATTTCGGGGCAGGCGCCTACCCCGTCGCGCGTTGCCTGCTCGTCCTCGGGCCGCACATGGCGTTCTTGAAGCGTCGAATAGCCCGAGTCGTCGATCGGGAACAACTCTGGATCGACGGCGTAGCACTGCGCATGTCCGACGCACCTTGTTTGCTCGAGACGAACCTTCACGGGTTTCCTTCCTCGAGTGGGCCTCGACCGGGTGTCGATCGCGTCAGGGATGCACAAGATGGAACGCGACAGAGGGTATCCGAGCGGCGACGGCTCCGCTAGCGAGGCGACAAGGCGGCTCCGGTGGTGGCTACGCATCGCGCATGCGATATTTGCCCTGCCACGTGGTAGGACCGAACTCGCGGTCGCGGCTCCACTGCGGCGGGAATGGAGATCTGAAGAAGCACATGAGCACTGTCGACAGCGGGCAGGCGAACGCGTTCTATTTGCCGCGCCTGGAGTACTCGACGTTGCCGATGACTGCCGACAGAGGTGTCGGGTGGAAGATCCTCCGCGACGCCGGGCCGGTGGTGTTCATGAACGGCTGGTACTACCTGACGCGTCGTGAAGATGTGCTCGCAGCACTGCGTGACACCAAGGCGTTTTCGTCCAGGGAAGCGCTCCAGCCGCCGGACAACCCACTGCCTGTGGTGCCACTGGGATTCGACCCGCCGGAGCACACTCGATACCGCAAGATCCTGCAGCCCTTCTTCAGCCCGTCCGCGCTGGCCAAGAAACGGCCGGCACTGCTGGAGCAGACCGTCGCGATGATCGACGCCATTGCGGTGCGAGGTGAATGTGAGGCGATGGCAGATCTGGCGAATCTGTTCCCGTTTCAGCTGTTTCTGGTCCTCTACGGTTTGCCATTGGAGGATCGGGACCGGTTGATCGGCTGGAAAGACGCCGTGATCGGTATGTCGGACAAGCCCTACCCCGCTGAGGCCGACGTCGCTGCTTCGCGGGAACTGTTCGAATACCTCGCACAAGCGATTGCCGATCGCAAGCAGAATCCGGGCCCCGACGTCTTGTCGCAGGTGCTCATCGGTGCCGATCCGTTGAGCGAGATCGAGGTGTTGGGCCTCAGCCATCTCTTGATCCTGGCAGGACTGGATACGGTGACCGCCGCGGTGGGTTTCTGCTTGCTCGAACTCGCACGGCGGCCCCAGCTTCGGGAGCTGCTGCGCGACGATCCCAAACAGGTCAGGGTCTTCATCGAGGAGATCGTCCGCCTTGAGCCGTCTGCGCCGGTGGCACCTCGGATCACCACGCAGATCGTCAATGTCGGCGGCATGGTGCTGCCCGCGGGCTCCAGGGTGCGGCTGTGCATGGCCGCGATCAACCGGGACGGTTCCGATGAAATATCCACCGATGAACTTGTGATGGACGGAAAGGTGCACCGGCACTGGGGTTTCGGCGGCGGACCGCACCGCTGTCTGGGCTCTCACCTGGCGCGGGTGGAGCTCACGCTGCTGGTCGGTGAGTGGCTGAAGAGAATCCCCGACTTCGAGCTGGCCCCGGACTACACGCCCGAAATCAGGTTTCCCTCAAAGTCTTTCGCGCTCAAGACGTTGCCGCTGCGCTGGGGCTGAACCGGTCGATCCGGGTCCAGCCCCAGCGACGACAGCAGATTTTTACTTGCGCACCTCGGTGGCTGCCACCTGGACGAACACGCCGGTGTCCTCGGCCATCAGCAGGCCTCGGCCGCGGGGCAGCGGACCGCCCTTCATCTTGCCGCGGATGAAGCCCTCGTCCGGGTCGGCGTCCATGACCAGCAACGGCGCATTGGCCTGATGCAGAGCCCGCAGCATCGGGTCGCTGCCGGCCGACGACCAGCCGCCGAAGCTACGGGTGACGATCACATGCAACCCCAGGTCGGCGGCACGGTTTACGAATGGAACCACCTTGTGTAGCGGTGAATCGAAACCTGGCGGCAGCTGCTGAATGTCGTCGACGATCAGGAAGATCTCCGGGCCGCTCCACCATGACCGGGACAGCAGCTGCTCGGCGGACAGCCCGGGCGGCGGCTCGCGGCCGGCCAAGGCCGCCGCCAGCTCACCCACCATTTGCACGACGCCGTCGAGGTTGTAGGCGAACTTCTCGACATAGTCCGAACCCAGTGCGGTCAGCAGCTGGCGGCGCGGGTCGACCAGCCAAACCTGCGCAGAAGGCCGTCCGGCGGGCGGCGGCGGCGCGCTGCTGGCGCCGGGCGCATACAACCGCCCGATCTCCGACATGATGGTGGCCAACGTCGTGGTGCGCCCACATTCGCGGCGGCCCGTCACCATCAAGTGCGAGTTCTCGGCGAAGTTGAGGTACACCGGCTGCAGATCCAATTCGGATATGGCCCAAGCGATTCCGCCGGCACCAACGTTCTGGCGAGTGTCGCGCGCGGCCAGCTCCCGCACCTGCTCCACACCGAACCGGGCCGGCAGCCTGCGCACCGGGGGTGCCTGCGCGCTGGTGAGCCTGCTGACCGCCGCGACGATGCTGTCGCATTCGAAGACGTTGTCGGCTGTACTGGCCAACGCCGGACGGGCCACCAACGTGTGCAGACCGGCCTGCGGGTCGCTGTCCAGGCGCACGTAGTTGACCGCGACCATGCCGCGACCCGGCTTGACTGGTACGTCCTTGGCGAATCGGGACCGCACCAGCTTGGCGTCTTCCACTGCGGCCAAGCGCAATTCGACCCGGGAACCGAAGCCGCTTCGCACCGGCGGCCGAAGTTCGGATTCGCGATCGGCGGTGACGACCACATGCACCCCGAACGAGGGACCCTGGTTGATGATGAGGTTGACCTGCTCGATCAACACCTCGTTTTCCTCGGCCAGCGCCCGGTAGTTGTCGATCACCAGGAAGACATCGCCGAAGCCGTCGTTGGGTACCGGCCCGGCCTCCCCGGCGAACTTGCGGCGCCGGAACATATCCATCGACGCGATGCCGCATTCCAGGAAGGTGCGCTTGCGGTCGCGGACCAGGGCCAACAGCTCGGCCACCGTGCGGCGCACGCCGTACGGATCCGTCGGACCGGCCACCTCACCTACGTGCGGCAGCTGAGCCACGGTCGTTAATGCGGTGCTGCTGTAAGCGAGGCAATAGAACTGCACCTGCTCGGGCGTGTGCGTCAGCGCCGCCGAACAGATCAGCGTCTGCAGCGCGGTCGTCTTGCCCGAACCGCCAGCGCCCAGAATCAAGACGTTGGCACCGGGACCGGAGGTGTCGACCGTCCACGGCGGCTGATCGTGCTTGAACGGGCGGTCGATGATACCGATCGGGAATACCAAATCCCTCGCGGTGCCGTAGTCCTTCTGCCACGGGCGGCCGAGGAAACGGTTGACCAACTCGTCGATGGCGACTGGTTTCGTCAGCGGAGGTTGCCAGAGCCGGTAGGGCTCGAAGTTGATCCTGCGCAGCTGATCGATGATCACCGTACCGACCTTCGGCGTGCGAATTCCGCCTTCTTCTTCCTCGGATTCGCCGTCGGTGGCGTGCACCTCGCCGTTGGTGTAGGTGGCCGCAGGTTCGATTTCCGGGCCACCCACGCTCACCTCGAGGGGGGTGAAATCGTTGGTGAACAGTTGCGGGCGCACATAGTCGATGTTGTGCACCAGCACCGGCGCTTCCTCGCCGTCGATGCTGCTGAGGCGGAAATAATCGCGCCACAGGAACTCGGCCTGGAACCTGATGATGTCGTCGAGGCTCTTACGGAAGTACCCCAGGCCGGCCTGGGCGGGTAGGTTCACTGCGTTCGGCACGCCGGCCGCCTGCGCCGCACCCGCGGTACGCGCCTTCAGCACCAGGCGGTAACCCATGTTCTCCATGAGCTTTTCGGCTCGGCTCTCAATGGTCTGCGAAGCCATCATCAGGTGAATCCAGTAGGCACGACCCTGCCGGCCGATCGAGTCGAGGACGTCGACGGCCGTCGGCATGATCCGGAACCACTCGTAGAACTCGTCGATGACCACCACCAGCATCGGCAGCGGCGCCATGTCCTGTCCGCGTGCGCGCATCCTGGCCCGTACCGAGTTGTATTCCTTGGCGTCGTCGACACCGGCGCTGTCGCAGATCGCCTTGCGGCGCGCGATCTCGCCCCACAGCGCGTCCAGGAAACGTTCCATCAGCGCCTGGTCTTCTTCCAGGTCGGTGATGATCCGAGACACGTGCGGTACGCCGGCGAACGGCTTAACGGCCGAACCACCCTTAAGGTCAGCCAGCACGAATTGCAGCTCTTCGGGCGGATGTCCGAGCATCAGCGACTCGATCACGGTTCGCACCAGTGTCGACTTACCCGAACCGGTGGTGCCCGACATGACACCGTGCGGGCCGTCGCCGCCCTCGTCGAGCGACTTCATGTCCAAGAAAAGCAACTCACCGTTGTCAGACCGGTTGCCGAACGGCGCCCGCAGCCTCGAACGGCCCATGCTGTCAGTGCGGCTCCCCCACAGCGCGTCGAAGTCGATATCCGACGGATCGTCAATACCGTAGTAAGACAAGATGTCTCGCGCGCCGATGTGGGCAACCCGTTGGCCGATCTCTTCGTAGGCCTCGGCGAGACGCCATTGCGCCAGCTTTTGCGAGAACTCCTCGGCCTCGGCGATGGTGAGCTGGTCGCTGAGTGCGAAGAACCACGCCTTGTCGTCGATCACCATCCAGGTGTCACGGTCGCGAGGCAGGGCTTCGATCACGCCGATCTCGTCGAACTGCAACTTCCGCTCGGGGACTTCCGTCCACATCGAAGAACCGGTCAGATCGAAGAATGTCACGCCATCGACGCCTTCGGCGCTGATCACGTACTCCCACTGCGGGTCATCGACGTCGGCGATGATCACGTGGTGCGGAGTCGGTGTCTGCGCCGACGAACTGGCATGCCGGGGCGTGAACGACCCACGACCGGCGAACAATTCGGCTTGTTCGGCGGCGAACTCGCGTACCGAGCTGTACACCATCCGGGCGTTGCCGGCCGCGTCGTGGCGCCGCGAATCACCGAAGTGTGGCAGCCACTTCACCCAGTCCCATTTCTCCAAATCGGAACTGACCACGATCATCTGGACGTGGTCGGGTCCGTGGGAGAACGCCAGCTGGCAGATGATCGCGCGCATCAATCCCAGCACCTGCTCGCGTTCGCCGACGAGGGCGTACCACGGTTCGACCAAGACCGAAACCATCTTCGGCAGGTTGTAGACGACGCTTTGGTAGCGCCCGAATTCCTGCAGCGCCTTACCGGTCACCGGCTCCAGCTCGATGTCGGTCGGCATGTTCTGCGGCTCACCCCAGGTCACTTCGGGACGCGTCATGCCAACACCGACGCGGACGACGCCGAAGTTGAGGTCCTTGCCGTCAGGCTTGCGCTCCCACATCCGGGACGAGCCCACGGCCGCGGTCAGCGTGGTGGGCGCCGGGTGAAACCACCGGTAGTTGGCGTCCATACTGTCGGCCGACTCCTGCGCCGTCTCGCGGAGCATGTCCAGCATCAGCATGAACTGGGCGCGCATGGCGTCCAACTTCGGCCGGCTCATCTGCTGCTGGCCGCCCATCCGGCCACCGAACATCATCATCATCATTCCGCCGACCATGAAGATGGGGAATATCGAACCGACGCCGCCGAACACGCGTGACCCACTGGCGAAGGTCATGGCCACCATGCCGCCCAGCAGGCCGATCACGACGACGCCGATCACGATCATGTACCACGGCTTGCCCTCCGGCGGCGGAATGCTCAGGGGCGTTGGCAGGACGATGTTCTCCGGCTTGATTACCGGAGGCCTTTCGGGTGTCGGTCGCGCAAATCCACGTTTCACTTCGGTACCACCAACTCTGCAGGGGTCATGTCCATGGGTAGGGTGTCGTGCTCAACCAGGGCGTCAGCTCGAGAGAGCGTCGGACCCTGTGGCAGCAGCCGCAGCGCCACCCACGGCGCCAAGCTCGGCTGCAAAGTCAGGCCCAGGGCTTCACGTGCTTCCTTACTGTCTTCCACTCCGAACCGGGCGCCGGCATTGGTCAGCCACCACAGCGATTCCGCTGTCTGAGCGGCCGGATTATTACCGGTGACCGCGACGAAGTTCGCGTAGTTGGGGCCGAAGTACACCTGGTCGGCTTCGCGACCGGTCATATCGGCTTTCACCAGCGACACAACCCTTTTCATCTCGTGTTGCGAGATCGGGAGGGTTGGCCCGGCGATCACTTGCACGCGGGCCCGGTTCTCGCCGGCGGTCCGTTCCCACCACCAGCAGGTCGACGGGTTCTCCCGGATATCCAGCACATTCAACGGGTTGTCCGGGTAGGCGGACAGATCCAGCCTGTTGACGACCGGCATCTTCGCCAGCGCCGACGGTTCTATCGTCACCGGCTTGGTGTTGCCGGGACGACCCGCGTTCTGCATGATCTGGGCCACCAACGGCGGCAGCGTTTGCACACCATCCACCAGCACCAGCGAATACTGTTGCGGCCCGCTGATTTGTGGAGTCACCAGTACGGTGCCAACCGGGCCGGGAGCACCCGGGAAGGTCGCCGGTGCGCCCACGTTCGGCACCTCGGGCACCAGCAACTCCGGCCCGACCGGCAAGGCGTCGTAAAGGGCGTGGCTCATCGGTTTGGCCTGGCTGACCTGCTCAGGTGTCAGGCCCAGCGGCAGCAGCACCGACCGGTCGGTCGCGTCGATCTTCGACCGGCGTCCTTCCCGGACAACCCACGTGTTGCCGCCGTAGTTCAGTACGACGGCGTCCGACCCGGTCAGGGTCCGCCGGTGGTTGGTCAGGTCGGGCGTGCCGTCGATGACGGTCACCGTCACTCCGCCCGGCGTCCCGACACCGGTTGAAGTGGCCACGGTGTCACACACCAGCCACGACGATGCGGCTGGACTCTTGGGTGCGAATTCCGATGGTGCGCCGGGAATGCCGACCAGTGGGCCGTGCGGCAGGCTGGCGATCTGACTGGCCTTGACCAAGTGCGGATTGTCGGCCCGCCCGGTGATCAGCCGCGCCGACGCCAGATTCAGGGCCGGGTAGAGCCGGTCGCCGACTCGGACGTAGAGCGCGCCGGAGTCCCGGTCGGCAATGATCGGCGACTCGTTTATTTGGCCGGACGGGCTGATGAATGACCACAGCAGCGCACCCAGACAGATCACCAACGCCGCCGATATCGACGCGACCACCGCTAGCGTTTGGCGCCGGCCTGGCTCGATCTCCATCCGAACCCGCCACCGGGTCAACGCCATCGCGGTGCGGCGGGCCAGGAACTGATAACCGGTCACCTGGGTTCGCGTCGATAGCCCGAGGCCGTACCCCGACCCCCGCTGCCCCCGGCTGTCTTCAGCCACGTTATTTCACCATCCGGTCTATTAAAACGCCTGGTTAACGACCTGCATATTTATGAATGCGCTCGTCACTTCGATAACCGTAGGGCACCCACACACACGCCGTCACGCGACGCCGACCGCGCTGGATCCCCCAAGATTTCGCCGTGTCTCCACTGGGCATGGTAGCGGCGATTTGCCGACTCGGCCTGTTGAGCCGAAAACTTCCGTGCCTACAGCCGTGACCTGCGAAGTAATTGGAGCCCTTGGCGGCCGATTCCGGAGAAAGCGCCCCTCTCGCCCCCGGACCCGGACGCGCCACGCAAGATGGGCGACATGACTGAGCTTGCGCCCTCGCTGGTCGAACTGGCCCGGCGATTCGGCATCGCCACCGCCTATGACGACTGGACCGGCCGGCAGCTGCTCGTCCCGGAGACCACGCTGGTCGCCGTACTGGCCGCCCTGGGCGTACCGGCCGACACCGAGCAGCAGCGCAATGCGGCCCTAACTGCCCAGCTGCGCTCATATTGGACACGCCCGTTGCCGCCGACCATCGTGGGCCGCGCCGGCGCGCAAACGCGCTTTTGGGTGCATGTGACCCACGGCGCCCCTGCCGAAGTCAGGTTGCAGCTCGAGGACGGCACGGTGCGCGGTGGGCTGATACAGGTCGACAACTTCACTCCCCCGTTCGATCTGGACGGCCGATGGGTCGGCGAGGCCAGCTTCGTATTGCCCGCCGACCTGCCGCTCGGCTACCACCGGGTGCAGCTGCGTTCCGGTGACCACCAGGCCAGCACCGCCCTCATCGTGACGCCGGATTGGCTCGGGCTCCCCGAACAACTCGGTAGCCGCCGCGCCTGGGGCCTGGCCACCCAGCTCTACAGCGTGCGGTCGCGCCGCTCCTGGGGCATCGGCGACCTCACCGACCTAGCCGATCTGGCGCTGTGGTCGGCCTCGGCGCATGGCGCCGACTATGTCCTCGTGAATCCCTTGCACGCGGCGGCGCCGTCTGGACCGGGCGCACCCATGGAGCCGTCCCCGTACTTGCCGACGTCACGGCGCTTCGTCAATCCTCTTTACCTTCGCGTCGAAGCCATTCCCGAGCTCGTGGACTTGCCAAAGCGCAGCCGGGTGCGCCAACTGCGCGACGACGTGCAAGACCGCGCGGATCAGCTCGACGCCATCGATCGTGACGCGGCGTGGACCGCCAAGCGCGCCGCGCTGCAGCTAATCCATCGGGTGCCGCGGTCGGCCGGGCGCGAGCTGTCCTATGCCGCGTTCCGCGATCGGGAAGGGCGCGCCTTGGACGACTTCGCGACCTGGTGTGCGCTGGCCGAGGAGTACGGCGGCGACTGGCATCGCTGGCCGAGATCGCTGCAGCATCCCGACGGTCCGGGTGTGGCCAAGTTCGTCAATAAACATAAGGAAGCGGTTGACTTCCACCGCTGGCTGCAATGGCAGCTCGACGAGCAGCTAGCCGCTGCTCAATCGCAGGCGGTCCGGGCCGGAATGGCGTTGGGCATCATGCATGACCTCGCCGTCGGCGTGCACCCCAATGGGGCTGACGCCTGGGCGCTGCAGGATGTGCTGGCGCTCGGCGTGACGGCGGGCGCGCCGCCGGATGAGTTCAACCAGCTCGGCCAGGACTGGTCGCAACCGCCCTGGCGCCCAGACCGGCTCGATGAGCAGGAATACCGTCCATTTCGCGCACTGATCCAGAACGTGCTGCGCCACGCCGGCGGCGTACGCATTGACCACATCATCGGACTGTTTCGGCTGTGGTGGATTCCCGAGGGCGCGCCGCCGACCGAGGGCACATACGTGCGCTACGACCATGAGGCGATGATCGGCATCGTTGCGCTGGAGGCGCATCGTGCCGGGGCGGTTGTCGTCGGCGAGGATCTGGGCACCGTCGAACCCTGGGTGCGCGACTACCTCTTGCTACGTGGACTGTTGGGTACTTCGATTCTGTGGTTCGAGCAGGATCGAGACGGAAATGGCGGACCGCTGCCCGCCGAACGCTGGCGGGAGTACTGCTTGTCCTCGGTGACCACCCATGACCTGCCACCGACCGCGGGGTATCTGGCGGGCGATCACGTGCGGCTGCGCGAATCATTGGGGTTGTTGACTCGGCCGGTGGCAGCCGAACTCGAATCGAGCCGCGCCGAGCTCGACGCGTGGACCGCCGAGCTGCGCCGGGTCGGCCTGCTCGAAGACGGTGAAGACGCCCCGGAACAGCAGATACTTGCTCTGTACCGATATCTCGGGCGCACACCGTCACGCTTGTTGGGTGTGGCGCTGACCGATGCGGTCGGTGACCGCCGGACCCAGAACCAGCCCGGCACCACCGACGAATATCCCAATTGGCGAGTACCGCTGACCGGCCCGGACGGTCGGCAGATCCTGCTCGAGGACATCTTCACCAACCGCAGAGCCGCTACGCTCGCCGACGCTGTCCGCGCGGTGACCGGCCATTGACGGCGCTGCTGAAGGCGATGTAAAGCGCTTCCGTCCGATTTGTTTGCTCTAGCGCAACTAAAGTTGTAACTTCGGGCAGTGAGCATCACCGGTGAAGACGCTGATCACGTGGCTGACTCGACGGGGACGGCAACACCGCCCGCCCCGGCAGCCGAAATCGCCCGGCTGGAACGGCAACTTGGCGTCGATTACGCCAAGGAGGTCCATACCGCCGAGGACATCGTCGATGTCGAGACCTACGGAGGCGGCTTCGACCTCACTCGGCGGGCTACTGCGCCGCGGCTGCGGGTCGGGCGCGACAAGTGGTTCAACCTGTTGTGGCTGATACCCATCGGCTTCGCTCTATTGGTCGCCGCCGTGGCAATCGGCAAAGGGCTGCACAACATGCCGGCGGTGCAGTCGTTCATTCAGCGTTATCCCGGAACCGACGTCAAGCACGCCAGGCCCACGCTGCCGGCCTGGATTGGCTGGACGCATTTTTTCAACCTCTTCATGATGATGTTCATCATCCGGTCCGGCATCCAGATTTTGTGCGATCATCCGCGGCTGTACTTCAGCCGCAATGCCACTCCGGGCAAGGATGAGTGGCTGCGGGTCGGACCGCCCGTTCCCGACGATCCGCTCTGGACCGCGAACTCCGACACCGTGGCGCTGCCCCCCCAGTTCGGATTGCCAGGATTTCGCCACTCCATTGGACTCGCGCGGTGGTGGCATCTCGGCATAGACGTCTTGTGGCTGGTCAACGGCGCGGTCTTCTATGTGCTGCTGTTTGCTACCGGGCAGTGGCGCCACATCGTGCCGACCAGCTGGGACGTCTTCCCCGACGCCGCATCCGTAGCGATTCAGTACCTGTCTCTGGACTGGCCACATGACGACGGGTGGCTTGCCTACAACGGTCTACAGGTCCTGGCCTACTTCACCACAGTCTTCATCGCCGCCCCGGCCGCGCTGATCACCGGACTGGGCATGTCGCCGGCACTGTCGCAGCGTGTCCACTGGCTGAGCAAGCGCCTGAGCATTCAGCACGCCCGTTCGCTGCATTTTCTGGTCCTGGTGTACTTCCTGTTCTTCATCGTCGTGCACGTCACCTTGGTGTTTGCGACGGAGGCTTTGCGCAATCTCAACCACATATTCGCCGCGCGCGACGACGACGGCTGGATGGGTTTCGCGGTATTCGTGGTCGCGATGGTGGTGGTGGCCGTCGCTTGGGTAGCGGCCACTCCGTTCACCATTCGGCATCCGCGAGTAGTCCAGCGGGTGGGGTATGCGCTGGTCGGCCCGTTCCAACGGGCGCTGGAAAACCTCAACCCGAAGCCGGGCGCCTTCACTGAAAAAGACATTTCACCGTTCCATTGGCGCAACGGCCGATTGCCCGAGAACGTCGAGTACAAAGAGCTGGAAGAAAACGACTTCGCGGACTGGCGATTGCGGGTGTACGGCCTTGTCGAGAATCCGACGGCCTTCTCACTCGACGACTTGCGGGCCTTGCCCTATCACGACCAGATCACCCAGCACTTCTGCATTCAGGCGTGGTCGGGCGTAGCCAAGTGGGGCGGTGTGTCGATGCAGACCATCATCGATATCGTCAAGCCGCTGCCGGAGGCGAAATGGGTGGTCTTCTACTCCATGGGCGAGGGCGCGACCGGCGGCATCTACTACAACGCCCACCCGATCGACCAAATGACTCACCACATGAGCATGCTGGCCTACAACATGAACGACCAGCCGCTCCCCTACCTGCACGGGCGGCCCCTGCGGCTACGCAACGAGCTGCAGCACGGCTTCAAACAGGTGAAGTGGATCAAAGGCATTGAGTTCGTCGCACACTACGGCGAGATCGGCAGTGGTTACGGCGGCTACAGCGAGGACCACAAGTACTTCGGCCGGCACCAGACGCTCTGAGGCGCAGCGAACCGCGTAGGGTCGACGGACAGCCCGCCTGTAGCTTCGGTTCTCATGAACGTCCCGCTGAAGGCCGGGGTCGTGGTCCCGGTTGCCGACGGTGTTACCGCCGACCCGGAGTGGATGACGGCCTTCGCCCAGCACCTCGAGGCGTGCGGCTTCGAATCGATCATCGTCGTCGAGCACACCGTCTTAGTCACCCGCTACGACAGTGTGTATCCCTATGACAGTTCCGGGCGGGTCGGGCTGACGCCGGACTGCCCGATCCCCGACCCCCTCGATCTGCTTGCATTCTTGGCCGGCCGGACCACCCGGCTCACCCTGGCCACCGGAGTCCTGGTGCTGCCCAACCATCATCCGGTGGTGCTCGCCAAACGCGCCGCCACCGTGGACGCACTTTCGGCCGGCAGATTGCGACTGTGCGTGGGTGTGGGTTGGCTCAAGGAGGAGCTCGAAGCCTGCGGTGCAGACTTCGGCAACCGGGGCCGACGCGCCGACGAGCAGTTGGCCGTGCTGCGGGCGCTGTGGGCCGACCAGCCGCACGGCGCGTCTTTTCACGGCGAGTTCTTCAGCTTCGACAACGCCATGTGCTATCCCAAACCCGTTGCGCGACTCCCTATTCACATCGGTGGACACACCAGGGCGGCCGCCCGGCGTGCCGGACGGTTCGGCGACGGATTCCAGCCGCTGGGCGTCAGCGGCGCCCAATTGGCTGAGCTGATCGAGCTGATGCGCGCCGAAGCGTCGGCCGCAGGCCGGAATCCGGCGAGCCTCGAGATCTCCCTGGGCCACCTCGTCACCAAGATCGATGCCGAACGTGCCGCCGGTCTGGTCGATCAAGGCGCCGACCGGATCGTGCTCGCTATGCCGCCCACCACCGATATCGAGCAGGCCAAGGACATCCTTTCGGCGTGCGCGCAACGGCTGTCGTTGGCGTCTTGATGGCCTTTTCAGTAATCGAACGGGCCGCCCTCTCCGACCTGGTACACCGATATGCCGTTTGCGTGGATGACCGTCAATTCGATACTGCTGCAGCACTTTTCACTGAATCGGCGGAACTGTTGGTGCCCGACCCGCCCGCCATGCTGGAACCCGTCCACACTCATCGGGGGCGCGCGGCCATCGCCGGTGCGGTGTCCGCCGTCGCTCGGGTCTTACGCACGGAGCACGCGATCGTCGGTGAGGTGTACGACGAAGGTTCGCGCGCCGGCGTCGCCCGTGGCCGGATCAGCTGCATCGCACACCATTGGAACACGCGTTCAGACGAAATCGTCGATGTGGTGTGGCATCTGCGCTACGACGACGAGTATGAGTTGACCGATGCGGGGTGGCGGATCAGCCATCGCGCCTTGGCGATCAATGCCATTGAGACCCGTCCGGTGCGCCGGCTGCGGCCATGGGCATGATTCGAAGTCGTTTGTTCCCGCGGCATTTCGGGTAATTCCTGACAATGCCCTACGCAGGCCGGTCGAGGCCGGCCGGGTGCCGTTCGGGTCGGCGCCTCAGCTATTGAAGGCGATAGCAGAGGAGACGTTCATGGGTGATATCTCGCGCCGTCGGGTCGACTCAACTCCATACGCCGGCCAACAGATCGAGGACGTAGAGCGGCTGCCCGGACTGGTCGTGGTCGTGGGCGCCGCGCTGGTTTTCGTGGTTTGCGTGGCCAATTTCGCTTTTGGCCAAGTCACTGTCGGAATCGCCACCGCGATCGGCGGAATGCTGGTCTTCGGCGCCGGTTTGGCATGGCTCTCCATGGAACGCCGGCGAGTTCGCCAAGCCGAGCGGGAATGGAGTTTGGATCACCCCAACCGGCCCCGCTCCAACCGGCCCGTGCGGTAGGTCTGTCCGGTGGCTGCAAGGCCGTTACTGCAAGGCTGCGAGGTTATCGATCGAATTCCGCACATCCGAGCGCAGCACTCTGGCCACGAGTTTGCCGACTGGACCGCCGAGCAGACCGCCCTTGAGATCGGCGACGAGATGAAAAGTCGACCCCGGCTTGTCGTCGGCTACTGTCATTTTCAGCCCGATCCGTATCCCACCCCGGCCGCGACCTTGCAGCTCAATGGATTTCGGTTCGTCGTAGCGAGTGACTTCCCAGTTGATGATATTGCGGAAGCCTTTGACCTTGATGCACGACGAAATGCAGGTGCCCTGTTCGATCTCTGCGGGCACCTCACCGCGCCACCCGCCGAAAATCGTCAGCCACTCATCGAATCGCTGCAGGTCGGACGCCAGCTTCCAGGCGGACGCCGGGTCCAGATCGGATGTGGTTGAAACGTCTACCTGCGCCATGCGTTAACCCGCTCCTCCTGCGCTGCGATGGTGGCCAGGCCGGGCCTGATCGTCCGAATTAGTTACCCAGGCGACGCGACGCGGTAAACACCGAGCGCGGATTTCATCCCGCCCGGCCACCCGCGGCGTCAGCGCCGACGGCGTCGACTGAGGCAGACCTGGTAGTAGGCGCCGGCCGTCGTGACGAAGTGCTCGATCGCGTCCTTGGCCGACGCCGCGATCAGATTCGGGTTGGCTGCAAAACTGGCACCTGGGTTCCGCGTGCTGACCGAAGGCTTTGCCGGACAACAGAATCTGTGGCAGGTACCGCCAGGTACCCGAGGCATTTCTAGATCCCGGTCCAGGCGGCGTCCAGCCGGGTGGCGACATCGATGACCTGGGCGGCTTGCGATTGCGGCGTATCAATTTCCTCGGCGACGTACTGGGCTATGAAACGCCGAATCTCGCCGTCGACACCGGCCAGAATCCGCAACACCTCGCCGCGAATGGATTTGGACGACACGTTGACCGTGATATCGGACGGCCGTGGTTTGGAGACGTCGACGATCAGCAGCAGCGGATCGGCGGCGCGGGCGGTCGCCCGCAGCGCGATGTCTCCGGCGACCTTGAATCGCTGTTTATCCAGGCGCAGGTCGAGAAGGAGATCGATCGACAGCGGAATGTGGATGACAAAGGTGATCAGGTCGCCGAGCTTGCGGGTCACCCGGGGCTCCTGGATCTTGACATTCGCACTGACCTTCGCAATTCCGCCGGGCCCCTGCGCGATCGGCTCCATGGCGAACTCGCTGCCGGCGATGTCGGCGAACGCGGCAGCGACCCGGTCCGGGGTGACGGCGACTTCGAAGAATCTGCGGCCGAAGTCTTCGTAGGTGAGGAAGTCGTGATTTTGCATAGATTTATACCGTCTCATGTCGCCAGCCCCAACGGTCGCTGATCCGCTCGCGTCGCAGGAAATCGACGCCGAAACACGGCCTCGAAACGTTTTCCAACCGGCTCACAAGCCCACTCAGACCGGCCCCAGCGCCGCCTCCGAGTGCCCCAAGGGTGTGATCTGCGTCACGCAACGTTCAGTTGTGAACAACACCACAAGGGGCGCCTTCGATTCGGTGTGTCGGCCGGAGGCCTGCCAGGCTGGAGCACTTGGAGGTATTTGAGTCCCATGTGCGCCCATGAAGTTCCTGAGCAGCGCTCGCCCCTGGCACGGATCGAGGGGTTACTCACCTGGCTCGGCGGCGGCCACTCGCGTGAATTGGCCGAGCGTCACGAGCGGTCCACGCACGCGGTAGCCGGGGCGGTTGTTGCACTGGGCGCCGGGCTGGCGTGGCTGATTGCGAGCCTGGCCGTCAGCGAGTCGGTGCGCTGGCCGCTCTGGGCCGTGCTCGCGTCGACGCTTGTCTTCGGTCTGCTGGTCGGGTCGGTGATTCGCGGTACCGCCAGCGGCCCCGCCCGGGGCCGGGCCGGCATTGCGGGCCGTGCCGCGGTCGCGGTGGCGGTGGGTGTCGTGGTCGGCGAACTTGCTGCGCTTGTGGCATTTTCCGGCTCTATCGACCACCGACTCGATGAGCAGGCTCTGAGCAATGCCGATTCGGTGCCGGCTGTCGCGCAAGCCTCGCTCTCGCTGCAACAGGCGCGCACCGCGCGGGCTTCGCTCGACAACACCGTCGAGCAGGCCCGCGGCCGGCTGGACCGGGCGTTGGTCATCGCGCGCTGTGAATACAACCCCAGCCCGGCCTGCCCGCAAACCCGCATCACCGGGGTTCCCGGTCAGGGACCCGAAACGCGCACGGCTAACCAGCTTCTCGCCGACGCGCAGCGCGAATTGGACAACGCGGTGGCCGCGCGCGACCGTCAGGCTCCCGAGCTGGACGCCAAGGTCGCCCAAGACGAGCAGGCCGTGGCCGCTGCGCGGCACGGCGTGGTTGCCGACGCAAGTCGCGGCTTAGGCACCAGGTGGGTCGCCATGAACGGCCTGACGCTTGCCGCCGTTGGCCCGCTGGTACTGCGAGCGCTGATCGTCGCGTTCTTCGCGCTGCTGTACCTGCTGCCGTTGATCCTGCGCCTGTGGCGCGGCGAGACGACCCACGATCGGCACGCGGCCGCCCGGGCGGAGCAGGAACGTGCCGAATTGGAGGCCGACACCGCCATCGCGATCAAGCGGGCCGAAGTCCGTCGGGCCGCCGAAATCATGTGGGCTGAACATCAACTCACCCAGACCCGCCTTGCCATCGAGGCCCAGGCCGAAATCGATCGCGAACACCAACGCCGTCGAGTCATCGAAGCGCTCGACGGCCCAGTGCACGCGTCGTCGCAGCGTACCTTCGAGCCAGTGGAGGAAGACATGTATCTGCCGATCGCCGCCGAAGCCGAGGCCGCCAGCCGGGCAGTCGCCGAGTTGCCCGCCGCGGCACAGCCCGACCGCGGCGAGGTGCCGGAAAATCTGCCTGCACAGATCGAATCTGCCGGCGCCGTCGAACCCCACGAAGAACACGAACCCCAACAGGAGCGCGGAGCCCCATTGATTCCCTCGATTCCCGATGCCACCAAGGCCGCAGCCCGGTGGATTCGCCCGCTGGTGCCGCCGTTCGTCGCCAAGGTCATCGACAACACCACCCAGCCGCTGCGCAGCGCCCGCCAGGTGTTCGAAGAGGTTGAGGAGATCGCCTTCTCGTTCAAGCGCACCCGCAAGGTGACAGTCAACTCCGAGAGCTCCGATCCCGGCGAGCAGCAGCTGACCGCGTCGTCGTCGGCGGCGGCGGAGAACCGAGCGGAAACCAATCGGATTGAATCGTCGCGCGGACACGGCGATTACGCGGGTACGGGCGCAGTTGGCGGCAATGAGGGTCGGCTGGACGCGTACCGTGACCGCCCGTCGCTCGAGCATGTGCCTGCCCGGGACATGGCTGGGCTGTCGGTCGGCTCGAACGCACGCGATGACCGGGCTCTGGTCGGCCGGGACGGACCGCCGGAGCTGAGCTCGCCGGAAGGCCCCCGCCAGCTACCACCCGGGAAGTAGCGTTGCGGCCAGCCGCAAAACCGCATGATTGGGTGGCGGGTTCGCGGCGTATGATCCTGCCGAGTAATTGCATACGGATTGGGAGCAGGACGTGGATCTGATCGATCTCGTGACGGCAGCAATCGCAGGGCAGGATCTCGCAGTTATACACCCCAGCGCGGTGCCGGCAGCCGAATGAAGGTCAGCCTGTTTCTCGCAGATGCTGCCCAGGCTGACGCTCAATCGGGGAAGGTTCACGCTCTCGGGCTCGGCTGGCGACAGTGCCAAACACCTACGCCGCCTTTCGCTTTGGTGCTGTTTCTCGATATCGACTGGGATGAGACGAACAAACAGCACAAGCTGACCTGCCAATTGCTGACCACCGACGGCGAAGCGGTGGTGGTGCCCGGGCCACAAGGGCCGCAGCGGATGCTGTTCGAGGCCGCGGCCGAGGCGGGTCGTCCGCCGGGGGCGATCCACGGTACGTCGGTTCGGATGCCGCTCACCCTCAATATTCCGGCCGGAATCCCGCTGGAGCCAGGCATATACGAATGGCGGGTGGAAGTCGAGGGCTACGAGCAGGCGACGGTGGTCGAAGCGTTTGTGGTCTCGGCAGGCAGCTTGTCGTCCGATTCGGAGAACGCCCGTTCCGGATCGACATGGGTCAGATACAGGCTGCCGAAAACCGTTCCACGGATCGTGATCGGCACCCCGAGGAACGCGCGCATGGGCGGATGGTGCTCGGGGAAGCCGACAGCGGCCGGATGCATGGTCAGATCGTCCAGTCGCAGCGCGGGAGTTTCGACCAGCGATACGCCCAGCACGCCCTTACCGACTGGCAGATGCCCGATCCGCCCAACCGTATCGGGGTCCATGCCCCCGTGGACGAACGAAAGCAGGGTGCCTTCGGGATCACGGACTGCCAGGGCGCCGTACGGAGCACTGGTCAATTCCCTGGCCGCCAGGATTATGCGGTGCAACGTCGCCTCTAAATCAAGATCCGAACCGATCTCTACGATCACCCGCAGCAACTGCTCCATCTGATCGCGCGCCGCCAGCAGCTCGTCGAGCTGCGCGTGCATTCGGTTCACGAGTCCTGGCTGACCCAACCCAGCAAACGCCGAGCCGCTTTCCTCGTTGGCCACCCGATACCTCCACGACACCTGGGCGTTAAGGCAGCTGTCATTGCAGCAGCACCCCCGAGGTGCCGTCGGCCAGCGTACTCGCATTGCGTTCAGACGGCCAAGTTACCCGGCCAGCTGAACTACTTCGCTGTAGTGTGCCGGCACCCGACGACCCAATTTGGCAAGATCAGTTAATTTTTGCCTAGATGCACGAATTAGCTGCCGGCGCCTGGCGAAGTCGACTTTTGGCCCAACTTCGACGCGAAAACCGCTGCTTGGGTCCGCCTCTCCATGCCGAGCTTGGCCAGCAATCGCGAGACATAGTTCTTCACCGTTTTCTCGGCCAGGAACATCCGCGCCGCGATCTGCCGATTGGTCAAGCCCTCGCTGAGTAGTCCAAGCAGAGTCCGTTCCTGCTCGCTCAATCCCGCCAAAGGGTCCTTCTGCTCGGTGCCGCCGCGCAGCTTGGCCATCAGGGCGGCGGCGGCCCGGTTATCCAGCAGCGATTTACCGGCTCCGACTTCTTTGATGGCCCGCGCCAGCTCCATACCCTTGATGTCTTTGACGACGTAGCCGCTGGCCCCGGCCAGAATCGCCTCCAGCATCGCTTCGTCAGAGGTGAACGACGTCAGCATGAGGCACCGCAAGTCAGGAACAGCCGAAAGCAGGTCGCGACACAGCTCGATGCCGTTGCCGTCGGGCAGGCGCACGTCGAGCACGGCGACGTCGGGCCGCAACGCCGGAATCCTGGCCATCGCCGCGGACACCGAGCCCGCCTCGCCGATGACTTCGAGTTCGGGGTCGCAGCTAAGCAGGTCGACCAGTCCGCGACGTACGACTTCATGGTCATCGACCAGGAAAACCTTAACCATTGCGAATCCTTCCAGCCCAGCATGCGAAGTAAGAGTCCTGAGGTTTTCGGTCAACTTCTCACGTCTCATAATGGCGCAAACAAGGCCGTTTTGGACCAACCAATCCAAAACGTTGAAATCCCAGCGCAAATAGAGCTTTCGCGGCTAGTGCCGCAGCAGCAGCACCGAGCAATCCGGGTAGCCCAAAATGGGATGGCAGTTCGGCGTAACCAGGCCGGGAAGCTCCTTGGCATCGGCCTGACCCACCACCGCCAATCCGATTGCGCTGCTGTGATTTTCAGCGCCCTTGGCGCCGGTGCCTGCGGCAACGATCTGCACTGGCACATCCGGATACCGGCGTACCCAGCTGTCCACGCGTCGATCGATCTGCCGCACCACCGCGTGGCGGCGCCGTCCTTCTTCCATGGCCTGGTGTACGACTTCGTCGTTGTCGGGATCATCGTTGAGCACAACGGCGATCACGCCGACGTCGGTCGGCGATCCGTCGGGATTGGTTCGGATGACGGCCACCGGACAGTGCGCCCGCGCCACCAACCCGGCCGCGGTTGGCCCCAGCAACCCATCGGCTGCCCATCCCCTTCGCGCGGTGCCGACGCACACCAGCGCGGCATCGTGCGACTCGTTGATCATCACCTCGACGGGGTCGCCGGACAGAATCGCGGTTTCCACCTCGATCGGTCGACCTGCGTTCTGTACGGCGCAGTCGGCCTGGGAGAGCGCCATTTCGCCACGTTCAAGCTCCCAATCGGAGGCAGGAGCCGATGCGGCGGCATCACCTGAACGCCTCACCACATAGACGAGTCGAAGTGGCATCTGCCGGCTGATCGCCTCGTCGATCGCCCACTTAGCCGCATTGACCGCGGCTTGCGAGCCATTGATGCCCACGACCACCGACTTGGCGTCCACCTGGTTCATGTCGGCTCCCGGTTGGTTCGATTCGCTCAACGTCAGGCTATTGCGCCCGTCGCCGGCTGCGCAGGAGTCGTTCGTCCTCACCTGCGATGCCGTTCGTCCTCGACCAGCCAAGACGGCTCACACGTCGGCCGGCGCTGCGGCAGCGACCTCCGTGGGATCGGCGACCCGCTCGAACAAGTCCTCCACATCGGCGCGATTACAGGCCGCAGTACCGGGCGTCACCAGCATCGCCGCACCTGCCGCAATCCCCAGCCGAACCGATTCGACCAGCGACCATCGGCGACTGAGGCCCATCGTGATCGCGGCTACCATCGCGTCACCGGCGCCCACCCCGCTGCCGCTCGGCATCGAAACCGCCGCAAACCGCTGTCCGCCATCGCGTGTCGCAAGCAAGGCGCCGCCGGCGCCCAAGGACACGACTACGACTTGGGCACGACCGCCTTCGATGAGTTCTTGTGCGGCAGCCAATTGGTCGGTCTCGGTGAGGAGTTCGCGTCCGACGCATTCCCGCAATTCCCGCAGGCTCGCCTTCAGCAGGAACACCCCAGACGAGATGTGCCGTAGTCCGCCGCCGGAGGTGTCCAGAATCAGGACGGCACCCGCATGACGGCAAACGTCGGAAACCCGTTGGTAGTAATCGGCTGGCACCCCCGGGGGCAAGCTGCCGCTTGCTACCACGAAATCGGCTGATTCCGCGGCCGCCCGTAGTTTGTCCAGACACTCCCTATGTTCCGCCGGTGTCAGCCGCGGCCCGGGAAGCACAAACCGGTATTGCCGACCGGTGCTGGTCTCGTTGACAGTGAAGCTTTCTCGCGTCGCCTCCCCGATCGGCACATCCTGAAAGGGCACACCCGCATCGCGCAACAAAGCCGTGATGAGACTGCCTGTGGGCCCGCCGGCCGGAAATATCGCCGACACCGACCCGCCCAGAACCCGCAGTATCCGAGCGACGTTGATGCCGCCGCCGCCGGGATCGCGGCGAGGTGTACCGCAACGCAGCTTGTCCATGGGACGCACCACGCCGATGTCTGTGGTGATGTCGAGCGCCGGATTCATGGTCAACGTGACGATCCGCGGTTCGGTTGCACCCTGGCCTGCCGGGCCGTCAAAGTCCGCTTCTGCACTGATCATTTCGATTACAGGCCGCTCGGGTAAGTTTCCGGAGTCTCGCCGGCGATCCACAAACTCGTAGTCTCGAGAGGCTCGAGGGCGCGGGTCTTGTCGATATGGATCATGGCATCGAACTGATCGGCGGGCCGGACGTGGAAGTAGTGGCTCTGCCGCTCGGTCGCGGGAAGATAGATCACCCCGATGGCACGCCCCAGCCGAACGACGGCCAGCGGGTCAGCGGCCTGCGGGTTCAGCGCAGCCGATACGACGAAGGCATCCCTGCCGGTCTCGTGGAACAGTTCTTCGATGCTGCCGTTGAGCGCCGGCCGCACCACCTTCCGCTCGGCATTTCCGCCCCACTCACTGGCGGCGGTGACCGTGCCGGTGAACGTGCTGAGCCCGATGAGGCGCGAGTCATCACCGTATCGCTGTCGAACGAGCTGGCCGAGGGTGAGCTGTCCGTCGGACCCCACTTCGGTGGCCCGCGCGTCCCCTACATGAGAATTGTGGGCCCACACCACGATTCGGGCTCCGTCGCCGTGCCGGTCCAGATGCTTAAGCAGCGCCTCCAACGTCTGCGCCATGTGCTTATCGCGTAGATTCCAGGACGTGACCCGCCCGCTGAACATTGCGCGGTAATACACCTCCGCATTGCGGACCGTTTGAGCGTTCTGCTGCGCGTAGAACAGTTCGTCTTCGGCAAGCAGGCCGTCGCGCCGCGCATAGGCCAGTGCGTTGCGCTGCATGTCGATGAGCTGCTCGATCGCCTGACGCTCGCATGAGGGTCCGGCGCCGAACGCCGCCGAGAAGCCGTATGCCTGACCATCATCGGCTGACGCGTGATCGAAGCACGCGTAGCGAGCGCGCGCCCGCGCCGCCGCGTTCGAGTCGACGCCGTCGAGGTAGTTGATGACTTCCTGCATCGACCGGTGCAGGCTGTAGAGGTCCAAACCGTAGAAGCCGGCCTGTCGCCCAGTGGTTGCCGCGCACCGTTGGTTGCGCGCGCGCAGCCAGTCCACGAAGTCACGCACGACGACGTTGCGCCACATCCAGGCCGGAAATCGTTCGAAACCGCTCAGCGCCTCATCGGCGTTTCTGTCTTCGCCGACGCCGCGGACGTAGCGATTGACCCGATATGCATCAGGCCAGTCCGCTTCCGCGGCAACTGCGCAGAAGCCCTTGTTCTCGATCAACCATTTCGTTATGGCCGCCCGAGCCTCGTAGAACTCGTGGGTGCCATGCGAACTTTCGCCGATCAGCACGATCCGCGCGTCGCCGATGATCTCCTCGAGCGTGTCATACGGCGGAACACCGCCGGGAGCGTCGATCGCCACCCTGCGTATCACCTCCGCCGCGGTCGGCGCCGCAGCAGGGGTAATGGTGGCCCCTACCGTCGGAGTCGACAGGAGCTGCCGGACTTCATCGTCGGTGACTTGGCGGAAGTCCCAGAAGGATTCACCGACCGCGAGAAACGGAGTCGGCATCGACGCGCAAACCATGTCGTCGACCAAACCCGCGAATTCCCGGCAGGTGGATTCCGGAGCTGCCGGCACTGCAATCACGATGTGTGCGGGCTCGGCGTCGCGTAACGCCTGCACCGCGGCGAACATGCTGGCTCCGGTAGCCAAACCATCGTCGACCAGAATCACCGTCTTGCCGGTCACCACGAGGGGCGGGCGCCCCGCACGATAAGCGGCCTCGCGCCTGACGAGCTCGCGGCCCTCCCGCTCGGCGATGTCACGCAGTTGCTGCGGTGTGATTCGCAGCCCGCGCAACACATCGTCGTTGACGACGACACGGCCACCGCTGGCTAACGCGCCAACGGCGAACTCTTCGTGGTCGGGTGCGCCGAGCTTGCGCACAATGAACGCGTCCAAGGGGGCCTGCAACGCGGCCGCGACCTCCCACGCGACAGGTATTCCACCCCGGGCCAAGCCGAGGACTATGACGTCTTCGCGGTTGCGGTAGGCGCTCAGCAGTGTTGCCAGCACCCGGCCGGCTTCGCGGCGGTCTCTGAATACACGCCGCGGTGAGTGCCGGCTGAGCTTGGCTGCTGTGGTCATTTCACACCGTATTCGGGCTAGTTCGGGGATTGGATCTGAACGCGCCGCTCGGCCGGCTTCTTCGGCGCAACGGCCACCGAAATGGCGAGTATGCCTTTGTCGTACGTCGCCTTGATGTCGCCGTCGTCGGCTCCGTCCGGCAACGAAAGAGACCGAACGAAGGAGCCGTAGGAGAATTCCGATCGGCCGTCGAAGTCCTTCTTCTCGCGGCGCTCCGCCTTAATGGTCAGCCGACCGTCGCGCACGGTGATATCGATGTCCTTTGCCGGATCGACACCTGGGATTTCAGCGCGCACCTCGTAACGGCCATCCTTCATTTCGTCCTCGAGCCGCATAGTGCGGGTATCAAAGACCGGATGCAGACCGGCAAATGACGGGAAAGCTGCGAGCAAGTCCGGGAAGTCGGGGAAGAACGACCTCGACGCACGCTGCGCGGGAACCGTACTCATGATTGGCTCCTAATAGAGTTTGGTGGATTCTCGATATCCATTCGACCAGTCAGCCGCCGTCGCCGACAGGGACCGAAGTCCCCCTCTTCGAGGCCATTAGTCGGTCACACTGCTCGCCGGCCCGCGTCCGGCGAGCTTGGCCGATGTGGGTCATGACCCGGTCAAGCAGCAGGTCGTAGGCATCGCCGTCTTCGAAGAGACGGTCGAATCCCTCGCGGCGCAGAAATCCCTCGAGCCGCCGATCCAGCGTCCAATCGATATAGGTCTTATCTGCGTATGCGGATCTGAGAAATTGGCATGCAATTGCATCAATATCGAAATCGATCAATGTCAACGGTCCACCTAGGCTGAGTGTCATATCACTTCCTTGCGCCCAGATACGCTTTGACGAACTCTGGTCAGAGCCATTGTTTCGGCGATAGACGGCTCGCCAATAGGGTCAGAAGTCACCTGTGCGCCGCAACCGCCAACGGTAGATCTCGTCGATGCCCCAGACATCCCATGGCATGGGCAACAGCATGAGCAGCATCCATGGGTCGGGAGCCGCAGTGTCGAACACGAATTGCAGTGGGGGAAGGTCGATCACTGCGGCGGCAAAGATCAACTCGAACGCGATGCCACTCAACACGAGTGGATTGGTCATGAGGCCAACCGACTTCAGCGATGCCCACGCCGTCCGTGATGCCAGCGCCGTACCGACCTGACACGCCACAATCGCCGCGAAAGACATTGTCGTCGAACACGATGGCCGTCGCGCTGAATCCAAGCCCGCTGGGGCAGATAAGCGCTCAGCGCCTCGACGGCGTGCTCGGCGTGCTCTTCCTGGACGAAGCCCACCAGTGCGTTAAGCACGATGACGGCGAAAATGGCGATCCCCAACACCATTGAGCCCGACACGAGCGCGAGAACAGCCGCCAGCCACAACAGCAGCGCCAACGGATGGATGAACTGTCGAGCAGCTCGGCCAGACGTCGTCGAGGGCCGGCCGTCGGCAGGTCGTTGGGTCCATAGACCTCGCGACGGCTTGCGGCTTCACGGGACGTGAGTCCCGTTTCAAGACAGGACTTCTGGACGCTAACGATGAATCTCCACTACATCGCTAAGCGGTCGCCGCGGCGTCGGCTGCGGGCTTTTGCCCGAAAGTTCGATGCCGACCCGAATCAAGACCTGCGGCATCGCTTCAGTGGCGCCGCTGAGCTGCCGCACCATGTCGCGGCTTGTTTCGACCTCGGTGAGGTGCGATACCGGACAGGTTGCCAATCCGGCCATGGTGCACTCCAACAGGACAGAAGACAGCGCCTGACCGCAATTCAACGCATCTAGGCGCGTGTCGGCGGGCGTGGTGAGCAGGAGGATCTTCCCCTCGTCTTGCACACCGGAGGCACCGCGCTCCTGGTACCACTTGGCCGGAAAGCGGCGCTGCACATCGACTCGGCGGGCCTGCGACTCGGATAGCAACGCGCTGTGCGGTATCCCGTCGGACTCTCTGGAAGGTTCAGTCCACCAAGTCAATTCGTGCTGATATTCGTCGTCATACCGGCGCAGCGACTCAGCGAGCCGCGACGCCTCCGCGAGCTGCGGGCGCACCTCGTCGGGCAGAACTTCGAGCGTGGCCAATTCGCTGTCATAGCAACTGAAGAGCAATGGTTCAACCGACGGCCAGTCCTTCGGCGCGCGAAACGGACGCCGATCGGTGCGGCGCTGCGATATCGCTTTGGCTCGGTCGCGCCGGGCCTCGGCCACAGAGTCCAGATGTACGAAGTCGATCGCGGCGAGGTGGTCACGATTGTTCGGGTTGGGCAGGTAGTCGACCTGGCAGTCCCAGCCGGCCGCGGCCATGGCGACCCTGAAGTGGTCCAGCACTGCCCCGCAGCTGATGATCGCTTCGCGGCCCGAGCTGTCGGCTTCGGTCACGATTCGGTGCGGGTCGGTGAACAGGTCCACACTCATGCGTCCAACGACCCACCGCCAGGGCTGACTGTTGTGCAGCGAGGGAGACCGGCACGCCAATTCCAGTGCCCTACTGATGACTTCGGTATCCACCATCGTTCGAGTCATTGCTCACGCCCCTCCCGCTGTCCGGCTCAGCTAGCGCCGACGACCCTCACAGATGTTGCCGATCGACGACCAGCACCGAGCAATCCGCCTTTTGCAGCACCGCATTGCCCGACGGCCCCACCAGTTGCTCGAGCTGCTCGCGGTTGCGGATGCCGACGACGACCAACCGCACCGTCCGCCGGTGCTCGGACAGGTAGTCGAGCAAGGTGCCATGCCACACCACGGCATCGATGCCGACATCGGGGTAGCGTCGCCGCCACCGCGCTAGCCGACGGTCCAAGTGGCACAGCATCTGGTGATCGCCGTCCTCGGTGCCGACTTGTGCGCCGAAGCCACTGCCCGACCCGTGGCGGTAGCTCACCACTACCCGAAGGGGCAACTGGCGCAGCCGCGCTTCCTGAATCGCAGACCCCATCACCGCATCGTTGTCGACCGACCCGTATGCGTCAACGACGATCCACTGCCCTTCACGCGCGTCGTGGCCGCCATGGCCGCGAATGATGGCCACCGGGCAATGCGCCGATGCCGCAAGGGCGGTGGCGGTGGAACCCGCCCGCTCCGGCCGGAAGTGGTGCAGGCCGACGGCGCCGACGCACACCATGGCCGCAGACGCCGAAGCCCGGATCAACGAGACCGTCGGGAACTCCTGGTCGATCTCGACTTCGATCTTGACCGGCTTCTCCTCGGCCTCCACGGCCATCGAGACATAGCGAACGGCGTTTTCTGCGATGGCCAGTTTGCGGGCCGCGCGTTCCACGCGGTTCTGCGGCGTATCGTCCGGTTCGATCGCGTAAACCAGGCGCAAAGGTATGTCGCGGCTCACTACTTCATCGACAGCCCACAATGCCGCTTGGATTGCCGTCCGCGAGCCATCGACGCCGACGACGATGGACGGTGAAGGTGATTCACAGCCATTTCCGGGCCACCTCACGCAGTTCGCATCAAGGTCTTGTTGATCCGCTCCTGAGCCGCGGTCATCTGCCGGTCCGCCAAGAACAGATAGGCGACGAACTCGCTGTGGTAATTGGTCTTAGCCCCGGCAACGGTGGACAGACACATGTGCGCAGCGGAATGAAAATCCTCGATGGCCCCCCGCAGCTCGGCCGTCAGCTCTGCGTCAGGAGAAGGCAATCGGGACTGCAATTTGACCTCGGCGGCGTCGTGCAGATGCAGACATGCCGGTTCCAAAGCCTCGGGAAAGCCGACCCGCGCGGCGCGCACCACATCGACGGAGGCACGCTGGACCTCGGTGAAGTCATCGCTAGCCCGCAGCCACCATTCCTGCAGCGGCGTCACCGGGGCGCTCGCCGGATGCGACGTAGCGGCACGCTTGGTCTGCCTTGCCGTCATGATGCCCGCGACAGCGCCGACGACCAGACAGATCGATACCACCGCCACCGCCACCGCGAGCCATTTGCGCCAGCGTCGCGGCCGGGGCGCGGGTGAGAGCAAATCGCCGCCGGTCCCCCACCCGTCTCCTGGATAGGGGCTTTCGGGCCCGAACTGTGGGTCGGTGTGCGTGCTCTGCATAACGCCGACCGTATAAACCCTCGACGCGCAGGAACAGGGTCGTTGGACCCAAGGTACGAGTCTTTGGTCCCAAGGAGCCCTAGCCCGTCGCGACTGATGACTTTCGTCTCTATTGCGGCACCGAGTGCGCGGAAAACGATGAAGGTCTCCCGGCGACTGCAAAGGCAGTGAACCGCCGGCCACGCCGTTAGGACCCCTAATGGAACTCATCCATAAGACAGCTCACGACCGCCGCGTGCGGCCGAACCTCACCGACTACCAGCAGACGCGAGCGCTGTTCGACTGGTCTGATGTGCCGGCCTTGTGCGAAGGAATGGGACCCGGCAAGTGCAATATCGCTTATGCCGCGGTGGAACGGCATGCGACAGGACCGGCTGCGAACCGCACCGCGCTGAGGTTTGTCACCGACAAAGGCTGGGACGGGGCGATCGCCACCCGAGACCTCAGCTACGGCGAACTCGACCGCCTCATCAAACAATTCTCGAGCGTGCTGCGCTCGCTGGGAGTCAACAAGGGCAACCGCGTCTTCACCCTCATGGGCCGCATCCCCGAGCTCTACATAACCGTGCTGGGAGCGCTGCGAAACGGCTGCGTCGTCTCTCCGTTGTTCTCGGCCTTCGGCCCGGAGCCGATTGCCACCAGGGTGAACATCGGTCAAGCCGACGTCCTGGTCACCACCAAGGCACTTTACGACCGCAAGATCACCAAGGTACGCGACCGACTGCCGTCGCTGCGGCACATCCTGATCATCGACCCGACAACCGACGGGGACAAAACCGACGGCCAGCCGCCAGGAACGCTGAACTTCTGGCATTGGATCAACGCGGCCGACGCGAACACACCGATCGAACCCACCACAGCCGATGATCCGGCGCTGCTGCATTTCACCAGCGGTACCACCGGTACGCCAAAAGGCGCTTTACACGTACACGGTGCTGTCGCAATGCATTACATGACCGGCTTGTATGCACTCGACTTACATCCCGACGACACCTATTGGTGCACAGCCGATCCCGGCTGGGTCACCGGAACGTCGTACGGCATCATCAGTCCGCTGCTGCACGGGGTCACCTCCATCGTGGACGAGGCGGAGTTCGACGCCGAACGGTGGTATGCGATTCTGCAGGAACAGGGCGTTTCGGTGTGGTACACGGCACCCACCGCGATCAGGATGCTGATCAAAACGGGATCCGAACTGCCGTCGCACTACCAGTTCCCGCGTCTTCGTTTCATTGCGAGCGTGGGAGAGCCACTCAATCCCGAAGCGGTGTGGTGGGGAAAGCGAGTGTTGGGCTTGCCAATTCACGACAACTGGTGGCAGACCGAGACTGGTGGCATCATGATCGCCAACACGCCCGCGTTCGACATCAAGCCCGGATCGATGGGCCGGCCGCTGCCCGGGGTGGACGCATATATCGTGCGGCACAACGACGATGGCACCTCGACGATCATCGACGAACCCGGGGTCGAGGGCGAACTCGCAATCAAACCGGGCTGGCCCTCCATGTTCCGCAGCTATCTCGATGCCCAGGAGCGCTATCAGAAGTGCTTCGAAAACGGGCTTTATCTGACCGGAGACCTGGCCAAGAAGGATGTAGACGGGTACTTCTGGTTCGTTGGACGCAAAGACGATGTGATCAAGTCCGCGGGACACCTCATCGGCCCCTTCGAAGTCGAAAGCGCACTCACCGATCATCCGGCAGTGGCCGAAGCCGCGGTGATCGGCAAACCCGATCCCACCGTCGGCGAACTGGTCAAGGCCTTCGTCACCCTCAAGAACGGTGTGGTCGGGGACGAAGAGCTGCGGCTGCAACTGCTCGGCCACGCACGCAAGCGCCTCGGAGCGGCGGTGGCGCCCAAAGAGATCGAGTTCGTCGAGTCGTTACCGCACACTAGTAGCGGCAAGATCATGCGGCGGCTACTGAAGGCACGCGAACTGGGGCTGCCCGAAGGCGATACATCCACAATCGAACAGCAGGCTCATCACCAGGCCGAGGGAGTTCCGTCATGACCGATGCCAAGCTTGCGCACGAACTGTTGTCGGATATGGTTCGCGTGCGCCGCATGGAGGAAAAGTGCGCAGAGCTCTACAGCGCTGCCAAGATTCGCGGATTTCTGCATCTGTACGTCGGAGAGGAAGCCGTCGCCGCCGGCTCACTGCGCGCCCTGAACGACGATGACGCGGTCGTTGCGACGTATCGCGAGCACGCGCATGCGCTGTTGCGTGGTATCCCGATGACTTCGATCATGGCCGAGATGTACGGCAAACAGGAAGGCTGCTCACGCGGACGTGGGGGGTCGATGCACCTGTTCGATGCGTCCAAGCGCTTCTACGGTGGCAACGCGATCGTCGCCGGCGGCCTGCCACTGGCGGTAGGCATTGCACTCGCGGATGCAATGCTTCAGCGTCGCCGGGTCACCGCATGCTATTTCGGCGACGGCGCAGTGGCCGAGGGCGCATTTCACGAGTCCTTAAATATGGCTGTCCTGTGGCAATTGCCGGTGCTGTTCTGTTGTGAGAACAACCTTTACGCGATGGGAACCGCATTGGACCGGGCACAGTCGCAGACCGATCTCACCCTCAAGGCGGCGGCATACCGGGTTCCGACGCTGGCTGTCGATGGAATGGATGTCCAGGCATGCCATGCCGCCGCCGAGCAGGGTGCCGAGCACGTCCGCACCACCGGCGGGCCTTTCTTCCTCGAGTTCCGCACCTATCGGTTCCGGGCGCATTCGATGTTCGACCCAGAGCTGTACCGGGACAAGGCCGAGGTCGAGCGGTGGCGCGAGCGCGACCCGATCCAGTCGTTCATCGAGCAGTGCCTGCTCGACGGCACGATATCCGAAGACGACGTGGGTGGCATCGAGGACGCCGCGGCCGAGGAGATCCAATCCGCCGTGGCGTACGCGGAGGCGGGGACCTGGGAGGACACCGACGATCTCGAGCGCGACGTGATGACACCGTCCTCCCACGACGAATGGAATACGCTCGAAGAACCGACACCGGAGCCGGCACGATGAAAACCACCTATCGAACCGCTGTACACGATGCGATCCGCGACGCCCTGCGCGAGGACGAACGTGTCGTTCTCATGGGTGAGGACGTCGGACGTTACGGCGGAACATACGCGGCGTCCAAAGGACTGCTCGAGGAGTTCGGTCCCGAACGGGTGCGCGACACCCCACTGTCGGAACTGGGCTTCGTCGGCGTCGGAATCGGTGCATCCCTCAACGGACTCCGTCCGATCGTCGAAGTGATGACGGTGAACTTCAGTCTGCTGGCACTCGATCAGATCGTCAATACCGCTGCGGCCCTGCGTCATATGTCCGGCGGGCAGTTCTCGGTCCCGCTCGTCGTCCGGATGGCGACCGGCGCCGGACGCCAGCTCGGCGCGCAGCATTCGCACAGTCTGGAGCCGTGGTACGCGCACATACCCGGCATCAAAGTGCTGTCTCCTGCCACCGTCGAGGACGCATACGGCATGCTCGGCCCAGCATTGGCCGACCCTGACCCGGTGGTGATCTTCGAACACGTTCAGCTCTACAACACCTCCTCCGACATCGATGCTCTCGCCCCTACCGATATCTCTCGGGCAGCGATCCGCCGGACCGGCGGCGACGTCACCGTGGTGGCCTACGGCGGATCGCTCCCCAAAGCGCTCGACGCCGCCAACGAGCTGTCCCTGGCCGGAATCGATTGCGAGGTAATCGATCTGCGTGTGCTGCGGCCGCTTGACGAGGACACCATTCTGGAGTCTGTCGCCAAGACACACCGCGCCGTCGTGATCGACGAAGCGTGGCGCAGCGGAAGTCTGGCGGCCGAAGTCATGGCTCGAATAATGGAAGGCGCCTTCTACGAGCTTGACGCGCCAGTTGCCCGCGTGTGCAGCACCGAAGTGCCGATGCCCTACGCCAAACACCTCGAGCAGGCGGCCCTGCCGCAAACCGCCGATATCGTGGCCACCGTGCACGGGCTATTCGGAGACCGGCGATGATCGAGTTCACCATGCCCTCGCTGGGCTCCGATATGGACGAAGGCACCTTGATCGAATGGCTGGTGAAGCCCGGCGACAAGGTGGTGCGGGGCCAGATCGTGGCGGTCGTCGACACTACCAAAGCCGCCGTCGAGATCGAATGCTGGCACGAGGGAACCGTCAGCGAGTTGATCGTGCCCGTCGGTGAAACCGTCCAAGTGGGAACGGTATTGGCCACGCTGGCAGCAGCCGGCGAAGCGGTCGCCAAGCCTCCCGCTGGGCGCACCGGCCCGGCGAAGAAGGCCGCGCCAAAGACGACAGTGGCGGCAGTGGCACCTGAGAAGACGGCGGCGGCGCCCAAGGAGCCGGCGGAGGCCGCCGCTCCCCCGACGGCCGCACGGCGGCGCCGCTGGGTCTCACCGGCGGCCCGCCGCCTGGCACAAAGTCTCAACGTCGACATCGAGGGTGTGACCGGCTCCGGGCCGCAAGGAGCGGTCACCATCAGCGACGTCGAGCATGCCGCGGCGTCCGCTGAGCAACCGGCCGCCAAGCCGAAACCCAAGTCGTCGCCGGCCGACCGCGCCGTCCAGATGCGAAAGTCGATCGCGGCGGCGATGAGTCGGTCCAAGCGGGAGATTCCGCACTACTACCTCGCCGACGAAATCCTCCTCGAGCACTCGTTGACGTGGCTGAGTGCGCGAAACGCGCAGCGCTCCATCGACGAACGGGTATTGCCCGCTGCCCTGTTGCTGAAAGCCGTCGGTGTCGCAGCACAGCGGTTCGGTGAGTTCAACGGATTCTGGCGCGAAGAAGGCTTCGAGCCTGCTGCCAAAGTCCATGTCGGCGTGGCGATCTCGTTGCGCGGCGGCGGCCTCGTGGCGCCGGCTATTCATGACGTTCCGGATAAGAAGCTCGATGAATTGATGGACGACCTCACCGATCTGGTCGCACGCGCACGTTCCTTCTCGCTGCGCAGCTCGGAGATGTCCGACCCGACCATCACGGTTACCAACCTGGGCGACAAGGGCGTCGACACCGTCTTCGGCGTCATCTACCCACCTCAGGTGGCTCTCGTCGGATTCGGCCAGCCGGCTCCGCGGGTATGCGTCATCGACGGCGGTATCCGAGTGGTCAATAGCGTGCACGCCAGTCTCGCCGCCGACCATCGGGCAAGCGACGGCCACCGCGGTGCCCTGTTCCTCACCGCAATCAACGAACTACTACAGCAACCCGACCTGCTAGAGAAGTGATGTGCCATGACTGAAAACGACACGCGCGACGTGATCTTGTCCGTATTGCAAAGCATTGCTCCGGAAGTCGAATCCGATGAGATCGAGGACGACGTGCTGCTGCGCGATCAAGTCGATCTGGATTCCATGGACTGGCTCAACTTCTTGCGCGGAATCCACAAGCGCCTGCACATCGACATCCCGGAATCGGATTACGCGACGCTGCGCACGCTGGCCGATGTGGTGTGCTACGCCGACAAGAAACTGTCCGCCGGGGTCGAACCTCAATAGCGAACGTAACTTTGGTCCCAGTGCAGCGGGACCTTTGGCCGCCGACTTTTCCAGCCTTCGCCAATAGGATGGTCACTATGAACATGCCGAACGAAGATGGCGTCACGATCCTGCCGGCGCAGGAGTGCTGGGATCTGCTGGCGGGTAGGACACTGGGCCGGCTGGTCACCAGCGTCGACGGCCGGCCCGACATTTTCCCGGTCAATTACGCGGTCCAGGACCGGACGATTCTGTTTCGCACCGCAGAAGGCACCAAGCTGGTCAGCGCCGCGATTAACAACTACGTGGTGTTCGAGGTCGATGACCACAATGTCGCCGAGGGCTGGAGCGTTGTCGTCAAGGGAACCGCTCGCACACTTCGTACCGACGAAGAGATCGAGAAGGCCGATCGCGCCCAGGTGTTGTCCTGGACGGGATACGAGAAATCGCACTATGTACGGATCCGCCCCGACATGGTCACGGGCCGGCGCTTCCACTTCAGCCCGGCGCCGACAGGGAAGTCGATCGACGCCTGACCAGCCGGCTTCACGCCTGCTAGACACCAACGGAGGTACGGCAAATGGGCACTGTGCAGCAACAGCTGCGGACGCGCATGTTCGCCCGCGTTCTCGGGCCGTTCTTTGTCATCGCCGCTGCGACGACCGTCGCTCGTCCGGATATGCGGACCTTGCTTTCCGATTTCGAGGCCAGCACCGCGTGGCCGTGGATAACGGGCACCTTTATGCTTTTGGCCGCCCTTGTCATCGTGGCGTTGCACCAGTACTGGCACGGTGCAGCGGCGATCACCGTATCCGTGGTGGGCTGGCTCCTCGTGTTGCGCGCGGTGTTCCTCATGACCTTCCCGCGGGCTTTCATGTCGGCCACTAATGCCGCATTCGAACTGACTCCGTTGTGGGTAGGTGTCGAAATCGCGGTCGGCGTGGTCGGGCTTTGGCTGACCTTCGTCGGCTGGCGTCCGGAGCCGAATCAGCCAGTGGCGCGGGCCGAAACGTCCGGCTCGGGCCTGCCACACGCCGCATAGCGCACACGCCGCATAGCGGGGGCGTTGGCCAATCAGCTGTCGTTCGAATAACCAACTGCGCCTTGCGAATTCGCGTCTAGGCCCGCAGGCCGGGCCAGGCCGTAGACATCGACCAGCCGCGCGACGTCGCCGGCCGTGACGATGCCGACTACCTCAGTGCCGTCCATGACCAAGGCACGGCTGCGGGAACCGACCGGCGCCATCCGCTGCAGCAACGCGCTTAGCGGCTCCTGGGGTGCTGCGGTCGGCACATCGCTCAGTGGCAGAGCGATCTGGCGAACGGTGGTCGCATCCCGTTGACCGGGGGCAAGGTCGCGCAGCTGCTTCAGCGTGACCAAACCCATGATCGACCCGTCCGGCTCGCTGACGGGATACGCCGAGTGCCGATCGCCCAGTAGGTAACGCTGGATGAAATCGGCCACGGTGATCCAGCCGGGCGCGGTATGCGGTCGAGCAGTCATCGCGTCGGCGACGCGAACTCCGGCAAAGAGCTGCTGATTCGTGGCCTGAAGCTCCTCCTCGCGCGCGGCGGCGAAGATGAACCAGCCGATGAACGCCAGCCAGATGCCGCCTACGAAGGCGCCCGCCAGAAACTCAATCAGTCCCAGGGTGATCAGGATGAGCGCGACCACCCGCCCGGCATGGGCAGCGCCGACGGCGGCACGCGCTCTGTCACCGTGCCGGTGCCAGAGATAGGCACGTACCAGCCGGCCCCCGTCCAATGGGGCACCCGGCAATAGGTTGAACAAACCCAGCACCAGGTTGACCCCGGCCAGCCACCAGGCAACGCTGACCGCGATCGGCGCGGCCTGGGCGATGGCCAACGCGGAGGCCAACCCGGTGAATGCCGCGGACAGGGCAAGACTGCTAGCCGGGCCTGCGACGGCGATGCGGAATGCCGCTCGGGGTGTCTTGGCTTCGTCCTGCATGCTGGTCACCCCGCCGAACAGCCACAGCGTCACGCTGGCGACGTTCACCCCCATGCGACGGGCCACGACCGCGTGCGCCAATTCGTGCGCAAGAAGCGAAGCCAGCAGCACAAGCGCACCGCATGCTCCGCTCAGCCAATACACCAGGCGCGGGTAGCCGGCCACGTCGCGGGGCAGGGTAGTTGCCAGACTCCAGGTGAACAACCACAGGATCAACACCACGCTCCAATGGACTTTTACCGGAAACCCGGCGATTCGTCCCAGCGGGATGGCCTCACGCACCATCGAACCTCCGAACCACATTGGTAGCCAAGGAGTTTCCATCAGCCAGGCGCTCCGACTGGTGCTTGACACCCAGCATCAATGCGCGGGTACCCAATGCGGTCAACGGCCTGAGCATTTCCAAGGCAATCACTTCGCCCGGGTAGCGCAAGGCGATTCGGGCGCGGACCAGAAGTCTTACCCGGTCCTCCCAGTGTGGCTGCAGATGGAACGACAACACCGCGTTCCAGCGCAGGTCCGCATGCATGACATTGAGCACCAAGTGATCTTCTGCCACGCTGTCGGCGACCGTGAATTCCACCCCATCGGCCAGCCCCAGCCAGCCTTGGGGCCACAGCCGCACAACGTCACCGATCGCAGGTTCTCGGCAATCCAGGTCCACTCGATCACCACCACTGCCCTGGCCAGCTTGGAGCAGCCTGCGCCACACCACGGCCGCGGGCGCGTCGATATTGACCGCCTCGGTCGTTTGAATCGCCGGATCGCCGACCAGTGCGTCCCCGGGCAGCTGCATCCGGTACTCGGCCTTGGTAGCACCCCAATTGCGGTAATACGCTCGCGCGCAATATAGAACGGAGAGCAGTGCGGTCACCTCAGCGATACGCCTGATATTGGCCATGGCCCCAGTCTGCGTCGGGTGTTGCACAGTTCGCGAGGGCCATTGGTCCTTGACGGCAAGCCATTGTGCTCGTATCGGGCGCCCCGGCATTCGCCGGCTGGTAAGTCCGACATCGGGTTTGGGACTTACGGCACTACCGGCCGCCGCCGGCACCGCGGATAGTGAAGCGCACGAGCGAACTCGGAGGTGGTGGTGATGACGCAGCTAACGACCATCGAGGCGAGCTTCCTGGAAGCAGAAGATGCCGACCGGCATGTGAGCATGGCGATCGGCGCAGTGGCGGTTATCGACGGACCTCTGCCGGGGCGCGACGAGCTGATGTCGGCGCTGTCGGAACGACTGGGCGCTGTCCCCCGCCTCACCCAATTGGTGCACAAGCACGCACTCGAAGTCGCCGCGCCGGAATGGATTGACGACGCCAACTTCGACATCACCCACCACCTGCGCTGGGCTGCGGTGCCGCGGCCCGGCGATGATCCCGCGCTGTTCCGCACTGTCGCCGACATCATGGAGCGCAGACTCGATCGCGATCACCCGCTGTGGGAATGCTGGGTTATCGAAGGCCTGCCGGAAGCACGGTGGGCGATTCTGATGAAGATCCATCACTGCATCGCCGACGGGATCGCAGCGATGCACATGTTGGCGAATATCTTTGACAGCGGCGCAGGTACGACGTTTGCCACCGAGATCCGCGCCGCCAAGGAAGAACCCTCACCGAAGGCCACCTCCTCGCAGCTCAGCCTCAACCCGCTCAGCTGGGCCGGCCGGTTATGGCGCACCTCGCAGACGGCGGTCAGCATTGTCACCCAAACTACAAGGGGCGCGACTCAATTCACTGCCAACCTGTTAACTCCGGCAGCTGGATCGTCATTGCACGGCTCAGTGGCCAACATGCGGCGTTACAGCGCGGCACGGGTGTCGCTCAAGGACGTCAAGACGATAAGCCAAGTTTTCGGCGTGACCCTCAACGACGTTGCCCTCGCCGCGATCACCGACAGCTTTCGCGCCGTGCTGATGCATCGCGGCGAGAAGCCGCAGCGCAATTCGCTGCGCACCTTGGTGCCGGTTTCAGTGCGTCCAGCAGACGCCATGGACCGCACCGATATTCGGGTTTCGGCGATGTTGCCTTACCTGCCGGTCGAGCAACGCGACCCGGTGAAGCGATTACGGCTGGTGCACGCGCGGCTCAACACGCTCAAAGAAAGCGGCGAGCGACAAGCGGCGAGTACCTTCGTCAAATTGAGCAGTTATGTGCCGTTCATGTTGAGCGCGTGGATAATTCGGCTGCTGGCACGGCTGCCTCAACGCAGCGTCGTCACGCTGGCCACCAATGTGCCGGGGCCGCGCCAACGGCTGCAACTATTGGGCCGGCCAGTGGAGATGCTGCTGCCCGTTCCACCCATCGCAATGCATCTGCGGACGGTTGTGAGCATGCTCAGCTATGCCGACGAACTTGCGTTCGGCATCACTGCCGATTACGACGCCACACCAGATGTCGATGAACTTGCCCGCGGCATTGAACTTGGGGTGGCACGGCTGCTGGCCCGGGCCTTGGCCCATCGCCGGCCGGCTACCAAGCGCATTAAGGCCTAGCCCGCCGGCGTGATCACCCCATAATTCCCGTCGTAGCGGTGATATAAGACCGTGGCGCGCCCTTGGGCGGCGTCGATGAAGAACAGGAACGGCAGGCCGAGCAGGCTTAACCGGTTGGCGGCCTCGTCCTCGGTCAGGCATGGCACCGGCTGTCGGCTGATGGTGACGGGCAGCGCGAAGGGGCTCAGCTGGTCGGCTAAGTCAGGTGTCACCAAGGCTAGCCGGTAGCCCGTCGGTTCGGCCCGGTATAGGACGCTCGCGGCACCGGTGCCCTGCTCGGTGAACAGGTGGAAGCCGTAGTCAAGCAGCTCCAGTTCGCGAACGGCCTCGTCGACGGTGCAGGGCCCCATCGTGAACGACTTGCGCCGGATGACGCGGCGCTCTTCTGCCGGTCGAGGCAAGTATTCGGGCCGGTGCCGCGGCTCGGAGTCGTGCGACCACTCTGAGCCGCTGACTGCGCGCTGTTCGGTGCGGCGCGCTGCCCGGTGCGCGGTCGTGCGTTCCAGACGGCGACGCAGCCGTGCCGCAAGCAGATCGACCGCTTCTCGCGCCGATTCCGCCTGGACCTGAACGCGAAGCGGACGGCCATCGACATCGAGATTCGCCTGCGCGACCACGGGCCGCCGCACGGCCGGATCGCGGTGCCTGGTCAGCCTGACCCTGGCGTGCAGCACCGGTTGGCTGGTGTATCGCCCGAGCTCGCCGATCTTGGTGCGGGTGTATTCGGCCGCTCCCGGGAACTCGTCGTGAGTTGTCACGTCGACGTCGATGATCGCTGGCGATTCTGTTCTCTGTCCCATGCTTACAGTGCTATGCGATGGAACTGGTTGCGGGCCAGGGCCAAAAGTCCCCCAGGCGCCGAGGACCTTTGGCGGCAGACCATGGCCGTTGGACGCTGACCCGAAACCGTCGCAGCGACTATCGTGACCCGCATGGGACGGCAGCGCACCCGGGATGCGCATGTCACCGGGTACTGCGCTCCGTCCCGACGGGATGTTGTCCACGCACCGGCTGCCGAAGTCCTGGGCATGCTGGGCACTTCGGCTGCCGGGCTGTCAGCGGCGCAGGCGACGGCCCGATTGGCCGCTACCGGCCCGAATTCCGTTCGCACGCACGGGGTCAGCGCGATCGCAGTGCTGGGGCGCCAGCTCAACAATGCGGTGTTGGCGCTACTGGCCGTCACCGCAGTGGTTTCGTTCTTTCTGGGCGACAGCACTCAAGCCCTCATCATCGGCGTCATCCTGCTGGTCAGCATCGGCCTCTCATTTTTCAACGAGTACCGGGCCGAGCGAGCTTCGGCCGCTCTGCACGACCGCGTCCGCCACACCGCCGTCGTTCGCCGAGATGGCGAGTTCATCCGAGTCGATGTAACGGCGTTGGTCCCCGGGGATGTCGTTCGGTTGGAACTCGGCGAATTGGTGCCGGCCGATGTCCGATTGGTCACCGTGAACGGCTTGGAGTGCAATGAAAGCATTCTCACGGGTGAATCGACGCCGTCGGAGAAACTTCCCGCGCCGGTGCCGCGGGCGGCGACGCTCACCGAATCATCCAACGTGGCGTTCATGGGCACGGTGGTCAGTGCGGGCGAAGCGACCGGAGTGATCTACGCGACCGGACCCAACGCCGAATTCGGCCGCATCGCGATCGGATTGGGCGAGCGGCATCCAGAAACCGACTTCCAGCGCGGACTGCGCCGTTTCTCCTATCTTCTGTTGAAAGTGGCGTTGACCCTCACCGCGGTCATCATCTGCACCAATCTCCTGCTACAGCGACCACTCATCGATTCGGCATTGTTCGGCCTGGCCATCGCGGTGGGGATCACCCCCCAGTTGTTGCCCGCTGTGGTCAGCACCAGCCTGGCGTCGGGTTCTCGACGGCTGGCCCGGCTCAAGGTGCTGGTGAAGCGCCTAGTCTGCATTGAAGATCTGGGCGACATCGACATCCTCATCACCGACAAGACCGGCACGCTGACCGACGGGCGGATCAAGCTCACCGCCGCCGTGGATCCCGCCGGTGAACCGGACGCCTCGGTGCTGCGAATCGGGCTTCTGGCCACCGACATCGACCCGTCGACGGGCGGGGTGAGCGCGAACGAACTCGACGGGGCCCTGTGGCGTGGTCAATCCCCGGTCCCCGGGGTGGCACGTCTGGCTACTTTGCCCTTCGATCACCTCCGGCGGGCCACCTCGGCACTCGTCGAGGTTGCCGAGGGCAGGCGGATCGTGGTGAAGGGCGCGCCCGAACAGGTGATGGCACACTGCGCAGAGATTTCCCCGAGCGCCCAGCAAACATTGACGGCGTTGTTCGCCGACGGCCGTCGCGTCGTTGCGGTGGCCAGCCGGCCGGCGGCCGCCGGGCAAACGACCCTGTGCCCCGACGACGAGGCGAATCTGACGCTCGACGGCTTCCTCGTCTTCGCAGACAAGCCCAAATCGGACGTCGGCGATTCGTTGGCGCGACTTGCGATGCTCGGCGTCGAACTGAAGGTGGCCACCGGTGATAACCCCCGAGTCGCCGAAAAGGTCTGCAGTGACATCGGATTGCTCTGCAAAGGCACCATCACCGGCGACGAGCTGGATCAGCTCGGCGACGACGAACTTTGTTCGGCGGCGCGCGATCACACCATTTTCGCGCGCATCTCACCGGAACAGAAGGCCCGCCTCATCTCCGCGCTGCGGCAAACCCGCCGATCCGTCGGGTTTCTGGGCGACGGGGTGAACGACGCGCTGGCTTTGCACGCCGCCGATGTCGGCATTTCCGTCGATACCGGCACCGATGTAGCCAAGGATGCCGCAGATGTGGTGCTGCTGGAGAAGGACCTGGGCGTGCTGGCCGAGGGCGTCGCAGAGGGCCGGCGTATCTTCGCCAACACCATCAAGTACGTACTGATGGGAACCTCGAGCAATTTCGGCAACATGTTCAGCGCCGCCGCGGCGTCGGCGGTGCTTCCTTTTCTGCCGATGCTGCCGAGCCAGATCCTGCTCAACAATCTGCTCTACGACACCTCCCAACTCGCGATCCCCTCCGATCGAGTGGACGACGATCAGCTGCACGCACCGGCACACTGGAACATCGAATTCATCCGGCGGTTCATGTTGTCGTTCGGACCGATCAGTTCGTTGTTCGACTTTCTCACCTTTGGCCTCATGCTCGGTGTGCTCCATGCCGGCGTGGTCGAGTTTCGCACCGGTTGGTTCGTGGAATCCCTTGCAACACAGACCCTTATCATCTTCGCAATCCGGACCAGGCGAGTACCGTTCTTGCGCAGCACACCGGGTTTGCTGCTCACCGCGGCAGCGCTGTCGGTCGTTGCCGCCGGGGTGGCCCTGACGATCTCGCCGCTGGCCCGAAACCTCGGCTTCATACCACTGCCCTGGCAGTTCTTCGCCGCGCTGGCCGGGCTCACGGTCGCTTACCTGGTGCTGGTTGAGATGACCAAGACTTGGTTCTACTCCGAACCGATCCACCCCGCAGTCCGGCTGAACCGGACCCGGGGACGCGTGCATCGCATCCATCGGCGCGCCGCACGCTTCAGCCACCCAGACCCGCGTTTTCGTCGACGTCGTTACGGTCCACCAAATCGTTCGGGACCAACTCAGAACCTGACTCAGTCGGGTGCGTCAAGCGGCGGCGCAACCTAGACGATTTATGGGACTTAAGTCCCTACCCCGTAGGGGTATGGACTCGCATCATTTGAGTATGCAAACGCCAGATTCCATCGAACCGCCTCCTGCGACCGACCAGCACCGCTACTCGGATCGATCTGACCGGCATGGTCGGTTGGATCAACTCTGGGCCGTGGTGGGCATTACGGCAGGTGTCGTTTTCGTTGTAGCAGTGATCTTTTTTTCGGGGTTCTTCTTGGGCCGGGCGACCGACAACCCCTATAAGAGCTTCCGGGTCTCCAACGGCGGGCGAGACGACACCTGCCCGATGATGGGATCTGACGGAGGGATGGGACCCGGCCGGATAGTTCCCGGAAAACCGATGGCCCCCGCGCAAACGGCTCCCCAGACACCCCAGCCGATCCCGCATCCGTAGCGCAGCACAACTCTTAGGACGGAGCGCAGTCACTCTCGAAGGCATCTCAAAACCCGCTCAGGCCGCTGGAATAGGACCCCTCAGAAAGCCGGTAGGAACATGATTAACAAACGAGGGCATCGAATCGCACTTGCACTCGCAAGCATAGGGGCCACAGCTGGATTGATGATCTTAGCCCTTCCCCTGATTCCCCAGGTAGGCGCGAATATCGACAATGCTGTGTTGTCCGAAATGGGTATGGCGGCCGAGATGCCCCTCCCACATATCATGCGCTACGGTGCAATCGCCTATGCCCCAAGCGGTGCTTGGGGTAGATCGCGCGGTTACGAATCTCAGTCGCTGGCTGACCAAGCCGCCTTGGAGAACTGCGCAGACAAAGATTGCAAAGTGATCGTTCGCTTTAACCTATGCGGCGCGGTCGCCTACGACGGCTCGACCTACCAAGGAGGGAGCGGCTACTCGCGCAGCATGGCAGAAGCTGACGCCTTGAATAGGCTGCCCGGCGGGAAGATCGTCAACTGGATGTGCCAGCAACACTGATGTGGCCTGGCCCGGTCGCCCGGCCGGTCAAGAAGCTACGAATCGTCTTGAACGACAAACCGTTCGCAGAAACTGGTGCTCAACCGTGCGCACTGCGGGAATCGCCGCGAAAGTGGCCCATCGGTTTTCCTCATACTTGGGGACTTCCGCCCCTATCAGCGGCGCGGGTGAAGCGATCTGATGATCTTGGGATTAGAAGTCCCGAGAACGAAGCTTGAGAGAGGTGAAGTCATGAGCTCTTCGCAACCGACCCTAGCCACCACGCGCATGTTTGCCCGCGTGATCGGCCCCTTCGTCATCATCATCACCGGCACCGCGATTGCGCGCGCCTCGGCGATGCGAACATTGCTCAACGATTTCCAGGCGAACTCCGTATGGTCCTGGGTCACTGGCGCATTCGTCTTGCTGACCGGATTGGTCGTCATCGCGCTGCATCCGTATTGGCGCGGCGCTCCGGCGATCATCGTGTCTGTATTCGGTTGGATGACGGCACTCAAAGGATTCCTTTTGATGGCTTTGCCGCAAGACTATCTATCGTTCGCCGGCACCGCGGTCAATGCCCTCGTCTGGTGGCAGGTGAGCTTTGTCGCCATGGCGATACTCGGGGGCTACCTGACCTTCGTCGGATGGATGCCGACCGCCGGCCGGCCCGCCCCACCGCAGACGAGCTCGGCAACCGACATCCGCCGTGCCGCATGACAACTCAAGAAACACCGACGGCGGATTCGAGTTCGGCCAGACACGCTTCGGTCAGGGGTATCAGGGAATCGATGTCGGGAACCACCTCGGCACCTGCGACATAGCCGAATCCGACTCGATCGGCGTATGAGCAGGTCGTCACATTGAGTCCCTGACCGTCATAGACCGTCGACACCGGGTAGATCTCTTCGACATGCGCCCCGTTCCAATACATTTCGTCAGCCGGGCCGGGAACATGGGAGATCGGGACGTTGTATCCGGTGCGGATTTTCGGGGTGAACGGCAGCATCGGAAAAATCACCGTCGCAGCGATACTGCCCGCGGCCGTCAGCAGCGATGGTGCTGATCCGCGCCGGCCCACCCAGCGCTTTCCCTCCGACATCGACCGGTGAATCAAGTCCAGCCGCGCAGCGGGGTCATCCAAGTCGGTGCCCAGCGGGCACAGCCAAAGCCCAAACATATTGCCCTGTAAGTCTTTTGACATATCGCCGGCGTGGCTACGCACGGTAATAGGGCACATGGCCACCAGCGATTGATCGGGCAGTTCCCGCCGGCCACGCAGCCATTGTCGCACCGCGCCGGCCACTAATGCCGTTATCACGTCGTTGGCGGTGACGCCGGCCGCGCGCTGCACCGCCTGGATGCGCGACTTCGGCCAGCTGCCCGCGCAGACCGCACGCTCGAGGCCCAGACGACCGTTGAACCGCGTGTAGGGCGCTCCGAAGGGCAACACGGTCGTGTGCCCGACCAGGCTGTCGATCAGGGTCGCCAGCTCGCCCGTGATGACGTGCTCGATCAGCCCGACACTTGACACGGCCTTGCCGGCCAGCGATCGAAGGGGCGCCGCCAGGCGGGTCAGCAGTCCACTGGATGGCGTTCGCGCCATTGATGCGTCGCGACGGTCCGCGTAGAAGGGCGCCATCGAACGTTGTCCCGGATCAGTGCTCAGCGCATCGGTGATCATCTGCAGACCGGCCACACCGTCCACGACGGTGTGGTGGACCTTGATGTAGAAGGCGAAGCGGCCCTGGTCAAGGCCGTCGATCAGGTACGACATCCACATCGGGCGCGACCGGTCCAGGCGGATGGCAGCGAGCTTACCGATCAGCCGCCAGAACTCGCCGTCGCCCGCAGGGACCCTCACCCGCTGGCAATGTTGGCTCAGGTCAACGGTCTCCACATCGCGCCAGACCCAGAGGCCGCCGGTGCCCACACCGTGATGTGGATGCCGGCGTAGCCGCGGATCAATCGAATCACCGGCGCCGAGTGTCGCGGAATACAGTTCGTCCACATAGTTCGGCCCGGCGTCCGCGGGCGGCGACATGACGAGCACCGCGCCGACATGCATCGGGTTGGACACCAGCTCCGCGGTCATCATCGCGGCGTCCAGCGGGTCGAGCGGGTTCATCTCGCCTCGCGGCTAAGCGGGACGGTCGCGCCGCACCGCAGGGCCGCCCAGGAGCCCGGACTGCTGCAGCGCATCCCAGACAAACCGCTGCACCGGCTGCGAGCGAAAGAACCCGGTGTGACCGCCGGGGTACCAGACGATTTCCGGTTTGCCCCAGTGCTCCCAGAGGCGGTTCACCTGCTCGCGTGGATGAACGAGACGGTCGGCGATGCCGGCGTAGATGAAACGTCCGGGCATGGCCACGAGCGGTTCGAGTGACAGCGGCGAGATCATGCGCCCGATGGGTTCGGCCAATTCCATTGTGTGACGGCGGGGATCATCGTGGCTCAGACCGGAATGGCGCGACAGGACTTCCACCAGGTTGGCCACCGGCACGCCCAGAATGGCGCAGGTGAGTCCCTTTTCGAGGCTGGCGACCAGCGACGCGATATAACCCCCGAGCGAAAGGCTGTTCAATCCGATCAGCGACTCCGGCTCCTGCAACCTGATCCAGGACAGTAGCCGGCGGATATCCCACACCGCCTGAGCCGTCGCATGTACGTCATCGAGCACGTCCTCGCCCGGAAACACAGCGCCCTTCGGCAGCCCGCGTGCACGGGGACCGTGCATGGGAAGTACCGGCATGACCACATTGAGACCGAGGTCTTCGTGTAACTTCCAGGCGCGGAACAAGGCCAGATCAACCGCAGCGCGACCCATCTCGGTGCCGTGCACACACACCAACCAAGGTCGCGGTTCGGGGTGGCGAAGCAGCAACGCGTACTCGCGGTCGTTCGCGGTGTACTCCCGCCACCGCCGCGCACCGGGCTCGCCCGGATCCGGCGTGTACCCGCTGTCGAACACCATGCGATAGAAAGAGCGTTTGCGCCCCTTCACCTTTCGGACGGTGACGTCTGAAAGCACCGGAGGAGCCGCGAAGAATTTTTGGGGCCGGTCCAGCCATCCCTTCTTGCCGTAGAAATCCAGCCCGGCGGCCACTTCAGCGGTAATGCGCTCGAACACCTCGGGCCTGCTGACCGGGCGGCGCGCCTTCAGGCCCAGCAGAACGACCTCGTCGCGAAAAGCCTGTGCCGCCAAGGCGACGGTCGGACGCGCGATCGGAAGTTCGTCCGGTGCTTGGCCAAGGTAATCGCGCCATGATTGGGCGAAGTAGCGGCCCGTATGCATGAATGGTGCGGCAGCCACCGTCAAACCGGTGACGCCGGGCACGGACCAATCAAATGCGCCCGTCCGTTGATGCTCGTGACTTGTGGGCATCGTCATGGCCGCAGGGTAACACCTCGCTGAGGCCATCCCGTAGGGACCAATGGCCCTGCCAAACTCACCAAAGTCCTTGACTGGCAAACGAAGGATCACCGCCCTATGAAAGGACGGATGACCGGGCGCAAGAGGACTTTTGTCACTCGCGCCGGCTTTGTGCCGACCGTACCGTCGATAACATCCGCCATGAACAAAAGTCCGCTGGAGACGGTGAACATGTCCGTAGGAGTGGGATTATGACCGAGGCACCCCAACAATCCATGCCACGCTGGGCCGAAATTTCTGACGACGTACTCCAATCGGTCGAGACCGGCCGGACCCAGGCCATCGAGGCGGTGCGCAAATTCGTCGACCATATGGATGATGTGATCCCCGAGCAGTCGCGGCGCAAGACCGTTGTCGACGCCGCCCTGACTCTGGCCGAGGAATTGATGACCGCACGTATCGAGTTTCTTCGCAGCGTGGTGCGTAGCGCCGGCGAAGCGATGAACACGTAACGCTTGCCAGGGCCCAAGGCCCAGGCGGTTCCCATGAATGAAACCGCCTGGGCTTTGGTGCTTTTGGAGATTACCGCGCTTCCTGGCTGCCGCTGACCTGCTTGCGAAGACGTGCGGCGAATGCCGCGGCCCGATCGAGATCGTAGTCATCGGGCCGTCCCCTGTTGATGCCGCCGATGAACCCGAACGGCCCAACGGTGTCCCATCCGCGGCAAGTGAACGAACCGATCACTTCAAAGCCTTTGGATTCGAGTTGTTTTCGAACCGGTCTGTGGTAACCCAACAGCGGAATCTCACGGGCGCCAGTGGTGAAGAAGGTGAATGCCCGGACCTGGCCGGCGGCCGGGTCGACGATTGGTAGCCGACGAATCAAGTCTCGCAGCGTCGGGTCCACCGTCATGTAATAGATGCCGGAGCCGAAGCCGACCAGGTCGTACTCGCAAAGCTTTGCGGGGTCGACCGAACCGGGCGCGACCACCTCGGCATCAAGCTCCTCCGCCATCCGATCGGCTATACGGCGGGTATTGCCGTGCGATTTCGACGCGCAGATGATGAGCGACTTCATTGCCGGACTCCTTTACCCACAAACATCGGTTTTCCAACATACTTTGGCCAATACCGGTCGTATGGTTCCCGGCTGCGGCACCCTTCAGGAAGGGCGCAAAGCCACGAAAGTCCAGGGGCGTAAGTCACTTCAGAACAATCTGGGAGTGGTGGCGATCCTTATGACTTTGGTCTCTATTTCCCGCGGCTAAGGATCCGCATGATCAGAGATGATATTCGTCTCGCGAGCAACGGATCAGCATTATGAAAGCACCACTCGCCTCATTGGAGAGGCCAGACTTCACCATAATCGAGAACCGCGCACCGTCGGTGGCGCACATGTTCGTCAACCGCGTCGCGGCCACCCCGGATGCGGAAGCATTTCGGTATCCGCGGGGCGACAGCTGGGAGAGCGTCACTTGGCAGCAGGTGGGCGACCGCGTCCACTACATCGCCGCCGGGCTGATCTCATTGGGCATCCACCCAGAAGATCGGGTGGCGCTCGCGTCCTCGACGCGATACGAGTGGGTGCTGGTCGATTTTGCCGTGATGTGCGCGGGCGCCGCCACCACCACGGTCTATCCGACGACGAACGCCACCGATGTCGCATACATCGTCGCCAACTCGGGTAGCCGGATCGTGGTCGCCGAGGATCAAACCCAAGTGGACAAGTTGGTCGAACATCGCGCGGATCTGCCCGACGTGAGCAAGGTGGTCATCATCGACGGCAAGGGTGACGGCGATTGGGTGATCACGTTGAGCGATCTCGAGCAACTGGGCAAGCAACTGCTGGCCGACTCCCCAGATGCGGTCGATGAGCGCATCGCAGCGGTCGGTCCCGACCGGCTCGCCAGCCTCATCTACACATCCGGGACCACCGGACGCCCGAAGGGCGTGCGGCTAACCCACGGATCGTGGACGTATACCGCAGCGGCCATCGATGCACTCAAAGTACTTGGACCCGAGGACCTTAACTTCCTTTGGCTGCCGTTGGCGCACTCGTTCGGCAAGGTGATGCTGGCGCTGCCGCTGCAGATCGGCTTCACCACCGCGATCGACGGTCGGGTGGACAAGATCGTCGACAACCTCGCCGCCGTGCGTCCCACTATCATGGGTGCGGCACCACGCATCTTCGAGAAGGCACATGCCCGCATCGAGGGCATGGTCGCCGAACAGGGCAGATTCACCAAGAAGATCTTCGATTGGGCACTCCGAGTCGGAATCAGGATGTCAGAGGCCCGGCAGACCGGGAAGCAACCCTCGTTAGCCGAGTCGCTGGCATACCGATTGGCAGACCGGCTGGTGTTCTCCACCATCCGGGAACGGTTCGGCGGGCGAGTCCGGTTCTTCGTGTCCGCGGCCGCCGCCCTGGATCGCAACGTTGCCCAGTGGTTCGACGCGGTCGGCATCACCGTGCTCGAAGGCTATGGCCTGACCGAGACGTCGGCGGCGTCATTCATCAACCGCCCCAACGCTTATCGGTTCGGAACGGTCGGCTGGCCGTTCCCAGCCACCGAGGTGAAGATCGCCGAGGACGGCGAGATCCTGCTCCGCGGGCCCGGCGTGATGACCTCCTACCACGACCTGCCCGACGCCACCGCCCAAGCGCTCGACCAGGATGGCTGGTTCCGCACCGGCGACATCGGCGAGATCGACGACGACGGCTACCTGCGGATCACCGACCGCAAGAAGGACATGTTCAAAACCTCGCAGGGCAAGTACGTAGCACCCTCGGCGATCGAAGTGCGATTCAAAGGACTCTGCCCCTATGCGGGCGAACTCATCGTCGTCGGTGAGACCAAGCCTTACTGCGTGGCACTGGTGAGCCTCGACGGCGAAGCAATCGCCGATTGGGCCCGCAAACATGGTCTGCCCGATCAGTCTTTCGCCGGGATAGCCCGCGACGAGCAGACGCGGGAACTGATCGCCGGGTACATCGACGCGCTGAACTCGGAGCTGAACCGCTGGGAGCAGATCAAGAAGTTCACCATCATCGATCGTGAACTTTCGGTCGAAGCAGGCGATCTCACACCGAGCATGAAACTTCGCCGCAAGGCGGTCGTCGATAAGTTCGCAGACCGCCTGACAGCACTCTACGAACAACCACCGGTGGCCAGGCCCGCCGTTGGCGAATAAACACAGGGTGCAGCCGCAATATGGATGGAGAGGAATGACATGCGATCAGAACGCCTCAGGTGGCTGACGAAGGTACAAGGCCCCTTTGCCTCGATATATTTCGACGACTCGCATGACACCGCAGACGCGGCCCAGCAACTCGAAGTCAAGTGGCGCGATATCCATACGCATCTCGAAAACCAAGGCGCTGGACAGAAAATCATCGGCCTACTCGAAAACGCAGTGCTGAATCATCGGCCGGCGGCTGGTCGGCGTGGCCGCGCGGTGATCGCGACAAGCGATCGAGTTTTGATCAACGAGCCGCTGATCAGTCCGCCACCGGCCACGGTCGTTCGCCTGTCCGATTACCCCTACCTCGTACCGTTGATCGACCTGGAAATGCGGCGACCGACGTACGTGTTTGCCGCGGTTGATCACACCGGCGCCGACGTCACTCTGTACCAAGGGACAACAAGCAGTTCAACCACCATTGCCGGCACTGGCTACCCGGTGCACAAGCCGGTCACCGCGGGCTGGAACGGCTACAGCGACCTGCAGCACACGACCGAGGAAGCGATCCGCATGAACTGCCGCGCGGTTGCCGACCATGTGACTCGGCTAGTCGACGAGGCGGATCCAGCGGTGGTCTTCGTGTCCGGAGAGGTCCGCGCCCGCACCGATCTGCTTGCCGAATTACCAAAGCGGGTGGCACAGCGGGTAAGACCACTTCATGCAGAAACACCCAGGGGCGCCATCGATTCCGACCAGATCGGCCGGCTGACGGCCGAGGAGTTCGCGCAGCGCCACCGCACGGAGATGATTGAAATCGCTGATCGCTTCGAAGCCGAAATGGAGCGCGCCTCGGGACTTGCCGCCGACGGGCTTGCCGCGGTGTGTGCAGCGTTGCGCGAAGGCGATGTCGAAACGCTGATCGTCGGCGAGATGGGCGATACCACCGTGGTTACTGGCAACGACCTGACCGCGCCCGCGCCCGATGCCGACGTGCTCTCAGACTTCGGCGAAGCGGTGGAAAGAGTCGAAAGAGCAGATGAGGCATTGCCTTTCAGCGCCCTTGCGATTGGCGCCGCTTTGGTTCGGGCCGACCAGCGAATCGCACCCACCGACGGCGTTGGTGCGCTCCTGCGATACGTTGCGACCGATCGGCGTGCCAGCGGCTAACGCGAGATTGGGGAACTTTGTCGATCGGTTTAGGGACCTGTGGCCATAACGCTGGGCGCGGAACGGGTCCCAGACTCTACACATGAGGCAATTCAACGATCGCGCCGATGCCGGAAGGCAATTGGCGTCACGCATGGACTTTTTGCGCGGTCACGACATCCTGGTGCTCGGGCTACCGCGCGGCGGAGTCCCAGTCGCCTACGAGGTCGCCAAAGCGCTGGGCGCCCCACTCGACGTGCTGCTGGTGCGCAAGCTGGGGGTGCCGTTCCACTCAGAAGTAGCCTTCGGCGCCATCGGCGCCGGCGATACGCGGGTGATCAGCGACGACGTGGTCCGAGAAGCGCGACTCAGCGAAAAGGAGATCGCTGCGGTCGAAAGCCGGGAACGGGCTGAACTGCAACGCCGTTCGAAGCGCTACCGCGGCGACGATCCCCCGGCGGCACTGAACGGACGGATTGCGCTGATCGTCGATGACGGCATCGCGACCGGAGCGACCGCACGCGCCGCATGCCAGGTGGCCCGCGCCCAAGGGGCCAGCAGAGTGGTGCTGGCGACCCCTATCGGCCCCAGCGACACCGCGGAACAATTCGCTGGATATGCCGACGACGTGGTGCTGCTGGAAACACCCGTACCCTACTTCGCGGTCGGCCAGGCATACCGCAACTTCGACCAGATCTCCGACGACGAGGTCGTTGCCCTCCTACGTAACGCCCGCAACGATTTTCGAGTGGGCGCGCAGCCGGCCTCGGATCATCCTGCGCTGCGCGACGAGGAGATCATGGTCGCGGCCGGGCCGGTCTCGGTCGCAGGCCACCTGACGATTCCCTGGCACCCAAAAGGTGTTGTGGTGTTCGCACACGGCAGCGGAAGCAGCCGGCACAGCCCGCGCAATCGATACGTCGCCGAAGTCCTCAATAGGGCCGGTTTCGCCACGTTGCTGTTGGACCTGCTGACCCCCGCCGAAGAACGAGATCGCTCCAATGTCTTCGACATCGCTTTGCTGGCCAGTCGGCTGGTCCAGGTGACAGCCTGGCTGGCCGGCCAACCCGATACCGCGTCGTTGCCCGTCGGCTACTTCGGTGCCAGCACCGGCGCGGGTGCGGCCCTGGCTGCGGCCGCCCATCCCGCCGCCAAGGTGGCGGCTGTGGTGTCCCGCGGCGGGCGGCCAGACCTTGCCGGCGAGTTGCTGGCCAACGTGCAAGCTCCGACCCTGTTGATCGTGGGTGGACGCGACGAGATGGTCTGCCGCCTCAACCTGCAGGCGCAGGCGGCGATCCCGGGCCAGTGCCAGGTCGCCGTGGTCCCGGGCGCCACCCACCTGTTCGAGGAGCCAGGCGCGCTCGAGCAGGTCGCGTTGCTGGCCCGCGACTGGTTCACCGATCACCTCGGATCTGCCTCGTTCAGTGATGCAGATGAGTGACCGTTGTGTGCGTACTGGCCTGGATATCCGTTGACGTTAAAGCAAACAGCTGATTTGCCAAATCGGACAGCGCACGAGCGATTGCCAGCTCGTCGCCGATCTGAGCCACCGGTTCGTCGGCCGGATCGAGCCGCGAAAGCCCCACGCCGACGAATGTCTTGCCCGCCCAGGCCAGCCGCGCCTTGGCGCGGGTGCGTTCGTCGCCCTCTTCGATCAGTACATCAACCTGACAAGTCTTGGTGTTATCGTCTGCGCTCATCCGATCCTCCTTGTTTCACAGTTGATTTCAGCCAGCACCAGGCCTACGACTTCGGGCACGGCGCGTTCGACCTGAGGTGTCAGTCCGATGCCATGACCGATATCGGCCACATCGACGGTGAATATCTGAAGTGCGGCGGGGGCCCGGCGAAGTGACTGGCCGAGCGCGTAGGTACGGCCGATATCGATGCTGTGCGAACTCAGGCCCTGCGCCGCGCCGGCCACATCGCCCAGGGCACAGCGACGCACTCGCCCCGCGGTTAGCGCCGTTGCCATCGCGGCATCGATGACGACGGCCAGGCGGGCACCCGACCAGGCCTCAACCAGAGCCATAGGCTCGACTACGTCGTTCACTACGCTGACACCGGGCAATCCCCGCTCATGCAGCGCTGTGGCGGCAGCAACCCCCACGCCGTCGTCGCGGCGGTAGCGATTCCCCAGGCCTATCACCACGATTCCGCCGGTCACGTGCGCCGCACTGTCAGCGTCAGGAAGTGCGTCGAGCACGAGATACACGGGTCGTAGTTGCGAATCACCCGTTCGCACAGTGCGCTCAGTGCGGCGTCTTCGAGTTCCAGGTTCTCCGAGACCACCCGCGCCAGCGCGGCCTCGATGGCAGCCTGGTTCTGCGACGTGGGCGGGATCATCGTCGCGGCCGCTACCAGCCCGTCCGCACCGATGCGGTACCGGTGATAGAGCAGACCGCGGGGTGCTTCACTGACGCCATGTCCGACGCCCGCGCGGGCCGGGACATCCACGAATGGGCGCGATGGACGCTGGTACTCGTCGATGATGCGCAATGCCTCCTCGATCGCATAGACCACTTCTACGGCGCGGACCACGATACTGCGGAACGGATTTCGGCACTGCGCCGACAGCCCAGCCTGCTCGGCGGCCTGCGCCGCCACCCGCGACAAAGCCGACGAGTTCAGCGAGTAGCGCGCCAGCGGCCCGGTTACATAGCGACCGCCATCCAGCGTCGCGTGCAGAGCCGTGGAGTACGGCACCTGAGCTTCGACGACGTGGCTGGTGAATTCGGACACCGGAAACGACTGGCCGGCGCTGCGCGCGATGGTGCCGTTTTCAATCGGGTATTGGCCGGGTGCCGTCAGCGCGAGAAACTCGTGGTCGAGCTCGAGGTCAGGGAATTCAAAGCCGGACACCCACTCGACGGTGGCCAGCGCGTTGTCCAGTGCCCGGCGCAGCTGCTCTGCTATCGGGTTCAGATCCGAACGCGTTGGCACGGAATAGAATCCGCCCAGCCGCAGGTTGACCGGATGTATGGCTCTGCCGCCGAGGAACTCCATCAGGCGATTACCCGACTTTTTCAGTTCAAGGCCGCGTTCGACAACCTCGCGATGATCTCGGGACATGCCGATGATGTCGTCGTAGCCCAGGAAATCCGGGGCGTGCAGCAGGTAGATGTGCAGGACATGGCTATGGATCCACTCGCCGCAGTACAGCAACCGGCGCAGGGCAACCAAATCGGCGTCCAGCTCGACACCGCACGCCTGTTCAATCGCGTTGCAGGCGCTCACCTGGTAGGCGACGGGGCAGATTCCGCAGACCCGAGCCGTCAGATCCGGCGGCTCGGTGTGGGCGCGGCCGCGCAGGAAGGCCTCGAAAAACCTCGGTGGCTCATAGATATTGAGCTGGACGCTTTCCAGGGCGCCGTCTTTCAACGTAACGTGCAGCGCCCCTTCACCTTCCACCCGCGTTATGGTGCCGACGCTCAGCCTACGATCCTGCGGGGTCATACCTCTCTCCGCTCGGCGGCGAATCGTGCGACGTTGAAGGTCGAGAACACCCGATCGGTGTCGCCGTCGGACATTCCGTCGCGGCGCAGCAGCGGGATCAGCGTCGCCACTTGCGGTGCGGCGGACGGACCGAAACATCCGTAGCAACCGCGGTGATGTCTGGGACACAGCGCCCCGCAGCCGGCGTGTGTCACCGGCCCCAGGCAAGGGATGCCGTCGGCGACGACAACACATGTCACGCCGCGAAGTTTGCATTCGGTGCATACCGTTTTGGCCGGTAAGCGTGGCTTGCGACCGATCAGTAAGGCCGCGAGAGTATCGAGCAACTGCCCGCGGTCGATGGGACAGCCCTGCAGCTGGTAATCGACTTTTACGTGCGCCGACGCCGGCGTCGAGGTGGCCAGCGTGTCGATGTACTCCGGCTTGGCATATACGACCGACGCGAATTCGGCGACGTCGGCGAAGTTGCGCAGCGCTTGGACTCCCCCGGACGTTGCGCAGGCGCCGATGGTGACCAATAGCTTTGACTGGTCCCGGATTTCACGGATGCGCTGCTCGTCGTGCGGGGTGGTGATCGAACCCTCGACCAAAGACACGTCGTAGGGCCCATCCAGCATTGCGCTGGAGGCTTCGGCGAAGGTGGCGATCGTCACTTGGTCAGCGAGCGTGAGTAGCTCGTCCTCACAGTCCAGCAGCGTCAGCTGACAACCGTCACAGGAGGCAAACTTCCACACCGCCAACGTAACTGGGCCCATCTAAAGCTCCTTCACCCGCAGCAGCGGTCCGGCAACGTCGTAGCCGACGACCGGACCGTCTCGGCAGAGCAACAGCGGACCCAACTGGCAATGTCCGCACCAGCCGATGCCGCACTGCATGTTGCGCTCAAGTGAAACCCGAATATCTTGGGGTTCCAGGCCTTTGGCGATCAGAGCCTCAGCGCCGAATCGCAGCATGGGCTCGGGTCCGCAGAGAAACGCGCTGGTACGGCCCGGCTCGAGCGTCAGCCGGCGTAGCGGTTCGGTGACCAGTCCCACCTCCCCGCTCCAGCCTTGCGTCGGCGCGTCGATGATCAGGTGCACGTCGATCCGTGGGTCTTCGGCCCAGGTTTGCAGTTGAGCGGCGAATACGAAGTCAGCCCGCGACCGGGCACCCACGACGAGCATCACCTGGCCGTAGCGATCGCGCTGCGCCAACGCGCCGAGGATCGCCGGACGCAGCGGACACAAGCCCACTCCGCCGGCGACCATGACCAGATCGCGGCCCTCGGCCTCGGCCAGCCCCCAGCTTGTTCCGAAGGGGCCGCGCACCCCGATGACGCTGCCCGGTTGAGCGTCGTGCAGGGCACGGCTGACCGCGCCGACCGCGCGAATGGTGTGCGTGATCGACCCGTCCGTGACCGTCGGATCGCCACTGATCGAGATAGCGGCCTCGCCGACGCCGAAGGCGTACAGCATCATGAACTCGCCGGGCTCCGGTGACCGCACCGCCTCGCCCACCGGCTCCAGGCACAGCGTCGCCGAATCCGGGCTCTCCACAACACGACTGCGCACCCGGTAAGGCAGCGGCGCCATGGCCGAGGGAGCCGACGTGGCCACCGTCGTCCATTCAGTCATCTCCGGCCATCTTGTTCATCTCGGCGGTTATGTCGATGCCGGTCGGACACCAGGCAATACATCGCCCGCAACCAACGCAGCCGGACATGCCGAACTGGTCGTGCCAGGTACCCAATTTGTGCGTCAGCCAGTGCCGATAGCGCGATGCGCCGGACTGACGGACGCTGCCGCCGCCGTGGACGTAGGTGAAGTCGAATTCGAAGCACGACGCCCAGTGTCGCCAGCGTTCGGCGTGGTCACCGGTCAGGTCGCTGACGTCTTCAGTGGTGGTGCAAAAGCAGGTGGGACACACCATCGTGCAGTTGCCGCACGTCAGGCAGCGGCTCGCCACCTCCTCCCACTGAGCAGATTCACGCGAGTCGGCCAGCAGGCTGCGCAGATCCGTGTCCGGCATGTGCCGGCCCATCTTGTTCGCGGCGTTCGCGACATCGTCACGTGCGCAGGCGATTTCGGTATCGGTCGCCTGCCGCGGCGCCAGCGCGGCCATGACGTCGGCGCCCGCTGGGCTACCGACGTCTACGACATAGGTCGGCTCCCCGCCGTCGAGGCGCTCGGTGAGCGCCAAATCGTAGCCGGGACCTACCGCTGGCCCGGTGCCCATTGAAGCACAGAAGCAGAGCCCCCCGGGTTCAGTGCAATTCACCGCGACGACGAAGATCTGTCGCCGGCGACTGACGAACGAATTGTCGGGATGAGCGCCACCGCCCAACACCCGGTCGAGGGTCGCGATCGCGGCGAGGTCGCAGCCCCGCACACCCAGGAATGCATACCGCGGCGTGTCTTGAACGGGTTCATCGTCGGCGCAACCGTTCCGGGTGCCCGCCCATAACCGCTCCCGTTGCGGGTGCAGAAACTGTTTCCAAGACTGCGGCCCGGCCGAATGCCCGAACGCCGCACGGTCGTCGCGGCCGCGCAGGCGATAATGCCCTGGGCTCACCTCCACGCCCCAGCCGTACGGAAGGTCGCGCGCGGACTCCAGTTCTGCGAGCACAATGGCGTTGCCGCGCAACGCCGGACCGACTACGCGGTAACCCCGCTCGATCAACACGTCCACCAGGCGGTGCAGGCCGGCCGAGTCCAGCAACCCAGCGACCGAGTCTTCGTCGTGTCCGGTCACCGACACATCATCCGCCCAATCCAGGTGCGCTGCATAGAACTTTTACCCGTCAATACTCGACACGTGCTCGTCAATGCCAATTCGTGCGGCCGCCATGTTCCTGCAAGCAGGCGATCTCATGCTCCCATTGCGCGTCGCGGGTTCGGTCCAGTCTCGACCCGACCACACTCCGCAGCCAGGTGATCGCCAAACCGACGATCAACAGCACCGTCATCGCGGTGAGCACGGCATCGCCCACTGCACGCCAAGCCGGGGTGGGCGGCGGGGTGAGGTTGCCTGCGGTGTCGACCCAAACCTGGATGCGGTCGCCCGGTTTGACCGGCTTGCGGTGTTCGAACGAGCCACTGCGCTCGTCGGCGCCCACCGGCCACTTTGCCTGCACAACAGCCTGGTTGGACTCCCGTTCGGCGGTCGCCCTCGCGCTGATGACTGTTGCCGTGACCGTATGACGCGTGTGCGCCTGCTGGTCGTACTGCCGCCAGCGCGCGCTGTAGACGGACGCGCCCACCACACCAGTGACCGGGATAGCGACCAGCGACACAACCAGAGCCAGCACGATGACAAAGGCTTCGATGCGGTCGGAGCGCCTGAGCAGCGGGTTGCGGCCAACGATGCGCGCGATCAGCCAGGTGTGCGGATTCAGGGTGAAGGCCTCCCTATCGGATCTATCGGACATCGCTTGGTTCCGGATCAGTCAGCCATTCAACGGTTTCGGAGAACGCACGTCGCGGCGTCGCCGGTAACGGATCGGCGTTGATCGGTGCCCAGCCCACCCGGAGCAACATCTGCGGGTAGCTCTGGTTGCCGAAAACATCGGCGCGGACGGCCGCACGTGTCTCGGGGATTTCCAGCGGTTCGGTGACCGGGCAGCTGGCCAGCCCCATCGCTGTCGCGGTGAGGAGCACGACGCTGGTGGCCTCCCCAGCGCGCAGCTGCGCCAAGCGGTCGTCGGTGTGGGTTCCGAGTGCGAGAACTACGGCGGTGTCGACGTCGACGAGTTCGTTGCGAGGCATGGCCAGCGTAGGGGCGGCAAAACGCCTACTGGGGATCGTGGCGGCCGGGTCTGTTGCCGGCGTGTTGCGGGCCGGAACACCAACCTCCGAGGCATGCCGCCCGCTCCAAGTCGCAAGCTCGCTGATGTATTCGGGATCCGCGGCGTGCGTTGTAACCGACTGTGACACAATGGCATTCAGCTTGTTCACTGCTTCGACTCGATGCAGCGCCACCCCATTGCGAGCGGCCCGCGCGGCCATTAGGGCAATGTCGGCGACCGGGACCTCCCAGAAGCCGTACTGCCGGCGATCGGTTCGGCGCCGCGGTATCGCCGCGGCCAGCATGATGTCGAGTTGATCGGGTGTTTGAGGGGACACCTCGATTGCTGCCAGGTGCTGGGGATCTGCCGGATTCGGCAGCCGGGACACCTTGGACTGCCACCCGGTGGCTGCCAGCGCGATGATGCAGTGATTCAGCGCCGCGCCACAGCTCAATAACAGGTCGCGGCCATCTGGATCGGTGTGGGGCAGTTGCAGGCTGGTATCGGAGTACAGATGCAGGCTCGACTGACCCACGCGCCAGTGCCACGGTTGCGTGTTGTGAACCGACGGCGCGCGCGAAGCCAGCGTCAACACCGTATGGATCGTGCCTGCATCTGGGAAGAGTGCGTTCATGACTTGAGTTCCTTTCGAGCCAGGAAGTCCTGCTTTCGACAATCGCCCGATCCGAGCGCCGATACGAGAGCACGGCGTCCTTTATGGACGGGACTTTGTGCCATTACCGGAAGGCTCGATTCGCTCCCCGGGCTAGGCCGCGGCGGCAAGTGTTACCTCGACGGATAGGTGCTCGCCGACGGCATAAACGGCCGGCCAGTCGCCGGCCCGCGCTGCACGCGCCAGATCCTCGACCAATGGGCTTTGGACACCGAGCTCAGCCAGCCAAGCCGAAACTGTCGGCGCGATCTGGTCAGCCGGCACGTCGGCCACGCGCCCGGCATGCAATTGATCGGTGATGTGATAAACGGTCATCGTCGGCGTGAATGGCCGATTCAGCCAGCCCAAGGTCAAATGGTTGGCCGTCTGCAGAAGGGACTGCAGGCCGGTCCGTGGGTGGTCGAAAGCGGTGGTTTCCGAGGCTGCGGCCAAGGTCCAGAACCTTGTCGTCATGATGGTTGCCTCCTCGGTCGCCCTTGGTATTGATCCGACCATTTCGGCGGTTGGGCCCCTAGGGCCGAACGAAACCGCCCGGTGGTGCTTCGGTCTTCGAGGCGTCCTGCCGAAGTCCCTGGCTCAAAGGCCTTTCGTCACAGTGACCCGATGGCCCAAAGGCCCTAGATCGACAGTGGCGGCCGTCGTTATGTTTCCGACAGCACAGGCGAATTCGCCTGGCCGGCACGACTGGTGTCAGGAGGAGACGATGACGATACAGACGGTAGCCGCTGGGCCGGATCTTTCCGGCGAACAAGAGACACGGGCGCGGATTCTTGATGCGGCGGTCGGCCATTTCGGCAAGCACGGCTTCGAAGCGGAATTGTCGGCAGTCGCCGCGGCAGCAGGTGTCGACGTTGAGCTGTTAGTGCGCGAGTTCGGGTCCAAAGAGGGCTTGCGCGAAGCGTGCGACGACTACATCGCAGAATCGATCAGATCAGCGAAATCCGAAGCTTTGCAATCGGTTTCACCCGAGGCCTGGTTCGAGCAGGTGGCGCAGATCGAGTCCTACGCGCCAATGATGGAATACCTGGTGCGCAGCATGCTTTCTGGTGGCGCGTTGGGCCGTGCTCTGATGGATCAGATGATCGACAACGCCGAGGGCTACATCGAGGATGCCGTTCGCGCCGGCACTATTCGGCCCAGCCGTGATCCCAAGGCACGAGCCAAGTTTCTGGCGATGACCGGTGGCGGCGGATTCCTGCTCTACCTGCACATGCACGAGAACCCGAGCGATATGGCTGCCGTTTTGCGCGACTACGGCAAGGACATGCTGCTGCCCGCCCTAGAGATCTACACCCACGGATTACTCGCGGACACCGCGCTATATGACTCCGTCGTGGCGAAGACAGAAGAAGAGCAACGTCACCAGGTGGGGTGAGGCCTGGGCTCGAGGTGCGCTACTGCCCCGCGTTCTGGGCCAGGTCGATGGCGTACTGGCTGACGAAGTGGCCGGCCTGGGCTCCCCCGTTGCACGAACCGTCGGATTCGCCGGGACGCTTGATCCACAGGTAGGCGTCCGCGTGCGCGCCCGCGGTAGCCGTGGTGGGCGGGGTGCCCAAGGCGCGACCGCTCGGGTTGCACCAGCTGAGCGCTCCATCGGGCGCGGGTCCGGCACCGTTGCGCCCGGTGTCGATCACGTAGTGCGATCCGCCCGTGAGCCCCGAAACCGCCTCTCCGTAGCCGGTCTCCTCATCAGTGGTGAAGAAGTTCGAGACGTTGAGGCTGAAGCCCCGGGCATGGCCGACACCGGCCTGGTTGAGCCGGTTAGCGATTTCCTCGGCGCTCAGCCAACGTGAGTGCCCGCCGTCCACGTACACCGCAGCGGCCGGGTCGCGGGTCAGCGTGTCGACCGCGTAGCGGATCAGATCGAAGCGTTCCTGGCGCTGGTCAGCCGACAGGCAGTCGGCCATGTCGAGTGCGTCGGGTTCGACGATGATCGCGGCCGGCGACCCACCCAGGCCGGATGCGACGGCGTCGATCCACTGCTTGTAGTCAGCGCCTGACGCGAATCCACCGGATGCGTAGCTGCCGCAGTCGCGATGCGGGATTCCATAGAGCGTCAGAATCGGCATGCTGCCGGCGGCCTGGGCCGCGCCGGTGTACCGCGCGACCGTGCCGCCGACCGAACCGGCCGGAAATGCCTGGTCGATCCAGTAGGCCTGCGGCGTGTTGGCGATGGCCGTGAGCTGGGCGTTACCCGGATTGGCGTTGTGCGCGGCCATGGCCGCCGACGCCGGGTCGACGTAGAAGGGCTGCCCGGCCAACGGGTTGGACGCATCGACCAGACGCATCGCCGGGGCCTGTCCGACCTGCGGCGGGTCGGCTACCAAAGCCGTGCCGGCAACGGCGGTAACCGCCATAAAGGGAACCATCCAACGTGCGAGTGCACCAGCAGCTGAGGAGATCACCCCGAAGAAGATAGTGGGACGACGCGAAAAGCGCCAACTATCTGGGATGACGGTTGCTACTCGATCGGCGGTGCAGCCACGGCACTAACCGCTGGCGGCGGACACGATGCGAGCAACCAGCTTGCCGCTGCGGATGACCTCAATCGTCTGCCCTGCCGCAACTTGGTCGAAATAGCGCCCTGCCCGCTTTCGCAGTTCGTCAAGTTCGATGGGACCGCCATCGTCCGCCGGGATCGGGGTCATCGTCGAGTCACCGGCCGACACGATCCGGGCAAGTAGCTTGCCGGCACGGACGACAAAAATCGTCTCCCCAGCCTCAACCCGATCGAAGCACCGCCCGGCCCGCGTGCGCAGTTCGTCAAGCCCGACCCACCCACCGGTGTCGCGCGCCACTTTCACAGATCGCGCGGGAATCGGGGCCACCCTCCAGTCACCGACTGACACGATGCGTGCCACCAATTTGCCGCGACGGACAACATCGATCGTCTCCCCGGCGGCAACCCGCTCAAGGTACGTGCACGCGTTGCTCCGAAGTTGGCCTAGGCCAATCACTTCCCGCATTTCGCTCCGATCGCTGCGTGCGCAGAGCCGCACAGCATCACCTCCAGTATATGACTGTACGTGCGGTCAGTGTCAACTGTTCGGGGGTTGGCTCATTACTGGGCCGACGAGACCGCGCTGTGGTGAAATTCGTTTACTGCCAACATGATTGATTGGGCCGCCGGTACTGTAACCGGTCCGGTTGCCGGAATTGCCGTCGACGCGAACATCGGGGTAGTTCAGCGCTGCGGCGCCAGCATGTCCTTCCACCCGTCGTCTCCCGTTTTGGTCGAGTTCTCGACGGAGTATCTGACGCCGTCGGGCCCCACCAGTTCGCCGCTCTGCGGGTTGTACAGCGCGGTGGCAGGGCCGCCCGGGGTATAGACACACGGGTTGGGCTGTTGCCCGTTGCAAAGCACCGTCCCCGATCCCGGCCGCGACAACGGGTCACTGATCGGTGGCGGCGTCCCCGGCACCCGGTCAGCGGGCGCCGGGTTCATGCCGTTGTTGACCGACGGGGCCGGGATGACGATGCCGGGCTTCACCGGTTGATCGCAGCGCGCCGCGGGCGCTGGACAGGTGAGGATCTGGTTGGGGTCGCCGTACCACGGGTTAGTGCCGGCCGGCTCATACGGCTGGGAGGAACGGCACTCTCGCGGCGTGGCTGCCCGCTTCCCCGGTACATCCACACACGGCAGGTTGCGCGCGCCGCGCACGGCGTTGGCCGGAGTCTCCTGTGGGATCTTGCAATATGTCCCCGAGGGCATCGGCGCCAGGCTGGTATCCGCCGGAGACCGCCACTGCGGAGCCGGCAGAAAGCCCGTCAGACAGGGTGGGGGCTGGTTGATGGTCAGCGCCGTGTCCAGCGTCGCGTAACCGGGAAACGGTGCCGTCACCGTCTGGCCTTCCGCGGCGCCCTGCGGATAGGCAACAAGCAATTGCTCGACACCCTTGTGGTAGCGCTTGAGCATGTCCAGCACGATTTCGAGATTTGCCAGCGTCTGCGGCAGCGAATCGCGGACGTCGCCGAACACCGCGTTGACCTGATCGGCCGTCGGCGCCGCCCGGGTCAGGATGCGTTGCACGTACTGGTCGTTTTCCGCGCTCTGCGCGGCCAGCACATTCAGATTGTGCGACCAGCGTTTTATCGCCTCGCTCGAGTTGACCTGGCTGTCGATGATCGGCCCGGAGTTTTGGATGATGTCGTTGACATCGCCGATATTGGTCTTGAAGTCGCCGGCGAGCGCCTGGGTGGCATCGACCAGCCGTTGCAGCGCCGGGCCCAATCCGCCGACGGCTTGGGCTGTTTCGTCGAGCAGCGTGGCGATCTTCTCCTTGGGCAGCACGGCCAGCCCGCGGTCGGCGGCGTCCAGTGCCGGCCCGATCTCAGTCGGAACCGTCGCCTTGGTGATGGTCTGTCCCGGCGAGAAGTATTTGCCCGGATTGCCTTCCGACACCAGGTCCAGGTACTGCTCGCCGACCGCGGACACCGAATGGACATTCGCCGAAGCGTCAATCGGAATCTGGTAGCGGTTAGCGATACTCATCGTCACTTCGGCACCCGTCTTGGTCGGCTCGACGGCGGTGATCGTGCCGATGGTTTCACCGCGATAAGTCACGTTGGCCGTCCGGTACAGGCCGCCTGACCTGGGCAGGTCAGCCTTGAGCGTGTATTGGCCGATGCCGAGGGCGGTGGGAATCCGCAGGTAATACCAGCCCAGTGCGATCGCTGTGACGGTGCTGATGATGCCGAACATGATCAACTGGCGCCAAACGAAACGGGTCAACATTGCCGGTCCGCCCTTTCCACCAGCGGCCCGTCCGGGACGGCGTTGGGATTCGGCGTGTACCGGACGTCGGGAATCATCGTTTCGGGGTCGCGGCCCCACGATTGCTCCAGTGCGCGCAGCGCCCCGGAGAATCCGGTCCCGGTGAGCACGGCGTTGTCGACAGCACTCAGGGTCAGGTCGAGCGTCAGCGACAGGTTGAAGTAGTCGCCGCGGAATGACTTGGGTACGGCGTCAATGTCGAACGGCCGCACGAGGATCAGCTTGAGGGCGCGGATCAGATACGGCGACGCACGTCCGAGTTCGCGCAATGGGCACTGCAGGGCCAGCAGGTCTTGGTGGATGTTGCTCCGGGAGTCGGAGAGATATTGGTCGGCGACCTGGCTGAGCCCGCCCACGGCGTTGACTGCGTCGATCAAGAGGTTCTGTTTGTCGGCGAAATGTTTGAGTAGCGGCGGGAAGTCGGTGAGCACCCGGTCCAGAACGTCGGCGCGCGAACCCACGTATGTCAACAGCCGGTTGGTGGAGTCGATGGCTCGGGTGATGTCGTTGCGTTGCTGGTCGAGTTGCGCGGTGAAGGTGTCCAGCTTGTTGAGGAACGCCCGGATCTGGTCGGCGCGCCCGTTCAGGATGTTGTACAACTCGTTCTGCAGCACTTCAAGATTCGGGATGCCGCCGCCGCGCAAGATCAGGGCCAGACTGGCCAGCGTCTGCTCGGTCGTCGGATATGTCGACGAATTCTTCAGCGGGATGGTGTCGCCGTCCTTCAGCGGCTCCGGCGAGGGGTTGGGTGGCGAGGCCAGCTCCACATGCTGAGAACCCAGCAGGCTCGTCTGCCCGATCTTGGCGGTGGCGTTCTTGGGTAACTTCACGCTCTTGTCCAAACTCACTGTCAGCGTGGCGACCCAGTTCTTCAGTTTGATTGCATGCACCGTGCCGACGAATACGTCGGCCACCCGCACCCGGCTGTTGTTGTTCAGCGCCAACGTGTCTGGCATCTGCACATAGACGGTGTAGGAGCCCGGCCCGCTGCCGGGACCGCCGGGCATCGGAACGTTCGCGATTCCGCGCCAGCTCGAGCAGGACGTCAGGGCCAGCCCGGCCATCAGTAGTGCCAGCCACTGCCAGGCCCGGTGTCTGGTGCGCGCGGTCAATCCGCGCAGTGCGCTCACGAACCCGCCTCCGCCGGTAGCGGTGATCCAGCAGGCACGGGTGTGGGGGCGACCGGTCCCGGGATCACACCGGGTCCCGGTGGCGGCGGCGGGATCGGCACCTGCGGGGCTTGCAAGCCGATCGGCGGCAACACCGGGTACTGGTCGTACGCGTTGGGCGGTCCCGGCGGGGTCTGCAGCCCCGACTCCGGGGGTGCGATATCGGGGCCGCCCATCAATTCGGCCAGGGATTCCGGCGTTAGGAGGCCACCGGTGATGGGCCCGACCTGGGTGCCCTGCATGCCCGGCGCCACAACCCATCCGGGCTGGGTGTTGCGGTGCGACAGCGGGGTGTCGGGCACCCATATCCCCGGCACCGTGGTGTCTTTATAGCCGTTCGGCGGCTGCAGCCTTGGCTCGGAGTAGGCGACTTCTTTGGGAAGCGTCTCGGCGGTGCTGAACAGGTTGAGTCCGAACGGCAGATAGTTGAACTTGATGGAGTCGAGAATCGGCGCGAGATATTGCGCACACAGTTCGGCGGATTCTTGATAACCCAGCCGGCTGCCGGCCTGAATCATGCTGCACATGAACTGCATTGGGTTGGCGAAGTTCGGGATTGCCGGAATCGACATGAGGGTCCCGTGCGATGGGTGGTAGATCTGGCTGAGGTTCGTCTCCAGCGTGGGCAGCACGTGCAGGCCGGTCTCCAAACCGTTCAGCGGTTCGGGTTGGACCAGCGTAGTGGTCAGATTGGCGAGATTGTCGATGTCGTGCGCGAGCACCTCACGGTTCTTGGTCAAGAACGGGCGCAAGGTGGAGAGCAAACCGTCGAATTGCTTTATCGCATCGGCCAGTTCGCGGTCCGACCCGGTCAGCTTGTCGGTGAATTGAGCCAGGTTCGTGTTCAACGCGACGAACTGCTGGTCGTCTTTGTGCAGGGCATCGACGAACAGCGCCAGGCTGTGCACCACCGCGAAGAAGTCGCCACGGCCCTCGTTGAGCGCAGACAATGACCGCGACAGGCTGTCCAGCGTGGTGTTGATCTGCTTGCCCTTGCCCTCCAGCCCGTCGGCGAAGCTCTCGATGAGGTCGCCGAACGGGCCTTTGGGCTGCTCGGGTGTGGGACCCAGTTTGGAGATGATGTTGGCGACGCTGTCGCGCAATTCGTCCCACTCCGTTGGCACTTGGGCGCGTTCGATGGGAATCACCGCGTTGTCGGCCATCACCGGACCACCTTTGTAAGGCGGCTCCAGCTGAATGCTCCGCGAGGCCACCAGCGTGGGGTTCACGATCACGGCGGACGCGTCGGAAGGGACCTTGTACTTGTTGCTGTAGTGGAACGTCACTTTCATTTTGTTGCCGGCGGGTTCGATCTTGTCGACCGAACCCACTCGAACACCCATGATCTGGACCTTGTCGCCGGGATAGAGCGCGTTCGCCTCGGGGAAATATGCGACCACGGTGTTGGTGGTCAACGCCTGGTAGAACTGCCAGCCGACGTAGCCGGCGACGACGACCAGGACCACCACCAGCCATCCGATGACCGTTTTCAGCCGCGGTTTGCCGATAGCGACAGTGCTCAATTCTGGTTACCTTCCGTGATGCCGCTGCCTCCCGTTCCGCCCGGGTTGATGAACGGTGCCGGCAGCTGCTGCCCGGGTCCCGGCGGCGCGGGCGGCCCGGGCGGCAGTCCCGGTGCGAACGTCGACGCCGGCGGAGTTGGTCCGGCGGGTTGCAGGCCCTCGGTGCGCGCCCCAGGCGGCGCGTTGGGCGGCAGCGGCACCGGGGTTCCGGGGACGTCCGGAGGAGGCTCGCCCGGCCGTCCGGCAATCGGGATTCCCGGTGTCGGCGGCAAACCGTTTGGGTTGGGCGGCGACGTCTGCACGTCCAGTGGTGCCGGGAAACTGCCACCGAACGGTCCGACGTCGACGCCCGCGCACGGCATCGGGTTCCACGGCCGCGGCAGCGCATCGGGGGCGGGCACGTAGGAGCACGCCGTTCCTGGCGGGACGGCCGGTCCCGGATGCTCCGGCGTGCCTTCCAGCACCGGAGGTGCCGGCGGGGGTGCCCCGTTGGGGAAGCGGGTGCCGTTGGGGTCGGGCCAACGGAACGAGGGCAGGCCGGCGCTGCGCCAGAAGTCCTCGGGGTCTATACCGCGCTTCTTGAAAGCGGCGTCGACGAACGGCTGCAGGATCCAGTAGGGCAGCAAATTGGACAGAACGATCTTGAAATACGGCCCCGACGCGACGGATTCTCCCAGCGATGCGGCGAATTGGCCTACGTACGTGAGGGTTTGAGCCAAGTCATCCTTGCGTGCCACCAATAGATCACTGAGAGAACGCAATTGCTCCAGCACGGGATTCAGGTTCGGGTTGTCGTTGATGAATCCCTGCACCTGGGCCGACAGCGCGGAGATGTTGCCCAGCAGTGCGTCGATGGCCTGCCCACGTTCGTTGAACGACGCCAGCAGCGTCTTGGCGTTGACCAGTAATCGGTTGACTTGTTCGCTGCGGTCACCCAGGACGCTGGCTACCTTGTTGGCCTGAGCCAGCAGGTGCTTGATCTCTTCGTCGCGCTTACCGATGGTGTCGGAGAACTTGGCGAGACCGTCGAGCGCGGCGCTCAAGTGCGGGTAAGTCGTATCGATGGTTTGGGAAAGCACGTTCAGTGACCGCTTGACGGTGTCGATATCCCAGCCGGTGGCCGCCTTGGTGACGTCGAAGGCCGCATCGTAGAGCTGATAAGGCGTAGTGCTTTGGCCCAGCGGCAAGATACCCCCGGGCCGCAATGTCTGGTTTCCGCGCGGCTCGATCTCAAGCACCTTCTTGCCCAGGATGGTGTCGGTCTTGATCGCGAGCCGGCTCTCGGTGCCGATTGTGTTGGCGCCCAGGGAGAACTTGACCACGACATGGTCGCCGTCGATCTCGAACGCCTCCACCTTGCCGACATTCACACCGGAGATGCGCACCTTGTCGTTCTTGTTCAGTTGGCCGGTGTCGGTGAACTGCCCGTAGTAGCTCGGGCTGGCGAACATCATCGGGACACTGGTGAAGCTCTGGCCTACGGCCACGACGAGTGAGAGCACGGTGACGCCCATAAGCCCGACCCGGCCGCGGTTGAAGTCAGTGAGTGTTCTCATTGCGGCGTGCACCTACCGGTGGGCTGCTGCCAGAGCCTGACCGTACGGACGGGGCCGCCGGGTTGCAGTCCGTTCCACTTGATCGTGAGGTCGCAAACGTAGAAGTTCACCCAGTCGCCGTAAAGGCCGATACTGCGCCCGATCAGGTTGAGGGCGGTGGGCGTCTTGTGAATGAGATCGTTGAGCTGATCGCGTTGGTCGATGAGCGGCTGCTGTAGAGCCTGCAGGTAGTTGATCTCCTTGTGCAGCAGCGTGCGGTTGTCTGCCAGCAGCTCGGCGACCGTCCCGGCGGCATTGCTGATGTGCGCGGTACCGGCGGCCAGCGGATCGGCGTGGTTTTTCAGCCCGGTGATCAGTCGTTCGAAATTGTCGACGGTCTGGTCGAATTCCTTGCGATGTCTGACCGTGGTGTCCAGCACGATGTTGAGGTTCTTGACGACTTCCCCGATCGCCTGGTCACTTTCGGCGAGGTGCGCAGTCACCCGCGCGGTCTGGTCGAGGATGTCGTTGATGGTGCCGCCCTGGCCCTGGAACACCGTGATGATGGCCGACGTGATGGTATTGACCTTCTTTGGATCCAGGGCGCGAAACAGCGGCTTGAACCCACCGATCAAGGCATCGAGATCCAGTGCCGGTGATGTCCGGGACAACGGGATGAATCCGCCGGCTGGCAGGATTCGGTCCGCACCCTCACCCTCGCCGCGCTTGAGCTCGAGAAAGCGATTGCCCAGCAGGTCGAGATAGCGGATTTGCGCGGTCGTCGACTGGTAGAGCGGAATCGAGCGGTCGACTTCGAAGTCCACCCGCACCCGGCTGCCGCCGTCGACCAGCAGCACCTTCTTCACCTTGCCGACCTCTACTCCGGCGGCGCGGACGAATTGGCCGTTGCGCAGCCCGCTGCCATTGCTGAACTCCGCGGTATAGCCGTTGGTGTCGTTGAAGCGCATCTGTGCGAACACCACGACGATCGACACAGTGATCAGTAGCAGCACCAGCGAGACGATGCCGAGTTTGATTGCGGTGCCGGTGATTTTCATGGGTTGATCGTGTTGTCCCCGACTTGACGGCCCCACACGTACTCGATTGCGTACGGCGAGCCCGTATCCACATGGTTGTAAGGCGCGAGACTGGCGCCGGTGTCGACCACCAGAGTCGGTGCCGGCCACAGATCACGGGTGAGGGGCTGCCAGCAACCCGGCGCACCGCCCGGGCCGCCGCGCGCGTTCACGCGCGGCAGATTGTCCGGGTACACATAGGGATTCGGCGCCCCACCCACCACTCCGGCAAGGCCCAGGAGTCCCTGGGTGAGCACAGTCCCGGCCAATCCCGGAAGGGTCAGCATGCCGCCCAGCCCGGACGTCAGCTCGGTCATGGTTTTCAGCGAATAGCCGTTGCCGCCGCCCGTCGTCGCATAACCCAGGGGCTCGGCGTCGTAGTAATTGCGGATGGTGCAAAAGATCTCCGGACTGTAGGTGTCCAGCAGCTGGGCGGTCGGCATCAAATCGGCGGCTCCCCGCTGCAGGTATGGCCCGCCGCGGGCGAAGATGTCTTCGCCGGTGTTGCCCAGACCGGTCGCGGCCAACAACGCGGCATCCAGCTCGGCTTCCTGCCGGTGCAGCGTGCGCGCCGTGACCACTGCATTGTTGAGCGCGTCGAACAGATCCGGTGCGGCGTTGGCGTAGGTGTCGCCCAGGGCGGCCAGCCGCTGAATGTCGTACCGTATCTGGGGCATTTGCGGATTGATGTCGTCGAGGATGGCGTTGCCGTTGACGATCGACTGCCCGAACTTGTCGCCCAGCCCGGCTAGCGCCTGCGCGGCCGCGGCCAGCGTCAGATTCACCTTGACCGGGTCCACCTTCTCGGCGATCGAGACAAGGGTCTCGAATAACGCGTTGAACTCCGTCGTCACCGTCCCCGCGTCAATCACATGCTGCGGGCTAATGCGTTCAGCAGTGGGATCTTTGGGCGAGGTCAATGACACAAACTTGTTGCCGAAAACCGTGGTCGCCTTGATGTTGGCGTCCACATTGGCCGGAATCAGATTGATGTATTTGGGACTGACGTCCAGGGTGAATTTAGCTACCGGCACGCCGTCGCGCTGAATCTCCGAAATGTTTGCCACCCGGCCGATTTCCACACCGTTGTAGGTGACCTTCGAGCCGGGGTCCATCACCAAACCGGCCCGGGGCGCCACCATCGTCAAGTGCGTCTTGGGGGTGAGCTCGCCGCGGAATTGAAACCATACGAAGGTCAACACCGCCAGGGCGACCAGGGAGAACACCACAGTCGCGGTCTTATACGGCGGGGTCCGTGGCGGGTTCTGCTTCACCGGGTTCGTCATGGCGGCTACACGGTGAGGTTGAAGTTCGGGTTTTTGCCGTAGATCGACATCGCGGTCAGGACGACCACGACGACGATGGTGATCAACGACAACCGCATCGACCGGCCGACCGCTTCACCGACGCCGACCGGGCCGCCGCTTGCGGTGTAGCCGTAGTAGCAGTGGGTGGTCATCACAACGACCGCGACGAGGATCACCTCAGCAAACGACCAGCCGACGTCGTCGAGGCGCAGGAATGTGTGGAAGTAATGGTTGTAGGTGCCCGCGGACTGCCCGTAGAACAAGACCGTGGTGGCCTGCGCGGAGAGGAAGGCAAGGGTGATCGCCAACCCGTAGAGCGGGATGATGACGACCAGGCCCGCCACCACCCGGGTGGACACCAGATAGGCGATCGACCTGATGCTCATCACCTCGAGCGCATCGATCTCTTCGCTGATGCGCATGGCACCCAGTTCGGCGGTGGCACCGGCGCCGACGGTGGCCGCCAGCGCCTGACCGGCGGCTACCGGCGCAACGAACCGGACGTTGACCATGGCGGCCAAGAAGCCGGTGAATGCCTCGACACCGATATTGCCCAGAGACGCAAAGCCTTGGATGGCAACCAATGAGCCCGCCGACAGGGTGATGAATCCGACGATGGCGGCGGTGCCACCGGCCACCGCCATTGCGCCGGTGCCCATCCCCATCTGGGCGACCATCCGGACGAACTCTCTGCGGTAGCGGTGCAGCGCGAAGGGGATCTGCGCGACGGCGCTCAGGGCAAACCAGATCATCTGCCCGACGTCGACCATTTGCCGCGCTGGCGCGTCCCCGTATCGAACGACCGTGGCGGCCGCCCGGGGGAAGCGCGCACGCAGTATGGCGGTTGTGGTCATCTCAGCGCCCCGTTCCGAACCGGACGCCGATGGTGGTCAGCGCGGCATTGACGGCGAATAACGCGATGAAGCAGAGCACCACGGTCTCGTTGACGGCGGTGCCCAGTCCTTTGGATCCGCCCCGAACGATCAGGCCTCGATAACAGCCGACCAGGCCGGCGATCAGCCCGAACGTCGCGGCCTTGATGTTCGCGATCACCACCTCGGGCAGACCGGTGAGCGCTGTCAACGTGGAGAGGTAGGCACCACTGGAGACGTTTTGTAGGTACACGCTGAAGAGGTAGCCGCCCCCCAGGCCGACGCCGATCACCAGGCCGTTGAGTAGCACCGCGACGATGGTCGAGGCGACGACGCGGGGCACCACCAGCCGGTGGATGGGGTCGATGCCGAGCACCTCGAGCGCATCGATCTCTTCGCGGATGGTGCGGGCGCCGAGGTCGGCGCAGATCGCGGTGCCCCCGGCACCGGCGACCACCAGCACCGTCACGATCGGGCCCAGTTGGGTGACCGCGCCGATCCCGGCACCGGCACCAGAGACGTCGGCGGCGCCGAACTCGGCCAACAAAACGTTGAGGGTGAAGATGAGCAGCACCGTTTCTGGGATGGACACCGCGATAGTGGGCAGCAGCGATACCCGCATCAGGAACCAGCCGTTCCAGATGAATTCGCGCCACTCGAACGGCAGCATCAACGCTTTGGCTGTCAGCACGCACATTCGGAAGAACCCGCCGGCCACTTCGGCGCCCGGCCGGACGTGGCTGCCCAATCTCCCGGCGAGCACTTTCGAGGTAGTCATCGGCCCACCCCCCACACTCTTGCGACCGACGGTTCATGCGTCGGTGAAAAATGCTTTGTCAGAAGGTATTTCGCGCCTCGCGGCAGCGGCGATGATTTTCCGGCTCTTCGCCCCAGCGTGTGGTGCATGGATCCTTGGCGGGCTTCGCGCCGTAGCGCGTTACCTCGTCCGCAACGCCGGCCGACCATGTGACCCTCCCAACCGGCAGCGTCAGTACCTGCCCGCCGGCTCCATGCCGCCCTCGTTAGCGCCACGCAGCCACTATTGCATCAGACCGTACGGTCAGTCAATCTATCTACGTCATCGCATTCCGCCGCACCGGACCGCCCCGAACATTGCGCGAGCCTCAGCCGGCATTCTGCCGAGTTATCACGCATTTTGGTGTTTGATCGGCCGCCCGCGCCGGATGTGTTGAACGTGTCCACCCGGGCGCAGCCCGCGGGGTCGAGGCTCGCAAATACTGACTACACGTACAGTCAGGATATCGCTGAATACAAGGTCAGCGTTGCCGCCTATCGCTACTGCGAATTATTCTGCAGCGCAAAGCCTTCAGCGGCTAAGCGGTCAATCCGTGGCACCCGTTACTGCGGTAAGGCATTCGTGAACCACAGAGACCACATCGGCATCGGGGTTCGCCCACTTGCTAAGCGCTAACCGATCGAGCAGCAGTCCGCCCAGGAACACGTCCACAAAGGCGGCGCCCACTTGTTCGGGTGTCCGAGAATCGTTGGGGTCGAACCACACCCACATCCACTCCAGCGAGCCCCACAGCTGAAGTGCCGCCAGCTCGACGTCCACGCTTCGGAACACACCGCTGTCCACTCCGTTGCGGATCTCGTCGACAGTGAGCGCCTGCAGCCGGTCGCGCAACTTGCGCACTTCCTGCATCGCCGGGTCGTCGGACAACTGAACCACTTCACGCTGGCTTGCCACCGTCGCATTGCGGGCGATCACCTGAAATAGCGCGGAGGTGTAAATTACTGCGGCGATGCGTTCGTGCGGTCCTGCCAAGCGTTCCCACACCAACTGCAGCACATCGAACTGGCGGGCCAGGTGGGCTTCTTCGAGCTCCCGCAACATCTGCGCCTTGGTTCCGAAGTGATGAACGATGGTGCCCTTGGACATGCCAAGCTCGTCGGCGATATCGCCGATATTCGTTCTGTCGTAACCACGTTCGGCGACATAGCGGACAAACGCGTCGAGAATCTCGCTACGCCGGCCAGGCGATCTGGGCATCTTCCACCTTCGGCATAAACTAACCGTACGAACGGTCTATCATAACCTCAGCGATGTGAGTATCCCCTATAGCGCGCGCCGCGCGAGGCGGCCGAAATCGTCGTGCGGCCGTATCGCCAAATCCGCCCTGTCTTCGCATCGCCATCACCGAGGGACACAATTTCCCGAAAGCCACTCCCCCGTAAGCATTTACGGCAGGCTGAGCCGAGCGATCGACTGGAGCAACGATGGAAACACTGGTTGCATCCGAAGCCAACAGTTCACCAAACTGATGCATTTGACGTCCGTCAACGCACATGCCGGGCCACCCGACCGCGACGGTTCACGCCCCAGCATCAGAATGCACGAAACATTCCCACACCGACACAAGGGCAGCGAACGCTGCAGCGTGGGGACTGCTCGAGAGTCAGAGGGCCTGCAACGTCCGGCAGCCGTTGGTGCCTATTGGCGCTGTTACGACATACAAGTTCGAACCGGGTGCTGACTTGATCTCACCGGCGGTGTACATGGTCATGAGTTCTCTGCCATCGCTGTCAGCGACGCAAACGTAGGTATCGGTCTCGGCGTCGTAGTCGAAGCTGTCCCAGGCCAATACGAAAGCTAAGCAGTTGCCCTCGCGGTCAGCGACGACGAGTTTGTGCACACCAGACTTTTTCAATAGCTCGGCATCCTGTGCGCGCTGCTGAGGGACGCCGTTGTTGTGGACAGTTAGGCTGTTTAACATCTACGTACTCCCTTACCGAGATTATCTCCGTCCGGGGCGCTGACAAAAACTCCGAACCTACCGGACAGTACTCGCGTGTCGGTGCGTCTGACCAGGGCATTACGGCCCCTCTCCAGACTTCGAAGGTCCCTACTGCAGCGAATCGCCGCTTGATCGCGGAGTCGGACACGAGTCTGCTATGTCCGCCGGAGACGCAACAACGCTGGCTTCAAATCTCTGGAATACCAAGCCGGCAAGGTGGGCAATCAAATCGCTTGGCAGCGTGGGCAACGCGATATTCGTGGCCGCTATCGGTGCCATTTCGCGACGGCGGTGCCGGCCGGGAACGTTAGCACGAACGGATGACCACTGACGCCATACTTCAGCGGGTCACTTTATTCCTGTGGCCGACTTGGTGGGGGGACGAAGTGTTCAGGCCAAACTGTCGACTTCTCGTAGTAGATGTTGCTCAAATTCGTGTGCGCCAGATCCGTGCCGCGGAGGTCCGCGCCCTTGAGGTCCGCCCCGCTGAGGTTCGTCCGGCCGAAGTGCGCCTCGCTGAAGTCCGTCCAACTGAGGTTCGCCTCGCTGAGGTTTGTGTTGTCGAGATATGTGTAACGCAGGTCTGTGTTGCTGAGGTCCGTCCGCCGTCCGCTGAGATTCGCCCCGTCAAGGTCTGCGTCGCGGAGGTCGGCGCCGCGGAGGTTAGCCTTGCTCAGGCGCGCGCCGTCAAGCGTCGCTCGGCGTAAGCATGTCTTGTTGAGGTCAATTTCGTCGTCGCCGTCGTCTCGCGGCATTTCACGGCGCCCTATCACCGTTAACGCGGCCTGGATGACAGTGGGCAAACGGTCCTGCTCGGGACACTTCCAGTCCGAGGAACACTTCGAGTCCCGCGGACACTCCCGCTGGGTAGCGTTGGTGCGAAGATATGCGCCCATCACTTCGAACACGACGCGGTGATACGGCGGGGCATCCCGAGCGAGCTGTTCGAGCGAGTAGATGCCGCCCAACTGGACGTCGATCTTTCCTTCACCGATCTGTCCAACCGCTTCGCGAAAGCGGTCAGCATTCTGGCTTTGCTCGGAGAGGACGGCTTGATGCTTGATTTGTTGCAGGTTTGAACCCGAAAACACCAGCCCCCCAACGGCAGCCACAGCCGTAGCCAGGGGAAGGACCTTCGACCAGCCGCTCGACGTGAATGGCTTGGCGAGGTAACTCCAAAGAACTGCTGCCAGCGGTCGTCGCTTCGCGACAGGTTGTGTCAGGCGAAGGCGGTGTTGGCGGGTCATTAGGGGGCGGGGCTCGCGTGAGGTCATAATTCGGCGCGGCGCCGAGCGGGAGGAGCGCGGTTCGCGCGACTGCGAAGAATTGGGGCTCACGCTGTTCAATGGTGACGGGACGCTTGATGCCCACGCAAGATGTGTCGATAGTGCGTTGGGCCTGCGCCTGCCCGGTGTCGGACAGAACGCGTGCGAACTGGCGGCGGGTTTCCGTAAGCCACCTTGAACCGCCGGACACCGGCATCTCAGGGCAGCACACGGAACCGCTTCAGCCGTCCAGCGGCGCCAGCCACCAGCTCTACCTGCCCACTGGTTACACCAAGATGGTGTGCGAGGAGGCGAGACACCGCAGCGTTGGCCTTGCCGTCCACCGCACGCTCGGGCACGTAGATTGTCAAATCGGTGTCGGTGCCGGCCTCGACGAGCGGCCCCTTCCGGCTGCCGGGCTTGACCCTGACGGTGATGATCTCGCTGCTGCTCACCACACTCCCCTGCTACGAATCTTCAACTCCACCAGGCTAGTACGGCCCTTCACGCGACCGTAGTCGCGCATCGGCGCCATTGCTCTTAGCGAAGGACTTGGGCCGCTGGTGGCCCCGATACTCCGAGTGATTGGCGTTGTGCGATTTCAACCGAATAGCCTTCTGCGGCAAACGGTCCGACGCAGTTCGAAAGTGACCGGCTCTACGTCACCAACCACATTAACGGCACCATGCCGATCATCAACACCAAGAAAGACACCGTCGCCGGCACCATTACGGTCGGCAGCCGGCCGCTCAACGCACGCCACCCCCAGCACCTCATCCTCAGCACCTCATCGAGAATCGAAATCAGCGTCGCGACCGCGGTGCCGGTCGGAACTTTCCGTCTATAAGAGAGACAATCGCCGTATGCCCAGCGAACCACCACATCCACCACGCGCCGCCCCGAAACCGCCGCGGATGCACGTCACGCCCGAAGACATCGAGAGGTTCGGCGACGAGGAGCAGGTGCGCGAGGTGTGGGACGAGGGCCGGCTGCGCGACGAGCAACCGCCGCATCACCTCTAGCCGGCCGCGCCCGCAGCCTGTCGTGACCGTCGGCCTCGTGGCGAGGCAACCAGTCATTTCCTTGGGTAGCAACGTATTTCATCGCCCGATACCGTCGCCGTCAGCTCCGGACCGATCTCGCTGGCGCTATCGTTGGGCGACGTCACCGTCGCAGAGCGTTGCAGAACCGCGAACACGCGGGTGCGTCAACGCGACTCCATTGGCCGACCGCAGATAATTGATCAACGAGCTGGCGCAGGTGTCGATGATCGTCGCGTGATGCGGGCTCACCTTCGGGTCGTCGAGGACGATCTCGTTGTCGCCGGTTATGCCTCGGAAGGACCCGGAAGGACTTAGCCCCGTCCCGGCCACATTATCGGCCAGCTACCCGAGGGTGCGTTGATAGCGGCGCATCCCGTCGTTCGTCACGGAGCCGCTATCCCCTAGGGGCCGCCGCCTGCGCCGCCCGTGGAGCTCGCGCCACCGTTGGCAATAGCGGCGCCGCCGCCTCCACCGCCGCCGACGCTGGCGGTGCCGCCGGCGCCGGCCGTGGGGTTCCCGTTGGCGGCGGAGACCTCACCGGGCTTACCGTCAACACCGGCGCCGCAGCGGCGAGGCGACCGCTGCCTCGGCCAGCGAATACGCGCCGCCCGCACCGCCTAAGGCCTGCACAAACTGGTCGTGAAATGCCCCCGCCTGCGCACTCACCGCTTGATACGCCTGGGCGTGGCTAGAAAACAGCGACACGACTGCCGCCGAAACTTCGTCACCAGCAGCGGCCATCATGTTGGTGGTCGAGACCGCCGCAGCCGCATTAGCCGCACCGATCATCGAGCCGACACCCGCCAGATCCGAAGCCGCCAAAGCCACCATCTCCGGTGCTGCAATCACAAACGACATTCGACACACCCCGCCAAGCCATTGGCACGGGCCGATGCACTCCGATTAAGGTCCGGCTCATCGTAACGTCGTGAAAGTCCGCGGACGTTGGCTTCTGCCAGACCGGTCGCGGCCAATCAGCTGTGTTCGACGGCGTCATTCGCGGCAGCGCAATCACGATCACCGGGCTCGGCGAACCGTGGTGGTTTCGTCCTTTTTGCTTGGCTACGAGCGATATTCGGAACCTGAAAGTACCCTTAGGTCATTCAGTGCTTGACGTTTGGTCTGCCGTTATGGACCGCAAGGCCTGGATAGTTCCGCTCTCGGCAAGTCGCTCCATGGTCGGGCAGTCGTCAACGAAGACCGCGCCAAGCGTTCCTACGCGTGCCCTGTCAGCGCGGACTGTTCGAGATACTCCGCCGTGAGTAGGCCAGCGGCGCTCTGACGTACACCTCGCGAACGAGCTCACCAAGATCGAATGGTTTGGACGCGTCGCATGTCCATCGATTTCGCCGAGATGACTTTGGTCACTAGTGCGTCGCCGGTGTCGGCGATTAGCGTCGGTCGCAGCCAAAAGAAGCCTCCGGCAAACGAGTTGGCGAATTAACGCGGGGAAAGAAAATGAGTTCATCGAAGCATTCTGGCGTTGGCATCATCAATCACGACCTCAAAGCGGTCGCGGTCCGTGCGCAACCGAAAACAGGCAGTGTCATCGATACCATTGCCGTCGGCCACGGGCCGACCGGGTTGGCGATCAAAGGTGACCACCTTTACCTCACCAACAATCTCGACAACACCGTGATGGTGATCGACATCAAGACGGACACCCTAATCGGCGCACCCATCCTTGTCGGCAACTCTCCAGGCGGTATAGCCCTCAGCGGTAACCATGGTTATGTCGCCAACTTCAACGACGGCACCGTGACGGTGATCAAGACCAAGACCAACACGGTTGAGGGCGCACCCATCACTGTCGGCGGCCAGCCAGCCGCACTGGCAATCCACGGTGACCGTCTGTACGTCACCAACCACATGAACAACACCGTGACGGTGATCAACACCAAGAAGAACACCGTCGTCGCCAACATCACCGTAGGAAGCCGCCCGCTCAATGTCGCGTTCAGCGCAGACCGCCTCTATGTCACCAACTACGGCAGCAATACGGTCTCGGTGATCGACACGAAAAAGAACACCGTCATCGCCACCATCGCCGTCGGCAATAGTCCGCACGGAGTGGCGGTGCTCAGCGGTCACCGGCTCTGCGTCGCCAACGCCGACAGCAACACGGTGTCGGTGATCGACACCACCACCAACACAGTCAGCGCCAGCATCGCGGTTGGCAACCATCCGATCGGGGTGGTCGGCAGCGGTCAACGCCTTTATGTGTCCAACTTTTTCGACGGCACCGTGACGGTCGTCAACTCCAGAAAGCACACCGTTGTCGGTGCGATCACCGTCGGCAACAACCCGATCGCGATGGCGGTCCACGCGAAGCACCTTTACGTCGCTAATTATGGCGCCAACACCGTGTCGGTGATCGATACTCACGCCACCACCCCACCCCACCCGAATCGACCGCCGGTGGTCGGGGATCCGGCTTACACGATCGGCACCGTGGACGCCGACACAGGTTTGGTGGATGGCGCACTGCATGTCACCGACCCCGACGGCGACACCCTGTTCTATACGAGCCCGGTCACCAGCGACAAGGGTGGCACCGCGGTCATCAACACCGACGGTTCGTTCGCTTACACGCCGACGGGCGTCGCTCGCCACGGCGCCGCCGCCGACGACGCCACCCCCGACCAGAAACAGGACTCATTCACCGCCGTGATCAGCGACGGACACGGCGGCACAGCCTCCGTCGCGGTCAGTGTTCCGATCAGCCCCGCCAACACCGCGCCCACCTGCACCGCCACCGTCGGTGACCCCGATCCCGACACAGGTGTCGTCGCCGGTTCGCTCACCCCCATCGATGCGGACGGCGACATGCTGACTTACACCGTCAGCGCTACGCCGTCGCGGGGCGCCCTCAGCGTCGGCCCAGCTGGCTCGTTCACCTACGTCCCGACCGCCGCCGCCCGCCTGCGCGCTGGCCAAACACCCGAACCGGAAACAGACAGCTTCACCCTCGCCATCACCGACGGCCACGGCGGCACCACCTTCCTTACCGTCTCCGTGCCCATCTCACCGGGGCAAGCCACCGTCACCCACACCATCCCCGTCGACAGCAGTCCTTACGGGGCGGCCTTCAGTCCCGACGGCACCCGCGCCTACGTGGCCGCCCAGACCGCCGGCACGGTGTTGGTGATCGACACCACCACCATCGGCGTCATCGGCACCGTCGCCGTCGGGGGCGCTCCGGCGTTCGTGGCGGTCAGCCCCGACGGCACCCATGCCTATGTAACCAACGCTGGCGGCAACTCGGTGTCGGTCATCGACACCGATCCCGCCAGCCCGACCTACCACACCGTTACCGCCACCGTCGTCGTCGGCACCGGTCCGCAGGGGGTTGCGGTAACGCCCGATGGCAGCCGTGCCTACGTCAACAACTTCAACTGGCATGGCCCGGGCTCAGTGTCGGTGATCGACACTGCCACCAACACCGTCACCGCCACCGTTCCCGTCGGCTCCAGCCCGTGGGGAATTGCGGTCAGCCCCAACGGCACCCGCGCCTACGTGGTCAATACCTTCGGCAGCTCAGTGTCGGTGATCGACACCGACCCGGCGAACCCGACTTACAACACTGTCATCGCGACCGTCGGCGTGGATTACTACTCGCACGGGGTGGCAATCAGCCCCGACAGCACCCACGTGTACGTCGCCAGCTCCAACGGCAACACGGTGTTGGTGATCGACACCGCCAGCAACACCGTCATCGCTTCCGTCGGCGCCGGCAGTTTCCCCAGCCAGGTGGCATTCAGCCCGGACGGCACCTTGGCCTATGTCGCCAACTTCGCGAGCTGCAACACCGTGACGGTCATCGACACCGACCCCACCGGTGCCACCTACAACACGGTAATCGCCACCGTGCCCGTCGGCAGCATGCCGTGGGGAGTGGCAGTTAGCCCCGACGGCACCGTCTACGTCAGCAACGTCGGTACGGGTGACGACGCCTCGCTGTCGGTGATCGCCCTCGCCACGGGGTAGAAAGCGGAACCGTGCCCGGCCGTTCCGCGTTCACGGTCACCACGTGTGTCCCGACATTGACACCGTAGACGGGACGCTGTCCTAATGGTGGAGCTGTCGGAATCGAAACCGATGCTCTCACTATGCCTTTGCCTGATGGGGTCCCTGTTCGCCTTCGTCGCTGTCAAGCGAGAATTGTGGCCACCCCCGACCATCAGCCGCACGGGTTGTGATGACTTCTGGTGCTCAGACACCTTACAGGCGACAGCAAACGTGAGCGGCTGCCCATCACATTCGAATGCAGCGACGACGACGCCTGGTCGCAATCTCAAAACCTAACAATGCCAACAGGACTGGGGTAACACCCGCTGAGAGTTAGCTCTTGGCGCGCAATGCCGAGGGCACCGCACAGTGGGCCGGCCCTCGCGATGGGCACAGCCATAGCGCAGTGCGACTTTTGGTCTGCACACCGTCTGATCATCTGCGGAACGCGAATGGCTCCGCGATGGCGACCAGCAGCATCTCGCCGAGAGCGCAACGGCTTTGGGAACGCAGCCAAGCCCGGACATCTCGCCGCTGCTAGTAAACAACGCCGCGACGGCGGCAGTTGCGGTCGTGCCCGATCTCGACGAGATCATGCAGCGGGTGGACAAGCCACGCCGAAAACGCGGGGCGTGGCGCATCGCCGCCATATACGGTAGGGGGGTAGTGTATAAATCGATCTGAGCGGCGCGGCACCTGAGCCAAACGGACGCGGAAAGCGTGTCGATGCGGACAACTAATGGCTGTGGTCGCTCGCAACCTGCGATGAGTCAACGCGAAAGGAAGTGGTCGAAATGGCTTGGCAAGGACTGTTAAGCAAGGCGGTGCCCACTGTGGTCACCGGTCTGGTAGGTGCCGCAGCGTATGAGG